>NZ_PEDM01000030.1 GCF_002742685.1 Anoxybacillus flavithermus
GCCTTCGCAGTTCGGGACTTTCACCCTATAGATTGCACCCATGCCGAGCACACCAACGAAAAAGCCGCGTGTTATGCGCGGCTTTTTTGTGTTTATTGAACAATAGCACTTACAGCATCAAGCACAGCTTTGCTATATTGAGCGGCTTCATCTTTTTTATTTTCTGCAATTGCGCTATACCATTTTTCTGCCGTAGCAAACACTTCTGCAGCTTTTTGCTCGCCTAATTTTGCTTTCACATCTAATTCGATCGCTTTCAAAAACATGTTTCCTTCTAACGCTTTTACTTTCGCTTCGACAACGTTATTTTCGTCTAACTGTGCCGGTGCTTTTTCATGATAGCCTTTCATTTTACCAAACAACGCTTTTGCATATAATGCGCTTACTTCTGATGCTTTAATGTTTTTGTAATCATTATTTAACGATAAAATTTCATCTAAGCGAGTTGTGGCCGCCTCATCTCCTTCAGCTAAAGAGCCTTTGATCGCTTGTAAAAAGCCCCATGCTTCAGCTTGTTGACCTTTTAGCTCATCTTCTGCTTTTCCTTCTTTGACACCCGCTTCAATTTTTTCAGCATATGATTTTGACGCTAAATAGTAGCTTCGATAGATCGATTTATCCGTCAACTGAATGTACACTTTAAAATCATCTACGTTGTTTGCTTTTAACGCTTCTTCTTGTGCTGCTAAACCAGCGTTAATGCTTTGTTCAAGACTAGATTCCCCTGTTAATTGATAATATTCATCACGTTTCATCGCTGTTGGGACGAAAATTTCCGCTGCTAGCAACTTAATTTGGTCAAACAATGCTGTTGCTTTTTGTTGATCACCAGCTTCAAGTGCAGCTACAACATCTTTTTGTAATTTTTTTTGCAACTGATAAAAATATGACTGCGTCACTTTATCAACAATTTGACGTGCTGGATGAACGTTTAACTCTCCGCTTTTTCCACCTTGAATCGCTGCTTCAATCGTTTGAGCAAATGTACCATCTAGTTCGTTAATTGGTTTTTGCAACTGCTCGACGTATGTTTTTTCTACAAGGCTCCAATCAACTGGTTGTCCTTCTTTCGCCTTTTCTGTTTCAGCTTTGATCGCTTTATAAGCATCAATGAACGTTTGAACGTTTACTTGCTCTTCTGCTTGCTCGGTTTCAGCTGGTTGTTGCTCTTCCTGTTTTTCTTCTACTTTTGTTTCTTCCTTATTCTCTGTCGTTTCTGTCTTTTCCGCATTTCCACACCCCGCAAGCACACCACCTGCTAATAAAAACATGGCAAACACAGCTTTTAATTGACGTTTTTTCATTTCGTATGTATCCCCCTTTTTTTGATAACGATTATCATTAACCGTTATCATTATAGTAGAGAACGATTTTCAATGTCAATATAAAATTTCAAAAAAAAACACCTCGGATGTCTCCGAGGTATGTCAATTATAAATGTTGGCTTAAAAGGCCAACAAGCGCTTCTTTTGGTTGGAAGCCGACTGTTTTGTCTACTACTTCACCGTTTTTGAAGACAAATAATGTTGGGATGCTCATCACACCGTATTTTCCAGCTGTTTCTGGATTGTCATCTACATTGACTTTTACTACTTTCACTTTGCCTGCGAGCTCGCGATCTACTTCTTCTAATACAGGTGCAATCATTTTACAAGGTCCGCACCAAGGTGCCCAAAAATCAACGAGCACAACTCCTTCTTTTACTTCATTCACAAACGTTTGATCTGTTGCATTTACAATTGCCATATTTCATTCCTCCTTAAACATTTCAGTTCCATGCACATAGTATACCATTGAACGTATTCATTACGCCAATCTTTTGCTTCGCTTCTACTATTTCCTTGTTACAAAAAAATATGCTGAAAAGAAAAGGCAAAGCATCATGCTCTGCCTTATGAATGCACTTTTAATTTTTTAAATTCTTCAATTAAAAGCGGAACGACTTCAAACAAGTCACCAACGATGCCGTAATCTGCTACTTTGAAAATATTCGCTTCAGGGTCTTTATTAATTGCCACGATTACTTTTGAGTTAGACATACCAGCCAAATGTTGAATTGCTCCTGAAATACCGCACGCAATATATAAATCTGGGGTAACGACTTTCCCTGTTTGGCCAATTTGAAGCGAATAGTCGCAATATCCTGCATCACACGCACCACGCGATGCCCCAACCGCACCGCCAAGCACGTTCGCTAACTCTTTCAACGGCTCAAATCCTTCCGCACTTTTCACACCGCGACCGCCAGCAACGATCACTTTCGCTTCAGATAAATCTACACCTTCTGCTGTTTTCCGCACAATATCACGAACGATTGTGCGCAAATCTTTTATATCGACTTGTACATTCACAACCTCACCTGTACGACTTTCATCTTTTTCAAGTGGAGCAATGTTGTTCGGACGAACAGTAACAAACATGAGGCCGTCAGTAACAATTTTCTTTTCAAACGCTTTACCAGAATAAATTGGTCTTGTAAATATGATATTTCCACCAGTCTCCTCAACCGCAACAACGTCGGATACGAGACCAGATTGCCATTTGGCAGCAAGTTTTGGAGATAAATCTTTTCCAAGTGCTGTGTGCCCAAAGACGATTCCTTCTGGCTTCTCTTGCTCGACAACAGCTTGTAATGCCTGGGCATAACCATCTGGTGTATACGTTGCTAATTTCTCATGTTCGACGACAACGACACGATCTGCACCGTAAGCAATAAGCTCAGAAGCGAATGAGCGAACGCTCGCTCCGACAACGACAGCAACAACCTCTCCGCCTTCCGCGATTGTTTTCGCGGCGGAAATTGCCTCAAATGATACGTTACGCAGTGCTCCATCGCGCACTTCTGCTAATGTTAATACTTTTCTTGCCATGCTCCCCATCCCCCTATTAAATGACTTTTGCTTCTGTATGAAGAAGTGAAACGAGTTCTTTTACTTGATCTGAAATGTCCCCTTGCAAAATTTTCCCCGATTCTTTTTTCGGTGGCAAAAAGATTTCAATCGTTTTCGTTTTTGCTTCTACATCATCTTCTTCCAAATCTAAATCATCAAGCTCTAGCTCTTCTAGTGGTTTCTTTTTCGCTTTCATAATACCCGGCAATGACGGATAACGCGGCTCATTTAACCCTTGTTGTGCTGTGACTAATAATGGTAAAGATGTTTCAATGACTTCCTCGTCACCTTCAACATCGCGCACAACCTTCACATTTGTTCCGTCAATTTCTAACTTCGTAATTGTCGTTACATAAGGAATACCTAGCAATTCAGCAACGCGTGGTCCAACTTGCCCAGAGCCGCCGTCAATCGCTACGTTCCCTGCTAAAATTAAATCCGCTTCTTTATCTTTTAAATATTCCGCAAGCACTTTTGCCGTTGTATATTGGTCACGACTTTCTACATCGTCTTCAATGTTAATGAGCACCGCTTTATCTGCTCCCATTGCAAGCGCTGTACGAAGCTCTTTTTCTGCATCTTCGTTCCCAATTGTAACAACTGTGACTTCACCGCCATGCTGATCGCGCACTTGAATCGCTTCTTCAATCGCATATTCATCGTACGGGTTAATAATAAATTCTGCTCCTTCTTCACTTACTTTTCCGTTTTGAATGACAATTTTTTCTTCCGTATCAAATGTACGCTTCATTAATACGAAAATATTCATATTTCTCTCCCCCTCTTATTTTCCTTGAAACTGCGGTGTCCGTTTTTCAATAAATGCTGAAATACCTTCTTTCGCATCTTCCGTTACAAATACTTGTCCAAACATTTGCGCCTCTTTTTCGACGCATTCATGGAACGTTTTTGTTCGTGCTTCATTGACAAGTTGCAATACAGCTTGAACGGAAACCGGGCTCTTTTGAGCGATTTTTTGTGCAAGTAGCTTCGTGGTGTCAAGCAATTGTTCTTCTGGGACAGCTTTGTTCGCTAGCCCCCATTGAACAGCTTCTGCACCTGTGATCGGTTCGCTCGTCCACATCATTTCTAGCGCTTTTGCCATACCGACATGACGCAATAAACGTTGCGTTCCAGCAAACCCCGGAATGATGCCAAGCTGCAATTCTGGTAAGCCAAGTTTGGCGTTTTCCGCTACGATACGTAGATGACAACTCATAGCTAACTCGAGCCCTCCGCCAAGTGCAGCACCGTGGATGGCTGCGATAATCGGTTTCGGAAACTGTTCAATTTTCTCCATTATTTGCTGTCCAGCTCGGGCGAGTTCAACTGCTTGTTCGCTTGCCTCAATCGCTGTAAACTCTTTAATATCGGCACCAGCTGAGAAAAACCTTCCTTCCCCATGGAGAACAATAACACGCACTTCGTCATCTTCCTTGAATGCATCAAGTCGTTCTGAAAGCTCTTTCAAAACAAAAGATGCCAAAGCGTTTGCTGGCGGGCGGTTAAGTGTCAAGATCGCCACATACCCCTCTTGTTGAACGGAAAACATATTCTCCCTCCTTCATGTATGTCGGAAGGTTGTTGTGATCTAAACACAACAACCTTTCGTTAACAACTGATGAACTGGCTTCGCTAATGCAACGAGATCATATTTTTGCTCATTCATGACCCATGTTGTTACCATTTCGTCAATCGTTCCAAAAATCATTTGACGAGTAAGCCGCACGTCTAAATCTGAACGAAAATCCCCTTTGTCGATGCCTTCTTGCACAATACGATCCACAACTTTTAAATACCCTTTCAAAATTTCATTAATTTTCAGACGTAAAGATTTATTCGATTGGCGAAGTTCCAATTGGGTAACGATCGCTAAATGAGGATCCGCCGCTAACATTTGAAAATGTTTTTGAATCAACAAAAATAACTTCTCCGATGGACTCGAAATTCCTTCTATTTCTTCCTCAATTTTTTCGATAAAATAACCCATTTTTTCTTGAAACAGTGAAATTAAAATATCCTCTTTATTTTTAAAATACAAGTAGATCGTACCGTCAGCTACGCCTGCTTGTTTCGCAATTTTTGATACTTGAGCTTGATGGTAGCCATTTTCGGCAATGACGACCACAGCTGCATCAATAATTTGTTTAAACTTCGGTTTATCGCGTTTCAACTTTGCATTCTCCCTTTCAAAAATATGAATGAACAATCATTCATATTTTTATTTTAAAGAGAGGCCAAAAGCGTGTCAAGAAAAAACGTGCAAAGGTTATTTTTGTTTTTCTTTTTCTTCTTCAACAAGGGCACGACGCAATATTTTACCGACCGCTGTTTTTGGCAATTCTTTTCGAAATTCATAAATGCGTGGCACTTTATAAGCAGCCAATTTACTTCTCATGAATTGGTCAAGTTCTTCTTCTGTACACTGTTCTCCTTCTTTGAGCACAATAAACGCTTTTACCGTCTCACCACGATAAGCGTCAGGTACACCAATGACGACCGCTTCTTGCACTTTCGGATGCTCATACAACACTTCTTCTACCTCGCGCGGATATACGTTATAACCACTTGCAATAATCATATCTTTTTTCCGATCTACAACAAAGAAATACCCTTCATCGTTCATATAGCCTAAGTCACCTGTATATAACCATCCATCCCGAAGCGTCGCAGCCGTTTCTTCCGGACGATTCCAATATCCTTTCATTACTTGTGGACCACGTACAACGATTTCACCAATTTCATTTACGTTTGCTTTTTCCCCTGTTTCTAACGAGACGATCATCGCTTCTGTATCTGGCCAAGGCACACCGATACTTCCTTTAATTCGTTTTCCATCCCAAATGAAATTGGAATGCGTCACTGGAGATGCTTCGGTTAAGCCGTATCCTTCAATGATTTTTCCACCTGTTACTGTTTCAAATTGTTCTTGTACTTCAACCGGAAGTGGAGCTGAACCGCTAATACATATTTTAATTGACGATAAATCGTATTTTTTTAAATTCGGGTGATTGAGTAGCGCAATATAAATCGTTGGTGCACCTGGAAATAGCGTTGGCCGTTGTTTTTCGATCGTTTTTAATGTCGTTTCTACATCAAACTTCGGCAATAAAATCATTTTATATCCTTCCATAATGGATAAGTTCATCACTGCCGTCATCCCGTATACGTGAAAGAACGGAAGCACGCCAAGAATCGATTCGTTCCCGCGTTCACATTTATACATCCATTTTGTGCACATAAGCGTATTGGATGTTAAATTATGATGTGTCAACATTGCAGCTTTCGGAAATCCAGTTGTTCCGCCTGTATATTGAAGAAGCGCAACGTCTTCGACCGGATCGACATCCGTCTCTTTTACTTTCCCACTCGCAAGCGATAAGGCTTTCGTAAATAGATGACACTCCCCTTCATGTTTGACGCGTACAATCATTCCTGTTTGTTTTTTTTGGACAAACGGATATAACACGTTTTTCGGGAACGGTAAATAATCTTTTATACTTGTAATAATTACATGTTCTATTTTTGTATGCGCTTTCACTTTCATGATTCTTGGATAGAGTAAATCAAGACCGATAATGATTTTCGCACCGCTATCATTTAACTGATATTCTAACTCTCGTTCAGTATACAATGGGTTTGTTTGTACGACAATACCACCTGCAAATAAAACAGCGTAGTAGCTAATGACCGCTTGTGGACAATTCGGCAACATAATCGATACGCGATCGCCTTTTTGTAAACCAAGCTGCTGTAAATATGATGCTAACTTAATTGCTTGTTCATATACTTCTTTATATGTCAGCTCCTTTCCTAAAAAATGAATCGCTGTTTTGTGCGGAAATTGCTCCGCTGCTTCTCGCAAAAATTGTTGCAACGGCTTGCGCGGATAATCAATTGAATGAGGAACTTGCTGAGGATATAACGCTAGCCATGGCTTCTCCATTTCGTTTCCCCCTTTTTCTATAAGATTATTTATATTTTATAATATTTTCAGAAATTTTTGTATTAAAAAATAAAAAAAGGTGCCTATTTGACACCCTTTTATGCAAAAAATGTGAGGTATATGACACCTATAAGCAAAAATACACCGCACAACACGAGCAATACTTTCGCTAATGTTTCCATCTGTTTCCCCTCTCATCGTATACTTGCACCAATGACAAACGACAAACCAATGGAAATAACCATAGAAATAAATCCTACTGCGCGATTGTCGTTGGCAATTTCATCATCAATGTTAAACTTTGGCGTTAAAAACTCATAAATAAAATAGCCGATTAACAATAAAACGAAGCCGTAAACGCCCCAACCAATCATCGTTAACAGTGAATCGTGATGATCGATCGAGTACCGAAAAATATTAGCAATCCCGAATATTTTTCCTCCTGTTGCCATTGCTACTGCCATATTCCCTTTTTTGATTTCTTCCCAGTTTTTATATTTTGTCACAAGCTCAAAAATGGCTAAAAATAAAACTAAACATAAAATCACGACACTAAAATTGGCAGCAATACGAATCATTTCATTTTCCCAAAAAGCGTTCATAGTTCCTCCTGTCATTGTAATTCGACAATGGTGACGCCTGTTCCCCCTTCAGTCGCCTCACCAAATCGAATGCTTTTTACCGAGCGATGATTTTGTAAATATTGTTGCACTCCTTTTCGAAGTGCCCCTGTTCCTTTTCCATGAATGATAGACACGCGCGGATATCCTGCCAACACCGCATCGTCAATATATTTTTCGACGCGAAGCAACGCATCTTCATATCGCTCACCACGCAAATCTAATTCTAGTGGAACGTGATAGTCGCGTCCTTTTACGGTCGCAATTGGCTTTGTTTCAATCGGTGCTGGGCTGCTTACATACTGCAAATTTTCTTCATCCACTTTCATTTTTAAAATCCCAATTTGCACAAGCCACTCTTTATCGGATACTTTCTCAATCAACTGCCCTTTTTGATTGAGATGAATGACTTTCACTTCATCGCCTGGGTGTAAAGATTGCTTTGCTTTTTGCGCTTGTTTTTTCTTTTTTGTATCGATTTGCGGAATCGCTTCTTCTAACTTTTTCCGCGCGGCAATCAGCTCATGTTCTTTCATAGCAGTGGCCTGTTGTTTTTGCATGTCACGAAGGTTTTGAATCACTTCTTCGGCAGTTTTCATCGCTTTTTTAACAATGAGTTCTGCTTCCTCTTTTGCTTTTTCTAACAACCGCTCGCGCTGTTCACTTAATTCGTTCCACTGCTGTTGTAATTCATTTCGTAGCTGCTCTGCTTCTTCACGAAGTTTTTCGGCTTGCTCCCATTCTTCTTCCGCACGCTTTTTGCTTTGCTCTAGAGAAGCAATCATATTTTCAACTTCATTGGTTTCAGCACTAATATACGTACGAGCACGTGCAATAATATGTTCGTCTAAGCCGAGGCGACGAGAAATATCAAGCGCATTGCTTCGCCCCGGAATACCGATCAATAGTTTATACGTTGGACTTAACGTTTCGATGTCAAATTCGACACTTGCATTCATGACACCTTGTCGGTTATAGCCATATGCTTTTAATTCAGGATAATGCGTCGTCGCGACCACCCGCGCCCCACGGTTGTGCACTTCATCTAAAATAGCGATTGCTAACGCCGCACCTTCTTGCGGATCCGTTCCTGCTCCAAGCTCGTCAAATAAAACAAGGCTATGCTCGTCCACCTCTTTTAAAATCTCAACAATATTGACCATGTGAGACGAAAACGTACTTAAGCTTTGTTCAATCGATTGTTCATCACCAATATCAGCATACACAGCACGAAATACAGCTAATTGTGATCCGTCTAACGTTGGCACTTGTAATCCTGCTTGTGCCATAACGGTAAACAAACCGATTGTCTTTAACGTGACTGTTTTTCCCCCTGTATTCGGCCCCGTAATTACCATCGTCGTATAGTTGCTCCCTAGTTCAATATCGTTTGGAACGACTTCGTCCGATGGAATAAGCGGATGACGTGCTTGTATGAGACGGATATATCCACGTTCATTGATAGCTGGTTTTGTTGCTTTGATCGCTTTTGCGTATTTCGCCTTTGCAAACAAAAAGTCAAGCTGAGCAAGCAACTCGACGTTCTCAATAATTGTTGTCGCCTGCTCACCCACAGAGGCAGATAATTCGCCTAAAATACGTTCAATTTCTTGTTTTTCTTTCACACGCAATTGCTGCAGTTCGTTGTTCAATTCCACTACCGATTGTGGCTCGATAAATAACGTAGCCCCAGATGAAGACTGATCGTGTACAATGCCACCATACGTATGGCGATATTCTTGTTTCACTGGGATGACGTATCGATCGTTACGGATCGTAATGATTGCATCTGACAATGTTTTTTGCGCTGATGATGAACGAATAATACTCTCTAACTTATCGCGCACTCGTCCTTCAATCGTGCGCAGTTGATGGCGGAGCGAACGAAGCCGATCGCTCGCTCCATCAAGCACATCTCCGCTTTCATCAATACAATGATATATACGTTGTTCAAGTTCAGGCAAAGGAACGATTTGCGCCGCATATGCGATCATGTGCGGAAGATCTGCCTCTGTCGCTTCTAAAAATTTTTTCAGTTGTCTTGCTGCTCGCATCGTACTTGCGATATCAAGCAGTTCATGTGGACTGAGCGTTCCTCCGATGCTTGCACGTTTCGTTTGCATCCGTACGTCAAATATACCACCAAGTGGGACGTGACCACGTAAACGAAGAACCGTTGCTGCTTCATCCGTTTCTTCTTGCCAGCGCACCACTTCTTCTACATGTGATGATGGCATAAGCGCTACGACTTTTTCTTTTCCTAACGAGGAAGATACATATTCCGCAAGCTGTGCTTTCACTTTATCAAACTCAAGAATGTGTAATGTTTTTGCGTGCACTGAGTAACCCTCCAGCTGTTTATTTTCGCAAAAAAGAGATAAGTTGTTCGATATCCCATGTATTGATGACCGTTTCTTTTCGAATCCAACCTTTTCGAGCAAACGCCACTCCAAGCTCCATATCATCAAGCATACGAACGTTGTGTGCGTCTGTATTAATCGCAATTTTCACACCAAGCTGCTGTGCTTTTTGTAAATAAGTGTACGTCAAATCGAGACGGTGTGGGTTGGCATTTAGCTCTAGCACCGTATTTGTTTCTTTCGCAAGCTGCAACAATTCGTCTATATTTACATCGTATCCGCTTCGTTCCCCAATTAATCTTCCTGTCGGATGGGCGATCATATGAACGTATGGATTCATAAGCGCTTCTTTTAGACGTTTCATAATCGCTTCTTCTGGTTGTGAAAAAGCAGAATGAATCGACGCAATGACAAAATCGACCGTTTGTAATACATCATCTGGAAAATCTAACGTTCCATCTGGTAAAATATCCATTTCAATGCCAGATAAAATAAAAAAATCGTCGTACTTTTCGTTTAGGCGGGCAATTTCTTCTTGCTGCCGTTTTAATCGTTCAACCGTTAGTCCATTGGCTACTTTTAAAAACTGTGAATGATCGGTAATCGCAATATACCGATACCCTTTCTGACGACATGCTTCTGCCATTTGCTCAATTGAAAACGCCCCGTCGCTCCACGTCGTATGCATATGTAAATCGCCGCGTATATCAGATAAAGAAAGGAGCGGCGTGCCGTCATATGCATCAACTTCTATTCCACTTTCACGCATTTCTGGCGGGATGAACGGCAAATGAAAATGAGCAAAAAATTGTTCTTCTGTCGCGAACGTTTTCACTTCGCCTGTCTGAATGTTTTCTACACCGTATTCACTAATTTTTTCACCGCGTTCTTTTGCGAGCTGACGCATGCGCACGTTATGTTCTTTTGAACCGGTAAAATGATGGAGCGTTGTCGCAAAATGTTCAGGGGAAACGAGACGAAAATCGACATTGACAATATAATCGTATTGCAATTGCAATGATACTTTCGTTTCTCCGTTTGCGACAACGTCGTAAATATGTTCAAGTTGCAACAACTGCTCCCGAACATACAAAGGATTGTTTGTTGCGATAATGAAATCCAAATCTTTTACTGTCTCGCATACCCGACGCAAACTGCCTGCTCGCGAAAACCGTACGATATCATCTATATTTGCAAGTTGCCGTTCAATGTCTAAGGCGACTTCTAAAATAAACGCAATTGGCAACCGTTCAGGGCGCGCATTCATATTGGCAAGCGCAGTTAAAATGTTTTCTTCTGTCTTTGCACCAAAGCCACTTAATTGTCTTACACGTTGAGCTAAGCACGCTTCTTTTAATGTTTCCACATCAGTTACACCTAGTTCATGATACAGTTTTGCGATTTTTTTTCCTCCAAGTCCGGGCAATTTTAAAAGTGGAAACAATCCTTTAGGAATTTCTTGTTTTAGCTGTTCCAATACATCGCTCGTTCCCGTCTGCAACCATTGTTGCAAAACGGCAGCTGTTCCTTTTCCGATTCCTGCAATGGACGTAAAATCATCAATATCCATTAAGGCACGTTCATCTCGCTCTAACGCTGAAGCTGCTTTACGAAAAGCGGATACTTTAAACGGATTTTCCCCTTTGATTTCCATATATAAAGCGATCGTTTCAAGCAAACGAATCGCTTCTTTTTTACTTTTTTCCATCTCATTCCCTTCCTTTCGACGAAAAAACTTCTCTCGAACAGAGAAGTTTTTACGCCATATATTGCACAAGCATATGTTTCACAAAATTTGATAAAATCGGTGTATGTTTGACGATGAAACTAGCGATAAATGAGTTGTGAAGCGGTTGTTGAATTGCAGAAACAGGAACAAGAGCACTCACATATAAAAGCACGAATAAAAGCAAATACACTTCCATAAATCCAAGCGCCCCGCCTGCCCAACGGTTTACGCTTTTTAAAAGCGGCAGCTGAGCGACGAAATCTAACATTGATCCGATCATTTGCATCACAATTTTGGCAACAAAAAATAAAACAGCAAATGCAATCGCTCGGTAGTATGCTTCATCTAAATTTGTGCTTTCAATGAGCAATTTCATCGTTTCCCCATCGCCAAAACTCGGATATGGCACCCATAATTTTAGTCTTGGTGCTAGTTGATCATAATAGTTATATGCAACAAGAAATGCGATCAAAAAACCTGTCATATGAATAAATTGCAAAATAAATCCTCGTTTCAATCCAATCATTAGACCCATGAGAAGGATGAAACAAATAAGCAAATCAATCATCGCTGTCATCATCCTTTTCTTTATTCATTTTTCGCAAAAGACGATCGTATTCATCTTTTAGTTTAATATATTCATGAACGATATTGACAGCCGTTAGTACGGCGAGCTTACTCGTATCAAGCGTCGGATTTTTCGCACTAATTTCACGCATTTTATCATCAACAATAGAAGCGACAAGCCGAATATGGCTGGAGCTTTCCGTTCCGACGATCGAATATTGTTGCCCGTATATATCTACTGTAATGCGCGTTTTTTGCTGCTCCTTCAAACCGTTTCCCCCATTCATCCGATCTTCCGTTTCGGCAAAATTCTACCTTTTATCTTAACATGATTTGTAGATACATGAAAAGATATACGAAAAGAAGAGCGGGCATCAACACCCGCTCTCATCTAAAACCATTGCTCCAGTTGTTCGCTCGTTCCGTCTTTTTTCGCTACTTGTTTCATATATGCCCAATCTAGTCGCTCTTTATGAAGAAGAACCATTCTTTTTGCCCATTCGCAATCGGATTTCGATTTCCAATGGACACATGCGCGCAGGCGATCTAATATAATGTCTTCAATTCCGATGACATATACATGCAACCCATCTTCTAACTTCAACTCAATTACTTTATCATCATCAGCATCTTCTAGTACATCGTTTGGAATTTCCACACTAACAAACAATTCATCGTGATACCAATGTCTTCCTGACGGAGTGAAACCAAGTTGGTGAAGCAATTGTCCCGCTTTTTCACGATCACTAACAATTAAATCGATATCTACAGTCGTATAATCGCCACGCGTATATATTTCAACCGCAAGCCCGCCAACAATAATGGGACGTATACGATGTGGCTCCAACAGCTTAGTTAAAATGGCTGTAACTTGAACCATTTTCTCAAACGATGTTTTCGTTCGAAGCGACTGAAGTTTTTCTTGTGCTTCTTTAATCGAATTCATAATACCACACTCGTTCGTTTAAATATCTAATTTTTCCTTCTTGCTCCGCTTTTTTCCATCTTTTTATGCATAATTCATCTAATATGCGCATTTCTTCTTTGTCTCGTGGGCGCAAGCGGACGTGTTGTCCTCTTCCATCTTTTAATATATCTCGTTCCACATGTCCTTTGCGTGAAAAAATCCAATCGTTTAGCTCAGACATATTCATTTTTCTCACTTCGTTTCACTCCAACAACTATTTTTTTACATTATATCACAAAAGAGCGAGCATCAACACCCGCTCTCACTTCATAAATGGCCACCAATTCGCCCGTCCAAACGTTTTTGCCATCACCGGAATAAATAACGGCAAAACGATAAGCGCATATAAGAAAAGGCCTGTTAAAATAATCGTCGCAATTTGCAATAATGATAGCACACCTGATGGATACATCGCCGCAAACGTTCCTCCTAAAATGACCGCTGCGGAAATAATGACTGTTCCCATGTGACGCATCGCTTCAAGCATCGCTTCTTGAACGGTTTTGTCGCGATATTCATTAAAGCGATCCATTAAGAAAATGCTATAGTCAATGCCAAGCGCCATTAAAATAACGAACGCAAAAAACGGAACCGCCCAGTTTATTCCTTCGTATCCAAGCATATTGACAAATACAAGTTCAGTGAATGCCATCGACGTATAATACGTTAAAATAAGCGATAACATTAAATACGCTGGCATAATGAACGAGCGAAGAAGAACAATTAAAATGATCGCAATCCCTGCAAGCATAAATACCGATGTTCGAGCATAATCGGCAGCAGAAATGTCGCGTAAATCTGAGTATATGCTTGTCACGCCACCAACACCTACTTTCGCATGTTCAAGTTTCGTGCCGTTCACTGCCCGAGCGATCGCTTCTTTCACTTCTGCGATTTTTTCCATCGTCTCTGTTTCATATGGATTGGACGAAAAAACAACGTCGAACGTCACGACTTTCCCGTCTTTCGACATATACGCTTCCTTTGCTTGCGCAAATTCCTCGCTCGTCAACAATTGTGGCGGCATATACCATCCTGCCATTTCTTCATCTGGCGCATTCGCTAAGTCAGAAACGTACTGTTTTGCGGACTGCAATCCATTTTCTACTTGTCGCAATCCATTGACGCTTTGATTTAGTCCTGAAATGAGTTGATCCATTTGATCATTGAGTTGCGAAAAACCTGTAAGCAATTGCTGTTGACCGTCGTTTACTTTCGCTAGCCCGTTTGTCACTTCCGGCAAACGTTGAACGATTTGCCCTTGCCCATTTGCTGCTTGCTCTAATCCGAAACGAAGCTTTTCAAGTCCAGCGATCACTTCATCCATTCCGGTAATAAGTGCTTGTTGTCCGTTTATTACTGTCGCAAACGATTCATTTGCTTGTTGTAAACCATATTGAACATTTTGTAACGCGTCGTTCACTTGAACAAGAGCCCCAGACAATGTGTTCATTTCCGTACTCATTTGTTCAATCGCTTGCTTCACATGGGCATACTCCGCATCTTCGCGCAAACTCGTATGACGTTCTTCTATGCGGTTGAGCGACTGAGAAAGGGTTGGTAGCTGTTCCGAGATGGCACGTAATCCACTTTCAATTTGTTCATACTGTTCGCCGAGTTGACGCAGTCCATCGGTTGCCTGCTCATATCCTTTTCGCAATTCGTTCGCACCATCATGTAGCTTTTTCATATTCGTTTGTATCGTCTGTAATCCTTTTTCAAGATCAGCGGCACCAATCGCTCCGCTTCGTACTCCTTCTTCTAATTGCTTCAATGCTTGTTGTAAATCAGTCATTCCCGTTTTCAATTTTGACGTTCCGTTGACGAGCTCGTGAATACCACCTGTCGCCTGAGCTAACGTTGGAGCAGACTTCGCCATTTCGCTGCTCGCTTCGCTTAAGCCAGAACGAATTTGTCCGATGCCGTCCGCCCCTTTTCCAAGCCCTTCTTTTAACTGTTCTGCTTGTTTTGTCACAAACAATTGATCAATCGGCTCTCCGAGCGGGCGCGTCACCGAGCGAACAGCGTTCACACCATCAATGTTTGCTACTTCGCGACTAATTTTTTCTATTAAATAGTAATATTGTTCGTCATCCATCGCTTCGTCATTTTTCATAACGATTTTCGTCGGCATTGCTTCTCCTTCGCTAAAATGAGAAGAAATGATGTTGAATGCTTTAACGGAAGGATAACGGTCTCCAATTTCCGCCATTGAGTTAAAGGAAAGTTTGCTATCGTACGTCAATAAAATCGGCAAGGTAATGACCGCGACAATCGCAAGCGCCCATAGCGGACGAGCAAAAGAAAAACGCCCTGCCACATCCCATAATTTACTCGGTTTATGTTCAAGCGCACCTTTCATCGGCCAAAACAGCTTTTCACCAAGTGTAGCCATAAAAAACGGCACAAGCGTCACGAGCGCAACAAGTAACACAACGACACCAACCGCAACGGCGGAGGCGGACTGATACAATTTAAATGTCGATAAGCCGATGGACGCAAATCCGATCATGACCGCCAATCCGCTGAAAATAACGGTTTTTCCTGCTGTTTGATATGTCGCGATAATCGCTTCAGTTCGATCTCCTCGCTTCGCTAACTCTTCTTTAAAACGGCTAAGCAATAAAATGCAATAGTCTGTGCCAATTCCGAATAAAACGGCAACTAAAAACGTTTGTGTAAACGTAGAAAGTGGAAAATCAACGCGGTCGACGAGAAAAGCGACAATCGCTTGCGACACGATATACGTCAATCCGACCGTTAACAACGGCACAAACGGAGCGACGAGCGAACGGAACACAAGAAATAAAACGACTAAAATAAAAATGACGGTAATGCCTTCCGTTTTTTTCAACCCTTCTTGTGAACTTTCGACAACATCTTCATCAATCATCCAACTACCTGTGTAATAGTGCGGTACATCAATATTCTCGATCACATCATAAAGCGCTGTGCTTATTTCTTTTGCAGTGCGTTTGTTTCGTTCTAATTGAAGCGAAATAAGTGCCGTTGTTTCATCTCTTGAAACGAGCTTTTCTTTGAGCGAGCTGTCATCAAGCGGTGACACAATTTGTATTAAACCGAGCGATTCTTTTTTCGCTTGCAGTTGTTCAATAGCCTTCTCAATTTCGTTCCAATCCTTTTCTTGCAATCTTTCTTTGCGATGGAAGACGAGGACGGCGCTCATTTCCCCTTCCTTATTTTCTTGCTTTTGTACTTCTTTTAATAACTCGCTTGCAAGCGAAGACGAATAGCCGTCTGGAACGGTAATTTGCCCTTTTTCGCGCACGAGTTGCGCCATATTCGGAGCAGTCATAATGAGCACGGCAGCGGCGACAACCCACGCGAGTAAAACGACCCATTTTCCGCGAATAATCGTTTTCATTTGTTTTCCTCCATTTCTTGTAAAATCATTGCTAGCTTCTCATACGTTTGAATAAACTGCTCAATTTCTTCATGTGAAAGCTTTGTCATAATTGTTTCCACAAGTTCATACACATTTTGCTCTGTTTCTTCAAGCCATTTCCTTCCCTTTTCTGTCAGCGAAAGTGCAATAACACGACGATCATCTTCATCTTTGCCACGTGCAATCATTCCTTTTTCGACAAGACGGTTTGTCATCGCTGTAATCGCGCTTTTATTCACCGCAAACACGTCCGCCAATTCCGTCGATGTACACACCCCACGCTTATGTATGTAGCGCAATACATAATATTGATCGTGCGTAATATCGTCCAATTCACATTTCATCAACGCAGCCCCTCGTTTATGAACAAGAAACGAAACGGATAAATAACGTTCAATAAATTGTTGTATGCTTCTCTCCAACACTTCATGCCTCCTGTCAAAATAGTTCAATTGTTTAACTATTTAATAATATAACTATGAAACACGGAATAGTCAATGATGAAGTGATGTGTGGTATAATGGTGAAAAAAGTGAGGGATACGCGATGAAGCCAGAATCATCCAAGATTGATAATAATTAAGTGCTAAACTAACACTG
The DNA here is from genome assembly GCF_002742685.1 of Anoxybacillus flavithermus. GTDB lineage: Bacteria > Bacillota > Bacilli > Bacillales > Anoxybacillaceae > Anoxybacillus > Anoxybacillus flavithermus_E. The sequence goes on from NZ_PEDM01000030.1 coordinate 17,086, forward strand.
CAAACTACGGATACGAAAAAAAGTGCAGTAATTGTAATAAGGAGTGTTTTAGATAAATCTTTTGTTCTTTTATGGAACAAATGAGTAAAAACTAAAAGAGTAGGTAGCAAAATATAATAAAAATAAAGTTCTGGATTGAACATCATTTCACTCCTAATTTTTTAAAATTATACTCTTGTTGTTAGTGGGGCAAGAAGCTTATCGGATTTGGATTGCTCGTTATCGATGTTCCGTATGCCACAAGACGATGACCGTGCTTCCAATATTTTTTATTCATAATTTTAAGAAATTAGTTCTGAAATAGTGTGTTACAAAGTAGTGAAAATTGTCCAACTACAGAACCTTATTTTTTATCGTCCTTCGTTACTTTTGAAAGTTTAAAAATACCAACTAACAGACAAATCATACTTCCTGCCCATAATGCCCCTGATTCACCTAAAAGAAGGGAAATTTCTTCTGACGACATGGGATGATTAATGCCAAAAGAAATGGCTTTTAATGCCAAGTATACCGCAATAGAGAACGATACAAAATGTAAGAAAATCCAGAAAAATGCTGATCTTTGTGCTTGATTCCTTCTCCAAAGGAAAATTACCATAACAATTGTAATGAACATTACTGTGGAAAAACCACCAATTAACATGTTCATCACTTCTTCTTCCAAAGGCAAATGCCGATGCATGTTAAGAACACCTCACATAATAGATAAATTAACTCGTAGTGCTAGTTGAGAACTAGAACTACGAGTTTGATTAGTTTTTTACAAACATCATCTATTTCTGAAAAGATTTTTGACGATCTCGATCATCTTTCACCAGTTTATAGGTTGTAAATTTACTTCAACTACAGTTACTCATTTTTTTCGATAAACCAATAGAAATTAGGGATATTTACATCAATATGGATTTTTTCATTTTTATCTTTTAATTTTTTGAAATCAATAGAATTTAATACTTCCTCTTCAATAACTTTCTTTGATATATCTGCTAGGAATACATTATTATCTTTACTTAACTGATTAAAAGCTGTTTCATCAGTTAGGATGTTTCCTTCAATTGAGTAGACACCTACAACTTCTGCACCGTTTAAAAATTCTTTCGTCTTATCTTCTGGTACTAAGTCATTTTCACTTGGAATGCCGCTGATCGTCCCTAAATTGCCGTTTTTGTCGATAGTACGAATATAAAAACGTTCTACTTCTATATTTTTATCCTTTACAAACTCTTCAAAGTTGTTTAGTTTTAGTGGAGAATTAAGGGTAATTACTGCAGATGTTTTTTTGTACCCCTTATTATGCAAAAATTTTAGATACTGAAACATTTTTTCGCGATATTCTCCCAATGATTCCTGATCTAGTAATTGAGATTGGACAATAAGATTTACCTCTACCTCCGCACTATGTACTTTTTCTTTCACAACTTCAACCTTAATTTTCCCTGATCTTACGATATTTTTCGATTCTATTAATACTTGATAGTATTGTCTTTTTGTCTCTTTCTTTTCATCGTTATTTTCCGATGCGTAAACAGCGCTACCAACAAATCCTGTTACAAGAACTCCCGTCAGAAGGACTCTTGAAAATGAATTTCTCATTATAAGTTCCCCCTTTATAATGACCAATTATAACTATTTAGATAGTCATAATGATATCCTTCCATCTCTCCGCTAAAAGGATTATAGATTGAACGCTGAATAATAAAATCCATTTTCCCTGATTTACCAGATGCACTTTTCCAAGAAGTCTGAAAATAATATGGCTTATCAGCGTAAATAGTTGCATCACCTGTTTCGTATGCTTCAGCTTCTTCAGCTCTACCATCTCCATCATCGTCATCTGTATCAAAGCCGACATTCGGAAGGTTTGATGAGAACCACCCACTATGCGGAACATTGTCTGTTGTATTGTTAATTTCAAAAGTCAAATAGTATGCAGCATTATGAATTGCTGCCGCCTCGCTATCAAATTTTACATTATTGAGATAACCTATTACTTAGGAAGAATCACTAGAAGAACGATAGGCACCCAATGACCAAATATAAGGTGACCAAGAAAAATCAGCTCCAGTAGTATAGTCTGTGTCACGTGCTTGTCCCACCTCTGGCGATAATAATGCTACTAATGCCAGACACATAACTCCTAGCCTAGTTATTTTCCTTTTCATAACAGTACCTCCCTTATAAATATTTTTCCTATTCAACCTCATTATACCTCCATTTTCTCCCTCCTTCACCGCCAACTTGCTGTCGAACCCCGCCATTTTTTTGACGGTGCGCCCGCCAATTTTGGCGGACTGGACAAAAAACGCCCTCACCGATCCGCCAAGGACATAAAAACCCCCATCCAATGCTCGTGCATCAGATGGGGGCTTCGTTTTACCCGCGCAATGTGGCGCCGAATTGTTGTTCGACAGCTTTGATGACTTGTTCGTGAACGTTTGTGACTTCTTCATCCGTTAACGTCCGCTCTGGGTCGTAGTAACGGAGCGAGAAGGCGATCGATTTTTTGCCTTCTGGGAGGCGGTCTCCTTTGTAGACGTCGAAAATCGATACGTCTTTCAACAGTTCACCACCCGCTGCGATAATCGCTTTTTGCAACTCACCCGCGACGACATGTTCATCGACGACAAGGGCGATATCGCGGGTAATGGACGGAAAGCGTGGAATTGCGGTATAGCGAATGTCATCTACTTCCACGTTCAATAACGCTTCAAGGTCTAGCTCAAACACATACGTTTCTTTCAAATCAAATTGTTTTTGTACAATAGGATGAAGCTGACCAACAAAACCGATTGTTTTTCCGTCTAGCAACATATCAGCTGTACGCCCTGGATGAAGATGCTCGCGTTTTGCTTGTTTGTATTCCAAGCGGTTCTCTAATCCTAGCAACGCAAATAAACCATCTAAAATGCCTTTTGCAACATAAAAGTCAACCGCTTTTTTCTCCCCTTGCCATACATGCGCATGCCATACGCCTGTCACAACGCCGGCGAGACGTTCTTTTTCGTTTGGCAGTTCGTGCTCACCGTTAGCTAAATATACCGAGCCGATTTCGTATAGCGCGACGTTTTCGACTTGGCGGGCGCGGTTGTAGCTTGCCGCTTCCAATAAGTGCGGCACTAAGCTTTGGCGCAAGACGCTGCGTTCTTCACTCATCGGCAATGCCAAACGAATCGGTTCCGCCGTTTCAAGCGCAAACATCGTTGCTTTTGCTTCGTTCGTGAGCGAGTACGTAATCGCTTGAAATAATCCCGCATCTTCTAAATACCGGCGTACTTTGCGGCGCTTTGCTTGATATGGGGTGAGCTTACCCGGGTTTGCTTCGCCGATTGGAAGCGTTGCTGGTAAATGATCGTATCCGTATAAACGCGCTACTTCTTCGATGATGTCTTCTTCGATAGCAATATCGCGGCGGCGCGATGGAACGGTAATCGTAAACGTTCCGTTATCTTCTGTGAATGTAAATTGCAAGTTCGTTAAAATATTCGCAACTTCTTCTTTCGTAATGGTTGTGCCAAGCACGCGATTAATACGATGTAACGTAATCGTAACAACGACATCCTTTAGTTGTAATGTATTCGCTTCGACAACGCCGCCAACGATTTCCCCGCCAGCATATTCCGCCATTAACGCAGCTGCGCGATCAAGCGCTTCTTTCGTGCGCGCTGGGTCGATGCCTTTTTCAAACCGTGTGCTCGACTCGCTGCGCAATCCGTGGTCTTTGACCGCTTGGCGAATGACCGGGCTTGTAAAATAAGCCGATTCAATAAACACCGTCGTCGTGTCATCTTGCACTTCCGAGTTTGCCCCACCCATTACACCAGCTAAAGCGACAGGCTCTTTGCCGTTTGTAATGACAAGATGTTCTTCTGTCAGCGTGCGCTCTACATCATCAAGCGTCACAATCGTTTCGCCTTCTTTTGCGCGGCGAACGACAATTTCGTTTGAGCCGAGGCGATCGTAGTCAAACGCATGAAGCGGCTGACCGTATTCAAGTAAAATGTAGTTCGTAATATCAACGACATTGTTGTGCGGTCGAATGCCAGCTGCCATTAAACGCGCTTGCATCCAAAGCGGCGATGGGCCAATTTTTACGTTTTTCACAATGCGCCCTGCATATAACGGATTATCTTCTTGTGCATCGACACGGACAGAAATATAATCATGAACACTTTCATTGTTTTCGTGAAGTTCGATGGTCGGAAGCTTCACGCTCCGTCCTAAAATCGCTGCCACTTCATAAGCAACGCCAATCATGCTTAAACAATCGGCGCGGTTTGGTGTTAAACTAAGTTCTAACACTTCGTCATCCAAGTAAAGGAGTTCTAGCGCATCCGCTCCGACCGGTGCATCGCTTGGGAAAACGAAAATGCCATCAACGTATTCTTTCGGTACTAATTTCGACTCCACGCCAAGCTCTTGTAACGAACAAATCATGCCGTTTGATTCTTCCCCGCGCAATTTCGCGCGTTTAATTTTAAAGTTGCCAGGCAATACAGCACCAACTTTAGCAACGGCAACCTTTTGTCCTTTTGCGACGTTCGGCGCCCCGCAAATAATTTGCACTGGCTCCCCTTCACCGATATCGACAAGACATTTACTTAGTTTATCGGCGTTCGGATGTTGTTCACGCTCGAGGACATGTCCGATGACAACCCCTTGTATTCCTTTATTGCGCACCTCGACTCTTTCTACTTCAATCCCTGCTTTTGTAATGCGATCGGCTAATTGTTTTGCGGTAATGCCTGTTAAATCCACATATTCCTGTAGCCATTTATATGAAACGAACATCCATGAAACCTCCCTTTACACCCGATTAAATTGTTGCAAGAAACGAAGATCGTTTTGGTAAAAATGGCGAATATCATCAATGCCATATTTGAGCATTGCGATACGCTCTGGACCCATACCAAACGCAAAACCGGTATATTTTTTCGAGTCAAATCCCGCCATCTCGAGCACGTTCGGATGAACCATCCCTGCCCCTAAAATTTCAATCCAGCCAGTACCTTTACATACTCCGCATCCGTGCCCGCCGCAATTAAAACATGACACGTCGACTTCAACAGACGGTTCGGTAAATGGGAAGAAGCTTGGACGGAAACGAATGTCGCGATCTTCCCCAAACATTTTGCGCGCAAATTCACGTAACGTTCCTTTTAAATCGCTCATGCGAATGTTTTCGTCTACAACAAGCCCTTCAATTTGTGTAAATTGATGGGAATGTGTTGCATCGTCGTTGTCGCGGCGATACACTTTTCCCGGACAAATGATTTTTACAGGACCGCGTCCTTGATGTTTTTCCATCGTTCTTGCTTGCACTGGTGACGTATGCGTGCGCAGCAAAATCTCCTCTGTAATATAAAACGAATCTTGCATATCGCGCGCCGGATGACCTTTTGGCAAATTGAGCGCTTCAAAGTTGTAGTAATCTTGCTCCACTTCTGGACCTTCGGCAATTGTATAGCCCATGCCGATAAATAAATCTTCAATTTCTTCAATGACGCGCGTGAGTGGATGATGATTGCCACGTCTAATCGGACGCCCTGGAAGTGTCACATCAATCGCTTCCGCCGCTAGTTTTTTCTCGACTTCTGCTTGTTCAAGTGTTGCTTGTTTTGCTTCTAACGCTCGTTGAATCGCTTCGCGCACGTCGTTTACAAGCGCTCCCATGATCGGACGCTCTTCAGGCGACAACGCCCCCATGCCGCGCAGCACTTCTGTAATTGGGCCTTTTTTGCCGAGATACGCCACACGTACGTCATTAAGCGCTTTTAAATCGTTTGCCTGTTCAATTTTTTCAAGCGCTTCTTGTTGAAGCTGTTGTAACCGTTCTTTCATGTGAAATCCCTCCTTATTATGTATAAAAAATAAAAAACTCGCCCCTTAATAAGGGACGAGTGCACTCGCGGTACCACCCTTGTTAGCTATGTCGTTCGCATAGCTCACTTCATTCAGATAACGGTCTACACCGGAACGCCTTTACATTTTGCATGCGCAAAATGGTCCAAGCGCCAACTCCCGAGGTGAATTCACTTGCTTCTACCATAAAAACGCTCGCAGTCTATGGCGTTTTCTCCCTGAATGGCGATCGGCAAGCTACTCTTCTCGATCATCGTTTTTTGTATGATGAAATTCTTCATTTATTATAAGCAAATGGGGAATAACGTGCAAGGTTGCGTTTATTTTTTCTGCAAATGGTAAAGTAAAATTCCTGTCGCAACGGCTACGTTTAACGATTCTGCCTGCCCGTAAATCGGCACATATAAGTTGGCAGTTGTTTGTTGTAGCCACTTATCGTTCACACCGCTTCCTTCGTTTCCAACGATTAATGCAAACGATGACGAGGGTGATACAGATCGATAGTCTACTCCGTTTTGAAGTGATGTTCCATAAATCGGAATATGTTCATTTTGAAAGCGAGCCATCCATTGTCCGATGTCTCCTTTTATCACAGGAAAATGAAATAACGAACCTTGCGTAGCACGGATCACTTTTGCATTATATATATCTGCGCTCCCTTCACCAACAACAACGACGTCTACTCCTGCGGCATCTGCGGTACGAATGATTGTCCCTACATTCCCCGGATCTTGTACGGCGTCGATGAACAATGCTGTTTGTACATCAGCGACGTTCCAATGCAATTGTTTGCATACCGCTGCGATGCCTTGCGGTGTTTCCGTGTCGCTAATTGCTTTCATCACGTCATTTGTCACGATCGTCATCGGAATATGCGCAACGTTCCATCTTGCTGGAATAGTCGCATGTTCAGCGATGATGATTTCTTCAATATGAACGCCGCTTTTTATTGCCTCTTCAACTAAATGAAATCCTTCTACTAAAAATAGCCCCGTTTTCTCGCGCTCTTTTTTCGTTAAAAGTTTTTTCCATTGCTTCACTCGCTCATTTTTCGGTGATTCAATTCGTTTCACTCGTTGTTCCCCCAATGTTTCGCAATAAATTCATCGCGACCTGAGGCAGCGCGGTCTTCTTTGTAATGTTTCGGATTTTTTTTATGGTAATTTTGATGATAGTCTTCTGCTGGATAAAACGTTGTCGCTGGTAAAATTTCTGTTACGATCGGCTTGGAAAAACGACCACTTTCTTCTAATTGTTTTTTCGATTGCTCCGCTAATGTTTTTTGTCTTTCGTTATGATAAAAAATCGCTGTTCGATATTGTGGGCCACGGTCGTGAAATTGCCCACCGTCATCCGTCGGATCAATTTGACACCAATATAACTCTAACAATTTTTCATACGGAAACACATCGGGATCAAACGTAATTTGCACCGCTTCATAATGTCCTGTCGTTCCTGTTTTCACTTGTTCATACGTCGGATGTTCAACATGACCGCCTGTGTATCCAGAAACGATGCCGTAAATCCCATCAAGCTCTTCAAACGGCGTGACCATGCACCAAAAACATCCGCCGGCAAATGTTGCTTTTTCCATTTTTATCTCTCCTCTTTGATGAATAGTAGTTATCATTATAGCAAAAACTACGTACGCAATACATAAAGAATGGAGTGAACCAAATGGACTTTAACTTACGTGGTGCCGTCATGGCCAATGTTGCAAACAGCTCAAAAGACCAACTCGAGCATACAATTGTTGATGCGATTCAACAAGGAGAAGAAAAATATTTGCCTGGTCTTGGCGTCTTGTTTGAAGCATTATGGAATCATGCAACAGATGAACAAAAACAATCAATGCTTACGACATTAGAAGAAGCCGTAAAAAAATAGCCTTCGCGTTGAAGGCTATTTTCCGTCAACAACACAAAACTTATATTTTGTCGTTGATGAATACACTTCTCCTGCACGCAATATGCAAGACGGGAAGTGAGAATAATTCACGGCATTTGGCAATGCTTGCGTCTCCAAACAAACCCCTAAATATTTGCGCGATGGTACACCGTTTATCGTTTCTTCATTAGGAAGCTGGTTCCCTGTGTACACGACTACCGCTGGTTCGTCTGTTTCGACAATCAGTGTTCGCCCACTTTCTCTGTCACATAAAACAATTTCTTCATCATGATGAGCATTTAACAAAAATGGATGGTCATATCCTTGCCCGACTAAAACAATTTGCGGATCTGTTGAATCGATTACTTCTTTTAGCACTTTTCCTTGACGTAAATCAAAAGGTGTACCCGCCACATCTTTTATTTCTCCAGTTGGGATAAATTCATGATCTAACGGTAAAAAGCGATCGCTTTTTATTTTTAATTCGTGTTGCAAAATATCTCTTTTTACGTTACCGCTTAAATTGAAATACGTATGATTTGTTAATGTAAACGGAGTGTCTTGATCCGAAATGGCGTGATAAGAAATGATGAACTCATTTTGATTATTTAGTGTATATGTGACTTGAACATCAACATTTCCTGGATATCCTTCTTCTCCATCAACACTTCGATGCAAAAAACGCACACCGACTTCTTCTTTTTTTGAAAATGCTGACGCTTGCCAAATGACATGATGAAAGCCTTTCTCTCCACCGTGCAGATGATTTTTGTTTTCATTTGCATGTAGCTTGTATGTTTTTCCATTTAATTCAAAACAACTATTTTTTATTCTTCCTGCTACTCGCCCGATGACAACTCCTAAGTATGGACGGTTTATCAAATAGGAAGTGAAATCATCAAATGCTAAAACGACATTTTCATCTTTTCCGTTTTTATCAGGAACAATTATGCTTGTAATGATACAACCGTAGTTTAAACAAGTGATTTCCATTCCATGGCCATTTGCAAGTGTAAATGCGATGATCGGTTGACCGTTGATTTCTGTTCGTTGTTCTTGTACAAGTCTCATGTTTATTCCCCTTTTGCACATGTTAAAAGAAATAGCTCTCACCAAAGTGGAAGCTATTTCTTTACTGTATGGGCACAGCTGCTTTCCCTCACAACAAGTTTCGTTGGAACGACAATTTTTTTCGGAATGTCTCTTTTCGTTTGAATTTGTTCGACAAGCAATTCAACCGCTGTTTCTCCCATAAATTCCGTGTAAACTTGCACAGTTGATAATGGAGGCTGAACAAATTTGGATGTAGGGAGATCGTTAAAGCCGACAACCGTTATTTCATTTGGAACATCAATCCCCGCTTCATGTAGCGCCCGCAACGCTCCAATCGCCATCGAATCGCTTGCGATAAAAAACGCAGTTGGCCGATTCGGCAGCTGAAGTGCTTGTTTCATTAACATATATCCATCTTCTGCAATAAAACGCCCGGTGAAAACATATTCGGGAATGAACATACCTCGCAAATATAAATATTCGTAAAATGTACGTTCACGCTCATCTTGAATTAAATGACCGTCATCAACATATTCACGCCCTCCAATATAGCCGATATGTTTATGACCGAGATCAATTAAATATTGAAGAACGCGAGCTGTCGCTTTTCGAAAATCGACAACGACAGAATCAAAGCGATCTTCATCAGGCGAATAGTCAACAAAAACGATATGGTCGGTAACAGATGCAAACAAGTCAATTTCCCTTTTCCCAAACTTCCCGACCGCTATAATCCCATCTAAACCTGTCAACCACTCCGATTCATACGAGCCTCCGTTTTTAAATAATTTGACTAACTCAATTTGACGGCGAAAACATTCCTTTTCAACACCAAGGCGAACAGCCATGTAGTATGGATCGTCAAGTTCTTGAGATTCCGAATACCAGTTCACCACCCCGAAGCGAAGTCGGTCTTTTGCACTCATTTGATTGCGTTCCCGAGGCGTTTTATAGTTCAGCTCTTGGGCAATTTCAAAAATGCGCTTTCTCGTTTCATCCGAGACGGATAACGTTGTATCGTAGTTTAGTACACGCGATACAGTGGCGACCGAAACCCCTGCTTTCTCGGCAATTTCTTTCAATGTAGCCATCGATGCCACCCCTTTATTTATGCTAAATTTTAACGATTTGACTATCGTACGGTTTGAGGATCAAATCGCGAAATTGTTTTTCTTGATCTGTATGATTGAGGACGAACATATACTCTCCATCTTCACATACACGTCGATATACTTCAACACCTTCGTCGCTTTCTACATGCCATATACGATGTTTTTGCACAATGTCTTTGGCGAGATCATCAAGAACATGGCGATCTATTCCTCCACCAATATAATAAACATTCCCATTACCATATTCATTTTCTGTTATCGCGGCAAGTGGATAAAACGGGTCATCATATCGATATAATACATTCGCTGTTGTTGGTTCAAGCAAATCTCGCCACACAGAGCACATCGCCTTTTTACCTTGCCATCGTCCTTCACCGATGATTGGAACATGACGATATGCGAGCGATTCTACTTCGTGAATATGCGCACCGACAAAGTCGCTCACGTGCGCAGGTAATACATGTTTAAAATGAATATTATTTTGTTTATTTTTTAACCCCGTTCGGAAAGAAAATATAATTGTCCCGCCAGATCGAGCAAACGTTTTCAGTTTTTCGGCTAATTGTTCGTCAATGATTTGTAATACAGGAACGATAAGTACTTTATATGTTGAAAAATCCCGTGAAACAGGAATGACGTCGATATTTGTATTTAAACGATAAAATGGCTCATATAACCGAAGAAGTTCTGTTGTAAAATCAAACGCTTTACTTTGCGGCTGAAAACGCCACGACCAAATGTTATCATAATCATATAAAACAGCGATATTCGCTTGAATGGGTGATTGTAACACATGTTCAAATTTCGGAATATGTGAAAAAACAGATTGTACTTCCTTATACTTTCTTCCGCGCACATTGCTATGATCTACAATTCCATAACAAAATTGCTCTGCTCCTCGATCCATTCCTCGCCAACTAAAATATAACATATTCGTACATCCGTGGGCGAACGCCTGATACGACCACATTTTTGCTTGATTCGGTCGCGGTAAATATCCAATCATTTCATGCCCTTGCGCTCCCATCAGTTCTTCAACAATCCAATAATTTTTCCCGAGCAACCCGCGATTAAAATCATGACTCATCGCAATCGCTGCAGGAGAAATTGGCTCATCTAGTCCTCCCCATACAGGATAGTTATCATAAGACACGAAGTCCATGTGGCGCACATTTTCTTCGTGATCAAACCATTTATAAAAAAATCCGCCAGATACGTTTGTCGTGACCTGCTGATGAGAACCTTTATGTTTTTTCACAATGTTTGTCATTTCATGAGCGAAACGGTTGACGGAAAACGAACGAAAACGAGCCCAATCTAACTGTAAAGACGGATTATGTGTTGTAATTGTTTTCGTTGGTATCGGAATTTCTGAAAAATCGTTATACGTCTGTCCCCAAAAAATTGTTCCGTACGCTTCATTTAATGCGTCAATTTGTTTATATTTTTCTTTCAAAAATTGCTGAAACTCACGATGGCACTGCTCACAATAACACATATCGCTTCCTTCATGTCCGAATTCATTATCAATTTGCCAAGCAACGATTGCTTCCTCATCTTTGTAATGTTTAACAAGTTGTTCTGTTATATTGGCTGCATATGAGCGATACGTTTTCGAGTTAAAACAATATTGTCGTCGTCCTCCAAATACACGAGTACGTCCATATTCGTCTTTCGATAAAATATCTGGGTGTTTTTTTGCTAACCAAGCTGGAAACGTTGCGGTCGGCGTACCAAACATGATCGAAAGTCCGTTTTCTTTCAACTTTTTAACTACTTCATCAAAAAAAGAAAAGTCAATATTCCCTTCTGTTCTCTCCATTAAATGCCAAGAAAATTCTCCGATGCGAACGATGTTAGCCCCAAGCGCTTTAATTCCTTGAATATCTTCATCGATCATTTCTTTTGGCCAATATTCTGGATAGTAGTCCACTCCTACATACATGTTTTCTCCTCCGTCTTTAGTTATTTCGTTCTTGAATATGACGAATAAAACGATGAAACGCTTCCTTTCCTTCTTCCGTTCGTTTAAATACACCTGCATGTTCAAGCACTTGTTCGAATCGCTTTCCCACTTCTTCTTTTAATAATTCATGGACATCATTGATGACAGGGTTTCTTTCCATCATGTCCTGCACCCATTCCCAATGCTTCAATAATGCCGGTTCCCATTGTTCTTTCGGCGTTTTATTTGTCATATATATCGCTACACTCTCTAATTCATCCGCTAATCGACTAGGCAATACCGCTAACCCCATGACTTCAATTAAACCGATATTTTCCTTTTTAATATGGTGCAATTCCTCATGCGGATGAAAAATGCCGTACGGATATTTCTCTGATGTGCGATTGTTTCTTAACACGATATCCATCTCGTATAATTCCTCGCGTCTACGAGCAATTGGTGTGACTGTATTATGCGGTACGCCATTTGTTTGCGCATATATACCTACTTTCGGATCGCTATACGTTTGCCATTCTTTATAGATGAAGTCACTCACTTCTAACACATCTTGTTTTGTTCCGCTTATACGTATCACCGACATCGGCCAACGAATGACGCTCATTTGTACATGCGGATAAGCTGGAAGTGTGAATAAAAAATCAGCTGAAGCTTTTTCAATCGCAAATGTATATTGTCCACCTTGAAAATGATCGTGCGATAAAATCGATCCTCCTACAATAGGTAAATCTGCATTTGAACCGATAAAGTAATGCGGAAATTGATCGACAAAATCAAGCAACCGTTCAAACGTTTTTCTTTCCATTTTCATCGGTACATGCTTATCGCGAAGCACGATGCAATGTTCGTTGTAATAAACGTAAGGTGAATATTGAAAAAACCAACGTTCTCCACATAAATCAATTGGAATGATGCGATGGTTCGCTCGCGCAGGATGACGAATTGTTCCTGCGTACCCTTCATTTTCGATGCATAACAAGCAAGCAGGATAATGCTGCTCTTTTGTCTCCTTCATGCGCGCAATATCGCGAGGATCTTTTTCGGGTTTCGATAAGTTGATTGTAATATCCATATCTCCGTATTTCGTACGCGCTTTCCATCGTCTATTTTTCATCACTCGGTCTACACGAATGTAATTGGACGCTTGACTCAGTTCATAAAACCAAGTTGTTGCTTCTTGTTTATTGCGTTTGTATTTTTCATAAAATGTTTGAATAATCGTAGACGGACGCGCCACAAAACAATTCATCATTTCTGTATCAAATAAATCACGTTCTGTCACTGTCTTTCCAGCAAATTGCCCATGCACTTCAGCCCAATGGATTATGCGTTGCAAAATGGAAACGAGTGGGCGATCCGAGGACGGTATCACATTAACTTGTTTCCATTCATCCAGCTTTAACAAAGCTAGCAGTCGATTGCGCGCATAAATGACATCTTCTTGTTCGATTAAACGATGATAAAGTGCATATTGAATAAGCGCTTCAATTTCTTCATAAATGTTTACCATCGCTTACACCTCTTCATATCCGTTCGGATTCGCTTCATGCCACTCCCATGCGGAAGCAACAATTTCCTCAATCGCTCTGTATCTCGGCTGCCAGCCGAGTTCGCGTTTTGCTTTTTCCGATGAAGCAACTAAGCGTGCAGGATCTCCAGGTCGTCTTGGTACAATTTTTGTAGGAATCGGATGTCCTGTGACGCGACGTGCTGCTTCCACAACTTCTTTGACAGAAAATCCGTTGCCATTTCCTAAATTGTATATGTCACTTTCTCCACCGTTTCTTAGTTTTTCTACCGCTAACATATGGGCATCTACTAAATCTAACACATGAATGTAGTCACGAATGCACGTACCGTCATGCGTATCGTAATCATCTCCAAAAATATGAATCTCTTTTCGTTTTCCTAACGGTACTTGTAAAATAAGTGGAATTAAATGTGTCTCTGGCCGATGATCTTCACCAATTATCGTTCCGTACGCTCCAGCAACATTAAAATATCGTAAAGAAATGTAGCGAATCCCGTATGCGATGTTGACCCACTTCATCATTTTTTCCATCGCTAGTTTTGTTTCACCATACGGACTTTCAGGATTTGTTTCATCTTCCTCTTGAATTGGAATTTGTTTTGGTTCTCCATATACAGCAGCTGTTGAGGAAAAAACAATTTGTTTGACGCCATGTTCATTCATGACATCAAGTAACACTTCTGTTCCATAAACATTGTTGTTGTAATACGCTAATGGCGCTTTCACACTTTCACCGACAAGAGAGTTAGCTGCAAAATGAATTACTGTATTTATTTCATGCTTTTTAAATATGTCGCTTAAAAAGTGACGATCACGAATATCTCCCTCGTAAAACAGCGCATCTGGGTGAACAGCTTTTCGATGTCCTGTTTGTAAATTATCGACAACAACGACTTGTTCTCCTTTTTCAATGAAACGATACACCGCATGACTTCCAATGTAGCCTGCCCCACCACAAACAAGAATCATTACAAGCCCTCTCCTTCTTTTGTAAGCTGTTTGGCCCCGTCACCAATTTTCGCTACGTAAAAACTTGGTGCATACCCTATCTCCATTTCATACATTTTCCTAACTTCTTCGATAAACGACGGAATATGATCGTCTTTTACAATATTTACTGTACAACCGCCAAACCCCGCTCCTGTCATGCGTGCCCCAATCGTCCCTTTATGTTTCCACGCTGCCTCCACGAGCGTATCTAACTCTTTTCCCGTCACTTCATAATCATCACGCAATGATTCATGTGATTTGCGCATGAATTGTCCAAACGTATGCAAATCTCCCTTTTGTAAAGCAGAGGCAGCTTGTTTCGTCCGTTCATTTTCCGAAACGACATGACGCACTCGTTTTTGTTCTATCGGTGACAAAACGTGCGCATATTGGTGAAACTGCTCGATCGTTAAATCACTAAGAGAGTGGATGCTTACATAGCGCTGTAATTTCGCAAGCGCCTGTTCACATGTCGCACGGCGCTCGTTATATGCTGAATCCGCTAACCCTCGCTTTTTATTTGTGTTAGCAATCACAATCGAGCAATCTTCCAAAGAAAGTGGCAAATATTCGTATTGAAGCGTTTGGCAATCGAGTAGTAGCGCATGCCCTGCTTTCCCCATGCCGACCGCAAATTGATCCATAATCCCGCAGTTAACACCGATATATTCATTTTCGACTTTTTGACTAATTTTTACCAATCCCATCATCTCCATACGAAGTTGAAACAACTCGTTCAACATAACGGCGGTAGCGAGCTCGATAGAAGCAGAAGAAGATAGCCCTGCCCCGTTTGGAATGTTGCCATAGTATAAGACGTCAATCCCATTTTGTACATCTTTCGGCATAAGTGCTCGAATGATTCCTTTCGGATAATTCGCCCATCCATGGCGATCGTCATATGCAAGTTCGTCTTTTGTCACGGAGACAATTCCATCTTCATGGAAGTTTTTCGAATACAATCGAATAATCCCCTCATCATTTAATCGAGCAACTGCATACGTTCCGATATGCAATGAACAAGGGAGCACATACCCTCCGTTATAATCAGTATGTTCACCGATTAAATTGACACGACCAGGGGCGAAGAAAGTGAAAGTCTCTCTCTCACCTTGACCGAATAACTGAATAAAATCACGTACTAACTCATTCATTTGATTTCTCCTCCTCTACTGCCTTTAACACCACCAAACAAGATACATAATCCCCCATCATTCTCGTCTCCTTCGTCTTTATCGTTCCCATATAAAACGGTGGGAGGAAGAGACCGATATGCATCAGCTCATCACCATAAATGATTTGTGTTTTCCCTTCCATCATCACTTCGTACTTGCACTCTGCATCCAATCCTTTTAAGTATATCCTCATGAATGAAGGGTTTGGTTTTGCGACAAAACGGTAAAATGCAACGATAGCTTCTCTTTTGTCTTCGGAAACAACCATCCATGCTGCATCCGTTCCTTCAAACGGGCTCATTAAACGATAAAACGTGCCATACTGCAAAAGCGTGCGATATTTTTTAAAAAAGGAAATTTGTTTTTTCACTTGTTGCTTCTCTTGCTCACTTAATGCTGCAGGATCTAATTCGTAACCAAACGCTCCAAACATAGCCACATGCCATCTTGTCTTTAAAGGCGTCACTCGTCCGGTTTGATGGTTAGGTACAGCGGATACATGTGCACCTATGGAACTAATTGGGTAAACGAGCGTCGTTCCATATTGAATTTTGACGCGTTCGAATGCATCTGTATTATCACTTGCCCAACTTTGCGGCATATAGTAAAGCATACCGGGATCAAAACGATTTCCGCCGCTAGCACAAGATTCAAATAAGACATATGGAAATTTATTTGTAAGTCGCTCGAGCAATTCATATAGTCCGAGAATATAACGATGGGCAACTTCTCCTTGTCTACTTGCTTCGAGTGAAGAAGAACCAATTTCCGTCATGTTTCGATTCATATCCCACTTCACATATGTGATATTAGCACTTTCCAACAAATTACAAATCGTATGATACAAATAATCTCTAACATCTCGTCTTGTTAAATCAAGAATGTACTGATTTCTTCCATGTGAAATTGTTGAACAATTCGGAGCCTTTAACACCCAATCTGGATGGCGCTCATATAATCTACTTTTTTCACATATCATTTCTGGCTCTATCCAAATACCAAACTCTAGACCTTTTTCATTTATTCTTTTAACAAGCTCCGATAACCCATTTGGAATTTTATTCAGATCTACAGTCCAATCCCCTAGTGATGTCGTATCATCATTTCTTCCTTCAAACCACCCATCGTCTAAAACAAACAATTCAACCCCTAACTCCTTCGCTGACTCAGCAATGGTTAATAGTTTTTCTTCATGAAATTGAAAATACGTTGCTTCCCAGTTGTTAATTAAAATAGGGCGCGGACGATGGCGCCAAGGTCCTCGCACAAGATGAGAAGCATATAAACGATGATACGTTTGGCTCATTCCGTTTAATCCAGCAGGTGAATATACCATAACGACTTCAGGCGTTTGAAACGATTCATTTGGATGCAAAATCCATCGAAAATCAAACGGATTTATGCCAATAAAAGCGCGTGCAACATCATAATGATCAACCTCAACTCCTGCGATAAAGTTTCCGCTATATACAAGACTAAAGCCATATACATCTCCAGTATGTTCTGTTGCTTCGATACATTTTAGAGCAAAAAAAGGATTATGCTGTGAACTACTTGTGCCACGTTTGCTATCAATAAACTGAACTCCTTTTTTCAACGCTCGCGATGTGACATGACGCTCACGAATCCACGCTCCATCTAAATGAATCATCTCAAATTGAGCATCTGGATAATCAACAACGGCACTTAATATCCTTTCAATAGCGATCGGATGTTGCCCATCATTTGTTAAACGAACGCTTCGAGTAATCACACTTTCATGTTCAAAGACACTATATTGTAGCTGTAACTGTACGCGTGATGCTTCGTCATATAACGTAATCATAAGCGTCGTTGCATCATTCCCATCATCTACGTATGTTGCAGGAAGACGGTCAAGCTTCGGTTTTCCTTTTATTACTTTGTATGATTGAAAAACAAAGCGGGTAATACGACTTCCATTTTCATGCCATATATGAAATGCTGGTTCACGAAAATCTGTCGTCCCGTATGATGGATATTCTTGTTTAATCACCTCAAGGGAAAACGTTTGATCTCCTTTATACAAAAATGTTGCATTGCCAATTGGCTCATTTGGCAATTGAAATAGATGAGAAAAGTTTTCACGATGATTGACTTTTTTTCCATAATACAAATGACCAAGTTGGCCGTTTTTTAACACACAAAAAATATAACTGCTCTCCTTCGTTTGGAGATGAAACTGTCGTAGCGACTCATTAATAAAGATAGGCATTTTACTTCACCGCGCTTCCTAACATACCCGAAATAAAGTGTCTTTGTAATGATAAAAAGAAAACAATGATTGGGACAGTAGCTAACGTTACCCCTGCCATCACTTGCCCGTAATCGATACGTGATAAACCAAATAAACTAGAAAGTGCAACAGGGAACGTGTACATATCGGTTGACGACACAGCAATTAAAGGCCATAAAAAGCTATTCCATTGATACATGAATAGAAAAATGGCGGTCGCTGCGAGTGCTGGTTTCATGGACGGCAATACGATACGAAAGAAAATGCGCCACTCTCCCGCCCCATCTATTCTTGCAGCTTCAATAAGAGCATTGGGGAACGCTAACATATTTTGTCTCATTAAAAAAATAGCAAATGGATATGCTAAATTCGGTAAAATGAGTGCTTTATACGTATTTAGCCATCCGAATGCAGCCATCATTTTAAATAACGGAATAACCGTTGCGTGATATGGAATCATCATCGACAATAGGAAAATAGCAAAAATCGTGTCTCTACCTTTAAATTCAAATTTCGCAAATGCATATGCAGCCATCGTGCAAATAAGTAAACTAAAAATCGTATACGTAAGAGAAACGAACAACGAGTTAAACAACACTCGACCAATTCCGATAGATTCATTCAAATTTGTCACATTTTCAATGAGTTTTGTCCCCGGAACAAATGAAAGCTGCTTCGAAAAAAGCTTTCCACTCTCATTTGTGGCACCGATAAACGCCCAATAAAATGGAAATAGCGAAATGAGCGCCCCAATAGTCAATGTAATATATAAACTCATTTTTTTCATCGCTCATCCCCCGATACTTTAAACTGAATAAAGCTTAAAATAGCAATTAAAACGACAATAACGTACGCAATGGTTGAGGCATATCCAAAGTCAAAATAACGAAATCCTGTTTGGTACAAATACATTCCAATCGTTAACGTTTCATCGCTTGGCCCCCCTTTTGTAAGCGTATACGGTTCATCAAACAATTGAAGTGTTCCAATTGTTGATAAAATAGCTGTAAATAAAATGACCGGTTTTAACTGAGGAATAGTAATTGAAAAAAATTGCCTTACTTTACTTGCCCCATCTATACTTGCTGCTTCGTATAAATCTTCCGAAATATTTTGCAAAGCTGCTAAATAAATGACCATATTATATCCGACCCAACGCCATGTCATGGCTAAAATAAGGGATACTTTCGCCCAGAATGGGTGAGATAGCCATGGGATCGAGCCAATTCCGATCCATTCTAGCAGTTGATTCATTAGCCCATCGTTCATTAACATAATTGAAAAAATGATTGAATACGCTACAAGCGATGTAACAGCTGGTAGAAAAAAAGATACACGAAACATCGCTTTCCATTTTAAAAGTGAAGAGTGAAGAAGGACGGCTAAAATAAGCGCTAAAAAAAGCATCATCGGAACTTGAACCGCTAAAATAATAAAGGTGTTTTTTAATGCTTTTAAAAAAATAGCATCATTAAATAAACGCTTATAGTTTTCTAAACCGTTAAATGTCATCTCCCCACCGACACTTGTCTGAAAACTCATAACGAGAGAGTAACCGATCGGATAAAGCATAAAAATTGAAAACAAAATTACAGAAGGAGCAATGAAAATGTACGGCACAATTTTCTTTTTCCATACATGTTTTTTCATTTTTGTGTGCCCCTCGACTTTAGGTGTCATCGAGTTTACTTCCACCATTTTTGTACTCAAACTCCCTCTTCCTTTCCTTATTCACTTTTAAGTAGAAATGAGAGATTTAGCTATATCACTAAATCTCTCATTCATTTTTCAATATATCCGTATTTTAATAAGTGTTCATTTCTCGTTTGTAACTATTCAGCCACATCATAAAGTGAGCTGAATATTTTTTGCTTTTCCTGTCTATGATGTGAATATTGATAGACAAGGAGGTGAATCGCATGTTGACGGTACAACAAGCTGTATTTACAGT
>NZ_PEDM01000031.1 GCF_002742685.1 Anoxybacillus flavithermus
GCCTTCGCAGTTCGGGACTTTCACCCTATAGATTGCACCCATGCCGAGCACACCAACAAAAGCGGTAGATTGTTCTCTACCGCTGTAACTTTAAGAAAAACAACTGCAACAACAACTGTTTATCCATCGCACTGCTTTTGAGTTGATAATCGGTTTCCGCTAAATCGTATAAAATGTGCATCAACTGCTGTTCTGAAAATCCGCCCGCATAACTTGCCGCCATTTTTACACGAAACGGATGAACACCTAATATCGAGGCAATTTGTTGTTGACCATATCCTGTTTTCATCAATTCTTTCACTTCATAAATGAGCCGAAATTGGCTAGCCAATAATGCGACAAGCTTAATCGGCTCTTCATTTTGGCGCAATAAATCTTGCAATGTTTGCAGTGCAGCTGAAATGTTGCGCTTAGCGATTTGCTCTACGAGGGTAAATACGTTTTGTTCAATTGTACGCGATACAAGCAACCGAACATCGTCAGCTGTAATAGAACGATCCTCAGCAAAAAGCATAAGCTTTTCGATTTCGTTCGCTAATGTCGCTAAATCGGTCCCTGCTAATGTAAGCAATACGTCAATCGCGTTATCATCAATTTGACATTGTCCTTTCACCCATTGTTTTAATTCTTTTTCATTTAACGGTTTAGCAACAATGACATGCGCTTTTTTTAATAACGCTTTCGTCACTTTTTTTCGTTCATCAAGTTTTTCATACGAACCGACAAAAATGACACTTGAAAACGGAGCAGGTTTGTCAATATAAGCTTCTAGCCGTTTCACGTCGTGCTCTACTTTTTCTTTCCCTTTTTCCGCTGTTAAAAAATACGGATGTTTGACGATTACAACTTTTCTCTCTCCAAAAAACGGGAGTGTTTCGGCATCTTCTAACGCTACTTCAATAGATGTTTCTTCACAATCATATGTACTTACGTTCCATTCACGT
Source organism: Anoxybacillus flavithermus (assembly GCF_002742685.1). Lineage (GTDB taxonomy): Bacteria > Bacillota > Bacilli > Bacillales > Anoxybacillaceae > Anoxybacillus > Anoxybacillus flavithermus_E. Next base: position 945 of record NZ_PEDM01000031.1, read on the forward strand.
TCTTCGTCTGATAACGCCCGCCGAATAATTTGTTCATACGCTTGTTTGATTAAAAAATGCTCCGTACCATATATGACATATAGCTGTTCCATGTTCTCTTCCCCATTCTTCATCGACTTTCTTTAAAGAACATACAACGTTTCGGAGCATTTTACAAGGGAGTTAGCAGATGAAAATCGCCAACTCCCATTTATTTAAACGTTGGAAGACAAGCCCTAGGAACTTGTTTGTCCAACGGGTATCATTATCTTTTCCGATCTGGCGAGAACTATTTGTGACAACTGTTGTCAACGATGTAGATTTTCTCTCATTTTTCCCTTATACTAATGGTGAGAAAATAGGAGGGATGGTCATGAACGAATTTGAAAAAAACGTTCAATGTACGCGCAACGACGCCGTTGACTCGGCTGTCGGCTTCATGGTATCATTCGGCTTTTTCGCCACCATGTTCATTATCGCCACACTTGTTAAATTTTTCGGTGCATAATGAACGTCCGAAAGAGATTGCATGCTGCAGTCTCTTTTTTCTTGTATATTATGGCGAGAACGTTTGAATGGTGCTTATCTTCTTATGAAAGCGAATCACGATAGCTCCTTGTTCATCCGTCCGAAATAGGCGCACGTCATAGTGACGTAAACGTTCGATGACTTCACGGTGCGGATGACCATATCGGTTACGACGACCTACTGAAATGAGCGCCAGTTTCGGACGTATATGCCGTAAAAACGGTTCAGACGTTGACGTTTTGCTCCCATGATGCCCTACTTTTAATATGTCAACCGGCAATGAACGGTACGTTCTCATAATTTGTTGCTCTCCTTTTTCTTCTAAGTCACCTGTAAATAGCCAGTATGCTCCTCCCATCAATGCATACAGCACAATCGAACCGTCGTTTGTCGCCTCTTCATTTCCAAATGGAGAAAGAATGTGAAATTGCGCTTTCCCAACCGTCCAGCGATCACCACTTTTCACCATTTGTACACGTGTTCCTTTATTTATCGCTTGCTCCATCACCGATTCGATTAAACCATTTCGTTGCATGCCAACGATTAATTTGCGCACACGAACAGCATTGAATATATCAGTTGCATCACCAATATGATCAAAGTCACCGTGTGTGGCAATGAGTGCATCAAGGGTCCGAACTCCTTTTGCTTTCAAAAACGGAACGATCACATCTTCTCCAACACGAAACGATTGCTTCCGTTTTTTCCAATGTTCATCAGTAAATGACATCGTTCCACCCGTATCAATCATATAAACAGCTTTTCGATAAGGCAGTTCAATATATATACTATCCCCTTGCCCAACGTCTAGCATCACAACTTCACCGATCGGGCGAAAAAATGGCCAAATGAAATGCGCGATCATGACAAAAAGGAACGAAAAACGAAATATAACCGCGTACTTTCTGTATTCGAAAGAAAGAAAAAAAAGGAAAATCGCAATGATATAAGCAACAAGCAACAATAGTGGTGGACGACCGAGTGTAAGCACGGACGTATCGGCTAATGAAACAACAAGTGCGTTCGCATATTCAATTACGACCGTCAGTACATATATGATGAGAGAACTAATAAATGGCATAAACAAGTGGGTAAGGAATGCTGCAAAGGAAAGCGGCAAAATGATAAACGAATAAAGTGGAACAAAGATGATATTTAACGGAATGGATAAAAGAGACACTTCGTAAAAATGATAAAGCAAAAGTGGTAATGTACTTATTTGTGCAATGAAAGATGTCATGAACAATTGACGAACAACAGAGCGTTCGTTTTGAATGAACGAAGAGCAAATCATTAATGCAAAACAAACAAGAAATGATAATTGAAAACCAAGATGAAAGATAATATATGGGTCCTTTAGTAGTAAAAGAAGAGAAGCGACGCTTAATGCATCAAGCGTACGAAGACGAGACGAAAAAAGGAGAAAACAACTTGTCATAATGGCTGCACGCATCACTGACGGAGCGGCACCGGCTAAAACAACATACAGCGGAATGCATCCAAGCAATATGATCGTCGCTCGTTCCCTCGGAATGCCGAAGCGAATAAACAAATAAAAACAACCACCAATGAGCAATGTCATATGCAAACCTGAAATTGCAAGTAAATGAATAAGCCCTAACTTTTGATAACCCGCCAACACTGTTGGCTCTATATCGCTTCGTTCACCGTAAATCAACGCTTGCATAAACGCACTAACGTCATTTGGAAAATGGTGTTGAATGTAGCGAATGCCTTGTTGTCGAATCGTTTGTAATCGTTCTATCCATGTTACATTTGTACGCATGCAACGTTCAAGTGAAGCTGGGCGAACGATCCAATGAATGCGTTGGTAAAACAAGTAGCGACGATAATTAAAAGCATACGGATTTGTCGGCAAAGAAGGGCGTTCCAGCGTCCCTTTTAGTAAGCACGCTGTCCCAATTTGAATGCCTTCCCATTTTCGTTTTTCCTCTTCTGTTCGAAGACGATAGGCGAGTTGCAATCGTTCCTTTTGCCATTGGACAGTCGTTTTCACTTGATCGCCGTCAATATAAATCGGAGCAATGAATCGGACAGAAAATGTCGTTTCATCCCCTGAAAGCGTTGTCACATTATGCATAGCTGCCCACCTGCTCCACAACGAGAAAAACAAATAACAGCACATGCAAGCGAAAAATAACGTACGCTTCCGCCAAAGTAAAAAGAAACTATACACAAATGACAATATAAAACAAACAACCGATTTTGTTAACATAGACAAGACGGCCAAAACGGCCGCCATCGCCACATAAACGATACGTCATCTCCCCTTTGCATGAAAAAATGTTGGAATCGAGTTTACATCAAACGGGACGTGCTTGACCGTTACGCCAGACTGTTCGAACAATTGCAAAGCAAACGGGTGGTTTTTATAGTCGTTCGCATAATAAACAGCTTTTATCCCGCTTTGAATAATCGCCTTACAACATTGTAAACACGGAAAATGGGTGACATATATTTCTGCCCCTTCTGTCGGCACACCAAACTTCGCACATTGTAAAATGGCATTCATTTCTGCATGAATGGTACGCACGCAATGGTTGTCGATGACATAGCATCCTTCATCAATGCAATGCTCCCCACCTGCGATCGAACCGTTATATCCCCCAGCAATAATGCGCTTATCGCGTACAATTGTTGCCCCGACCGCTAGCCTTGTGCACGTGCTACGTAGCGCTAATAAATGGCTTTGGGCCATAAAATATTGATCCCATGTAATTCGCTCCATCTACTTCTCCCCCTTGTCCATTATGCCTTTAGTTTATCGTCAATTTTAGCGAACGACAATTTGTTCTTTTATTTTTTCAAGTGATTTCGGACCGATTCCACTCACATTCAACAAATCTTCGACTTTTTGAAACGGTCCATGCTCCTCACGATATGCAATAATCGCAGATGCTTTCGCCGGACCGATGCCTTGTAGCGTTTGCAATTGCTCGGCGGTCGCTGTATTAATGTTTACTTTTCCGTTTGTTCGGTCTGGCATATGTGTGTCCGCTAGTTCGATTATTTCTTCGCCTTTTTTCGGTACGTAAATGACCATTTCATCATGCACTTTCATTGCGAAGTTCACTTTCGTCTCATCCGCTTCGTCTGTTAATCCTCCTGCCAGTTGAATGACGTCGTGAATGCGGCTTGTCGGTGCCACTTCATATACCCCAGCTCTTTTGACGGCTCCTTTCACATCGACAATAACGGAGGCTTGTTCCTCTACTTGTTGTTCTTGCTGTTCCTCTTGTTCTACCTGCTCTAAAGGGAGCGGTTGTACGGGGGCGTCCTCTTGTTGTTGCACGATCCAAATGATCGCTCCAATGACAATTAAGCCTACATATATCCAACGTTCATATGTTTTTATCCACTTCATGCTTCCATCCTTTCATAAAAAGCATTATTCGTGCATACATATGACGTATAGTGGTGACGGATAAGGGGGGAGTACCGTTGAATATAGGTTTTATTGGAACAGGAAATATGGGAACGATTTTAATTGAATCGTTTATTAACGGAAATGCGGTAAAGCCAGAACAACTATTCATTACGAATCGGACGCTTGAAAAAGCATACAATATACAAAAACGTTACCCGGACGTCCACGTCGTGGCGACGAATGAAGAAGTAGCAAAACACGCAACCATTCTTTTCATTTGTACAAAACCGTTGCATATGCCTGCCGTTTTAAAGCAACTACGTCCGCATTTGACTGATTATCACTGTATCGTATCAATTACGAGCCCAATTTCCATACAGCAACTTGAGTCACTCGTGCCATGTCATGTCGTCCGCGCCATTCCGAGCATTACAAATCGGGCACTCGCTGGAAATACGCTAATTACTGTAAGTGAACGTTGCACAGAAGCAGATCGGACAACAATTGAACAACTATTCCGCTCCATTTCTCGCCCAATATACATAGACGAGCCTATCACCCGCATCGCTTCTGATTTAACGAGCTGCGGTCCTGCTTTTTTCAGCTACTTAATCCAAAAGTTTATCGATGCAGCCGTTCAACAAACATCCATTACGAGAGAACAAGCAACAACGTTAGCGACAGATATGATTATTGGGCTAGGGGCATTGCTTGAACAGCAATTGTACACGCTACCGACATTGCAGGAAAAAGTGTGTGTGAAAGGCGGCATTACAGGAGCAGGCATTGAAGTGTTGGAAAAAGAAGTCGGGGACTTGTTCGTCCACGTTTTTCAAAAAACACACGAAAAGTTTTATGAAGAAACAGAAAGGGTGCGCCAACAAATCGACAATATTCGCGATTAACAAAAAAAATCCTGCTTATTTGTTAAAGAAAAATCCCAAAAGTAAGGCACTTTTGGGATTTTATTTTTGCGCGATGAAGAAAATGCGCTCGCTTTCTTTTGTCGGTTGCTGTTCTGTGAAATCTGCCCATACATGCAACAAGCGAAATCCTGCTTGTTTTAACCACATCACATATTGATCCACATCATATGTTCGCTGTACGTGCATTTCATCGACTCGTTCATACACACCTTCTTGTAATTGAACAAAAAACGTAAGTTCATGTTCGACGCTATGCGGCCACGGTCCTTCGTAACAATGCCATATATAACTCACTTGTTCATCATTGCTCGCAAACGTCCCATGGTGTAAAAAGACGTTTTCCATTTTAAATAAAGAATGCACATCAAACAAAAACAAGCCACCCGGACGCAATTGATCATATACGCGCGAAAACGTGGCGATGACGTCTTCTTCCTGTAATAAATAATTGAGCGAGTCGCAAAAAATAACGATTGTATCAAACGGCTCAAACGGGCCAAATTCGCGCATATCTTGCTGAAAAAACGAGAGGTTCATCCCTTGCTCTTCTGCTTTCATTTGCGCAATGGTCAACATTTGTTCAGACAAATCGACACCGGTGACGTCAAACCCTTTTTCCGCTAAACGAATCGCAAGCTCCCCTGTACCGCATCCGAGATCAAGTAGCCGTTTTCCAACGTTATGGGAAGCAACCGTTCGTTCAACGAGAGCACACCACGCATCGTATGGAGCATCGCTCATTAATTGATCATACCAACTGGCAAATCGTTCGTACGTCATGCCCCAAGATCACTCTCAATGTGTTCAAGCGGTGCGTCGCCCCATAAGCGTTCAAGATTGTAATATTCGCGGTCTTCTTTATGAAACACGTGAACGACAACATCTCCTAAGTCCACTAAAATCCACCGCGCCTCATCAAACCCTTCGACACGTTTCACTACAACATCATGCTCTTCAGCTTTTTCTTTAATTTCACGCGCAATGGCTTGTACTTGTTTATCTGAATGGCCGTGGCAAATCATAAAGTAGTCCGCGACAAGCGAAATGCCTTTCATATTTAACGCCACGATGTTTTCGGCTTTTTTGTCATCCGCTGCTTGTACTGCAATACGTAAAATATCTCGTTCTGTCATGATGAAACCCCCTTCAATTTTTGTGCTATATCATTATACGTATGAAACGTATCTGGATAAATCGGTTCACGTTTGTCCATTAAAAATTGAATCGTATTTTGAAGCGCTCGAAACAGCGCACGATCTAAATGCTCTCGCGCTAATGCACGCACTTCGTCAACACCTGGAAACGAACGATTTGGCTCAATGTAATCGGCGATATATACAATTTTCTCAAGCAATGTCATATTCGGCCTTCCTGATGTATGATAACGAATCGCTTGTAAAATGTCTTTATCTTGAATGCCGACTTCCGTTTGGACTAAATATGCCCCAACAGGCGCATGCCATAACTCTGGGCTATATGCTAACAAATCTTGGGGCATATGTTGTTCAATAATGATGCGCTTCATCTCTTCTTTTGTACGAAATTTTGCATAGTCGTGAAAAATCGCAGCCAATTCCGCCTTTTGTACATCAGCTCCATACAACTTCGCCAGTTCAATGGCTGTTTCCATCACGCCTAATGTGTGAATATACCGCTGTTCTTTCAATTGTTTACGCACAATTGCTAACGCTTCTTCACGTTTCATACAAACGATTCTCCTTTATATATAATTGGACCGCTTCTGGCAACAAATACGTGACACTTTTCCCACTTTGAATCCGTTCACGAATGAGCGAAGAAGAGACCGCAAATACCGGCACGTCTACTTCTATTATTGGATACGATGTACGAAGAGAGTAGCCCGGTCGTTTCACCCCAACAAATTGCACAAGTTGAACGAGCTCATCAATACGATACCAATGCGGCAAATATTCGACCATATCCCCGCCAATAATAAAATAAAACATCGTATCCGGACATCTTTGCTTTAACAAAACGATCGTATCGTACGTATATGATCGCTCTTTTCGTTCAAGTTCAATCGTTTCCACGCGAAAGTGCGGCTGATCCGCAATCGCCACCTGCAACATATTGACGCGATGCATATGATCTGTCACTTGTTTATCTTTATGGGGCGGAATATAATTTGGCATAAACCATATTTCATCGAGCTGTAACTCCGTTCGTACATCATCCGCAATTAATAAATGCCCGTAATGAGGCGGATCAAACGTCCCACCTAAAATGCCTACTTTTTTCACCACAACGCTCCTATTTCGGTAACACAATTTGTTTATGTTCACGCGATTCTTTATATAATACGATCGTATGCCCAATCAGTTGGACAACTTCCGCCCCTGCACCTTGCGCTAACTGCTCTGCCACTACTTCTTTTTCTTCTTCGCAATTTTTTAATACACTCACTTTAATCAGCTCTCTCGCTTCAAGTGCATCGGCAATTTGCTTAATCATATTGTCATTGACGCCACCTTTTCCCACTTGGAAAATCGGTGTTAAATGATGTGCTAAAGAACGTAAAAATCGTTTTTGTTTTCCTGTTAACATGTTTTTCCTCCTAACTTTTGTATAACAATTTCTTCCATTCGCTTCGTATTTGGAAAGATCCCTGTCCACTTTTCAAACGCTAGTGCACCTTGATAGACGAACATGCCTACACCGTTTTGCACGCGCGCCCCTTTTTCTTTTGCTTCTTGCAAAAGTTTTGTCATCAATGGATTATAAATAATGTCGCTGACGATTGTCCCCTTTTTCAACGAATGAAGAGAAAGCGGCATCATATCGACATGCGGATACATGCCCACAGACGTCGTGTTAATGATGATGTCGTACGCTCCTAACCGTTCTTCTGCTTGTTCAAGCGAATACACAGCTGACCGTTCTTTTTGAATAAACGCCTCTGCCTTTTCTGTTGTGCGATTACATACATCAATAGCGGCCGCTTCATGTTTTAAAAGGGTAAAATAAATGCCGCGCGCCGCTCCACCTGCACCGATAATCAATATGCGTACGCCGGATAATTCAATGTTCATTTGCTCGCATAACGCTCGGACAAATCCTTCACCATCTGTATTATAGCCAACCCATTTTCCATTTTCATTAACGACTGTGTTGACTGCCCCCATTTGCTTAGCCGTTTCATCAAGCTCATCCATATATTCCATCACCGCTGTCTTATGTGGAATCGTCACATTAAACCCGGCGCATTGTAACGCTTTTAAGCCTTCTACCGCCTCTTTTAACATATGCGGCTCGACGTGAAACGCATGATAATGCGCATCAATATGTAACGATTGAAACGCATCGTTATGCATAAGCGGCGATAACGAATGATGAACAGGACAGCCGATCAGCGCAAATAATTTCAAGTTCCTCTCCCCCTTTGTGTTAAATGAGCGACTTCCGCAACATTACCCCAACGCCTTTTGGCGCATACGCGATGACTTGTGCCCCTGGCTCGTGACATGTCACCCAGCCAAGTCCTGAGAAAACGATATCTGTTTTTGGTTCTTTTAACGTAAAATGATGGGCAACAAGCGGTGGAAATTGCTCGCAATAGCTTTTGCGCGGCGGCTGCAACAATTCACCAAGATGTCTCTCATACAATTCATCGGCATGTTCACGTTTCGTTCGATGAATAAACAATTCATTCGACATATAACATACAAATGGACGTCTTCCCCCGCTCACATAATCTAACCGAGCGAGCCCGCCAAAAAATAACGTTTGTTGTTCGTTCAATTGATATACTTTCGGCTTAATTTCTTTTTTCGGTGTAATGACTTTTAAATCTTTCTTGTCAACGAAATGCGCCATTTGATGATGATTTATAATTCCAGGGGTATCGTAAAGAGCCGAACCATCATCGAGCGGAATTTCAATCATATCAAGCGTTGTCCCCGGGAAATATGACGTCGTAATGACATTTCCTTTACCCGTCGCTTCTTTAATGATGCGATTAATAAACGTTGATTTTCCAACGTTCGTGCAACCGACGACGTATACATCTTTTCCGTTGCGATACTCATCAATCGCCGCCATCACTTCCTTCATTCCATCACCTTTATTGGCGCTTACTAAAAAAACATCGCGTGGCTGCAAGCCGAGTTCACGCGCTGCTTGTTTCATCCACCGCGTGACCTTTTCGTGTTTGACAGACTTCGGCAACAAATCCACTTTATTGCCGACAAGCAACACATCTTTTTTTCCGACAAACCGATGCAAACCTGGCAACCAACTTCCATTGAAATCGAAAATATCAACAATTTTCACGACAAGTCCATCCGCTTGTCCGATGCCGTGCAAAATGTTTAAAAAGTCGTCATCTGTTAAAGATACATCTTGCACTTCGTTGTAATGTTTTAACCGAAAACAACGTTGACATATAATCGGATCGCGTTCAAGTGCTGAAGGAGGCGCATATCCAATTTTGGTTTCATCTTCTGTTTGAATCGTTACTCCACATCCGATACAAATGATTTGTTCACTCATCATTATCACTCCCAATGAATCATACCTTTTTTTCGCATCATGTTTAAAATTCTTCTTTCAATATTTCGATTCATACGAGTAAAAAAGCCGTCTGTTTGAGCCACAGGGACGACTAAAATCGTATGCAAGCCGAGGCGATTACCGCCAAACACATCGGTAAGAAGCTGGTCGCCGATGACGACGACTTCCTCCTTTTTTAGCTTCATGTCGCGCAACGCTTGTTGAAATGCCCGCGTTAACGGCTTGCGCGCTTCAAAAATGAACGGGATTCCAAGTGGTTTCGCAAATGCTTCGACTCGTTTTTTATTGTTATTCGATACAACTGTCACTTGAATGCCGTTTTGTTTCATTTGTTCAAACCAACTGGCAACTTCCGGCGTCGCAAGGGGACGATCCCATTCAATTAACGTATTGTCTAAATCGGTAATAATTCCTTTGATTCCTTTTTGTTTTAAATGTTGTGGGGTAATTTCAAAAATACTTTTCGCATGTTCGTTCGGCAAAAAATATTTTAACATACTTCCTCATTCCTTCTCTGTTTTTTACATAAATAAACAAATTGTAAAATTTTTCGACAAAATTTGACGGTTTTCGTTTGTTGTGGATAACTTTATACACAATATCCACACATATTTATCAACTTTTTCTTCATGTTATGAACAATGAATCCACAACTTATCCACCACCACTTGTGGATAACCGGAACAATTGTTCTCGTCGTTGATTTATGGTAAAGTAAAGATAAACCTACCATTATATGTATACATGTATTCGTGTATACCTCAAGGAGGCGAAAAAAATGAAATGTTTGCCCGATGACTTATTAATCGAATCATACTACAAAGCGAAAGAGTTACAATTAAGTAAAGAATTTATCCAACTCATTGAACGTGAAATTTTCCGTCGCCGTCTTGACCATAAACTGAAACAAACATCATAATTGAGCCTTTAGTGGCTCTTTTTCTTTTGCGCCAAAAAGCCGATTCGTTGTCCCATTTTTACTTCAAGTGGCGGAACAATTTGTTCGTCTAACGTAAACACGTCTTTTTCAAACAATAACACAACCGTAGAACCGAATGAAAAATATCCGATTTCCTCCCCTTTTTTCACGTAATCACGCTCATGCGTTAATTCAATGCTGTTAACAAACATCGCTCCGACTTTCACAATAGCCGTATACATACCATTTGTACACAATTCGGTAATTCTTCTGTAATTTTTAGAAAGAGGAGCCTTGCCATATTTCAATCCAAGTCGGTTTACCGGATATGACTTGCCCCCAAGCTCCCACTGCTTCACAACTTCCCCACATATTGGACTATGAATGCGATGATAATGGCTCGGGCTTAAATACAAAATAATAAACGTTCCATGCAAATATTTTTCAGCTATCTGGTCATCGCCAAGCATTTCACGAATGGAATACGTTTTCCCTTTGACTACTATTTCTTTTTGATCCGTAATGATGCCGATATCTTCGATGACCGCATCAACAGGACTGACGACGCTATTTGGATGTGTATCAACTGGACGAATCCCTTCTTTTAATGTGCGGACGAACAATTGTTGGAGCGTTTCGTATTCGTGCAACTTTTTTTCCATTTCTTCTTCATTAACTTTATATACTTTCGCATAAGATGGAATGACTAAACGACTCCATTTTGAGCGTGTGAATGAAGCGAGACACTTCGATGTCAATGGTTGATTTGTCAATTCAATAAATAGTCGATATAACCACTTCAACAACGACTTTCCCTCCTAAAGTAAAGAATATCCTTTACTAGTTTGCTTATTATCAATAAAATATTAGTAACCGAGTGATATTTTTGGCAAGTGGGTCGGCACGATTTCAATAAAGGAGTGAATTTATATGTTTTTATCGGATTATATTGATCATACCATTAAAAAACTTAAAGCGCATACGGCAAACGTATTGACGTTGACAAACTTAAGCTTAGGCGGTTTCGCCATTTTGTTTGCGGTGAAAGGCCAGCTGAATGTCTCTGTATTATTTATTTTTCTGGCAGCACTTGCCGATCGTTTTGACGGAACAGTCGCTCGGAAAATGAACATCGAATCAGACTTAGGGAAACAATTGGACTCAATGAGTGATATTATATCATTTGGAGTAGCACCTGCACTATTACTTTATCAAGGATTATTGCACGAATTTGGCGCACCTGGCTCATTTTTTACGATTTTTTATATCGGCTGTGGCGCATTTCGTCTTGCGCGATTTAATATTACGGAAAGCAACGGATATTTCACCGGTTTGCCGATTACAGCCGCAGGTTGTTTATTGACGCTTAGCTATTTAACGATTCATTACTTCCCGCCTTACGTCTTTATTTTTATTATTTTTACGCTTTCTCTTTTAATGGTCGGCTCATTTAAGTTAAAGAAAATTTAACCCTTGGAGTTTTCCACTTCAAGGGTTTTTTTCGTACAAATTTCCCTTTTCAAACATTCGGATAAATTATATGATAAACTTGGATTTATTTTTCATTCTACAACAACTAGAGGTGATATCATGGACCGTACGTCCTTAATCGGGCTCATTCTTGGCATTATCGCTGTCGGTGTCGGAATGGTGTTTAAAGGGGTAAGCCCGGCCGTGCTCATTAACCCCGCTGCGATTTTAATCATTTTATTAGGGACAGCGGCAGCCGTCACGATCGCCTTTCCAACGAAAGAAATTTCGAAAGTGCCGAAACTGTTTGGCGTCATTTTTAAAGAGTCAAAAACACCAAAAATCGAAGAACTCATTCCGCTGTTTGTTGAATGGGCAAACATTGCTCGCCGCGAAGGATTGCTCGCTTTGGAAGCAAAAGTAGCCGAAATCGATGACCCGTTTTTGCGCAACGGATTAAGTCTAGCCATTGACGGACAGTCGCAAGAATTTATTCGTGATGTCATGACTGAAGAAATTGAAGCAATGGAAGAACGTCACTTAGCGAATGCGACGATTTTTACACAAGCTGGTACATACGCTCCAACGCTAGGGGTACTTGGTGCCGTCGTCGGATTAATCGCCGCCCTGCAAGATATGTCTGACATTGAACGTCTCGGTCACGCCATTAGTGCGGCGTTCGTTGCGACACTCATGGGAATTTTTACAGGATACGTTCTTTGGCACCCATTTGCAAACAAGCTAAAGCGTAAATCGAAAGAAGAAATTAAAGTGCGGCAAGTAATGATTGAAGGAGTGCTCTCCATTATTGAAGGACAAGCACCGCGAGCGATTGAGCAAAAATTAGCTTCTTATTTACCGATGAGCGAACGTCAAAAACTTTTAGGACAAGGAGCTCAAAATAATGGCGAAAAAGCATAAAAAACATCATCATGAGGAACATGTCGATGAAAGCTGGTTAATTCCGTACGCCGATTTATTGACGTTGCTGCTTGCGTTATTTATCGTATTGTTCGCAAGTAGTCAAATTGACTCGAAAAAGTTTATGGAAATTGCGCGCGCGTTTAATAGCGTATTTACAGGCGGTACAGGGGCACTACAATATTTAAGCCCGATTGAACGAGAAGAGATGGATTCTGTCATTAAAGACTCGCCGAATCAGAAGCCGTACGTTAAAATTTCAAAAGAAGAATACGAGGAATTAAAAAAGATTCAAAGTAAATTTAACGAATACGTCAAGACGAATCAATTGAGCGGAGAATTATCTGTGGCGATGACAGAGGAAGGGTTACTTGTGACGATCGCAAACGACGTGTTGTTTGATTCAGGCAGCGCTGATATTAAGCCACAATATCGTAATGTCGCCAAAAAAATATCGAATTTGCTCGTCATGAATCCGCCGCGCAACATCGTCATTAGCGGACATACAGACAACGTGCCAATCAATAATGCAAAATTTGCTTCAAACTGGGAATTAAGCGTCATGCGCGCCGTCAACTTTATGAAACTATTGCTTGAAAATACAAAGTTAGATCCGCAACTATTTAGCGCCAAAGGGTACGGCGAATTTAAACCAATCGCCTCCAATGCGACTCCCGAAGGACGCGCCAAAAACCGACGCGTAGAAATTTTAATTATGCCACAGGAGCCGACACAGTAAAAGCGAGGGACTGCTCCCTCGCTTTTTTCATCCTGTCAATATATCGCCATTCGGATAACGAATGTTTGTTTTTTTCGGCTTTGCAATCGAATAGACAAGCGTTAACGGTCCTAATTTCCCAAACAACATGACACAAATAATAAGCACTTTCCCGATCGTTGATAAATGCGGCGTCAAATTCATTGAAAGCCCAACCGTCCCAAATGCCGATACGACTTCAAATAAAAGCGCAAGGAGCGAAGCATCTTCTGTGAGTGTCAACATCATCGTCACAACAAAAATAAACAACATGCTCATCGACGCAATCGCTAACGCACGTAAAATAATTGTATGACGTATTGTTCTCATCGCAATCACTGTTTCTTCTTTTCCTTTTAGAAAACTCATGACTGCAAAAATGATAACCGCAAACGTCGTCAGTTTAATTCCTCCACCGGTCGAAGTGCTTCCTGCTCCAATAAACATTAGAAAAATCATGAGCATCGCCGTCGGTTGTTCAAGTGAACCGATATCAATCGTATTAAATCCTGCCGTTCTTGGTGTAATCCCTTGAAAATAAGCAGCCCATAGCTGCTCACGAAGCGAAAGAGAGCCAAGCGTTTTTGGGTTGTTATGTTCGAATAGAAAGAAGGCAATGATCGCCACAATGTTCACAACAAGCGTCATCACTAACATCAGCTTCGTATGGAGAGATAACTTTCTCCAGCGCCGTTGGTACAACACATCAAAAACGACGGTAAAGCCAAGACCTCCGATAATAACGAGTAAAGAAACGGTGATGTTGACGATCGGATCGCCGACAAAACGTGATAAATTATCATGCCATAATGCAAACCCTGCGTTATTAAACGATGCGATCGTGTGAAAAAGACTGTAATATAGCCCTTTTGCCCAACCCATTTTCGGAATCCAATCGATCGCTAACAACGTCGCCCCGACAAGCTCCATAAATAAAGAAAACAACAATAAATTGCGTGCCAAACGAATAACGCCACCAAGCGATGGCTGATTTAGAGCTTCTTGCATCAACATGCGCTGCTTCATTCCGATTTTTTTCCCGAGCACAATGACAACGAGCACCGCAAATGTCATAATTCCAAGTCCACCTACTTGGATGAGCACCATTAAAACGACTTCTCCAAACAAAGTGAACGTAGAGCCCGGATCAATGGGCGCTAGTCCGGTTACTGTTGCTGCGGATGTGGACAAAAAGAATGCATCAAGCCAGCTAATATGTTTATCCGTTGCAATCGGCAACTTTAATAACACCCCACCGACAACAACGAGAAAAAGAAACATAAACGCTAACAGCTGTGGCGGTGTCAGTTTTAACGGTTTCATCATTGCCCTTCTCACGATTCATCCTTCTTTCTTTTGCATATTTACAGTTTCCAATTATACGTCATTTTCTTTCACAAAACAAAAAAAATCGTGTGTCCAAACACGAACAAGTTTTCTAATGCATATACATACATAAGCAACAAAAGACCACCTGCGAGGTGAACGATGATGGGTACCATTTTTTCTGCACTTGCTTTGTTTATAAAGGAGCTCGTCTTTTTCGTATCTTATGTGAAAAACAACGCCTTTCCACAACCGCTTGATGCAAAAGAAGAAGCGATGTATTTAAAACAAATGGCAAAAGGGGATGAATACGCACGCAACAAGCTCATCGAACACAATTTGCGCCTCGTTGCGCACATTGTAAAGAAGTTCGAAAACACCGGAGAAGATCCAGAAGATTTAATTTCCATCGGCACAATCGGCTTAATTAAAGCGATCGAAAGCTATTCAACAGGGAAAGGGACGAAACTAGCGACATATGCTGCTCGTTGTATTGAGAATGAAATTTTAATGCACCTTCGTTCACTGAAAAAAACGAGGAAAGACGTTTCTTTGCACGATCCGATCGGGCAAGATCGCGACGGAAATGAAATTAGTCTACTCGATGTATTAAAATCAGAAGATGAAGACATTATCGACATGATTGAAAAAAATAATGAGCTTGAAAATATCGCTCAACATTTACACGTCCTTGACGATCGTGAACGACAAGTCATCGTTAGCCGCTTCGGCTTAAACATGCAACCTGAACGCACCCAGCGCGAAATCGCCAAAGAACTCGGCATTTCCCGCAGCTACGTCTCGCGCATCGAAAAACGGGCGTTAATGAAGTTGTTTCATGAATGTTATAAGCATGATAAAGGAAAAAAAGGTTCATAAAACAGGTGTCCCAACATCACGGGACACCTTTCATACGGTAAGTTTTCGTTTCTTGCGCATTCGTTTTTCGATGTAGTAAACAGGAACAATAACAAACGTCCAAATAGTAAAGTGACTAAAAATAACAAGGAGCGGCTGGCTGTTGCCATGATGTTCTTTATGTGGAAACTCCCTTTCTCGAAACTTTTCGGGTGGTGGAAATGCTTCGCTCGCTTGTGCTACTTTTTGCTCAAACTTCGGCTTAAACGCCTCCTCATTTGGTTTCACATTCACCGCAAGCCATTGCATACTTGCCACAAATAACAAAAGTAAAAAAGCAATAATCGCAAGCGAACTTTTGCGCCAATACCCTTCTTTCGTTTTACATATTTTTCGAAACACACCCATGATCCATTGCCAATGTAATGCAATATGGACACCGACAAGCACAAGCGTCACTTTCGAAAAAATATCATGAAGCTCCCTTAGCGCATGATTTTCCCCACCTGAAAAATGCGGAAATACAACTTTCGAAATAAGAATACCGGTCACGATAATAGCTGCCATCGAAACGAGCAACAACACATTTAATAAAAAACCAAATCTCGCCTTCCCCGAAAGCGAACGATTGAATATGTTTTTCACCGTATTGACAACCCATTTGTAGTTTAAACCAATATGGATCAAAACAGCCACACCAATCACTAGACCTGCCACTTCATGAAACGGCAATCCGTTAAACACTCTCGGATTCATTAATAACACAAACATAATCGCCAACGATACATCTAATATGATTTTTACAATATTTTTCTTCAACACATATCCCCCCTGATTCACCATATCATGTACTGTATACCGTAAGTGTACGAGTGAATGGTGAAAATGAAGTGAAAGGGGGATATTTCACTACGTTTAGATAAAACAGCTTGCTGGAGCGTTGAGAACGCTAGCGCCTTACCTTTACATCCCACTACGTTCAGATAAAACGATGTTAAATTTGAAATGGAAAATAAAAAAGAATTACCTTTACATCCCACTACGTTCAGATAAAACTTATCGTCAGAAAGATATACGATATGTATCTTTCCTTTACATCCCACTACGTTCAGATAAAACCCTCTACAGAAACACAAGGAATCGGGTAAATTTGCGACTTTACATCCCACTACGTTCAGATAAAACGTGGACTTAAATCTGATATTGAAGTCGGCAAAAAACTTTACATCCCACTACGTTCAGATAAAACTGAACAAACCGTCAGGACTGTTCAAAGACTCACCATTCTTTACATCCCACTACGTTCAGATAAAACAATATTACAAATGTATTCGTCAAACTTACTATTTCCTAACTTTACATCCCACTACGTTCAGATAAAACTTTGGCAAATGGGAAGCCTGGTATTTTTGAACAGGTACACTTTACATCCCACTACGTTCAGATAAAACTGTCGAGCGATAGATATAATAGAATTATCTCCACTTTCTTTACATCCCACTACGTTCAGATAAAACAAGAACAACAAGCACGTGAGATTTTTCCGAGCGCGATTGAAGCTTTACATCCCACTACGTTCAGATAAAACTTCACGTTGACATTTAGGGATAACGTGAAGGATATAAAACTTTACATCCCACTACGTTCAGATAAAACCAAAACAAGAAGCAAAAAGCGAATAAAGAAGAAGAAGCCTTTACATCCCACTACGTTCAGATAAAACTTCGACCTGGTTTCCAACATTCTTCATCAATTCCCAAGCTTTACATCCCACTACGTTCAGATAAAACCGGACGCCAAGAACGAAACTTCATACGAATTTCACCACGACTTTACATCCCACTACGTTCAGATAAAACCTTAACTTGATTATAGCGATTAATAAGCACGCAGGGAGGCTTTACATCCCACTACGTTCAGATAAAACGAAAGGGGATGAAAATATGCCAGAACAGGATACACCTTTACATCCCACTACGTTCAGATAAAACTCGAATAAGTAGAAGGAAATAATTCTAATTCTGTAACATCTTTACATCCCACTACGTTCAGATAAAACTCCCACCCGAATGGACGATAGCAATTTAATCGCTGCAACTTTACATCCCACTACGTTCAGATAAAACACGTATCGATGAAATTCGCGACAATGCGATATATGTCACCTTTACATCCCACTACGTTCAGATAAAACTCATCGAATTCTCGTTTTACAAATTTCCCTTTCAACGTCTTTACATCCCACTACGTTCAGATAAAACGTTCGAATTAGCTAAAAAAGAATTAAAAACTGATGTCTTTACATCCCACTACGTTCAGATAAAACAGGTGCTTTCTTCTCTCCCTCTTCCAACCTTCTTCTCTTTACATCCCACTACGTTCAGATAAAACGAATGCGATCTGTCTTGTCTTGCTTAACACATCGTTCGACTTTACATCCCACTACGTTCAGATAAAACTTTTTTATCGTAAACATTTATGGATGCTTGGACGTGGCTTTACATCCCACTACGTTCAGATAAAACTGAAGTGAGTTGGTCTTGTTCCTGTGTATGAATGCCCTTTACATCCCACTACGTTCAGATAAAACGTTTGCTAACATAAACGAGTGTTCAGGATGCTGCAGAACTTTACATCCCACTACGTTCAGATAAAACGCGGCGATAGAACCGTATAAAGGTAATGAGGATGGCTTTACATCCCACTACGTTCAGATAAAACGCCTAGATGATGAAAGTCAGTTGTAACTAGAAACGTAACTTTACATCCCACTACGTTCAGATAAAACCAAAGCTCGCCATACCTGAAGATATAGCCTGTATCATACCTTTACATCCCACTACGTTCAGATAAAACCCAACCGATACCACCGCCAACGTCTGTTGTCTGTGACTTTACATCCCACTACGTTCAGATAAAACTGTTCAAACGGAGTCGGCTGCTTTGGTTCTTCCTTCTTTACATCCCACTACGTTCAGATAAAACTCAAGTCCGTCCAGTTCGTTCCGTTTGTTTCAAACATCTTTACATCCCACTACGTTCAGATAAAACTCGCTTCATATTTGACAGTTTCGTTCAAGAGCGTTTCAACTTTACATCCCACTACGTTCAGATAAAACCATATTCCACAATGATGCTTCGTTCGTCAGATGACACCTTTACATCCCACTACGTTCAGATAAAACTTAGTATCAAAAAGACATATATAAGACATATATCACTTTACATCCCACTACGTTCAGATAAAACTCCTGTTGCTCAGCAAATAGCGATATGGCAAGGAGAATCTTTACATCCCACTACGTTCAGATAAAACTATATCGTTTAATAATTAGCTCACGCTCAATTTTAGTCCTTTACATCCCACTACGTTCAGATAAAACGAAAATTTTCATTGTATCGTAGCGTGACGCAACCCACTTTACATCCCACTACGTTCAGATAAAACCTAATCCGCGAATCTGACGGTCTATCATTCTATCCGCTCTTTACATCCCACTACGTTCAGATAAAACACGGTACTGGTAGTACCACTTTAACCGCTAAATTATACCTTTACATCCCACTACGTTCAGATAAAACCTTTAAAGTGTTTTTAAATAAAGTTACTTGGTTTGCTTTACATCCCACTACGTTCAGATAAAACTGACGGTATATATTTTTACTTCGGTTTTTGTTTTTCCTTTACATCCCACTACGTTCAGATAAAACTCATGAACAAAAGCAATACAGTACTCGCAGTACTCTTTACATCCCACTACGTTCAGATAAAACATTTCGATACTTGTGTTTGATAAACACCATTTCGTTATCTTTACATCCCACTACGTTCAGATAAAACTCAACCCAAGATTTTGCACGTTCTATCGTCGCATCCTTTACATCCCACTACGTTCAGATAAAACTCAAACAGAGACAGGAACAGAGACAGGAACAGAGACCTTTACATCCCACTACGTTCAGATAAAACTCTATTGTAAATTCTGATTTGGGTTCAAAAACTTCTTTACATCCCACTACGTTCAGATAAAACTTTTTAAGACAAATGTTCTTGCCATAAGTGAGAGTCTTACTTTACATCCCACTACGTTCAGATAAAACGAACTTCAAGCAAAGTAAAAAGTTAGAGTAAAAAGTTGCTTTACATCCCACTACGTTCAGATAAAACGAAAGGCAAAATCTAAAAAACTCCTCTATTGACGATCTACTTTACATCCCACTACGTTCAGATAAAACAATATCACGACAATTTCAGACTTGTCGCAAATGCCTTCTTTACATCCCACTACGTTCAGATAAAACTCAAATGCCGAAGGAACAGCATCTCGAATCGCATTCACCTTTACATCCCACTACGTTCAGATAAAACCCAATATACCTTTAATAGTGTTTTTTGCACTATTAATCTTTACATCCCACTACGTTCAGATAAAACACGACGAATTAGTCCTTCAACAACTTGCATCTTATCTTTCTTTACATCCCACTACGTTCAGATAAAACCAGGCACTAGACCTGTCGGGTATGCGTGTAGTACAATGGCTTTACATCCCACTACGTTCAGATAAAACCAAGTCTATTTAAAACATAAATTTTAAACGATCTTGACTTTACATCCCACTACGTTCAGATAAAACATTTAAAATAATCAGTGAAGCCATTGTTAGGAAAGACTCTTTACATCCCACTACGTTCAGATAAAACGTTTCACGCAACACAGCATAGTTGGCGCGTTTTTTCCCTCTTTACATCCCACTACGTTCAGATAAAACTTTTTTATTTCTTTTGCAAATTTCGACAGATTTAGCACTTTACATCCCACTACGTTCAGATAAAACGTAACAGAACTTCTCGTACCTATCTGACGACCATAATCCTTTACATCCCACTACGTTCAGATAAAACGATCACGCACAACATCAACAGCAACGCCAGCTTGCTCACTTTACATCCCACTACGTTCAGATAAAACGGCGAAGTACAAGCGGCGATACCATGACGCTATGAATGCTTTACATCCCACTACGTTCAGATAAAACTGAACCGCCTCGCGAAATAAAGCTGGTGAAGGTTGACTTTACATCCCACTACGTTCAGATAAAACTTTGTGATTCTCTACTCTTCTGTTGCTGTCAATACCTTTACATCCCACTACGTTCAGATAAAACTAGTGCTTGATGTTCTTCAAGAACTCTATGACCTTATTGTCTTTACATCCCACTACGTTCAGATAAAACCTTCTTCCACCTATTAGCATTGTCACTAGGTTTTGTATTCTTTACATCCCACTACGTTCAGATAAAACCCTCGCTATTGTTCGTGAAACTTGATCGTCAATCCAACTTTACATCCCACTACGTTCAGATAAAACATTCAAGTAACAGATTCACAAGGTCGTATGCTACCTTTCTTTACATCCCACTACGTTCAGATAAAACTTTCACTCATTGAAGAAGTCACAGAGTCTTGAACCTCCTTTACATCCCACTACGTTCAGATAAAACTGTTTTTCTCATAAAAAACAACGTTCAAGCGAGAATCCTTTACATCCCACTACGTTCAGATAAAACTGTGTCAATCTGACAGAATGATAGACAGGCAAATCACTTTACATCCCACTACGTTCAGATAAAACAAAGTAATTACAAATTTAGCCTAGCGGGTTTCTGCTCTTTACATCCCACTACGTTCAGATAAAACGTGCATTACCCGTTTCCGGTGTTCCTTCTTGTTCTTTCTTTACATCCCACTACGTTCAGATAAAACTCATCAGTTTTTTGGGCGAGAGTCGCAATGTTTAGCTTTACATCCCACTACGTTCAGATAAAACTCTTTCTGTTTACTACGTTGTCCGCGTTCTCGCACGCCTTTACATCCCACTACGTTCAGATAAAACATGTATGTGACTTATTGGAAACAGACGCGTGAAAGGCTCTTTACATCCCACTACGTTCAGATAAAACAAATTTATTATCCGCGTTATAACAACCGCTAAACACTTTACATCCCACTACGTTCAGATAAAACTATATAAATCTTAAAATAAATAATTCTTCTCTCATCTCTTTACATCCCACTACGTTCAGATAAAACCTAGACACCGATGTCACCACATAATACCAATCAAACTTTACATCCCACTACGTTCAGATAAAACATTGAGATTGTTGTTCCGATTGATCAGCCGTATCCTGATCCCTTTACATCCCACTACGTTCAGATAAAACTTTATTCGCTGCCTCAAATAGCTCCCTAGAGATGAGACTTTACATCCCACTACGTTCAGATAAAACGAGGGAGCAAAGCGCCTTTCTGTACTCCTTTACATTTCTTTACATCCCACTACGTTCAGATAAAACACTCACGATTATGACAAGCAGTGAGCTTACCGATTTCCCCTTTACATCCCACTACGTTCAGATAAAACATATATAAATCTTAAAATAAATAATTCTTCTCTCATCTCTTTACATCCCACTACGTTCAGATAAAACTATACGCCCTGTGGCGTCAAGTTTGAGGACAGGCTTTTTCTTTACATCCCACTACGTTCAGATAAAACTTAGTCTGTTAAACCATTTAAACAAGGAATATGACACTTTACATCCCACTACGTTCAGATAAAACCTTTCTTCTTCTTCTCAAGTTCAAGTTAGTTATGCGCTTTACATCCCACTACGTTCAGATAAAACGGTTGTAGCTGGTGCGGCTGGCGTTGAGATCGGTGTCTTTACATCCCACTACGTTCAGATAAAACAAAACCGCTGGAAGTCGTCCACGTGAACGTCTTCGATTCTTTACATCCCACTACGTTCAGATAAAACGTGACAACGTTGGGGCGTATGTGACGAAGTACATGACAACTTTACATCCCACTACGTTCAGATAAAACAATATAGTGACAAAAGGTAAAGGAAGTGATGACAAACTTTACATCCCACTACGTTCAGATAAAACGCAAAGCCAAAATTGTTTGAAGTCATTACGATCGTGTCTTTACATCCCACTACGTTCAGATAAAACTATGTGTCGCGACAAAGTCACGGCCGTAGCCTTGACACCTTTACATCCCACTACGTTCAGATAAAACCCCTCAAATCTAAAAGCACAAAGTGCTGTCATATCAACGATTTTGGAGAATGGTTGATATGACAAGTTTCTACTTTTTGCAGTGAAGCGTCAGTCGTGTTTTTTCTTATCCTAAAACTACCGCATTTCTTGTTGATATATCAAGCATCTTTTCCGTTTTTTCAAATTAGAGGTTCACTGCAAATGTTAAAGAAAAAGTTCATCAAAGTTTTTCTCCTGTCCAAATACTTGCTTCTTGATGTTCTTCGGATTAGCCACTTCGTAAATATAAATGGAATCCTCATCTTCATCGATAATTTGATCGATTTCGTTTAAGCATTTCATTAACAAACTTTTAGTAATTTCCCCCTCGAACACAGAGTTCTGTGTCCATGTTAAGTACTCTCTTAACTTTTTACACACTTTATTTACACGCTTTTCTCCAACATCGTACGTAATGATTACAAACATAACTACCACCATGCTTTCAATGGTTTATAAGGCTCATCGCCAATGAAATGTTTAATGAGTTTGTAACATTCCAGACGAATAAAATACCGATAACTTACTTTTCTCTTCAGTTTCCGATGTTGTACCGTTGTTGATAGCTTCTCATCCCACTCTTTAATAAAACGCTTTTTTCCTTCCTCACTTAGCAACACCATTCCATCGAGGAAATCGAAATGCTTCTGGGTGATGATGCGATTATTAATGCACGAAATAATCACAACGTCAACAAGTAATGGCTTGAAAATCTCCGCTAAATCTAGACATAAAGAAAATCTCTTCGTTGACGGCTCATGCAAAAAGCTAATAGTCGGATCTAATTGTGTTTTATAAATTTCCGACAAAACTACCGTATAACAAAGCGAATTGCCGAACGAAATAAGGGCATTAAGCGGGTCTTGCGGTGGCTGTTTCGTTCGTTTTTCAAAGATAAAATCTTGATTCAAAATTGCATTAAATGACTGATAATAATGTTGGCGAATGCGTCCCTCTATTCCCATCAGTTCTTGAATTTTCGTAGCACTATCCATCTTTTTCGCTTCTTCTTCGATGTCTTTTACATATTGCTCCGTTTTTTCTTTGTATCGTCGAATATTCCGTAACATATGATGCACAGCACTTTGCAAAAACGACCTCGCCATATATAGTCGTTTCTCGTGATCGAGATAATGAGCACTTTGTTGTACCACCGTAAATCCTGAAACTTTTTTATTTCTTGGACAAAACGTTCCCGCATAAAAACCATAATAATTAAATACATGAAGATGAACATCGTGTTGGCTCAATAAATTTAATAACGACGAGTTTAAATCTACTTCCCCAAATACATATAAATTGTCCGTTTGATGGACAGGAAGGCTTTTTTTATTTTCGTCTTCATCAAAGAAGTATAACGTATTATCTTTACGTTTCAGCCTCCCGTTAGAAAAAATATAGTGGTCTCTTAGCATTAATCATCACCCTCTAACGCAAAACAAAATTCATAATACGCGCATTTTGTACAATAAGGCAGTTTTTTTAGCTTCGGTGGGGAAGACGAATGAACGATTGCATAAATTTCCTTTATCGCCTTTTCAATCGCTTTTTCATCTTTTTCCGTTAGTTCTACCTCTTCTGTTCTTCGTTCTTTCGTATAGCTAATTAGCCCCTTTTTCTCAATACCCCGCTTCTTCAGTTCATACAAGTAATACAGCATTTGAAACCGATCCGCCTCTGACATTTTACTTGAAAGCTTAATTTCGCGAACGTACTCTCCATCCAAAGCATCTAACTTAAACGAATCATCCACTAAAATTTCCCTATCCTCCAAACGTGGATAAGCTCGCTCATGTAAAATCTTCCCCTCAATGACACGTTCATGTTCGTTTTCCATCGCAATTCCTTTGGAAAATAACCACAGCTTCCGCTTACACACTTTGTAATACTGCATTTGCACACCACTAACCATCAACATAAACCCCTCTTAAGAAAAATTGGAAGAAGGTTTGTCCAGCGAAATTCCTTTTCCCTTCCATTGCTCACGGTTGAAATCGTATTCAACATCAGCGATATATATGTGGTCAAATGGCTTTGGCAAGCGCTCCGACACATATTTTTCTGCTACATATCGCTGAACGCTAACCGTTTTCTTTTCAATTTCCATCCGTAATTTCAAGCGTTTTTTCCATTCTTTTTCTTTTTTATATTGCTCGAATAGATGATCGATTTGATCATATATCTTCCGAGTAATGACTTGAATGTTTTGAATATCACGTAGCTTTTGTTGTGCTTCTCGTTTATCCATTCCATATGGATCAAGATTGTCAAACATGTATAAGGCATCTTCAAATTCTTTCAAAAATGATGTTCCCGTTAATCGTTTTCGGTCATATAGTTGCGCTACCATTTTTACTTTTGCACGTTCATCGATAATTTGGTTATCATATGGTTCTAACTGCCGAATACTTTCATTCACAAGATTCTCGTTATACACTTTCGGAACGCCTGAAATATTTTCTGTGAAAATATGAATATTGCAACCGTCATGGTCTAACGCTCTCTTCCGATAACAACGTCCAAAACGTTGGAATAAGCTATCTAATGTCGACATTTCTGTAAATAAATAGTCAAAGTCGATATCAATACTCGCCTCGACAAGTTGGGTGGTAATCCAAATTCCTTTTTCATTATTTTCGTTAAATTCTTTAATGCGTTTTTCTAGTAGTTGGCGATCTTCTTGTGTAAATTGTGAATGAAGCAAGTAGACGGGAACATGAGTCTCGCATTGTAAGAATTTATCGTAAAGACTCATTGCCTTACGAACTGTATTGACAATGACAAGTATTTGCGATGTTTCTCCCAAGTTCAATATTTCCCCAATCGCTTCCTCAATCCCCTCGGCACGCAAGCAAATGCGGTGGCGGTGTACGCTTGTATCAATGAACTCCTCGATCGCAATCTGGTCGTCGTCAATCACATTTCGCTGTTTTAGCTCCTCCAAATATAACGTGGGAAGCGTAGCAGTCATAATCATAAATTTTCCACCTACACGATGGATCATTTCGAGTGATTTAATTAGCATCGCTGCAATCCTTGGCTCATACGCTTGTATTTCATCAATGACCACTTTTGCATTCGCCATTGCAGCTAGTTCTTTTTCAAACCCTTTATAGTAAAAAGGAAACTTTAAAATTTGATCGATTGTTGTAAGCAATAACTTCTTCGCATAATGTTCAGACTGTTGTTTTAATTCTTCCCAATTTTCCTCTTTGTCTACTAAATAATGCACGCTCGTGGAGTGTAACAACCCAACCGCGTCATAGCCCATTTTTTCTTTTATTCTGTCGTATATCGCATTAATGCTCACTCGAAGTGGCAATGTAAAAAATGCTTTATCATCTCGAATCCATAAAAGGGCTGCTTCCGTTTTCCCCATTCCCGTTTGTGCGATAGCGATCACATGCTTATCATGATGTTGTTCAGCAAATTGTTGTAAATCGTTTTTATGAAATCCTTGTTTTTTCATATATTCATTTACATTTATGTAAATTGATTTTTCTACATCTCTTTCGACATCCATATGAGCAGATGCCGCATGGTCTAAACGATGTAGCAACCCTTTAATCATGACATATTTCCAAAATTCTTCCCCGTCATGATATGTATAGCGGTTTAATAACCGATCAACGAATCGATATGAAAATTTTTCTGTCATCGGTAAATTCATATGTTCACTTAGTTGAGATAACTGATTTTTTATATCGTTCTCTAAAACATGACGAATGATTTCTTTCTCTGGATGCTGGTCACGCTCATGATGATAACCAACCGCATGAATGAGTAGTCGCTCTTCTTCTTTCGTGAGGTCTAGCTGTTTTAGTGGGATACATCCTACTGATAAATAATTGTGAGGCACATTTGTTTCCATATCCGTTTCTAACACAGATTCACGAATTGCCTGGCGGATTTTATTTTGAAATACCGTGTTCACTTTACCAACATCATGATATTGTACAGCGATTTCTAACAGCCTCCACATTCGCTCGTCCATCAGCATGAGTTTATGACCGTAAGCGTTTTTTAACAATTTTAAATTATGGAGGAGACGATCCGTATGTTCACGAATCGTCTCTTTCCCCTCGGATTTTGCATAGAAAGTCATTGTTCTTCCTCCTACAAATGATAAAAGACTAGTTCCCCGTCTTCATCAATCCAGACCCCTTCTGGTGCCTCAATCCCTTTTTGTACATAACCAACATCAACTTT
Source organism: Anoxybacillus flavithermus (assembly GCF_002742685.1). Lineage (GTDB taxonomy): Bacteria > Bacillota > Bacilli > Bacillales > Anoxybacillaceae > Anoxybacillus > Anoxybacillus flavithermus_E. Next base: position 27,866 of record NZ_PEDM01000031.1, read on the forward strand.
TTCCCACTGCCGAATCCCGTTAACAATTTCATATTTCCAGTTGAGTTGATAAGGAATACTTTTTGTTTCTCGATCAAGCAGATAACTAGGAATATAAGCATTCCATTGTAAAGTTTCCTCTTCTTCCAGCTCTTGCACTTCCACGAGTTTATATTCATCAATCCGAACTAAATCTTCCCAACGACCAAGGCTGTAATGAGTCGCACTATGCTCGATAGCATGAATGATTTGCTCTAAGATGTGTTTCTCTGCTTCGACATGGATTAATAAATGGACATTGTGCAATAAATGCGTGTACATTGGCATCGTTGTAATTTCGTTTTTATCGTAAGAAAATTCCATTCGTGCCAACCCATCTAGTACAAGCGGAAAGCTTGATAGTTCTCTCTTTTTGAAAAAGTAATATCGTTGATAATCAAGCAACTTCGCTTCATACGTTCCTTGCACGCTCAATCGCATCGGAATGAATTGATTGGCATCAAGCAAAGCATGAATCATTCCTTTTACGGTTGAGTATGGCGGAAGCGGATATGTTTCCGCCACTTTGGAAGCAAACGGCTTTTTGTAGCACGCTGTTTCTTGAAATAGTTTTAATCGTAACGCTTTCATACTTAAACACCATAATACAATTGAATTTGTTTTGAAACATATTGGAAAAACGGTTCGACAGGCATCACTTGTTCGCTAAATAAATCGTAAAATTCCCCTTCATTAGCAAACACACCGCTTAATATGCCGATTTTTGTATCTTTCCCGATTGCTTCCCCGGCAAATGTTTGTTCCATTGTTTCTTTAATTGGCTTTGTTTGTATAGTCCATCCGTTCCCTGTCGTACTTAGTTGAACGCGTCCAAGGAAAAATGGATTTGCGACGTTATACATTCCGCCGATGACAAAAAGCGGAGCTAAATTTTCTTGTCGCCCGCGAATGTTGCGGTTTAGCACTTTTAACACTTCAAGCAGTTGAAGTACACGGTTTGCTTTTTCTTCGTTTGGAAGTTCAATCTCTCCATCTACACCGACGCGGTTTAAATCAATGGTGAGCGTGTATGTGTAAAAACTATGGTGTTGTTCAATATTGACTAAGTTAGCATCTTGCCCAATGCGACTTGCGAGTCCCATGTTATTTAAAAATTCTAAATCACTTTTATACGGCTCAAGCGAAATCGCATGGCTTAAACGAACAACAGCGGGACGTTTTTCTCCTCCTTCACCTTTTTGTGTTTTTAAATATCCAAATAGATCCATTTCCACTGAATCTCTGATTGAAATATCCTTTTTGAATTGAACGACGCTTTTTCCCCCATCGCTCGCCTTTGTAACAGTATCTAAATTCCACCCAAACAGTTCGTTCCCGAGCCGAACAATATCGTAACGGATACTTTGTCGCGATGCATACGTATATACTTCGCCATCGCCGCGATGAAATTTTTTCAACTCTGAAATATTAGCAATCCCTTCTCCATAGTTTAGTGAGTTTGCTTGAAAAATCGTGGTCATCGTTAACGCTTTTTTCATGCTTTAACTTCCTCCTGTTCTTCTTTATATTGGTTTGCGAGTAATCCGGCAATAAACGCATTCGCCACTGTCGCAAAATCGAGATCTCTTTCATGTAGCGCATTTAAGAAAATAGGTGACATCGGACGATCTGTAGACATATAAATACGCATAAGCGTATCCATAAAACTTTTTCGATTTCCGGCTTTTGCAGCATTTAATAAACGGTAAGCAATACTCGCTACTTTTTTCTCCGGACCGCTCGAACGCATAATCGCATCACGGATTTCCCGTCCTTGCATAAACAACGCGCTCACTCTTTTATCTGTCGTGGCCACATCTCTCACTCCCTTTTTAAACTGCAAAATTCGATTCCGCTCCCGCACAGCAATGTACGGGCCATTCGTACTTCTTTCATTTTTGATGCAATCGCGCAAATAGTGATAGATGACATGAATTGGATCCGCACCACGTAGCACGTATTGCACGAATTTCTCTCGATAGTCATATAGTTTTATAGAATCGAGCTTATCGGCATGTTGCTTGAAATAATGAGCTAAATACATAGGTAAGTGATAATAATGTAAATGTGTTTTTTTACTGTCGTAGTCCGAAAAGAATTCTAAGAAAAACAAATGATCGACCGCATACTCCGATTCTTTTTTTACACTTTGAACAAGTTGGCTAACAATCTTGTTAAAAGGCTCTCTTTTTTTCTTTAATTGCCTAAAATGATTGTTTTTTTGCAAAATTTCTGCGAAAGTTGCATCTGTCTGAACAAATCCTGCATATAGTCTCCGCTCCGTTTGATCGCCTATTCCGTCATTTTTGAAATAAATAGCTACTCCAATTGGCGCGAATAAAAGCACAAGTTTAGCTAATGAAGACAATGGTTTAGGTTGTTGACTATCAAAACGCCAACTGAAGTTAAATGCTTTATCTTTCGCAACACCGATGGGCGAAAATACCATTTCTTCAAAATTATAAAAAGCTAGACGCTCGTTGAAAAGCAGACACTTATTTATTTTAGTATTGATGTATTCCTGTATTTCTTCTAGTGTTTTCTTCTTCCATTCCCTTTTTAATTGTTTAAAAGGTTGATATTCACCTTTTTTTTCTAACAAAGAACTTATCTCTTCAATAGAGTGACTATCATTAAGTACAGATTCCAAGTGTAAATCATTCATTACAGGAAAAACATAACTATTGTAAAATTCTTTTACGTGACCTTCAAAATCTAAATTATTTTTTGATACATTTAAAAATGAAACTTGCCCAAAAAATAATGGTTTTAGTATAGCATGTTTAAAATAATTAAGAGTTAATTTTTCATTGATTTTTGTTTCACTATACACTTGCTTTAAAGTACGTATATGCTCTTCCAACTGATGTACTTGTTCATATTTCTTTATTTCTCTTATCTGTTTTAATGTATTTTCTAGCGTTTCATGAGTGAAATATTTAAGTATTTTAGTTCCTGTATCTGATATAGATTTTTTTAACTCATTTATATTACTCTTAAATTGTTTTTCATTCTTCACTTGTTCTACGTAAGCATCTAATCTTTCGCATTCCCTTCTAGCAACACTATACTCCTCCAACAAATACAGAAAATATGCCCGTGGCAATTGCGGAAGTACATCGGTATCCAATTCAATTCCCCACGGCTTAGCTGTCACGCTATCTTTGTATTCATCACTAATGATTCCGTTTTTTCGTCCGTATTCAAACACACGATATAGCCCGACAAGCCCCATGTTGACCATCCATTCACCCATGCGCAGTTCAACTTTCATTCCTTCACCTCCTCCACTTCAAGCATTCCAAATCCTTGATTACGCCGTTTGGACAAACCAAGCTGATAAATTAACTGTAAATCAGCAGGATCTCCGCTCATCTTAAATAAGCCATGATACGTGGTGAAATATAAATGCTGTTGTTCTCCATACTTTTCTACAAATTGACGATTAGATTCTTTGATGACCATCTTTTTAAATCGAATAGGTTGCATCGCCAATGGTCTGGATAATCCCGTGCCACGATATTCATATAAAATTGTATTGGCTAAGTAATTGATATGTTTTTCATAATTCTTGTCATCTGGTGCGATTGGCGATTTGTTTTCATCTTCTACTAACAAAGGCGAAAGCGTTCGGAAGACAACCGTAGGTGATGTAATCTTTCTTTCATCTCCCATGACTATTTTTCCCCGAATCAATTCGTATCCTTTATACTCAAACCTTTTTTTGCTTTGCAAACCGTTATACACGTGAAGCAAAAATTCATAATCAGGTGAACTAATAATAACGCGTAGTTCATCTAACTCAATTTCATCACCTTTGAAACGGAAATTTTTTAAAAAGGGTGAGAAAACGAAAGGTTTTGTTACATTTGCTTTCGCATATAACCGCTCGTAATACTCCTCACTAGACGCTCGTATACTTTCTTTGAGAATTGAAACAATCGCCATCCGATAATGAACAGGGATTTTTTTTACTTGAAATGAACAAATAATTCTCATAGCACACCTCCTTCCTCTCCCATTCTATCGAAAAGAAACGGAAAATGTTGTCGTTTTTTGTCAAATAGACTTAAATTTTAAGAAAATTTCACAATTTAAAACATATTACATCCAATCATTATATTGAGCAATTTAAAATTAAAAGCTTACAAATATTCATCTGTTCCCCTTATTTTCTTGACATAATATTTAAATACTGTAGATGAGTAAATTTACTAACATAAATTTACAACCAAACAAAAAAGAAGACATGA
>NZ_PEDM01000002.1 GCF_002742685.1 Anoxybacillus flavithermus
ACCGTTTCTCTCCTTTGGCGAGTGTTGGTCAAGGGCGAATCCGATCCCATCCTCCCCTTTAAATGCCTTAAAAAGGAATTTAAAAAAGGACTTTTCATAGATTTTTTGACACTACCTTCATGTAACGAAAGGGCGCCCTTATTGGACACCCGATTCACTTATTGTTTATATTGTGGCTCTTCTTGTTCAATTTCTTGCAGGCGTGGAGATAATAAATCAACAATAGCTTGCGTTTGTTGTGCTGCTTGTTGATACAATTGCTTCGCTTTTTCATTTTCTGTTTGCAAGGCGAACGTTTCAAAACTTGCCTGCGCTGATTTTAGCCCCGCTAACGTTTGTTTGACAGAACTGGCAACGGTCATGATGACAACCTCCTTTTCCTTTTTCACACAATAGCATGCGCTCATATGACAAAGTTATACAAAAAAATAGCCCCTAAAAGGAGCTACTGTTTATCACGAAATCCATTCCCAAGCGACGGATTGTTTAAAATGCCTGCCATCACTAAAATGCTTAAAAACGCATTCCATAACTGCTCGTATTTTCCTAAATCTAAGTCGACCCCAAACGTCTGTAATAAAAGCGGAATAAACGAACCGATCGCTAACCATAGCCCGTAATTTTTAAAACGCTCCATCCTCTTCTCTCCCATGCTATTGTTTCTTCAATTTCTTTCCACATCCACAACCGCCTGTTTTTTTTACAGGTGCTTGTGAAGACGTATATACTTTCGCTGCTTGCGATCCACCGAGAACAATTGGCTTTTTCTTTTCCATTGGCAAACCCTCCACACATGTAAGATACAATAGCATATGAAAAAGATGGAGCGAACGACTATGCGTTTTCCCTATTTCTTTTTTTCTGCAAATGAAAATGGTGTCGAAAGCGGCAGCTGTCCACCTTGTTTTAACGCCTGTTGGCGCCTGACCGTATGCATAAACCATGAATCTGTTCCTTGCCCAAATAATTGCTTCGTCAGTTGTTCAATTTGCTTTTTTAGCTCTTCGTTTTCTTTTTTTAACCGTTTCACTTCCCGATAACGCTGCTCGCTTAACTCCGCTAACTCTTTTAACAACACATTTTCCGCCCGCAACATGTCTAGCTCATTTTGCATATGCCCACCCCTTTCTACTACATAACAATTCAAACAGACGCTCATTTATGACAAAAAAATTCCGCACTTATCCCTGCACACTTACCTACCTTTCTCATACTATACAGTAGTCCCGATACATGCGACGGGAAAAACTGAAATAGGAGGAACGAGGCATGACGCATCATAAAGAGCGTAAAGAAAAAGTATGTATTAAAACACGCAAAGTGTATGACTGGGTTACTCGTCAAGTCGATGTGCCGTTGCGCAGTTTTTCAAATGGGGATTTGGAACATATTTTTCCTGAAAGCAAATGTCCACGCCATGGGCAATCAGTTTGCGAATTTTTCTCATCAAACGGTTTAAGTGCTGGCGATTTCTCAATTCGCTGCTTCTTAACAGACGATGAAGGCAATCGCATTGATCGTACAGTCGACAACAACGCCCTCATTTGCCAAGAAATTTTACAACCAAATGGACGTCAACCTGTTCACGTCACACTTCCATCAGGTGATACAGTCACATTACAAAAAGTAAAAGTGCTTGTGAAAGGTCACGTTGTCGTGCAAGTTGTCAATGCGAACGGTCACGTCGTTTGCGAATCTTCTCCAATCCCATTTGCGACGGCACAAACATTTATCTTATGCGCACCAGAAGGAACGACGCTCGATTGCCACATTTCGTTTTTCGAATGTGACGCAAGTTTAATTTGCACTGACAACTTCTCACAGCTTGATGTATCCATTACATTATGCTTAGAAGTGCAAATGGAAGCAGACGTAAAAATCGAAGTCGAAGCACGCTTCTGCCAACCGCGCGAAGAAATTTTAGAAGCAACACTTTGCCCAACAGACAAATTCCCACCGCAATGCCCAGAAGTATTCCCAGCACATTAATGAAAGAAGCAGGCTCACATACAGCCTGCTTCTTTCATATGTTCAACATGTAGCTGATTACCGTATATGTGCAAGCAATCCAAAAGGAATAAGAACGATAGCACGTATTTTTCACTTCTTCTGAAGACCTATTCCACATATATCCACTTCCATGTATATAAAAAAGAAAACTTGTGGCCATCACACCGACGAGAAACGTCCATTCCATATATGGCACACCTGTTTTTTCACTTGCTGCATATGGAACAAAAAATAAAAATACGATTGTAGTCAAAATAGAAAAAGATGTTCTCATTCAATCACACCTTTATTTTGGTATATATGACATATGATAAAATAAAATGAATATTGAAACAACAAAAGGAGAGGATGGCATAAATTGACGAAAAAAATATGGATCGTATTTTTCATTTGCGCGATGTTTATCGTTCAACCAAGCCATATGATCCCAAATGGTTGGAAAGGATATCCAGAATGTTTATAGGGGGGAGGAGATGAACAACCAACATATTCAACTGCAACAAAAAATTATTCATTATCGCTCGGAAGTGGCAAAATATAAACAACTATTGCAGCTTGCCGAAACCGAACTAAAACGAGAGCAATTACGCAATCAATACGTCCAAAAACAGCTAGAACAAATGGACGAATACGAACGAACGATCGAACATCTGAAACAACAACTTCTTTTTTACGAAGTGGCGCTTGAAGAAGAAAAAAAGCGAAAAAAAGAAATGAAACAAGATATCGTACGTGCCCATGCTTATTTTGCGTATGCGGTCATGATTTCAGAGGAGAAAGAAGAGCCGACGACGGTCATCGGCGATTTCGTTATCGAAAATATTGGTAATACACCGCTTAACGATCCGATCATTTGCCTTCGTCTTCGCCCTGCACATCACGCGCAATTAAGCGGAAAATTTTCATTTCGTCATGTACAAGAAGAAGGTGGCTGGACGTTTGCGGTCGACAATTGGCGCGAAAAAATGAAAGAAGGGGAATATTGGTTAAAACCAATCGATGAAACGACGCTTTTACCAAATGAACAACTGCGCTTTCCGTCATTTGAATTGCGCGTCATACAAACGGTTGTCGTCGAGGGGTTCGTTTATTTTCGCCAGCTGAAACAAGGGGTATCGTCTTTTAATCATATCGTTATTAATAAATAAGCAGGCGTCCGCCCGCTTTTTTTATTGGCTCCATTTTTGAACAATCGTTTCAATGAGTGCCGCCCCCCCTGCAATCGCTAATACCGACACAAGTGGCATAAACATGATTGGCGCATAAACTGTTCCGACATACAACCCTGCTGTACACCATATACCTGTACACCAATGGCAGCTTAACAGCTCCCCAATCCATTTTTTTAGCCCCGTTCCTTTCACGACAATATACGTTTCTCCATCTTGTTCGAACTCATCATGAAACGGCGCGCGTAAAAACGATGTAATGCGGTCGTACACAAGTAAGCGCGTCAAACGAAATGAAGCGATGCATAACAAAAAAAAGTGAAAAACATCCATTCTTTCTCCTCCTCGCTTCACTTTATGTTGATGATGTAAAAAACATGTAGTACTTTCGCCCATTCCTCTTTCTTTGTTCCACATATAATGCAATGAGTGATTTCACGAAAAAGGATGTGAAACGATGTATAACATTTTTTTCAGCAAACATTTTTTAGCTCGCCAACGCCACATACAACATATATGCGCAACGTTAACGACACTTCCAACAGGGACAGAAATGCACGTGCATACGAAAAATGAAACGTATTATAACGCTCAGCTCGTTCAACTAGACACAACATCGAAAACATTGACCATCATCATCGATCCATTTTATGAAAACGGCGGGAAATCCGTTACGATCAACTGCCGCGACATCGTCGCAGTAGAGTTTCCAACCGAAGCGCTCGTTGCAGCAACCGAACAAACAACAACAATTGGAACGAAAAAAATAGAAGACGAAGACGAATAAAGGAAGTGAACGTATGAACGTTTGTATAATTGGTGCCGGTTATGTCGGATTAACAACAGCTGCTGTTCTCGCCAAACTTGGGCATACCGTTCATTGCATCGATGAAAATGAACAAAAAATTGCCGCCTTACAGCGCGGGAATGTTCCGATTTACGAGCCGGGTTTAGCTGAGTTGTTAACCGACTATCAAAGTCGGCTTTTTTTTCATCACAATGAACAAAAACATATACAAGAAGCAGACGTCATTTTTATTTGCGTCGGCACACCGCCAGATTTAAAAGGAAAACCAGACGTCTCGTACGTCAATCGCGCCATTGACATGCTTATCCCACATGTAAGCGATCATCAAACGATCGTCATGAAAAGCACCGTTCCGATCGGAACGAACGAACGGATATACGACCGACTAAAAAACGAAGGAAAACATGTGCGCATCGTCTCGAACCCTGAATTTTTACGCGAAGGCTCTGCCATTTACGATTCGTTACATCCCGACCGTATCGTCATCGGCTTACGTGACGATGACGATCGCTCCCTTTCGGTCATGCAAACATTATATGCCGGCATTCATGCACCATACGTCGTGACAAGTTTAAGTGGCGCAGAAATGATAAAATATGCCGCCAACGCCTTTCTAGCAACAAAAATTTCCTTTATTAACGAAATGGCACGCCTTTGTGAAACATATGACGTCGATGTCACCGATGTCGCGACAGGCATCGGGCTTGACGGAAGAATCGGCTCGCATTTTTTACAAGCGGATATTGGTTACGGTGGCTCTTGTTTTCCGAAAGATGTGACAGCTCTCATACAAATGGCATATGAACAAATGGTGCGTCCGTACATGTTAGAAGCGACAAAAACGATTAACGATACGCAACTCAATTGGTACATTCAAAAAATGAAACGAACATTAGGAGAACTCTCAGGCAAACGCATTGCCGTCCTTGGCATCGCTTTTAAACCAAATACAGATGATATTCGCGAATCGCCTGCCGTTTCACTCATTAAAAAATTGCACGCACATGGCGCCGATGTCATCGCCCATGATCCGAAAGCTGTCGTTCCAAACGATGTCGCTGTAAAACAAGCAAAAACGATACACGAAGCCATTCAACAAGCCGATGCGCTCATCGTTGCGACCGATTGGGATGCGTATAAACAATTAAACTGGGAAGAAGTGAAACAAATGATGAACGGAAACGCCGTCATCGACGGACGAAATAGCTTGCCTCGTGAGGCGATCATGAACGCAGGACTACACTATATCGGGGTGGGGCGCAGATGAACATACTTGTCACAGGAGCAGCTGGCTTTATCGGCTCGCACGTATGTGAAGCATTGCTACAGCACCATCACGTCATCGGCATCGACTGTTTCACCGGTCCGACGCCAAAACAATGGAAAGAAAAAACGATCGACACGTTAAAAAAACATGACCGTTTTACATGGCTCGAAGGCGATCTTTTGTCGTTGCCGCTTGACGACATCGTCAAACAAGTCGACGTCATTTATCATTTGGCTGGCATGCCGGGCGTACGCACAAGCTGGGGAACGTCATTTGACTTATATACGACAAATAACATATTAGCAACGCAACGGTTGCTTGAAGCGTGTAAACAACATCGACCAAAACAGTTTATTTATACGTCCACCTCATCCGTCTATGGGGAAAAACATGGGCGCGTGCATGAAAACATGACTCCGACTCCTCTTTCACCGTACGGCATCACGAAGCTTGCTGGCGAACATTTATGCCACGTATATGGCTCGGAGTTTGGCGTGCCGATGACGATTTTACGTTATTTTACTGTGTACGGACCACGCCAGCGACCTGATATGGCGTTTCATCGCTTTATTCGCCAAATGTTGTTTGATGAGCCAATCACGATTTTCGGAGACGGCACACAAACGCGCGACTTTACGTACATTTCCGACTGCGTCAATGGCACGCTTGCTGTGCTTGGCAACGACAAAGCGATTGGCGAAACGTTTAACATTGGTGGAAAAGAGCGTGCATCTATTAACGACGTCATCGCCATACTTGAAGAAATGATCGGGAAACGAGCAAACAAACAATATATGAATCAAGCGATCGGCGAGCCGAAACATACGTGGGCGGACATTTCGAAAGCAGAAAACATGCTTGCCTACGCCCCGAACGTGCCATTACGAGAAGGGTTGCGTCGTGAAGTCGAATATATTCGCTCGCTTTATGGGAGGTAGTTATGCGCATCGCATTCATTTGTACGGAAAAATTGCCGTCTCCAGCAATAAAAGGGGGCGCCATTCAACTCATGATTGATGGCATCGCCCCCATCTTTGCCGTTAAACATTCGCTTACTATTTTTTCGATTACTGACCCTTCGCTTCCGATGTACGAAATACGTGATGGCAACGAGTACGTGCGCGTGCCAAAAGAACAGTACGAACAACATATCGTAAACGAACTAAAAAAGCGCACGTTTGACGTCATTCATGTTTTTAACCGTCCCGCAAACGTATTATTTTACAAACAAGCAGCACCAAATAGCCGTTTCGTCACAAGTTTGCATAACGATATGTTTTCACCGATGAAAATGAAACGTGACGTTGCCGAACGAGTGATTGCGGAAGTAGATGCGATCACAACGGTAAGTGAATATATGAAACGAACCGTCACAAAACGATACGATGTGCCAGAAGATAAAATTCAAGTCGTCTACTCCGGCGTCGATGCGACGCGCTACATGCCGCCATGGACAGACGAAGGAAAACAAATGCGCACCACCATGCGCCAACGTTTTATTGCTCAAGAAGATGACGTCATTTTATTTATCGGGCGATTAAGCCGAACAAAAGGCGTACATGTACTCATTGAAAGCATGAATCACGTATTAGCCCACCACCCAAAAGCAAAACTCGTCATCGTCGGAGGCAAATGGTTTAGCGACAACCGCCCAAACGAATACGTTCGCTTCCTTCACCAACTAGCAAAACCTTACAAAGACCGCATTCAATTTACAAACTACATTCCGTCTGAACATATTCCACACGTATTCACGATGGGCGATGTGTTCGTTTGCAGTTCGCAATGGCACGAGCCGCTCGCCCGCGTGCATTACGAAGCGATGGCGGCAGGTGTTCCAATCATTACGACAAACCGCGGCGGAAATAGCGAAGTGATCGAACATCACGAAAACGGGCTCGTCATTGACGACTATGCGTCGCCTAAAGCGTTCGCCCGCACCATTAACGAATTATTGCACGACAAAGAAAAAGCGCTCGCACTTGCTTACGAAGGACGAAAACGAGCGGAAACGATGTTTTCCTTCGCAAACACAGCCGAGCAGCTTGAGCGTGTATATATTACGATTTGCCAATAAGCGATACCGATACAATATGTTCGATCGGTATCGTGATCGTTTTTTCTTCATCGCTTAATGCAAAAACGACTTTTTTCTTATCGTATGTTTGAATAACACCTTCATACGTGCGGTTTTTCGTTTTCAATTCACACGTCACCGGTCGTAGTTCATTCGGAAGCGTCGCCAAAAATTCAATACGCTCAGTCGTATCCATCTCGCGAAAATTCGCAAATGACGGCGGCGGATACGACGGTTTTTCTTTTTTCGTTCGAAACGTCTGTTGCATATAACACGTTTTCGGACCTAAATTCGGCTGAACGATATACAACAACGGCGCATTTTCCACACGTTTTTTCATTCCCACACCCCTCCTTTTTACGACTACTATATGCGCAAAAAGAGAAGGGCATGCCATAATAAAAGCTGTTTGGTCGATGCCAAACAGCTTTCAAATTAGCGTGCTAAAACATGCTTCATTTAGTCCCTGGAGAATTTTTTCTTCATGTACGGATGAGGCTTTTGTGTTTACACCTTATCGGTCAGTAGCTCCCAAATGTTTTTTTAATGCTTCTTGAAGAATTTGTGAATAGTTCACATTATATTGTTTGGCAAGGTCATCTAACCATTTCGGAATGGTTAATGTCTTTTTCACGGCTTTATTCTCCATTTCGTGACGGAAGGGTGGCATCCACACTTCGACGAACACAACGACTTGGTGTTTTTCTGTTTGAATTTCTGACACTTTTGAAGGTTGAGGGATTTCTTCATTTTCCTGTTCCAAGCCATATAGATGCAATGCCATCGCTTCTTTTGCCATTTGAAATGCTTCCTCTTCCGTATCTCCACAAGTAAAGCAACCAGGAAGATCGGGAAACTCAACAGATATTCCATCACTACCGTAATCGAAAATAGCTGGATAAATGTAACGATCTTTTTTATTCATTAGGTATTAACCTCCTTTTCGTACAGGTTTAGAGTAGTCCGGCCTGCTTGAGTATACTTTTTACCGTTTTTGCTGGTAGGTCTTTCTTAGGATGGGGGATGGTCACTAAACCAGGTTTACTAGGATGTTTAAACTGATGATGGCTGCCACTCGTTCTTACTATGTACCATCCGTCCTGTTGTATCATTTTAATTAATTGTTTTGAAGAATAACTCTTCATTTCCCTCTCCCCTTGATTTTATTATAACACGTATTAAAGTACGTACAATATTTTTTCGTTTCCTTTCACCGCCCAAAATTTGTCGAAGTTTCATAGAAACAGTGGTTCATTGCTTTGATCTCTAGTTTTTTCCAATTCCCCCTTACTGAAAAAAGCTGTTCGGCAAATGCCAAACAGCTTTCAAATTATCGCGCTAAAATGTGATAGCCAGAGTCGACGTGGATAATTTCTCCAGTCACGCCGCGCGATAAGTCGCTAAATAAAAATAGTGCCGTATCGCCTACTTCTTCTTGTGTCGTTGTGCGGCGCAGCGGTGCACGCTCTTCGATTTCTTTTAAAATCGAATTAAAGTCGCCGACACCTTTGGCAGATAACGTGCGAATTGGACCTGCGGAAATGGCGTTGACGCGAATGCCGTATTTTCCTAGGTCGTTCGCCAAATATTTCACGCTCGCTTCTAACGACGCTTTTGCGACACCCATGACGTTGTAGTTTTGCACGACGCGCTCGCCGCCTAAATACGTTAATGTGACGATGCTGCCGCCTTCTGTCATTAGCTCTTTCGCCGCTTTCGCCACCGCTGTTAACGAATAGGCGCTAATGTTGTGCGCAAGTAAAAATCCTTCGCGATCGACGTTCATATACTCGCCTTCTAAATGTTCTTTATTCGCAAATGCGATACAATGCGCCACACCGTGAATGACGCCCACTTGCTCTTTGATTTGCGCAAAGCATGAGGCAATTTCTTCATCTTTCGTCACATCGCAAGGCAAGACAAGCGCTCTGTCATCTTCTAACGTCGCCACTAATTTTTTTACTTCATTTTCAAAACGCTCGCCAGCATATGTAAAAATTAATCGCGCTCCTGCCGCATGAAGCGCACGCGCAATGCCCCAAGCGATGCTTCGTTTATTTGCCACACCCATCACGACATATGTCTTTCCTTGTAACGATAATTGCATATTCGTTCATCCCCTTAAATTATGATTTGTTATTAGAACCTAGTATTAATATGATTATAACAAAAAATTCCCTACTTTCAAATAGGGAATTTATAATAAATAATCCATAAACATCGTCGCTAAGCCAAAATAAATAAGAATGCTAATTAAATCGTTAATTGTCGTAATAAACGGACCAGAAGCAACGGCAGGGTCGATGCGCAATTTATGCATAAAAAGCGGGATGAGCGCCCCAGCAACTGTCGCGACTGTTAGCGTCGCAAATAGCGCTAATCCGACGAGCACACCTAAGAAAAACTGCTGCTTCCATATATATACGACAATCGTAATGACGACGCCGCACGATAATCCAATTAAAAGCCCCGTTAACGCCTCGCGCGCAAGCATCCTCCACTTTCCTTCTTTCCCCAAATCCCCCATCGCCAAGCGACGCACCGCGACCGCCAACGACTGCGTCCCTGTATTTCCTGACATCCCTGCAATAAGCGGGATAAATACGGCTAAAATCGCAACTTTTTCTAACGTATCTTCAAAACGGCTAATTAAATTTGCTGTCATCATCCCTAAAAATAATAAAATAATGAGCCATGGCAATCGTTTCTTCGCCGCTTCGAATGGGGTGTATTGAATATCAACATCAGGAACCCCGGCAAGTTTCGAATAGTCGTCTGTCGCTTCTTCCGAAATGACATCGACAATGTCATCGACGGTAATAATCCCAAGTAAATGATTGTTTGCATCGACGACAGGAAGCGCCAAAAAGTCGTAGTTTTGCATTTTGCGCGCCACATCTTCTTGGTCTTCATCAACAAACACAGAAACGACCCGATCATTCATAATATCGGCAATCATTTCATCATCATCCGACGTCAACAGCTCTCGAAGCGACAACACCCCAACGAGCTGACGCTGTTCGTTAATGACGTACAAATAATAAATCGTTTCCGCATTCGCCGCTTCTCTTTTTAAAATTTGCATCGCCGAACGCACCGTTTGATTGGCGTGAATGGCGATATATTCCGTTGTCATAATGCTTCCGGCCGTATATTCTTTATAATGAAGCAGCCCTTGAATATCTTTCGCCGCTTCATCATCCATAATCGTTAAATAATTCGCCACTTCTTTTTTATCAAGTTCATTTAATACGTCCGCCGCATTGTCGGCATACATGTGCGCGAGCATTTGCGCCACAAATAACGGATCCATTTCCGATAAATAAATTTTATATTCATCTTCTTCAATGTCGAGATGGTCAAAAATTTCCGCCATTTCTGCTGGCGACAAATATTCGTACATGCGCTTTCTCACTTCTGGGCTTTGTTCAACGTAAAACTTCGCCCGATCATACGGATGCCATTTTAAAAATTGCTCGCGAAACGCTTCCATTTTTTCATCATATAACGCCTGTAACATGATACCCCTCCTCTCGACAAAAATCGCTTTTTTTATTATGCGCGAATCTTTGCCAACTTGCAAGCAACGATGTAAAATGAGAATGCACGATGAAACACAGGGGGAACAACAATGGAAAATGAAAAAACCGTCCAATCGAAAATAGATTATCATTTACTGTTTATTTTATTTTTAATTGCGATCGTGAGCGCCATCGCCATCGAAAGCGCGCGCGAGACGCTCCCTGCTAAACTGCAACATATTAACTTTGCGCAAAAGCAACTCATGTGGTATGGGATCGGTGCTGTCGTCATTGCCGTAACGATGCTTGTCGATTACGATCGGTTGTTTAAAATCGCCTGGTATTTATATGGATTCGGGATGATTCTTTTACTTGGATTAGAACTAAACGTCCCGGGTACATTAACGATTAAAGGGGCAACGAGCTGGTACAGCCTGCCGGGCGGAAACTTTCAACCGTCTGAGCTCATGAAAATTTTTATGATTATCGTCATTAGCCGCATCATCGTCAACCATCGCGAAAAATACCATGACCCGACGTTGCAAGACGATTTGAAACTGCTCGGAAAAATCGCTTTGTCGTTACTTCCGCCGCTTTTTTTACTTGCCCGTCAGCCTGATATGGGCATGTCGATGGTGTTTATGGCGATTGCTGGCTCGCTCATTCTCGTCTCCGGCATTCGCTTGCGCATCATCGCAGTCATTGCTAGTCTCGCCGTTGTGGGAGTGACATCGTTTATCGTGGCGTTTTTATATTTCCCAGATGTATTAAAAATTCAACAATACCAATTAAACCGTTTTTACGGCTGGCTGAATCCGTATGAATATGCGAGCGAACAAGGATTTCAGCTCATTAAATCGCTTCTTGCAATCGGTTCAGGGGAGTTATACGGAAAAGGGTATAAAAACTTGGATGTCTATTTGCCAGAGTCGCATACTGACTTTATTTTTAGCATTATCGGGGAGCAATTTGGCTTTATTGGTGCAAGCATTGTCGTGTCGCTCTTTTTCTTATTAATTTACCGCATGATTCAAATTGCGCTAGAATGCCACGACCCATTCGGGAGTTATTTATGCGCAGGCGTCATCGGCATGATTACGTTTCAAGTGTTTCAAAACGTCGGCATGACGATCGGGTTACTACCGATTACCGGTCTTCCGCTTCCATTCATCAGCTACGGAGGAAGCTCGCTTGCCACATACATGCTTGCTATTGGACTTGTCTTAAACGTCCGCTCCCGCACACAAAAATTTATGTTTTCTGCTGAACAATGATAGCCGCTTGCATGCGGCTATTTTTGTAGAAAGGAGGAAAAATGTACGACATTATTGGCGATATTCATGGTTGTTTTCACGAATTCATGTTATTAACAAAAAAGCTTGGCTACGTTTGGGAACACGATATCCCGATTCATCCGAACGGACGAAAGCTTGCTTTCGTTGGCGATTTAGCCGATCGTGGTCCGCAGTCATTGCGCGTCATTGATACGGTCATCTCGCTCGTTCAACAAAACAAAGCGGTGTACGTCCCAGGCAATCATTGCGACAAATTGTATCGTTTTTTTCTCGGTCGAAATGTGCAAGTGACACACGGACTTGAAACGACGGTTGACGAATGGGAACAAGCGGATGAAAAAACAAAAACACGCATTCGTACGCAATTTATGAAGCTGTACGAAAACGCCCCGCTTTATGCCGTCTTAGACGATGGAAAACTTGTGATCGCCCACGCCGGCATTCGAGGGGACTATATTGGCAAATCGAATCAAAAAGTAAAAACGTTTGTGTTATACGGCGATATTACAGGTGAAAAACATCCGGACGGCTCCCCTGTGCGCCGAGATTGGGCAAAACATTACCGAGGCGATGCGCTTATCGTATACGGACATACGCCCGTCAAAGAGCCGCGCTGGCTAAACAACACCGTCAACATCGACACCGGCTGCGTATTCGGTGGACAACTCACAGCGCTTCGCTATCCGGAAATGGAGACGGTTTCTGTTCCATCAACGATGCCGTATGTCGCTGAAAAGTTTCGCCCGTTTGATTAAAGCAAACGGGCGATGTCGTCAGGGAGCGGCGCATGAAACGTCATCGTTTTTTCAAAAAACGGATGAAAAAACGTCAGCTCACAACTATGTAACGCTTGGCGGTCGATATGTTCCCGCAATCCCCCATATAAATCATCGCCAACGAGCGGATGACCGATATGAGAAAAATGAACGCGAATTTGATGCGTACGCCCCGTTTCTAATTGAATCGACACATGCGTCATCTCGTTTTTATATCGTAACACGGCGTAGTGCGTCACGGCCCGCTGACCGTCTGGTCGCACCTCCCGCTCAATGATGCTGTCTCCTTTTCGTCCAATTGACGCATCAATCGTTCCGACAAGCGGGGTGACATATCCGTGGCAAATCGCTTCGTAGCGCCGTTTCACTCGACCTTGTTTTTGTTGTTCACTTAATAAATGATGCACATGGCGATGCTTCGCCACAAGCACAAGCCCGGACGTATCGCGGTCAAGCCGTGTAACGACATGCACCGTCGTTTGTAACTGTTGTTGTTCGTAATGATACAATAACGCATTCGCAAGCGTCCCATGCGGATGTTCGCGCGACGGAATGGTTGACATGTGCGGAGGCTTATTGATGACGATCACATAATCATCTTCATACACGACCGCAAGCGGAATCGGCTCAGCGACCATATGTCCCCCTTTTTGTTCTGGTGGAAACGACACGCACACTTCGTCCCCTGCTTTTAGCACGTAACGAACGGTCACAGGCACATCGTTCACTTCGATCCGCCCCCCTTGAAATTTAATATCGGTGAGCGCTGTTTTTGAAATATGTTGTTGTTTTAAAAATTCACGAACGAGCATCCCATCTTGTTGTTGTGTGACGATCCAACGAAGTTGAAACATACAAATCCCTTTCTACTGAATAAATGATTCTCGTACACGCTTCCAAAACGGGAACGGACGGAAGCGAGCGAAACGAATTTTTTCATCGGCGACGCGGCATTGAATCGATTTCACATCTTTATGCAATAGCGATAAATGGTCGATCGTAATTTGAAAATCGACGTCATTGACCGGCTTTAACATGCACGTATGATGCGCGGGCAAAATAAGCGGCGAGCCGATTGTACGAAACACACGGTTGTTAATGGAAGCCATTTCTGCGACTTGAATCGCCTCTAACGACGGATGTAAAATGGCGCCTCCAAGCGCTTTATTGTATGCCGTACTTCCCGATGGCGTCGAAATGCATAAGCCATCGCCGCGAAACGTTTCAAACAATTCTCCGCGAATTTCAACATCCATCACAAGCGTGCCGCTTACGCTTTTTACTGTACATTCATTGAGCGCTAAATATTTTGCCTCGCGTCCGCCGCGCACATATCGAATCGTTACTTCAAGAAGCGGATATTCTACGACTTGATACGGCGTTTTCGCAATGGCGATGACGAGCTTTTCAATTTCATCAGGCACCCAATCGGCATAAAATCCCAAATGCCCCGTATGTACCCCGACAAACGCTGTTTGCACGAGCCGGCTACGATAACGATGAAACGCATACAACAACGTCCCATCCCCTCCGACTGAAATGACGATATCCGGCTCATCTTCATCATACGTTAAACGAAAATCGGTTAAATATGTACGAATTTTATACATACATTCGTTTGATATCGCATCCCCTTTAGATATGACCGCAAATTTCACACGCCTCACCCCTCGTTATCTTTTACTTCTTGCTTGCGCGAAAACGCCACTTGCGCCTCTTGAATTTCAAAACGAATTTTCGACATTTCCTCGTCTAACAAATATGCCGCTTCCGCTGCCCGTTGCAATCGTTGTCGAATATCTTCAGGAAACTTGCCGCTATATTTATAGTTTAGCGAATGTTCAATCGTCGCCCAAAAATTCATCGCAAGCGTTCGAATTTGAATTTCGACTAAAATGTTTTTCTCACCATAAATCATTTGCACCGGATAACGAATGACGACATGATACGAGCGATAACCGCTCTCTTTTTTTTGCGTAATATAATCACGTTCCTCGACGATCGTAAAATCGTTACGCTTGCGCAACAGTTCTACAACCGTTTGAATGTCATCGACAAACTGACACATCATACGCAATCCTGCAATATCTTGCATTTGTTCTTCTAATTGATCGAGCGGAATATTTTTCTTTTGCGCTTTATCTAAAATGCTTGCAATTGGCTTCACTCTCCCTGTCACAAATTCGATCGGAGAGTGCACCCCTTGCATTTCAAATTGAGCGCGCATCCCTTTTAGCTTAACTTTCAACTCTTCAACCGCCTGCTTATACGGCGCTAAAAAAAACTCCCAATGTTTTTCCATCCAACCACCTACTTATGCGAAAAATGCCGTTACCGCCTGTTCCATTTCTTCACCGTAGTTTGCATTTCCTTTAATATTTTCAATTAAGTACGCCACTTCCTCATGAATGCCTTCTAACTCGATCGTTGCATCGCTTCCGACAAGAAACATCGGCTCGTTTGTACGGAGCGCTTCTTTGATCGCTCCCCATACTTCTTTTGGCATGATGACATAAACGAATGCATCGCTCGCTTCTAATATGTATACAAACGCACACGCATCAGAATCAACAAGCATATGTCGTTTTGGTTTTAATCCTTGAAGCGACGCCTCGCATGTGACATACCATCCATTTTCTTTTTTTTCTGCTGTATGTACGTATATTTTCATGTTTGTTCCTCCGTCGTTCATGATGTTCGCCTTTATTTTACCACATTTCACCTAGCGATGTTCACTAGTTGCACTTTTTCGTGTACATGTTGATAATAAAAAGTAGAATGATGTAAGGAGAAGAAAACATGAAACACGAACTTGAAATTGAATTTAAAAATATGTTGACGGCTGAAGAATTTGCTCGTTTCACACGTGCGTTTGCGGTGCGCGATGAGGAATGGGACGTGCAACAAAATTATTATTTTGACACGCCTGATTTTCAATTGAAGCAACAAAAAAGCGCATTGCGCATTCGTTTCAAAAATGGCACATATACATTAACATTAAAACAACCGTATGAAGATGGGCTGTTAGAAACACATGAACCGTTAACGAACGAAACTGCGACAGCACTTATTTCAGGTGCAACGTCACTTCAAGGCGACATGGCAAACATATTGCAGTCGCTTCATATTGATCCAACAGCAATCGTCTGCTTCGGTGCGCTAACAACTCGCCGCGTTGAACGACCGTATCAAAACGGCACGCTCGTATTGGACTATAGTGAATATATGAACGTTGCTGACTATGAAATCGAATACGAAGCGAGCGATCGAGCAGAAGGCGAAAAAACGTTTACACACCTGCTCGAATCGCTTCACATCCCGAAACGAAAAACGAAAAATAAAATTGAACGATTTTACGAAGCTAAATACGGAACGGAGCGATCGCTATGAACGTGCAACAAATCAAATTGCTTTTAGAACTGCAAGCGTTGCAACATTTACAAGGAAAACAAGAAGGAGCGACAACCTCGTTTCACGATCTGTTTCGCGAGCTGTTGACAACGGAATCAAACGAAGAGACGGAAACGATACGTCCGTCTCTCCCTATGATGACAAGTGACGAAACGAACGCGCCAACATATAAAACAAATGAAACGAGCGCACCGATGAATACGAAAACGTTTCATCAATGGATTGACGAAGCCGCAACGAAATACGATGTCGATCCGAAACTCATTTACGCGGTCATTCGTCATGAGTCCAATTTTAATCCGCAAGCAAAAAGCCGCGTCGGTGCGATGGGGCTGATGCAGTTAATGCCGAGCACAGCACGCATGTTAGGGGTACAAGACGCCTTCGACCCACAGCAAAACATTGAAGGCGGGGCAAAATATTTACGCCAGCTTCTCGATCGGTATGACGGCAATATCGCTCTTGCGCTTGCCGCCTATAACGCAGGGCCAGGCAATGTCGATAAACATGGGGGCATTCCGCCATTTCGTGAAACGATAAACTATGTAAAAAAAGTGATGCAAACGTACTATTCCACAAGTCACATCGTTTGAGATGAAACAAAGTCATTGTTACAATATTGATATATTTCGGCAAAGGAGTTTTTCATATGTTTCAATCCCCTTACGAAGCGATTGGAGGCGAACAAGTTGTCTCAAAACTCGTTGATGCTTTTTATGAACGAGTGGCGAAACATCCTGACTTGGCGCCTATTTTCCCAAACGATTTAACGGAAACAGCACGGAAACAAAAACAATTTTTAACGCAATATTTAGGTGGTCCACCGCTTTATACAGCAGAACACGGACATCCAATGTTGCGTGCGCGCCATTTGCCTTTTCCAATTACGCCAACGCGCGCAAAAGCATGGCTGGCGTGTATGCATGAGGCGATGGATGCTATCGGACTAAAAGGACGTGTTCGTGATGAATTGTATCAACGGCTCATTTTAACTGCTCAACATATGATTAATACACCAGAGGACGAGCGAAAGGAGTATGAAGGTGAATGGTAAGCAAGAAGGAACGGCAAAACAACTAGAAATTTATTTATTTGTCGATCCTCTTTGCCCGGACTGTTGGGCGCTTGAACCTGTTTTAAAAAAATTATGGATCGAATACGGACAATATTTTACGTTACGTCACGTCTTAACCGGTCAACTCGATCGACTCAATGGAGTTAGCTATAAACGAATTGATCGACATGCATCGCGCATTGGCATCGCTTGTGAAGACCGAGTGTTTCTTGAAACACCGTTGCCGATTCCATATGTTGCCTCGCTCGCTGTGAAAGCAGCAGAATTGCAAGGACGACAAGCAAGTATTCGCTTTTTACGTCAACTACAAGACATTGTATTTATTCAAGGTAAAACGATTACAGAGACAAACACGCTTATTCAATGCGCGATCGATGCCGGTTTAGATGTGCAAGAATTTATAAATGATTTGTCTTCGCCAAGTGCGGTCAAAGCGCTTCAATGCGATTTAAAAATTCGTGCGGAAATGGACGTTCGCGAAGTTCCAACGCTCGTCTTTTTTAACGAAAATATTGAAGATGAAGGCATTAAAATTTCGGGCTGTTATCCGTACGACGTATATGTCGATTTAATCCATGAAATGCTCGGACGCTACCCTCAACCGTCTCCGCTCCCACCAATTGAACAGTTTTTACATCACGCTCAGTTCGTTACAACCGATGATATTGCGATGGTGTACAACATCCCGCACAGCAAAGCTGAATGTGAATTAAAAAAGTTACGTTTAAAACAAAAAGTGGAGAAAATCGGCTCATTTTGGCGCTGGATCGGATAAAGAAAAAGGACTCGGGGGATGCCGAGTCCTTTTTCTTTGTCATAAAGACAACAAAGGGGATGGGAGAAATTTTTCACGGTCAAACAAAGGGGTATAAGTTTGTTTGATTGTGATTCACTTCACGTTTATATATTAACAAATGACCTCATGTCTTGACAAGTATTTTGTTTACTTGTTCACAAATTTGTCATAATTATTTTCTCCCTTGCTTACTATGAATAAATAAAGGGGGGATTTGATGTTCATTGTACATATCGTTTGGATCGTTGTTGCACTCATTATTCACTTTTTTGCATTAATGCGGTTATTTCCGTTATTCATATCCATTCCTTTTTTATTTCTTTCTTTCTTCTCATTTTTTACTTACCTCAACAACCGCCATCGTTTTCGCGGATTTCATTAAGAAAAGGCGACGCACAGTCGCCTTTTATAATAGTTGCTCCAGTTGTTGGAGTTTTTGTTCAAACACTTGACATGCTTGTTCGATTGGCTCTGGAGATGTCATATCGACCCCTGCTTTTTTCAACACTTCAATCGGATAATCCGAGCTTCCTGCTTTTAAAAACGCAATGTATCGCTCGACAGCTGGCGCGCCTTCTTCTAAAATTTGTTTGCTTAATGCGGTCGCTGCGCTAAATCCTGTCGCATATTGATACACATAATAGTTGTAATAAAAATGCGGAATGCGCGCCCATTCTAAACCAATTTCCTCATCGATCACAATGCCGTCGCCGAAATATGTTTTGTTTAGCTCATAATATGTTTCCGTCAATACTTGGGCCGTCAGCGCTTCACCGTTTTGCACCATCTCATGAATCATATGTTCAAACTCCGCAAACATCGTTTGACGAAACACAGTGCCACGGAATGTTTCTAAATAATGGTTTAATAAATATAACCGCTTTTTCTCATCGTCGATCGTTTGTAATAAATAATCGTTCAATAGCGCCTCGTTGCACGTTGATGCGACTTCAGCGACGAAAATCGAGTAGTTTCCGTACGGATATGGTTGATATTTGCGCGTATAGTAACTATGCACCGAATGACCAAACTCATGCGCAAGCGTAAATAAGTTGTTCACATTATCTTGCCAGTTCATTAAAATGTACGGATTCGTCCCATACGAACCAGACGAATACGCTCCGCTTCTTTTGCCGCGCGTTTCTTGCACATCGACCCAACGATTATCAAATCCTTCTTTGACAATCGAAATATATTCATCACCTAGTGGCGTAAGCCCTTTTAACAATATGTCTTTCGCTTCTTCATACGTCACTTTCATATCAGCTTGTTTCACAAGCGGCGTATATAAATCGTACATATGTAGCTCATCTAATCCAAGCACCCGCTTGCGCAATTGAACGTAACGATGCAAAAGCGGCAAATAACGATGAATCGTTTCAATTAAATTGTCGTACACCGCTTCAGGAATTTGATTTTTACTTAATGCAGCCTCGCGCGCCGAGCGATAGTTGCGAACGCGCGCAAAAAACGTATTGCGCTTCACCGCCCCACTTAACGTGCTTGCAAACGTGTTTTCATATTTGCGATATGTATCGTATACCGCTTTAAATGCATCGCGGCGAACGCGGCGGTCTTCGCTTTCGAGAAAACGAATGTAACGGCCGTGCGTCACTTCCACTTCTTCTCCGTTTTCATCTGTAATCGTCGGAAAACGTAAATCGGCATTATTTAACGCCCCAAACGTATTGCTTGATGCGTTCATTACTTCCGCCGCTTGCGCAAGTAACGCTTCTTCTTTTTCCGATAACACGTGCGGACGTTGGCGGTTCATTTCATCTAATTCGTGCTCATACAGCCGAAGCGGTTCGTATTGTTGTAAGAAGGAGCGCAACACTTGTTCATCCAGCGCTAAAATTTCTGGTACGATAAACGCCATCACTTGACCAGCTTCAGCATATAAACTTTCCGCTCGCGTTTCAAGCGCTTGGTAAAAGGCATTCGCTGTATCTTCATCATGGCGCATATGCGCATACGCATATAATTTCCCAAGTCGTAACAACACATGGTCGCGATATTGCAACGCTTCATATAACGTTTGTGCACTTTCCCCTAATCTTCCTTTATACTCCGAAAATTTCGGAAGCAATGCGTGAATAGCTTGAAATTCTTGTTCCCACTGTTCATCTGTCGCGAAAATATCTTCAAGACGCCACGTATACTCTACAGGAACGTCTTTACGTGTCGGCAACGTTTTTGCCATGTTCATCACCTCTTACATCAAAATGTTTACTTATATATTATTCTCGTTTTGTGAAAAAATCCTCTTTTTTGCTTACAATTCGTCGCAATAGTTGCTCATCTCCACGAATCGCTTCTTCCATGTTGTGCGGAAGCGACCATGACCGAATGCGCTGAAACGTACTTTTTCCTACTTTTTTCAACAATCGAAGCGAAACGAGCGCATGTAAATAGTCCATGAGCGCGTACGAATAGTGGCTTTTTGTCATAAGTGGCAATCGGCGAATATGAATCAAATTTTGACGAATGAAATATTGCATTCGTTCATATAATTGATGAAACGAAAACGTCAGATGAGGCGGAATATTCATCATTTCAAGCAACATATACGTTTGCCAAACAAACGGCGGCGTCTCAAACCAATACGAATGGCGAAGGGGGATGCCTGCTTCATGCGGAAATAACGACGGGGTCATATGCGCTTCATACACGATGCGACAAAAGGCGCGATTCGTTCGATAGTACAATGGAGACAGCCGCCATTGTTTCTTTTTCATTTGCCATGCATCAAACAAGGCATCATGTTTTCGTTGAGGCGCTTGTTGGAAAAAAGAAAAGGACATCGTATCGAGCGGAATTGTCGTCCATTCTCCGTATGTTATCGTTTTTGATAGCGGAATGAGATGATGAAGAAACGATACTTCGCGACGTTGAGGACAATAAAACGGAATCATCTCGTAACAATTGAAAAAAAGCCACGAAAATGAGGATAGTTGAAAAAACAAACCAAAGCGCCGCATATGTGACGAATGAAGCAGCCAAATCGGGACAATATGGGCGTTGACGTATGCGTTCGTTCGTTTTACAAATAAAGAAGATGGAATGACCGAACATTGATATTCAACTGCATACATCTTTTTTTCATGCCGAACAAATACATCTGGACGTTGTTGAATATGCGGTAAATACTTTTCCACTTCCGCTTCTATGTTCTCATTCATTAGCCATTCATACAACTGTTGTTTCCCTTGTAAATGGGCGAATGTTTCTCGCTCCGTTTCAATCGTACATTTCGTTTCATGCGCAAAATGCGACATTCGTTTTTTTCCAATTTTCAATTGCACACGTCTAAAACAAACAGGACAAAAAAACGACTGCGTCGCTCGCAATACATGTAGCTGTTCAACCGTCCAATCATCTAATAACGAACATGTTTCTCCATTTTTCAATAATGCGACAAACATGCAACCTCCCCTTTCTCCACACATTTTTTCTACCAAAATCGTCTTTTTTCCTGCAACAAATACAAAAAATAGGGGAACAACTAAATTTATTGAATTAGGCGTTTTTTATTTCCCTTCTTTCACATTTTGTCATACAATAGAAGTACAAGATGTGGAATGATGGGCGAACGCTCAGGGGTAAATTCCCTTCCTGAATGGATAATCGTAGAAGGGAGATGAGGGACATGGAAATCGAACGCATCAATGAATATACGTTGAAGCTATATATATCGTACGGAGATATTGAAGAACGTGGCTTTAATCGCGAAGAAATTTGGTACAATCGCGAGCGGAGCGAAGAATTGTTTTGGGAAATGATGGACGAAATTCATCAAGAAGTGGAAATTTATTTAGAAGGACCGCTTTGGATTCAAGTGCATGCGCTTGAAAAAGGATTGGAAGTGTTCGTCACGAAAGCCCAAATTTCAAAAGACGGAAGCAAACTGGAGTTGCCTATTCTCGATGAACGATTTAAAGACTTACCTGTCGATGAAAAAATTGAACATATATTAGACCAACATTTTAACATTATTAAATCGTCGTCGACGCCAGAACCTGATAATCCGCTCCAGTTCGTCATCCGCTTTAAAAACATTGAAGACGTCATCGCTCTTGCCCATCGTCGCGATTTTTCAACATTAAACAATAAGCTATTCGCATTTGAAAACGACTACTACTTATACGTCGAATTTACAGAAAAAGATGCCGATCGCGACATTGATAATATGTTAAGCATATTGCTTGAATACGGGCAAGATTCTCAAATGACGATTCATCGCCTTGAGGAATACGGGAAAATCGTCATCGCAGAACAAGCGCTAACGATGATCGCAAAGCACTTTCCAAACTCATAACGCCGATTTCAACTAATTGAAATCGGCTTTTTTCTCGCAAGGTCAGGTGAACAACAAATGAGAAATGCGTTAAAAGTTGTACTATTTATACTTGCTTTCATTGGCTTTTTAGTAGCGACAAAAGATTATTGGGAAGGCTGGCTGCTCGGAACGTTCAGCTTATTTGTCACATTGTCAGTGATTTTTATTTCATTTGTCATCTTTTTAGAAAATCGCCATCCGACGAAAACGCTCACATGGCTCGTTTTATTTAGCAGCTTCCCACTCATCGGCTTTATTTTTTATTTTTTACTCGGTCAAAACTATCGCAAAAAACGACTTTTTCGAAAAAAGGCGTTGCTTGATGAACAAACATTTCGCAAACTAGAACGAAATGACGCGAATCATGAACGAAAATTATATATGAAACCGCATCAACAGCCGTTGTTACAACTAGCGAGACGGATGACGAAAGAATCGATTTCAACCGCGACAAAAACGCGCGTGTTAACAAACGGAGAAGAAACGTTCGCTGCTATTTTTGCGGAGTTAGAAAAAGCAGAGCACCACATTCATCTTGAATACTACATCGTGCGCGACGATGACATCGGTCAACGACTAAAACAAATATTAATCGACAAGGTAAAAAAAGGCGTACACGTCCGCTTTTTATACGATGCGGTCGGAAGTTGGAAGCTATCGAAAACGTACATACATGAGATGCGCGAAGCAGGCGTCGATATGATCCCATTCTCCCCTGTTCGTTTGCCGTTTTTAAACAATACAATCAACTTTCGCAATCATCGTAAAATTATCGTCATTGATGGGAAAGTCGGTTTCGTTGGCGGGTTAAATATTGGCGATGAATATTTAGGGAAAAACGAATATTTCGGCTTTTGGCGCGATACGCATTTACTCGTTTCCGGCGAAGCCGTTCGTACGTTGCAACTGATTTTTTTACAAGATTGGTATTACATGACCGGTCAACAATTATTGACGCTGAACTATTTAAACGCTCCGACCGTTGATGATGCAATCGGAGGCGTTCAGCTTGTCGCTGGTGGACCAGATACGAAATGGGAAGTCATTAAACATTTATTTTTTGCAATGATTACATCAGCACAGCACTCGATTTGGATCGCCTCGCCGTATTTCATTCCAGATGAAGATATTTTAACGGCGTTAAAGGTTGCGGCATTAAGCGGTATTGATGTGCGGCTTCTCGTGCCGAAGCGCCCGGATAAAAAAATTGTGTTTTACGCTTCTCGCTCTTATTTTCCTGAACTACTCGAAGCAGGAGCGACCATTTACGAATATGAAAAAGGATTTATGCACAGCAAAATTATCGTCGTAGACGGCGAACTCGCTTCAATCGGCACAGCGAACATGGATATGCGCAGCTTTCATTTAAATTTTGAGGTAAATGCGTTTTTATATCAAACGCCAAGCGTACGAACGCTTGTCAACGATTTTATAAACGACTTCGAGCATTCATCAAAAATTGATATGAATCAGTTCAAACGCCGACCGCTTTGGATGCGCATTGCGGAATCTACCGCCCGCCTTCTTTCGCCGCTACTATAAAAGGCTTAGCATTTACGCTAAGCCTTTGTTGTTGACAAGCTGTTGTGCTTGACGCAATTGATACGTCCGCACTTTTCTCGGTAAAAAGCGGCGAATTTCATCTTCGTTGTAACCAACTTGCAGGCGCTTTTCGTCCATAATGATCGGACGGCGCAACAAGCCTGGATGTTGACGAATAATTTCATACAAATCTTGCAGTGGCAACGAGTCGACTTGAATGTTTAACTTTTGAAAAATTTTCGATCTCGTTGAAATAATTTCGTCCGTTCCGTTTTCGGTCATCCGCAAAATGCTTTTAATTTCTTCAATCGTTAACGGCTCGGCAAAAATGTTGCGCTCTTTATACGGAATGTTATGTTCTTCTAACCACGCTTTTGCTTTTCGGCAAGACGTACAACTTGGCGATGAATATACGATCACCATATATGAATCACTCCCTTATGGGTTGTTTTATTCGCTTTCTGTATTAAAACACATCTTATTTTAAAATGACTTTAAAAAACTCTACAACGTACATTATACAACAAAAAAGTTTAGAAAGATACACTTTTTTTCAATTTTGCCCAACATATTATACGGTTGTCCGATATAAATGGTTTCATTTTTTATTGCTTACATTTCAAATTTTCTCTACAATAAAAATAGACATGGCAAACAAAGGGGGAAAACGCATGGCGCAATTTTTTATCGACTTTACGATCGTCGCCATTTTAGTGATCGGCATCACCGCACTTATGGGCGTCATTTTAAACGGCATTGGTGAAAACATATTTGGCGGGCGAAAAAAACGATTACATACATCGATGAGTGAACATATTCAAACCGGCTGGAAAACAGTCGGCGGAAAAAAAGCTTCGAGATAAATCTCGAGGCTTTTTTTAAAAACAAAATAGTCAAACGAATCAAAATATTATATAATACTTTAGTGCATCAAATGAAAAAAGCTAATCTCTCGTTCGAGAGATTAGCTGTACATCGCTTTATATTTTTCGTACTCTGCTTCGGAGCAGTAAACGAAATGACCTGGCGTAATTTCGCGCATGCGCACGTCTTCGCCTTCTTTATAGTTATGTTGCGACGGATCGTAAATGATGCGTTTACGCGTCCGTTCTGTTTCTGGGTCTGGATGCGGAATCGCTGAAAGAAGCGATTTCGTATATGGATGAATTGGGTTGCGATACAACTCTTCCGCATCCGCAAGTTCAACCATTTTTCCGAAATACATGACGCCAATTCGGTCGCTAATATATTTGACCATCGACAAATCGTGCGCGATAAATAAATACGTTAATCCTTTTTCACGCTGCAACTTTTTCATTAAGTTGACGACTTGCGCTTGAATCGATACGTCTAACGCAGAAATTGGCTCATCGGCAATAATAAACTCTGGCTCAACCGCAAGCGCGCGCGCAATGCCGATCCGTTGACGCTGACCGCCAGAAAACTCATGCGGATAACGGTTCGCATGTTCACGGTTTAATCCGACCGTCTCAAGCAGCTCGTACACGCGATTCATACGCTCTTCTCTCGACGACGCTAACCCATGAATATCGATTCCTTCCGCAATAATATCTGCAACCGTCATACGTGGGTTTAATGACGCATACGGGTCTTGGAAAATCATTTGCATTTTCCGTTTTAATTCTTTCGCTTCTTTCGCTGACTTTTTCCGATGAACGCTCAACCCGTTAAACAACACTTCACCATCTGTTGCTTCATATAAACCGATAATCGTACGGCCTGTCGTTGACTTACCGCATCCTGACTCCCCAACGAGACCGAGCGTTTCGCCTTTATAAATGTCGAACGTCACATCGTCAACCGCCTTAACGACTTGACCTTTCCCGACTTTAAAATATTGTTTTAAGTTTTTCACTTCAACGAGTTTTTGTTTTTCGCTCATTGCTTATTCCCTCCTTTGTTGTTCGTTAGTGTAACGAATTTTTTCATCCGTTCACGAACGACTTTCGGAGGTTCGACTTTCGGTGCATTCGGGTGAAGCAACCACGTTGCCGCATAGTGCGTATCTGACACTTGAAACATTGGCGGTTCCATTTCATAGTCGATTTTTAACGCATATGCATTACGTGGTGCAAACGCATCACCTTTTGGCGGATTTAATAAATCTGGAGGCGTTCCCGGAATCGAGTACAATTCCTCATCCCCATGTTCTAAACTTGGCATCGATGCAAGCAATCCCCACGTATACGGGTGTTTCGGATTGTAGAAAATTTCATCGACCGTTCCTTTTTCAACAATTTTTCCAGCATACATGACCGCGACGCGATCCGCCACATTTGCCACCACACCTAAGTCATGCGTAATGAAAATAATCGACGTTCCTGTCTTTTTCTGAATGTCTTTAATGAGTTCCAAAATTTGCGCCTGAATCGTTACGTCTAACGCTGTCGTCGGCTCATCGGCAATTAACACTTTCGGATTGCACGCAAGCGCGATCGCAATGACGACCCGTTGACGCATACCGCCTGATAATTGATGCGGATATTGTTTAAAACGAAGCGCTGGCTCTTTAATGCCAACAAGGTCAAGCAATTCAATGGCGCGCTCCTTCGCCTCCTCTTTGGACATTTGTTGATGTTTTAACAACACTTCTGTAATTTGTTTTCCGATTGTCATCGTTGGATTTAATGCTGTCATCGGGTCTTGGAAAATCATTGAAATTTCCGCACCACGTACACGTTGCATCTCTTTTTCTGAAAGTTTTGTAAGGTCGCGGCCTTCTAGTAAAATTTGCCCTTGTTTAATTCTCGCAGGCGGCATCGGCAACAAACGCATAAGCGCTTTCGATGTGACCGATTTTCCTGAACCAGACTCCCCAACAATCGCAAGCGTCTCGCCTTTATATAAATCAAATGATACGCCGCGTACAGCTTGTACTTCACCACCGTACACGTCAAAAGAAATGTGCAAATCTTTTACCTCTAGTACCTTTTCCATCATTCCACCCCTTTCATCCGTTATTTACGCATTTTCGGATCGAGCGCATCGCGCAATCCATCTGCTAATAAGTTAAAGCTTAAAATGAGCAAGCTGATCACAAACGCAGGAATCATCATTAAGTGAGGGAACGTTTGGATCGATTTGTAACCGTCGTTGACGAGTGAACCGAGCGACGCTTGAGGTGGACGAATACCAAGTCCGATAAAGCTTAAAAACGCCTCTGTAAAAATCGCACTCGGAATCGTAAACATCGTCGTAATAATGATTGGACCAACGACGTTTGGCAATAAATGTTTCGCAATAATTCGAGAGTCAGATGCACCAAGCGTACGAGCAGCTAAAACATATTCCATATTTTTCAATTTTAAAATTTGTCCACGTACAATACGCGCCATCGTTACCCATCCAGTAATAACCATTGCAACAGTAATCGAAATAATTCCCGGTTCAAATACGAGAATAAATAAGATGACAACGATTAAGTTCGGAATACCAACTAACACTTCAATAATTCGCTGCATCACATTATCGACACGGCCGCCGTAAAATCCGGAAATCCCACCATATGCAATCCCGATTAACAAGTCAATCGCTGCTGCTAATACACCGATATATAACGAAATGCGGGCACCGTACCATGTACGTGTCCATAAGTCACGTCCAAGATCGTCTGTTCCGAACCAATAATATTCCTTCACACCACGTTTTTCGTACACATTAATTCCGTTCATATCTTTTCCGTTAAACGGAAGCCAATCTATATTTTCCAACACCGGAATGCGCGGTGGTAATTTCGCATGTTTTAAATTTTGTTCTTTATACGTATGGTCACTAAATATTGGCGCAAAAATGGCCATCAATGTAATGACGATAATCATCACTAATCCGAAAACGGCTCCTTTATTTTTGCGCAAACGAATCCAAGCATCTTGGAAAAACGTTAAGCTTGGACGATTAATTTTTTCCATATCACCTTGACGTTCAGTCGCTAATTCAAACAATTCAGGAGATAGTTGTTTTTCAGTCATCATTTTTTCCCTCCCGCTAAACGAATTCGCGGATCAATTAAACCGTAAAGCAAGTCCACAATAAAAATAACGAGAATAAATAACGCACTATAGAAAATGGTCGTACCCATAATCACAGGGTAATCGTTCAAGTTAATCGAACGAACGAACTGTTCCCCTAATCCAGGGACAGCGAAAATTTGCTCAATCACTAACGTTCCTGTCATTAAGTTAACAGCCATCGGACCAAGAATTGTAATAATTGGAATCATTGCGTTTCTTAATCCGTGTTTAAAAATAACCCCAAACCCGCTAATTCCTTTCGCACGGGCTGTTAAAATGTAATCTGAACCGAGCACTTCTAACATTTCCGTACGCATAAAACGAGCGATGCTTGCAATAACGAATACCGATAATGCTAATGTTGGCATAATGGTGTACTCAAAACCTTCCCAAAACGCTACAGGAAGAAGTTTTAATTTTACACCGATATAATATTGTAATAATCCACCAAATACGAATGATGGAATGGAAATACCTAAAACAGCTAATATCGTAGCCGTATAGTCAATTGCTGTATTGTGACGAACAGCAGCAATGACACCAAGTAAAATACCGACAATTGTTCCAAATACAAGCGCTTGAAAACCAAGTTGTGCAGACGGACCAATGCGATCACTAATTAATTGTGTCACTGGGCGATTGTCATATTGGAAAGAAACTCCTAAATCTCCTTTCGCTAAGTTGCCTAAATAGCGAATGTATTGCACTGGCACCGGATCATTTAATCCATATTTTTCTAAAATGATTTGTTGTTGTTCTGGCGATAACTTCTCTTGATTTTGGAGAGGGGAACCTGGGAGAAGCTTCATTAAAAAGAACGTTGCCGTTGCGATAATGAACAACGTAATCAACATGTAAATAAAACGTTGTAACGTATATCGTGCCATATTGCACACCTCCTTACAAAATTAAAAACTTTTTGAAATTTTCCGGATTAGCAGGCAAAAGGAGAGTATATGCTTGTCGCACATATACTCTCCTTTCTTTTCGATTACTCGATATATGCCCACTTGTAGCTGTTGTCTGGACCGAATGGATGATCAACAATACCTTTGACGTATTCACGCTCAAGGTATGCTGCACCACGTTGATACATTGGCGCGATGACTGCTTCATCTAACAAGATTTTCTCAGCTTTTACCATCGCATCCCAACGAGCTTGTAAGTCAGAAAGAAGCGTTGTTTTCGCATCTTGTACAAGCTTGTCGTACTCAGCATTTGACCAACCTGTTTGGTTATGAGCACCGTTTGTGACAAACATATCGATGAATGTCATTGGGTCTTGATAGTCTGGACCCCAACCAGCAAATGATAACTCATATTGCATTTTGCTTTCAAGATCAAGTTTTTGCTTAAATGGTTGTTGCTTAATGTTAACTGTTAAACCTGGTAAGTTTGTTTCAAGTTGCTCTTTTAAGAACTCACCAATTTTCTTCGCGCTTTCAGAGTCGTAGTTTAACAACTCAAGCGTAACTTTGTCTTTGCCAAGCTCTTTTTTCGCTTGTTCCCAATATTTTTTCGCTTCTTCTGCGTTAAATTTCACTAAATCGCCGTTTTCTTCACGGAAATCTTTTCCGTTTGGACCAGTAACGAATCCTTCTGGAACGAAATAGTTCGCTGCTTTTGAACCGTTATTTAAAATTGTCGCAACCATCGCTTCTTTGTCGAAGCCCATTGCGATCGCTTTACGAGCGTTGACGTTTTTCAACACTTCGTTCTTTTGATTCATGCGGATGAAGAACAATACAGGCTCTGATTTTGTTTTAAAGTTTTTGTCGCTGCTGTACTTATCAACAAACTCTGCGCTTAAACCAACGCGGTCTGCTTTGTTTGTTTCATATAAGTTTACGCCAGTCGCAACGTCTTTAACAATGTTGAAGTTAATTGTTTCAAGTTTTACAGTTTGTGCATCCCAATATTGCTCGTTTTTCTTTAATTGGAAGCTTTGCTCATGTTTCCACTCGCTTAATACGAACGGACCGTTGTAAAGAGTTGTGTTTGCTTCAAGACCGTATTTATCCCCTTGTTCTTTCACAAATTTCTCGTTTTGTGGATAGAATGTTGGGAACGCTAATAAGCTTAAGAAATATGGAATTGGGTTTTTCAATTCAACTTGTAACGTTTTTTCGTCAACTGCTTTCACGCCTAATTGGTCAACAGGCACTTTTCCTGTGTTTACTTCTTCAGCGTTTTTAATGTCGTACATAATGTACGCATACTCAGCACCTGTGTTTGGGTCAAGCGCCTTTCTCCATGCATATACGAAATCGTTTGCCGTTACAGGCTCACCATTTGACCATTTCGCATCGCGAAGCTTGAATGTGTATACTTTTCCATCTTCGCTTACTTCATAGCTTTCAGCCATTCCTGGCGTTGGCTCGTTGTTTTGGTCTAAACGATATAGACCTTCAAATACGTTGTTCATGACGCGGAATGATACGCTGTCAGTTGCTAACGTAGAGTCTAATGAAGGAATTTCTGATGTTTCAAGCAAGTTTAATACTTGCTCTTTCGCTGGCGCTTCTTGAGCCGGCTTTTCGCCTTCATTGGCTGTCTTGTCTTCTTCTTTTTTGCCGCCACACGCTGCTAGCACCATGGAAGCGACGAGAAGAAGCACGAAAAAGATCGATAACTTTTTCTTCATGCGAGTTTCCCCCTCATCTTTATTAATTTGTATTTATTTCCATCTTCTGATTTATCAGAAGATTTGAAACACAAGGACATTATATAACGAATTAGTATACTTGAAAAGATTTTTTTGAAACTTTTTTAAATTTTCTAACATTTTAAATAAATGTTAGGCTTGTTCACAAATTTGATAAAATCAGCTTGATGACTATTTTATTTGTTTTTTATTCGTTTGTAAATAGAAAATTTACACTTTTTTTAGTATAATACTTTACAGCGATTAAGTGCGAAAGGTGGAGGAATGGTGAAAAATACAGTCATGACAAGTGTTTACGTGTTTTTAGCTGCGCTAACGATTGCACTTTTTTCTGCAAACAAATGGTTAACATTTATTAATACTTCTTTTTTGCTCGCACAACCACTCGTTATTATTGGCGGATTTCGCTTCATATATGAAAAAGGATTTTTCGATATCACCATCTCTAGTTTTAAACGATTGTTTCGTTCTCCTGTTGAACGATACATGACTGATGAACAACGCGACGACGCGTCAAAAAAACAATGGGGAGCGACGCTTTTTTTTGCCGGACTCATCGTCACATGCGCAACGCTCATTTTTTCATACATGAATTGACAATCGAAATGGAAGAACATATAATGTTTTCAAAAACCGATGCGATGACAAAGAATAGTACATATGACGAGGCGTTCAGAGAGCTTGTGGACGGTGCGAACAAGCCGCTAGTTGTATGGAATGGGCTTTCGAGCATTCAAGTTGAAAAAAGTAGGCTTGAACGTTTGCCTTACGTTACAAAGGCGCCATGCATACGCATGGGCAAAGTGATTGTCTCAAGACAATAACTAGGGTGGCACCACGGTTCTATCGTCCCTAAAGATGATAGAGCCTTTTTTATTTGGAAAAATAAAAAAAGGAGTGATTTCATGAAGACGATTTTTTCTGGCATTCAACCAAGCGGTGTCATTACGCTCGGCAACTATATTGGAGCAATGAAACAATTTGTTGAACTGCAAGACGATTACAACTGCTATTTTTGTATCGTCGATCAACATGCGATTACCGTTCCGCAAGATCGGCTGGCGCTTCGGAAAAACATTCGCAGTTTAGCTGCTTTTTATTTAGCGGTCGGCATCGATCCAAACAAATCGACGTTATTTATTCAATCGGAAGTACCTGCGCATGCGCAAGCGGGCTGGATTTTACAATGCATTGCCTACATTGGTGAATTAGAGCGCATGACGCAATTTAAAGACAAATCGGCTGGAAAAGAAGCGGTCAGCGCTGGGTTGTTAACGTATCCGCCGCTTATGGCAGCTGATATTTTACTTTATTCGACAGACATCGTCCCTGTCGGTGAAGATCAAAAACAACACATTGAGCTCACGCGCGATTTAGCGGAGCGGTTTAATAAACGATACGGGGACATTTTCACGATCCCAGAAGCGCGCATTCCGAAAATCGGCGCCCGCATTATGTCGCTCACTGACCCGACGAAAAAAATGAGCAAATCTGATCCGAACCAAAAATCGTACATTACGTTGCTTGACGATGCAAAAACGATCGAGAAAAAAGTAAAAAGTGCCGTGACGGACTCCGAAGGCATCATTCGTTACGATAAAGAAAATAAACCGGGCGTATCCAATTTATTGACCATTTACTCCATTTTAGCGAACAAACCGATTGAACAGTTAGAAGAACGTTATGCCGGGAAAGGGTACGGGGAGTTTAAAGCCGATGTCGCCCAAGTCATTATTGACGCATTAACGCCAATTCAAGAAAAATATTATGAGCTCATGGAAAGCTCGAAACTAGATGACATTTTAGACGAAGGTGCCGAAAAAGCAAACCGCGTCGCAAGCAAAATGTTAAAGAAAATGGAAAACGCCATCGGTTTAGGAAGAAAAAGACGATAAAAAACTCAGCTCCACGCGGGCTGAGTTTTTAATTCACTTTCGGCTCTTGTTCCATTTCCCACAGTTTTTCAAAAAACGGTTGTCCTTTCACGAGCCGTTCGCATAAATGCACATGACGCTCTGACCATCCGTATTTCGCTTCTTCATACAAGCCGTTCCACGCTTCTTCAAACGACATTTGTTGAATGTATGCATACTTTTCTGGCGCCCACTCCGTATACCAATAGCGCACTTCAGCAACATTTTTCGTTCCGTACAATTGATCAAGCGCCATAAATAACAGTTGCTTCAATTGCCGCTCTTTGCGCGTCAATCCGCTCATGAGCGCAGGATGGGGCGATAAAATATGATATTCTTTTTCGCTTTGTTGAAACGGATATATGCGCACATCTTGCTCTTTCATCATCTCATAAACGAGCTGTTCTTGCCGTGGAATGAGCCGACTTTTTCGAATCGGAATATGATAGCCAATCGTATCAATCGCAACGATGCCATAGCCATCTGTGGCAATAAAACAATAATCAAGCTGGATGCGCTCATGATTTTTGCGCACGTACGCTTTTTGATACACATCTTCAAGCAAAGCTTTCGGAATCTCTGATAAGCTATTTTCTAAGTAGTGAAACAGTTGTGGGCTCACTTTCAATACTGGCACTTGATCTAACAGCTCAATGGCATCATCTTTTCTCCACTCATAAAAGTGACAAACGTTATATCCGTTTTCTTCTCCTTCAAACCAATTCACCCAAACATCGTGAAGATATAACATGCATAACCCCTCACTTCAAACGATTTGTTCACAGTATGGTCAGAGGTCGTTCATTTTATTCCATTTCACCCTAAATTTAACCATCATCGTGAAATGGGAAAAAAATGCTTAGCCACGTCATAAACAAACCGATCGGCAAGAAGTAGCATTCCACTTTTGTGCTAATAAACATGAGATATTCTTTCCAATCTGAACGCGATGCCATAATGTTTAAATACGCAATCATCGTCGTTCCACCAATGACCGACATCCCAAACCCAAGCAAATAAAAAAAGAAACGCATTCGTCAGTCCCCCTTGTCCACTACTATATGTATGAACAAGCATGCAAACGATGCGTTACGTAAAAAAAATTTCTTCAGCTTTCATCGAAAGTAGCTCTATCATCGTCTTTTTTTCTAGCGCCTGCTTCACAACCGCATATCCGACCGCATAGCCGAGCATGCGCGGATAAAAGGCAGAACCGTATAAAAGCGAACGATAACGAGCATCGTCTGGTCGAGTAGAGAGGTTTGGGATTATCCATTTTTTCATCCATGGCGTTAGTTGTTCCTCTGTATAATATGTCGTCCATGTTGCGACATATTCGCTTCCGAGCCGCTCGTACACCGCATGTTCTGCTAATCCTTCCATCACGATCCGATCAAGAAGCGTATAGTCGCGCTCATCTTTCGGATCAGCATGCAAACGACAAACGTGGTTATATTCGTGAATGAGGAGGGCATAAATATGTTCGTTCGATACGTGAGGAAGCAAAAATAAAAATAGTTGATCGCGAAAAGCGACGCCTGATTTTCCACCAAATTCACGTTGCAGCGAACGGTTTGTAGCATCAGCAGGGAAAATAAATATAGGCACATCTGGGCCATCCCACTCTTTTTGGAGTTCTGTAAACTTTTTTGCGACAAACGCCCATACGTTTTTTTCTGCGAGCTGTTTCATCGTATCATGTTGGTTGCGCCGCGCCATGCCGTGCGCAAATAAGTGACGTTGCACATCTTCTTTTATTTTTTTTCGCCATCGATCATCTATAAACCAATCTTTCGTATTTATTACTCCCATGACATTCCCTCCCTTCGTTATCGCATTGTACGATAAACGAAAGGAAAATGTGAAAAAGGATGAGGCGAACCTCATCCTTCATATTTTTTGAAAATAATCGTTGCATTATGTCCACCGAAGCCGAGCGAGTTGCTTAATACCGCACGCACATTTTGTTTCCGTGCCACATTCGGCACGTAATCTAAGTCGCATTCTGGGTCTGGTGTTTCGTAATTAATCGTTGGCGGAATGACGCCATCGTGAATCGATAAAACGGAGAAAATGGCTTCGATTGCACCCGCTGCACCAAGCAAATGTCCCGTCATCGATTTCGTCGAGCTGACGGCTAGTTTGTATGCGTGCTCACCAAATACTTCTTTAATCGCCATCGTTTCATATTTATCGTTATACTCTGTGCTCGTGCCGTGCGCGTTAATGTAGTCGATTTCCTCAGGCTGCATATTTGCATCATGGAGCGCTTGACGCATCGCACGCACGCCGCCTTCCCCGCCAGGTGCTGGAGCGGTAATATGATACGCATCGCCTGTCGCACCGTAGCCAACGATTTCCGCATAAATGCGCGCACCTCGTTTTAACGCATGTTCTAGTTCTTCTAAAATAATAATGCCAGCCCCTTCGCCCATAATAAATCCATCGCGATGTTGATCGAACGGACGACACGCTGTTTTTGGGTCCGGATTAAACGAGAGCGCTTTTGCGGCGCTAAATCCTGCAAGCGCCATATGCGTAATTGGCGCTTCTGTTCCGCCTGTAATCATCACATCGGCATCGCCACGTTCAATGACTTTAAACGCATCGCCAATCGAGTTCGTTCCTGTCGCACAAGCGGTGACCGTACATGAGTTCATTCCTTTCGCCCCAAGCATAATCGACACTTGCCCTGCCGCCATATCCGGAATCATCATCGGAACAAAAAACGGGCTGACGCGACGATATCCTTTTTCTAAAAACGTCTTCAGCTGTTCTTCGTACGTTTCCATCCCGCCGATGCCCGAACCGATCCATACGCCAATGCGTGGCGCGTTTTCCTCTGTAATTTGTAAATTCGCATCTTTTACGGCCATCATGGAAGCGGCGACCGCATATTGCGTAAATCGGTCCATTTTGCGCGCTTCTTTTTTATCGATAAATTGTTCCACTTGAAAATCTTTCACTTCCGCTGCTACTTTCGCAGGAAAATCGTCCGCATTTAATCGTGTGAGCGGACCGATGCCGGATTGTCCAGCAACGATGTTTTTCCATGTCGTTTCAACATCATTTCCTAACGGTGTGACAGCCCCTAATCCCGTGACGACGACTCGTCTTTTTTTCACCACTCATCACTCCTTTGTTTCATCATACCATCGTTATTTGCCCCAGCGCAATGCAATAGCGCCCCACGTTAATCCACCGCCAAAGCCGACCATGATGATGAGGTCATCATCTTGAATGCGTCCAGCTTCCACTTCTTCAACAAGTGAAATCGGAATGGATGCAGCGGATGTATTTCCGTATTTATTCACGGTAATCGACATACGATCAACAGGAAGTTCGAGCCGTTCGCGCGCCGCCTCCATAATGCGAATGTTCGCCTGATGCGGAATTAAAAAATCAACGTCCGCTTTCGTCAATCCTGCTTTTTCTAGCACACGAATGCATGACTCGCCCATTTGGCGCACCGCAAACTTAAACACTTCCCGGCCGTTCATGACAATATGGTCGTCTTGATATAAATATTTTCCCCCCGTACCGTCTGCCCCAAGTTCAAACGATACGATGCCGCGCCCTTCTGCAACTTTCCCCATGACAACTGCTCCTGCGCCGTCTCCAAACAACACCGCTGTATTTCGATCGCTCCAATCGACGATTTTTGATAACTTTTCTACCCCCACGACAAGCACGTATTTGTACGTATTCGTTTCAATAAATTGTTTCGCGGTTACCATCGCATACATAAACCCTGCACATGCCGCGCTCACGTCAAGTGCCGCTGCATGCACCGCCCCGAGCTTTTCTTGCAACATGCATGCGACAGATGGAAAGGCGCGATCTGGCGTCACCGTCGCCACTAAAATGAAATCAATTTGTTCAGGAGAAATGCCTGCATCATCAAGCGCCCGCTTTGCTGCCATGTAAGCCATATCGGACGTATCGATATCTTCTGAAGCAATGCGCCGCTCTTCAATGCCTGTGCGCGTCCGAATCCATTCATCGGACGTATCCATTCGTTGTTCTAATTCTTTATTCGTCACAATACGTTCCGGCAAATATCGTCCAATTCCAATAATTCCTGCACTCACGGAAATATCGTCTCCTTTTATTATCAAACTTTATTACTTGGTACTAATTTTACTTTCTTTTTTCGTTTCATGCAATAAAAAAATGCGGGCTTATTTTCAAGCCCGCATGCGTCATCATATACGCAGCGTTAAACTGCGGATTGCGTAATGTATATATAGTATATGCACATTCGTTAAATATTTGCATAAGCATTTTTTCTAAATAATGGGGGAATAAAAAACGAGAGACAACCGAACTAGGCTGTCTCTCGGAATGCGTAATGATACACGTAACAAACCGTTACGAACATGTAATGTATTCTCATTATAATGGTTTTGTAACATGTATGTCAAGTTTTCATCTATGTACGATTACTTTCTCAAAGCAGGGGAAGTAGTATAAAGTCGTTTAATCTCTGTTAAAATTTTATCCATGTCTTTATTTGAGACTGTTGCAAAATCTCCTCTTTTACGCAATGGGCGATCGATTCGATCTTTTGAAATGACACGGAAATGTTCCACTAAAGCGGTGTTGTTTAACCCTTCTAAATCAATATGATACCAAAATCCATCATTCAGCCTTTGCGTCGTTAAAGGAACGACCGCACATAACGGAGAATTTTTTTCTGAGCGAATAATTAAAACAGGACGATGCTTGTCTTCTTCATGTCCAACATTGACTCCTAAGTGCGCCCAGTAAATTCGACGATATAGAATGGGGAAATTATGCTTTTTGTTTTTTTCTTTATAGCGCAATTGAGCTTTTTTCAACATCCATTCCACATATTGCAAAGCCTCTTCTTCTTGCTGGTCGTTGTTTATCCCATCTAACACCTCAAAAAGTTGGATAAAGAAACCATCAATTTTCTTTTTTAATTCCTCTTTCATTCACACCCTCCCCCCTACTCATTCGGCAATTTTCCTGTTGCTTTATATCGTTCAATCGCTTTTTTTATTTTTTGTCGGAAAGGCTTATCGACAAGCGGGCTAAACGTTCCGAGTTCGACGACACCGTCTTGAAAATCGACATATGTCGTTCCAGACGTTAATTCGCCATCGATAAATTTTTTCGCAACAAGCTCATATAGCGCATCGACATGTTGAACGGTGCTCGTCAGTACCGTTCGTTCTCCTAAATCTGCTTGATCCGTTACGTAACCAATCGCATAAAGTCCGTGTTCTTTCATCTTTTCAATTACTAGAACGCTAAATTTATCGCCAGCTGGATATATGACATCCACCCCTTCAGCAATCATTTGTTCGGCAATGGCTATAGCTGTATCAATGTCATCCCAACTTTGTACATATTCCACATCGACATGGACGTTTTTGTTTTCATACAACGCCCCTTCGAAAAAGCCGTCTACTTCCGGCTGCCATTCAAATGCGGCAATGACACCAATTTTATTCGTTTTCGTCATATGCCCTGCGACCATCCCTCCAAAAAACCCCATCGCATGCCCAGCAAAATTGAAGCTCGTTACATTTTTCTTTTTCGCCTCTCCGTTAAAAAATACAAAATGTATGTTCGGGTATTCTTCCGCGATGTCATCAAAATATTCTCCATATTCGTTTCCGTGCCCGAAAATTAACTTGACGCCTTTTTGATGAAACTCTTTTACCGCCTGTTTTGTAGCCGCTTTCGAGTTCACACCTTCTCGATAAAACACTTCAGCACCAAACTTCGCTTGAATGCGAAGCAAACCTTTATACCCTTTCGTCCCCCATACTTGATCATCGATCGTATCCGAAACGAGCAAACCAACTTTTTGTACATTCCCCGATGATAATTTTGCAGGAGCGCAAGAAGATAAAATAAAAAGTAGTGCAAAAATAAAATACGTATATCGCCTCATCAACATGCAACACTCCTTTTTCGGTCTCATTTTTTATTTTACTTGCTTCCTTTCCTATCGGTAAAGAAAAAATCCCCATGGGTATGGGGACTATACATCGCTATATTGTTCATAAAACGCATGAATGGCTTGCGCAAACGTATATGTTTTTTCAGGCAAATGATATGAAACAGGCACGCCAAACGCTTGCGCATACGCTCTTGCATGAATCGTTGGAGGATATGGATTCACTCCTGACACTTGCCAAATTTTCATTGGTACAGTCGGAGCATAAGGAGGGAGATCCAATTCCTCTTCCGTTGTTCCGTACGCTTGCTTTAATTGACGTAACATCCGCTTATAAAAAAACTTATGCTCTTTTTCGTATTGCAGTTGTGCCTGTAAAGATAAACAAGGATTTAATAGCGCAATCGCGCGTATGTGATCGCGCAAATCGTTCATTAATTGCAAGGCGACAAGCGCCCCCATTCCTTCTGCCAACACGTAAATACGTTCATTTAAAATTTCCGTTTTCAACACGTAATGAATGAGTTGTTTCGCCAGTTTCACCGCTTTTGGACTTCCCCAATTGGCACCGTATAAATGCGAATAAAAAATCGTATATCCATGTTGTAATAGTTCGTGCAACAACTTGTTTTTTCCAACATGTTGCATCCATAAGCTCGTTTTATCATCAACAAAATGAGAGACGTCCCCTAAAAGAAGTAAACCGAATCCGTTCGGTCGATCTGGAACATGGATCGCACACCATTGCTCGCTAAATTGGAAAAATCGTTGTTTCTCTGTCATAATCGTCCACCTTAAGCACATCATTGTACAATATATCGTATGCGATTTTCTTTTTCGTGTACTAGGCGTGGCAATTTTTCGTTTTCGTCTCTTCGCCATTTATGTTAAGATAAAAAAGAGTGTAAAGGAGGGAGTTGCATGCGTATTTTTTGGACGTTTTTCTGGACGTTTCTATTAGTGAACATGGTGACATACGTCGTCAGCTCGATGATCGGCTCGGCGTACCATTTCGAAACAGGCACAACGTTGGCAGTCATTGCAACCGTTCTCATTTTATTGATTGCACAACTCATTCCAAACGACCCTGTGCATCATTAAAAAAGGATAAACGGCATACGTCCGTTTATCCTTTTTTTACGACCAATTCGTCGCCTTCGATATCAATCGTGACGGTGTCGTAGTCTCCAATACGTCCGGCAATGATTTCACGAGCAAGCTTCGTTTCAATATGTTTTTGAATGAATCGTTTTAATGGGCGCACGCCGTATACATGGTCAAACCCGTGTGTCGCAATGTACGTTTTCGCCTCGTCCGTCAACGTTACTGTCATATGACGCTCCGCTAGCCGTTCTTCTAATTGTTTGATAAACTTCTCGACAATACCTTTTACTTCACGTACGGTCAACGGTTTAAATAATACAATATCGTCGATGCGGTTTAAAAACTCTGGTCTAAAATGCGCTCGCAATTGTTTCAACACTTGTTCACGTGCTTCTTCGTTTATGTCTCCGTGCGCATCGACCGCTTCTAACAACGTATGCGAGCCAATATTGGACGTCATAATGACGACCGTATTTTTAAAATCGACCGTTCTTCCTTGCGAATCCGTCATGCGACCGTCATCTAACATTTGTAGTAAAATGTTAAACACTTCGGGATGCGCTTTTTCGATTTCATCAAGCAAAATGACCGCATACGGCTTTCTGCGCACCGCCTCCGTCAGCTGCCCACCTTCTTCGTAGCCAACATATCCTGGAGGCGCCCCGATTAAACGAGAAACTGCGTGTTTCTCCATATATTCCGACATATCGATGCGAATGATCTGTTCTTCGCTATCGAAAAGCGCTTCCGCTAACGCCTTCGCCAATTCTGTTTTTCCGACACCTGTCGGACCGAGGAAAAGAAATGAACCGATCGGGCGATTCGGATCTTTCATGCCTGCGCGTGCGCGCAACACTG
The DNA here is from genome assembly GCF_002742685.1 of Anoxybacillus flavithermus. Classification (GTDB taxonomy): domain Bacteria; phylum Bacillota; class Bacilli; order Bacillales; family Anoxybacillaceae; genus Anoxybacillus; species Anoxybacillus flavithermus_E. The sequence continues at coordinate 40,590 of NZ_PEDM01000002.1, forward strand.
CATCGCTCACGAATTGTACCGCCTCGTCTTGCCCGATGACGCGCTCATGTAAAATGTCGGTTAACCGCAACAACTTTTCGCGTTCACCTTCAACAAGTTTTGTCACCGGAATGCCCGTCCATTTTGACACGATTGTCGCGATTTCTTCCTCCGTTACTTCCTCGCGCAACAACCGCCGCTCTTTTTCTGTTTCTTCTAGCTGTTTTAATTGTTTTTCGAGTTGCGGAATGCGTCCGTGGCGCAATTCTGCCGCTTTATTTAAATCGTAATTGTTTTCCGCTTCTTCTAACTCGCGCTTCGCTTTTTCTAACTGCTCACGCAACGCGCGCACATGTTGAATCGCTTCTTTTTCTTTTTCCCATTGCGCTTTCATCGCATTTGCTTTTTCACGCAAATTCGCGAGCTCTTGCGATAACGCATGTAACCGTTGTTTGCTCGCTTCATCTTGTTCTTTTTTGAGCGCTGCTTCTTCAATTTCAAGCTGCATCATTTTTCGCATCACTTCATCTAACTCTGTCGGCATTGAATCGATTTCCGTTCGAATCATCGCGCACGCTTCATCAACAAGGTCAATCGCTTTATCAGGCAAAAAGCGATCAGAAATGTAACGATCGGACAACGTCGCCGCCGCAACGAGCGCACCGTCATGAATGTTCACGCCGTGATGAATTTCGAATCGCTCTTTTAAGCCGCGCAAAATCGAAATCGTATCTTCGACCGTCGGCTCTTCTACGAGCACTTGTTGGAAACGGCGTTCGAGCGCAGGGTCTTTTTCAATATATTGGCGATATTCATCAAGCGTCGTTGCCCCGATACAATGCAATTCTCCGCGCGCAAGCATCGGCTTTAGCATATTTCCAGCATCGAGCGCCCCATCCGTCCGCCCTGCCCCGACGATCGTATGCAGTTCGTCAATAAATAAAATGATGCGTCCTTCGCTTTTCTTTACTTCATTTAATACCGCTTTTAACCGTTCCTCAAATTCTCCGCGAAACTTCGCACCGGCAATGAGTGCGCTCATATCAAGTGCAAAGATCGTTTTATCTTTTAATCCTTCTGGCACGTCTTTTCGGACGATGCGTTGCGCGAGCCCTTCGACGATCGCCGTTTTACCGACGCCCGGCTCTCCGATTAAAACAGGATTGTTTTTCGTCTTGCGCGATAAAATGCGAATGACACGACGAATTTCGCTATCGCGGCCGATGACCGGATCAATTTTCCCCGCTTTCACTTCTGCGACTAAATCGCGACCGTATTTTTGCAACGCTTCATATGTCGCTTCTGGATTTGGACTAACCACGCGTTGATTCCCCCTTATTCCCATAATCGTTTGCATTAGCTTTTCTCGGTCAATGCCATAGCGCGACAATATTTGTTTCGCTTCTTTATCGTCAACAAGCGTAAGCAACAGATGTTCAGCGGATATATATTCATCTTTCATTTGTTTTGCCTCTTGTTCTGCGCGCACAAGCCATTGTTGCAAACGACTTGTTACATATATTTTTCCTGCCTCTGAACTTGAAATGACTTGTGGCTTTTTGTTTAGCTGTTTATGCCATTCATCTAACAACGATGCGACGGAAACGGTCACTTTTTCGCATATGCGCCGAGCCAGCCCATCTTCTTGTTCGAGAAGCGCCACACAAACGTGTTCAACGTCCACTTCTTGATGTTGTTTTTCTATGGCCAACGATTGTGCTCGCATAAGTGCTTCTTGCACTTTTTCTGTCATTTGCATCGTTCTCACCCCTTTGACTTTGACTTTTTTTGACCTTTATCTATTACGTATTATAACGAGAAAGCCACCCTTATGCAAGGATGGCTTACGGTTTTGGAAAGTACGTCCATATACGATTATGATTCGACGTTTCTGGGAAACGGTCACCTGCTTTTAGTTTTAATTTTTTCGGATTTTTCACTTGGTCGCCTGTCTCGCCAATTTCAATATATATCCCGTTGTTTGGCGCTTTTTGTCCGGGGCGAAAATGTCGGCTTTGTCCCATCCGTATCCCTCCTCATCGTCTGATCATTTCATAATATGTCCGTTTTGTTTCAAAACGATGATGAGAAATAACGGATCGATATCCAAATGCTACAGCAACGAAACGAGCAATGCTTTTTGTGCATGAAGGCGGTTGCCGGCTTGTTGGAAAATGTATGAACGCACTCCATCAATCACCCCTTCTGTCACTTCTTCGCCGCGGTGAGCGGGCAAGCAATGTAAAAACATAAAATCGCTTTTCGCTTGTTGAACGAGCGTTTCATTGACTTGAAACGGCGCAAAGACGTGCATCCGTTCGTTCGCTTCCGACTCTTGCCCCATGCTTGCCCAGACGTCTGTGTATACAACGTCTGCATCCGCAATCGCTTCATACGGATCGTTTGTTACAACGATTGTCGCTCCGCTTTCGTTTGCGATGCTTTTCGCTTCTTTGACAACCGCTTCTTTCGGTTCATATCCTTTCGGTGAAGCGACTGCACAATGCATGCCGACTTTTGCCGCCGCAAGCATTAACGCATGTGCCATATTGTTTCCGTCACCGATGTAGGCAAGCTTTAGCCCTTGAAGTTTTCCTTTCACTTCATAAATCGTCAATAAATCAGCAAGCGCTTGACACGGGTGATCGTCATCGGTCAACCCATTAATGACAGGAATCGTCGCATAATGGGCAAGCTCCTCTACTTTTTCATGCTCGAATGTGCGAATCATAATCGCATCAACATATTCCGATAATACGCGCGCCGTATCTGCAATCGTTTCTCCACGTCCAATTTGCAAATCGCGGCTACTTAAATGAAGTGCATGACCGCCTAATTGAACCATGCCGACTTCAAATGAGACGCGCGTTCTCGTGGACGGCTTTTCAAAAATCATCGCGAGCGTTTTGCCGCTTAGCGGCGTGTACCGTTCACCGTTTTGTTGCTTCTCCTTTAATTCAAGCGCCAAATGAAGCAAATATTCGATTTCTTCCTTCGAATAGTCCGCTAATGTTAAAAAATCTTTTCCTTTTAATTGAATGGGTACTGTCGTATTCATTTTCTCACCACTTCACCTATTGTTTTTAACCAATCTTGAATCGAACAAACAGAAAAATCTTGGACAGAACACGCTTGTAAAAACAATTGAGCCGTTTCTTCTTCCGTCAATACGAGCACATGGCGAGCGAGTGCTTGTTTTCTTCGCTGCGCACTTTGTTCATCACGCATGAAACTAACAAATGCGAGCGCTTCTTTTTTCGCCACCCATTGTTCGAAAGGCTCATCTGTGACGATTGTTAATCCTTGTTGTTGCGCTTGCCCACTCAACGTTTTCGCCTCATCTCGTGCATCGACATATATTTCATACGCTCCTTTTTTCTTCACAAGATATGGATAAAACGCTTTATATGCCGCTTCTTGCACTGTTTTTGCAATGCTAATTCCTTCCCCTGTCGATTTCATTTCCGGTCCAACGAGCGGATCAACCCCCGGTAACTTATATGTCGAAAACACCGGATATTTTAAGACAACGTACGGAATAGAAACCGATTGTTTGACGTCTTCCGACAAATATTTCCCAAGCAATACGTTTGTCGCATGTTGAACCATCGGCACACCTGTCACTTTACTTACGATCGGAACGGTACGACTTGCTCGCGGATTCACCTCTAATACGTACACTTCGCCGTCTCGCACGATAAATTGAACGTTCATTAACCCTTTGAAATGAAGCTTTTTTGTGATTCGTTTCGTATAATCAATCATTTTCGCTTTTTCTTCTTCCGTAAACGATTGAGCAGGCAATAATGCATAACTATCGCCAGAATGAACACCTGTTTTTTCGACATGTTCAATCATTGTCGGAACGAACATGTCATATCCGTCGCAAATGGCATCAATCTCTCCTTCTTTTGCGCGTACATATTCATCAATTAACACCGGATATACCATTTCTTGTTGGATTAGTGAAGCAAGCTGTTGTTCATCATAAACGATATGCATTCCACGTCCGCCAATGACGTACGATGGGCGAAGCAAAAGCGGATAACCGATACGTTCCACTTTTTCCATTAATTCTGCTTTGTCGTTTGCCATCGTTCCTTTTACATGCGGAATGGCAAGCGACTGGAGGAGCGCATAAAAACGTTCCCGATCTTCTAGTTGGTCAATGATCTCACTATTCATGCCGATGATTGACACGCCGTACGATTCAAGCTTGTTCGCTAAGTTAATAGCCGTTTGACCGCCAAATTGCACGATGACCGCTTCAACGTTTTCCGCTTCTGCGACATTTAATACATCTTCAACGGTGAGCGGTTCAAAATATAAACGATCTGCCACTGTAAAATCGGTGCTTACCGTTTCTGGATTGTTATTGATTAAAATGGCTTCATAACCCGCTTGTTGCAAAGCGTACACGCAATGGACGGAACTGTAATCAAACTCGATCCCTTGCCCAATGCGAATGGGACCCGATCCGAGAATAAGCATTTTCGGCTTGTCGCTCGTTTGCACTTCACTTTCGCCAAAATATGTCGAATAATAATACGATGTTTCAGCCGAAAATTCAGCAGCACACGTATCGACCATTTTATAAGATGGAACGATGCCATATGCTTTTCTTTTTTCTCGCACATCTTTTTCATCCACGTTCCATATATAAGCTAAATACGCATCGGAAAATCCTTTTTCTTTTAGCATGCGAAACGTTTGTTCATCAATCGAATGAAGCGTCGTTTCTTTCGCTTGTTGTTCAAGCGCAATAAGCTGAGCAAAACGAGTTAAAAAATATAAGTCGATTTTCGTCCATTCGTGTATTTGTTCTGTCGCTATACCGCGGCGAAGCAGCTCGAGTATAGCGAAAAAGTGGCGATCGTCTCCCGCTTTGACGATATCTACTAACACCTTCGTCGGCTGTTTCGCAAGCGCTGGTGAATATAAACCGATATGATCTAACTCAAGCGAATGAAGTGCCTTTTGTAACGCACGCTCGAAATTACGGTCGATCGCCATTACCTCTCCTGTCGCTTTCATTTGCGTGCCGAGGCGACGATCGGCAAACGAAAATTTGTCAAACGGAAAGCGCGGAAATTTCACGACAACATAATCGAGTGCAGGCTCAAAGCTCGCATACGTATGTCCTGTCACTGGATTCACTAGTTCCGCAAGCGTATAACCGACCGCTAATTTTGCCGCCATTCTTGCGATTGGATACCCTGTCGCTTTTGATGCGAGAGCGGATGATCGGCTCACGCGCGGATTCACTTCAATTAAATAATACTTTTTACTTTTTGGATCGAGCGCAAATTGAATGTTGCATCCTCCGACAACACCGAGCGCCGAAATAATTTTAATGGCAGCTGAGCGCAACATGTGATATTCGACATCTGTCAACGTTTGGGACGGAGCAACGACGATCGAATCACCGGTATGAATGCCAACCGGATCGATATTTTCCATATTACAAATCGTAATGCACGTATTCGTATGGTCGCGCATCACTTCATACTCAATTTCTTTAAATCCCGCGACACTCCGTTCCACTAAACATTGCGTGATCGGGCTTTCTTGCAATCCTTTTGTAACGATGTCGACAAGCTCCTCCATCGTCTGTGCAATGCCGCCGCCCGTTCCCCCGAGCGTATACGCTGGGCGAACGATGATCGGAAACCCGATTCGTTTCGCAAATTGCACAGCTTCTTCAACTGTCGTCACAATTTCGCTTTCTGGCACCGGCTCGTTTAATTCATACATTAACGCCCGAAACGCTTCACGGTCTTCGCCACGTTTAATCGATTCAATCGGTGTGCCGAGCAAGCGGACATTATACTTTTGTAAAATACCTTGCTCATGTAAAGCGAACGCTAAATTCAGTCCCGTCTGTCCGCCAAGCGTCGCTAATAGCCCATCGGGTCGCTCTTTTGCAATAATTTTTTCCATACTTTCTACCGTCAGCGGCTCAAAATATACCGCATCCGCATGCACTTCATCCGTCATAATTGTCGCGGGGTTGTTGTTTGCCAAAATGACGCGATATCCTTCTTCTTTTAATGCTAGACAACCTTGCGTTCCTGAATAGTCAAACTCCGCTGCTTGCCCGATGACAATCGGTCCCGAACCGATGACAAGAATCGAACGAAGCGTTGAATCTTTAGGCATACACTTGCTCCTTTCTTGCTGCTTTCATCATGTCGACAAATTCTGCAAAAATAAATTGCGTATCATTTGGCCCCGGATGCGCTTCCGGATGATATTGCACACATAAAATCGGTTTCGTTTCATGAGCGACACCTTCCACCGAACCGTCGTTCACGTTAATAAAGCGAACGGAAAGCGGCGTATGCGCTAAACTTTCTGCCTTCACCACATAACCGTGGTTTTGCGAAGTCATAAACACTTTTTTCGTTTTCGCATCATATACCGGCTGATTTGCTCCGCGATGCCCAAACGGCAATTTTTCCGTATCCCCGCCGTAAGCGAGCGACACGAGTTGATGCCCAAGGCAAATCGCAAGCGTTGGATGCCGTTCGATGACCGCTAAAATATTTGGCAAATAACGGGACAATTGTTTCGGATCCCCCGGTCCGTTCGATAATAATACTCCGTCTGGCTCAAGTTGTTCGACCGTTTGTAACGTCGTATTGTACGGAACGACGGTCACGCGACATCCCTGCTCAATTAACGACTGAACGATTGATTTTTTGTAGCCAAAATCAAATAAAACAACGTGCATATGACCGTTTCCGTACGTTTGTATGTCCGATGTGCTCACGAGCGGAACAGGCGCTTGTTCCTCCATATGCACGCTCGCTTGCCGACTTGTTGAAATGACGGCAGGCATCGCCCCATGTTCACGAATTTGTTTTACAACCGCTCGCGTATCGACATGGGTGAGAAGCGGAACGTTCCATTTTTGCAAATATTGTTTCAAACTGTACGTCGCCTCGTAATGATACCCTGTCTCCTCCGCTTCATAAACGATGACCGCCTTTACATGCGGCTGTTTGCTTTCAAAATCGACTTCGTTAATCCCGTAATTTCCAATAAGCGGATACGTAAAAACAATGATTTGATTTTTATATGACGGATCTGTTAACACTTCTTGATACCCTGTCATTCCTGTAAAAAAGACAACTTCTCCCGCAACATCTCCCGTCCGTGTTGTTTCCAATTTCCCCATAAACGTTTTGCCGTTTTGCAAATGTAAATACGCTTCCATTTCAACACCCCAAACGAATGTTTATTAAACAAATAGAATTTTTATTCATTTATACGTATAAAAAATCGCGTTCATATGATGTTAACGCTTCTTGTAATATGTCGGCTGCTTCATCCAACTCTTGTTTCGTGACAATTAACGGTGGCAATAAACGAATGACGTTCGCACCCGCTGCTAAGGCAAGAAGCCGACGCTCATGAATATGCGGCAATATATTCGCAACAGGTTCACTACATGCGATGCCGATCATGAGCCCTAAACCGCGTACTTCTTGCACGATATGAACGTCTTTTAATTGGTCGGCTAATTTATTCTTAAAATACATTCCTTTCTCCTGCACTTCTTGTAAAAACGGCGGTTGAGTAATTATTTCAAGCGTCGCTTTCGCCGCTGCCATCGCTAAGGCGTTGCCGCCAAACGTAGAACCGTGCACCCCTGCGCTAAACGTCGATACGACATGTTTCTTTCCGATCATCGCCCCGACAGGAAAGCCGCTTCCTAATCCTTTTGCGACGGTAATGATATCAGGGGAAAGATCGAACTGCTCATAAGCAAACAACGTACCTGTTCGTCCGATGCCTGTTTGCACTTCATCGACGATCAACAATGCTCCGTACGTTTGGCAAAGCTGCTCGGCTGCCTGTAAAAATGACTTTTCTCCGACAACAACACCGCCTTCGCCTTGCACGACTTCAACCATGACAGCTGCCACCGTTTCATCCATTTCTCGTTCTAACGCAGCGATATCATTAAACGGCACGTACGTAAACGTCGGCAACAACGGGCCGAATCCATCGTGAATTTTCGCTTGCCCGGTCGCTGTCATCGTCGCAAACGTTCGACCGTGAAACGACTGTTCGCACGTAATGATTTTAGAACGTCCCGTATGTTTGCGGGCAAGCTTGATTGCCGCCTCGTTCGCTTCCGCCCCGCTATTGCAAAAAAACACCGCATCGCCAACACAATGTTGAACAAGGAGGGAAGCGACTTGTTCTTGAATCGGAAGATGAAATAAATTCGACACGTGCCATACTTCGTTTAGTTGCGCTTCAAGCGCTTGCTGCACCGCAGGATGACGGTGACCGAGATTGCAAACGGCAATGCCTGAGACAAAGTCAAGATATTGTTTTCCGTCTGTGGCGATGAGTTTCGTTCCTTCCGCTTTAGCAACCGTAATCGGAAACCGTTGATACGTTGGGAAAATCATACGTACACCTCTTTCTTCATCATCGTTCCATGCCACGTTCCTTCTTTATAAAATGGGACTTTTCCGCTCACAATAGCGACTTCATTGACCGAGTTGAGCGCATGAAGAGCCGCTTTCACTTTCGGAATCATTCCTCCTGAAATCGTTCCATCTGCAATCATCGCTTCAATCATATGAGCGGTTGCTTCTTTGACAACTTCTCCGTTGTTTAAAATGCCAGCGACGTCTGTCACAAAAACGAGTTTGTCAGCTGAAAGCGCCTGTGCAATCGCCGCCGCTGCTGTATCTGCGTTAATGTTATACGTCTGGCCATGCTCATCTATTCCGATCGGTGCGATGACGGGCACGTATCCGTGACGCAACAACGTATGCACAAGCTTCGCATGAACGTGTACGACTTCTCCTACATAACCGAGCGTTTGTACGTCGATTGGTTTCGCTTGCAACAAACAATCATCGACACCGGACAAACCGACGGCGCGAATGTCGTTTGCTTGTAACAGCGAGACGAGCGTTTTGTTCACCTTTCCGTTTAATACCATTTCGACAACGTCTAACACGTCTTTTGTCGTTTTTCGCAATCCGTTTACAAATTCAGACGGAATGTTGAGCGCATGTAACAACTGTCCAATATCTGGTCCTCCGCCATGCACGATGACAACATCAAGCCCGCTGTTTCTTAATTGTTGCACGCTTGTAAAAAACGATGGGGATAACTCATGAAGCACGCTGCCCCCGCATTTGATGACAATCACATAAATCCCCTCCTTACGTGCGATAACTTGCATTAATTTTAATGTAGTCGTACGTTAAATCACAGCCCCACGCGATGCCTTCTCCTTCACCGAGATGTAAATCGACCGTAATGACGACAACATCTTCCATTAAAGCCGCTTTCGCTTCTTCTTCCGAAAATGGCACCGGTTGACTTTGTTTTAACATTTGAATCGAACCGATCCATACGTCCACGCAATTCGGGTTTATGAATGCTCCGCTATGTCCAATTGCACCAATAATGCGTCCCCAGTTTGCGTCCGCTCCGTACACTGCTGTTTTCACTAAGTTGGAACCGACAATATGTTTCGCTGCCCATTTTGCTTCTTCGTCCGTTCGCGCTCCTTTGACGCGCGCTTCAATTAATTTCGTTGCTCCTTCACCGTCGCGCGCAATTTGTTTCGCTAAATGTTCGCACGTTTGGCGAAGCGCTTCATAAAAGTTTTCCCAATCCGGATGTTGAGGAGAAAGCGGGTCGTTTCCTGCCAATCCGCTCGCCATGACGATGACCATATCGTTCGTCGACGTTTCTCCGTCAACAGTAATTTGGTTAAACGACACATTTGTAATCGAGCGAAGAGCATGTTGTAACACATCTGACGGAATATTGGCATCCGTCGTAATAAAAGCAAGCATCGTTGCCATATTTGGATGAATCATTCCCGATCCTTTTGCCGCTCCTGCAACCGTCACGACTTGACCGTCTATGACCGTTTCATAACACGTTTTTTTCATGACGAGATCCGTCGTTAAAATCGCTGTTTGAAAATCAACCGCTCCATCTAATTGTGCCGTCGGTTTCAATTTTGGGATGCTCGCGCGAATGTTTTCCATCGGTAAACATTCACCGATCACTCCTGTCGATGCAACAGCAACGAGATGTTCTGGAAGCCCAAACGCCTCCGCGCACAACTTTCGCATTTCGTATGCGTCTTTTAACCCTTGTTCCCCTGTACATGCGTTCGCATATGCGCTGTTGACAATGACCGCTTGAAGCTTTTGTTCGACCGCAATGCTTTGTTTCGTCACTTGAAGCGGTGCGGCTTGAAACACGTTTTGCGTGTAAACGGCCGCACACGATGCCGGCACGTCGCAAACGATTACCCCTAAATCTTTTTTCGTATAGCGTAACCCTGCATGCACACCAGCAGCTTGAAATCCTTTTGGTGTGACAATCGTTCCATCTGCGACATATTTCACTTTTTCTTCGATCAACTTCATCTTCTCCACCCCATTTACGGATACATCGGCATCGATGTTAGTCCGGTTTGTTCCTCTAATCCAAGCATCACATTGGCGTTTTGAACGGCTTGCCCCGCCGCCCCTTTCACTAAGTTGTCGATCACGCTCACAACCGTGATGCGATTCGTTCGTTCATCGTAACTGACTCCAATATCGCAATAGTTTGAACCGTACACGTCTTTCGTGCATGGGAAAGACCCTGCTTCCCGAACACGCACGAACGGGCAATGTTTATACGTTTCTTTATATAACTCTATCATTCTATCAAGCGATACGATGCATGCCGCTTCCGCATATATCGTCGCCATAATGCCGCGCGTCATCGGGATTAAATGCGTGCTAAACGTCATCGGCCCCATTTGTTCGTTCCAATCACGTAACATTTGTTCAATTTCCGGAATATGTTGATGTGTATTTACTTTGTATATTTTTACGTTTTCATTCGTTTCCGCAAAATGAACGCCAAGCGACACCCCACGTCCTGCACCTGATACACCTGATTTCGCATCAACGATAACAGAATGAGGCACGATCCATTTTTGAATGACAAGCGGCGCTAATCCGAGCAACGTCGCTGTCGGATAACAGCCGGGATTGGCGATTAAACTGGCGTTTGCAATGCGCTCGCGATTCCATTCCGTTAAACCGTATACCGCCTGTTTGAGCATTTCTTCGCTCGGTGGCGTTTTTTTATACCACTTTGCATATACGCTTCCATCGCGCAAACGAAAGTCTCCAGATAAATCAATGACTTTATATCCCGCCGCAAGCAATTTTGGCGTCCATTCGCTCGATACGCCAGGTGGCGTCGCTAAAAAAACGAGTTCTCCTTCCATTTCGTCGATTCGGATATCGCGCAAGACGAAACGCTCCTCGATATGCGGATATACATCATGTAGCGAAACACCGCTTTGTGAAGATGAATGGATAGAAGCGACATGCATGTACGGATGATGCTGTAATAAGCGAATGAGCTCAATGCCCCCATAGCCTGTCGCTCCAATAATGGAGACTTTCATCAAACCGTTCCCCACTTTCTGTATATTTTATAAATTTAGTTATCATTATAATACTGCATAAAAATAAAATCAAATGTATATTTAAATATTTTTTTATTTTTCCATTTCCTTTATTGACGCCATATGTATTTTTCTTTTTAATGGAATTAGATCGCAATAAAAGGTGGTTAAGCATATGACAATTCAACCGATCTCCTTATCCGAGCTTCTTTCCCTCCCTCACCATATGATCGACATACAAAAAGGAGAATATATTTTTCGCGAAGGGGAAACGACAAACGAGCTATATATTGTATGCAAAGGAAAAGTACAATTAAGCAAAACGACCGAGGAAGGGCGCGAACTGTTGCTTCGGATTTGTGAGCAGGGCGATGCGTTTGGGGAGATCGTTCCGTTCCAGTTGACGTGCACATGTACCATCAGTGCAAAAATGATGGAAGCAGGAACGTTAGCCGTCATCAACAAACAACAAGTCGAAGAAAAATTGTTGACAGATCATGCATTTGCGTTGCAATTTATGCAATGGATTCATTTGCAATTGCAACGAATGCAAACGAAAATACGGGATTTAATTTTGCACGGAAAAAAAGGGGCGCTTTATTCTACACTTATTCGGTTAGCAAATAGCTATGGCGTAGAAACAGAAGACGGTATGTTGATTGATTTCCCAATGACTAATCAAGAGCTCGCTAACTTTTGCGGTAGTGCACGCGAAGTCGTTAGCCGCCTGTTGAAAGAATTAAAAGAACGCGGCGTCATTTCGGCCACGAAAGGAAAAATAACGATTCACGATGTGCAGTTTTTAAAAGATGAAATTCGCTGTGAAGGCTGCCCCATTGATATATGCAACATGAAATAAGCCGACACATTTGTCGGCTTAATAAACGATCATCACAACAAGCGCAAAATAAACAGCATTTACAATTTCGTAAATCCCTACTTTTTTAATCGACATCGCTTTTCCGTAAAAATAAATCGCCCGCATAACACTTGGCACATACGCAAGCGCAAGCCAACTGTTTCCCGTTGACACACATGCGACAATGATGATGATATGGAACAACCATGATGCCCACTTATAGCGTGGATTGTTTTTTTCACGAATCATCGTTTTCACATAAAATGTGCTTCCGATGAAAAATAAGACAGAAGCAATAAATAAAAACCACGCTTTTTCATCGATATTCCCTGTACCGATGTAATAACTGCCAAGTCCGCCAATAGAAAAGTTGATAATGGCAGCGACATCGTTTGTAAACGAGCGCTCTTTTTTCTTTTTCGCAAAATACATATTTACAATAAAAAACGGAATGATAGCTAAACCGAAATAGATCAGCGATGGCTTGTAAGCAAGCGGTAACGCGACAAAAATAAGCGCCATCACCATATATGTTGCAAACCATTTTTTATGACGAGCGTTCGCTTGCTTTTTTACAATTAACGTCCATATATATGTCGCTAAATAAAGAAAAAACCATGCGATAAAAAGTGGAAGATGAAGCCACGTCGCTTGACCGATATCGATGCCGAATAAAAACGGAATAAGTAACATCGCCCAAGCGCCATGTTGTTTTGGAATAACCATCATATTCCCTCCTTCATCTTCGATTGTATCATTACTTTCCTTCTTTTTTTGTGACGCTTATCACACATTTTTATAAATGTTTGACAAACCATTGAACCGTTTGTAAAAACGCCTCGCGCGTCACTTTATGCCCTGCATGTTCATCAATTAACATCGTAAGTGGCTCATGAAACGGCTCAATTTGTTTATAAAAGGCGTATGTATAATCAAATGGAACGACGTCATCTTGTTTTCCGTGCCAAATGAAAAGCGGGCGGCCATTTAATTTTTCAGGTTGCAATGATAAATCGTATGCCGTTAATGTGTCGCGCAACGTTTCAAGTTGCTGTTTAGAGAGCGGTAACGTTATTCCTTTTCGTTCGGCAAACTGCAATTGCAAATCAAAAAACGTTTGATAGCACGGGCTGCCCATGAGCGAACCAGCGACGCGAATCCAGTCATATTGCGTTAACGCGCCAAACGTCACGATGCCTCCCATCGATGTCCCAACAACGCCAATACGATTAGGATCGGCAAGTTTTCGCTCGACTAGTTCATTTTTGATCTCTTCTAATTCACGAATGGTCGTTAACACAATGTCCCAAAACGACAAATGGAGTTCATCGTCAGAAAGCGGATTTGGGCGTTCTCCATGATAAAGCGCATCCGGCAACACGACGCGATATCCAGCTTCGGCAAGCAAATAGCCGAAATGAAGATTATGTTCTTTTGCGCTCGTAAATCCATGAATAAAAATGACAAGTGGACGCATATGATGGGTATCATCTTCTTTTACAACGTGCAAGCAAGGAATGTTTGCGATGGACTCGCGAATAATGGACACCATGTTCTCATCTCCCATTTTATGTTTTAACATTATCTTACCATATAGACAGATATTTTGGAAAAACGATACACTAATAACGTATGATTTTAACGAAAAGGGGAACAAACAATGGACAAACATTTAATTGCAATCGACTTAGATGGGACGTTATTAAAAGAGAATAAAACGATTTCTGATCGTACATATGACGTCATTCAAAAAGCAAAACAAGCGGGACATATCGTCGTCATTGCGACAGGGCGACCGTATCGCGCAAGTAAAATGTATTATGAACAATTGCAGTTAACGACACCGATCGTCAATTTTAACGGTGCGTTCGTTCATCATCCGAAAGATGACAGTTGGGGAATGTATCATACGCCACTTCAGTTAGAAACGGTGAGAGAAATTGTTGAAGTAAGCAGAAAATATAACGTGCGCAACATTTTAGCCGAAGTGATGGACGATGTTTATTTTCACGAGCACGACGAGCAGTTGCTTGATTTGTTTAATTTAGGAAATCCGAATGTGTATATCGGAAACTTGCGCAACATTTTACGCAAAGAACCGACAAGCATTTTAATTTTATCTGACGAACAAAACGTCGGTCGCATTCGCACATATTTATCGGAAGTGCATGCGAACGTCATCGACCATCGCAGTTGGACAGACCCGTGGCACGTCATTGAAATCGTCCGAACCGGCATTCATAAAGCGGTCGGTCTTGAAAAAATTGCTTCGTACTACGGCATTCCGCGCGAGCGCGTCATCGCTTTCGGCGATGAAGATAACGATATTGAGATGTTAAAATGGGCCGGGTTAGGCATCGCGATGGGCAATGCGATTGAACCGTTAAAAGCGATCGCAGACGATGTGACAAAAACAAATGAAGAAGATGGCATCGCTATTTATTTGCAATCATTATTAAAGTTATAAAAAATTCCCTCACGTATTTTAACGTAAGCATGAACAAACTATCATCGACGCCATATGCGTCACAAGCGGCGAACAAGGGGGAATGTCGTGTGGGCAAACGAAATAAATCAAAACGTTTCATTCAGCAAGGTGCCGATGCTGTCTATAAACATGATGAGCGCATTCCGTATCATATGACGTATGAAGAAGCGGAACGACGCAAAGCAGAGAAAGCAGACCATACAAACCTCGGGGGATTTTAATATGGGCAATCCGTTATTTCAACAAGCGAAAAAAGCGGTCGCCAAAGCGAAAGAAGAAAAAACAGAACGCACCATCGCTGTGGCAAAAAATACGCTCTCATCCGCTTTCGCCAACGCCAACGATGCCGAACGGAAACAACTGCACGACTTGCAAGACGAACTCGATACATTTTAAAAAGCTGCGCACGTTGCGCAGCTTTTACTCTTTTCGGAAAAAACCGACCACTTCTGTCGTTTGCATAATGTTCGTAAACGCTTTTGGATCGACTTCTTTAATAATTCGTTTTAAATCAAACAATTCATAGCGCGTAATGACAATCATTAACATATCTTTATCTTCATTTAAAAATGCACCTTTGGCTGGAATGACCGTAATGCCGCGAATCATTTGCGATTTAATTGCTTGTTTCATCTCTTCCCCTTTTGTCGTAATGATGAGCGCTGTTAGTTTTTGATGGCGCGTATGAATCGCATCAATGACACGCGTCGTCACATACAACGTCACAAGCGTATATAACGCCTTTTCCCACCCATACATATATCCAGCCGTTAAAATAATAATGGAGTTAAGCGCAAAAATATACGTCCCAACGGAACGATCGTTCACGCGCGACAACACGAGCGCAATAATATCTAAACCGCCGGTTGACGCCCCCCACTTTAACGTCCAGCCCGTTCCGATGGCCGCAATCACCCCACCAAATACCGCATTTAATAAAATATCTTCTGAAAGCGAACGAATCGGAATGAGCTCGAGAAATAACGACATAAACACAACGCTTAAAAAGCTGTAAAACGTAAATGACTTCCCTACTTTTTTCCACCCTAAAATAGCTACCGGAATGTTAAATAAAAAAAGCAACAAACCGGTTGAAATCGCATAAGGTGTATAGTCCCCAACGACTTTTGAAATGAGCTGAGCTGCTCCAGCAAATCCGCTCGTATATACGTTTGCTGGAATTAAAAATAAATTCATGCCGATCGCATTTAATAATCCGCCAATCACGACGACAAACAATTTTTTTACATCCACAGAACATCCTCCTACAAAACGATAAGATTGTTTTTTTTTATAAGAATCGCTACACTTAAAATAAGTACATACATAGGGGTGATTGAAATGAATATTAAAATTATAGCGGATAGCGGGTGCGATTTGCCACTTTCTTTTATACAAGAAAAACAAATTGCTTTTTTGCCGTTAACTGTTCATATAAACGACCACGATTACGATGACCAACTGACGATTCAACCAAAACAAGTATACGAAGCGATGCGTAAAGGCGATGTGCCGAAAACGTCGCAAGCGAAACCTTCCGAAATGAAAGAGCTATTTACGACACTTGCGCAAGAAAACATCCCTGCCATTTACATTGCTTTTTCTTCTGCTTTGTCAGGTACATATCAAACAGCCGTCATGATGAAAAACGAAGTGCTTGAACAATATCCTCATGCAAAATTGACGGTCATCGACTCGAAATGCGCATCGCTCGGCCTTGGACTTGTCGTAAAAAAAGCGGTTGAGCTAGCTGAAAGCGGCATGCCGTATGAACATGTCGTCGCGACAATCGAAACGTATTGTCGCCATATGGAACATATTTTTACGGTCGATGACTTGCAATATTTAGCGCGCGGCGGACGTGTCAGCAAAACGGCTGCGTTTGTCGGCGGGGTGTTAAACATTAAACCTCTTCTTCACGTCGAGGACGGAAAGTTAATTCCGATTGAGAAAGTACGTGGAAGGAAAAAGGTGCTAAAGCGCATGGTCGAGCTGATGCAACAGCGCGGAGCAGACGTTGAAAACCAACTGATCGGCATTAGCCACGGTGACGATGAACAAACGGCGCTCGAATTAAAAGCGATGATTGAAGAAACGTTCGGATGCAAACAATTTTTCATTTCTGAAATTGGCGGTGCCATCGGAGCGCACGCCGGACCGGGAACGATCGCCCTCTTTTTCTTGAATAAACAGCTTGAGCAATGATTACACTACCGATAAAAGGAGGGCGAGACGATGACAAGCGATAACGACAAAAAAGCAAAAGACAATAATGCAAAAAGACATGAAAAAAATATGGAGCGCGAAAAAAACCGCCAAGCTGGCAAACGCGCCTATTCAAAAGAAACGAATCATTTGTAAAAACAAGAGGATCGCAGTATCTCTTTTCATTGTTCCCTTTTCGCGTTATAATGAAAGGTGAAAATGAATTGACATAAAAATAGGGCATCGGCTGCCACCAATGCCCTACAATACACGGCTTACTGCAAGACGTGCAGTGGCCCGAGACATGTTAGGAAGTAACCTACCCTCACTTGGGCCTAGCAGGGTGGGTTACTTTTTATCTTTAGCAACCGCAATTACTGCGACAATTAAAGATGCAAAGGCAATCATTAACGTTAGTGCATCTTCAACTGCAATCATCAGTAGCCCCCCTTTCTATAAGGGAGTAGCCACTGCCCACCCTGCATATCACCGTGCAATTCACATTATATCACTGCAACATACGACTGAAAACGAAAAAGTTGAACAATACTTAGTAAAAAAGATGCTCGCGCGGAGCATCTTTTTTACTTCATTTGGAACTTTGCCATCGTTTTTTGTAAGTCGTCTGTTAGTTGGCGCAACGTCGTCACTTTTTCGCTCATTTTTTTGAACGCTTCTAACTGTTCGACCATGGAAGCGGCAATTTGTTCGCTTCCTGCGGCTGACTGTTCAACGACCGCGCTAATGCTTTCCACGTTTTGCAACACGTTTTTGCCGAGTTCTTTTGATTCGTTCATGCCGACGACAAGCGCTTGAATGTCTGTTGTAATATCGTGCACTTTATTTTCAATTTGAGCAAACGCATCGGTTGTCGTTTCAATCGCTTTTACTTGCGCTTCAGCAATATCTACCCCGCGGCGAACCGCCTCCGTCACATTCGTTACCCCGAATTGAATAAGCTGCACCATCTCAAAAATTTGGCTTGTCGCTTTCGACGATTCTTCCGCAAGTTTGCGCACTTCTTCGGCAACGACGGCAAACCCCTTGCCCGCTTCTCCTGCTCGCGCTGCTTCAATCGCCGCGTTTAACGCAAGCAAGTTCGTTTGCGTTGCAATATCAGCTACCGCTTTTGCCATATCTTCAATTTTGCTTGCATATGTCGCAAACTGTTCTGTCGATTGCTCAATGGAAGCGGTCGCTTTCGCATTTTCGTCAATAAACGTTTTTTGTTCGGCTAACGCCGCTTGACCGTGCACAATCGCATCCACCGCTTCATCGCTATAATGTGCCGTTCGCTCGGTACGCCCCACATTTTCTTGTACAGTATGTTCCATTCGTTCAATAAGCTGTACTGCCTGTTGTAAGTCTTCCGAAATACTTTGCGCCCCTGCGGACAATTCGTTTGTCGAGACAGCGACTTGGTTGTTAATTTCTGTTAACGTTTTTGTTTCTTCATCAATTTCTTTCGCAAATGCCTCCACTCGCTTACTTACCGTATCAACAGATTGAAGCAACTCGTTTAGTTGATCCGCCATCGTTGTAAACGCCGCATTTAAATCGGCAAGCTCATCTTTCCCGTTATATTTCACAGGCTCGATACGCAAATTGCCGCTTGCGATTTGCTTCGCGTTTTCAGCAATTTTTTTGAGTGGCGTCGTAATTTTTTGCGTTAGACGGAATCCGCTAAATCCTGCAAACAATAACACGATGACAATCGCAACAAGCGAAATAGTAATAACGCCTGAAATTTGTTTTTGTAACGTTTGTTGCATGTACGTATAATACTCGCTTACATATGTGTTAACGACGTATATGTCGTTCAATACCCCTTCTGCGCGCATCGACTGGCGACGCACTTCCGCTACATCATTTGCATTAAGCGCTTCGTTCGATTGTTTCGCAAGCTCAGCAAATTTTTTATTCGCCTGTTCAAGTGCAGAACGGAAATAAGGCTCAGTTAATCCTTTATTTAATGCTTGAAGTAGCTTTTCCGATTCCGCTAAATGAACGATCACTTCTTGTTTATTTCCTTCTGTTGGACTATACGCATAGTTGCTTAAACTTTGCTTCGTCGCCTTCAATTCTGCCTGTAGATGTTGTGCTTTCATCATAAGCGGAACAAAATCTTGATTGGACGATTGAATCGAAAGCATGTTCATAATAATAAACACGATAATCGCCCCGGCAATGACTGGCGTTGCTAATGAATGAAATAATAATCGTTGTTTAATCGACATCGTATCCCTCCTTTATTGCGCGATGCCACCGGCTGCTTTTTCTTTCCATTTTTCAAGCGTTGCTTGTTGCTCTGGAGTAAATGTCACGACACGAATCGGTGCTAAATCAACGCCGTTTTCTTTTAAGCCTAGTTCGACCGTTCCTTTTGGTACTTCGTTCTTGTCAACATATTGCTTAATGACCGTATATAATGCCACATCGACATTTTTTAACATCGATGTGACGACTGCTTTTTCCGCATAAAAATATTGATCGCTATCGACACCGATCGCATATTTTTTATTCATTTCCGCCTCGCGAAGCACACCGACACCTGTAAATCCAGCCGCCGCATACAAGACGTCTGCCCCATTTGCGATCATTTGTTTTGCAATTTGTGCCCCAAGTTTATCATCACCGAAATTGCCGGCATACACTTCTTGCACGTTTGCTTCTGGCTTCACCGCTTTTACCCCTTGAATAAAGCCGTTCGCAAATTGGCGAATAAGCGGCACATCCGCTCCACCAACAAAACCAACGTTGTTTGTTTTCGTCAACATGCCAGCGACTACGCCAGCTAAAAAGCTTCCTTCATCTTCTTTAAACGTAATGGATGTAATGTTTGGCAAATCGGATACCGCATCAATTAAGACGAATTGCTGTTTCGGATATTTTTTCGCAACTTTTTCTAAATCTTGCTGCACCATAAAACCTAATCCGATGACGAGATCGTTTCCTGCTTCAACAAGTTCCGTTAGCCCTTTTTCATACGTCTCGGTTTCTTTTAGCTCACGATAGTCAAAAAAGACGCCGAGCTCATCACGCGCTTTCATCAGTCCTTTAAACGCCGAATCGCTAAACGATTGATCACCAAGTCCGACGTCCGACAACATAATGCCCACTTTTATCCGCTCTTTCGGTTGAAAAGAACTCGTTTGCGAACACCCTGCGGCAAGCAATAAAACGACTGCCATCATGAGTGAAATGATTTTTTTCATAAAATTTTCTCATCTCCTTATCTTTCAATCATCGCTTCATTTATTATATCGACAACATTCGACATTTTGTTTACTTTTTATATATAAAGATTTTGTAAAGTTGTTCGTATGACAACAATCGACTATAATGGAAGCAAAACGAATTTATGCCGAGGTGATTATTATGTCAAAAGAAAGTTCATTTGATATTGTATCAAAAGTCGATTTGTCGGAAGTCACAAACGCCGTCAACATCGCGTTAAAAGAAATTCAAAATCGCTATGATTTTAAAGGAAGCAAAAGCGACATTTCGCTTGAAAAAGATGAGCTTATTTTAATTTCCGACGATGAATTTAAGCTTGAACAGCTGAAAGATGTGCTCATCGGCAAACTCATTAAGCGCGGCGTGCCGACAAAAAACATTCAATACGGAAAAGTGGAGGCTGCATCTGGCGGAACGGTGCGCCAACGTGCCAAACTCGTCCAAGGCATCGACAAAGACAATGCGAAAAAAATTAACACAATCATTAAGAATACAGGGTTAAAAGTAAAAAGTCAAAT
Organism: Anoxybacillus flavithermus; assembly: GCF_002742685.1. Lineage (GTDB taxonomy): Bacteria > Bacillota > Bacilli > Bacillales > Anoxybacillaceae > Anoxybacillus > Anoxybacillus flavithermus_E. The sequence goes on from NZ_PEDM01000002.1 coordinate 61,337, forward strand.
TCAAGAAGACCAAATTCGCGTCAGCGGCAAAAGTAAAGACGACTTGCAAAAAGTAATCGCCGCTATTCGTGAAGCAGACTTACCGATTGACGTCCAATTCGTCAACTATCGTTAAGAAGGCGCTTTGCCTTCTTTTTCTTTTTTGAAATAAAATAGTTGAATATTTCTAAAAAATCAGTTACATTTATGAGTAACTTCATACAACATCTTATCGAGAGAAGGGGAGGGACTGGCCTGATGAACCTTCAGCAACCTGACGATCGTCAAGGTGCTAAGTCCAGACAAGCGATTCGCTTGGAAGATAAGAAGGAGCGCGTCAAGTCTTCTTCTTATGGAGAGGACTTTTTTACTTTAAACAAAGAAACGGAGGAATGGACGTGGGATTGTTAGATGATTTAAAAGAACGCATCGTCATCGCAGATGGAGCGATGGGAACGTTATTATATGCGCACGGCATCGATCGTTGTTTTGAAGAATTAAACGTCACAAAACCTGAAGAAATTGTCCATATTCATGAGGCGTATATCGAAGCAGGAGCTGAAGTCATTCAAACGAACACATACGGCGCCAACTACGTAAAACTAGCCCGTTACGGGCTGCAAGATGACGTAAAAGAAATAAACGAAGCGGCGGTTGAGCTTGCGAAACGAGCAGCAAAAGGGCGCGCCTACGTGCTCGGTACGATCGGCGGACTACGGAGCACGAACAAAAGCACGATTTCGCTTGAAGAAGTGAAACGAACATTTCGCGAACAGCTGTACGTTCTGTTAAACGAAGAAGTTGACGGACTTTTACTTGAAACGTATTACGATTTTGAAGAATTGCAAACTGTTCTGTCCATCGCTCGTAAAGAAACGACGTTGCCGATCATCGCCCACGTCACGCTTCACGACATTGGCGTGTTGCAACATGGCATGCCGCTTGCCGAGGCGCTTCGTCAATTAGAACAACTCGGTGCTGATGTCGTCGGTTTAAACTGCCATCTCGGTCCGTATCATATGTTACGTTCACTTGAAGAAGTGCCGATTCCGACACACGCCTTCTTATCCGTATACCCAAACGCAAGCTTACCGCAATATCGCGACGGTCGCTTCATTTACGAAACGAGCGAACAATATTTTGAAGAAACCGCCCGTGCGTTTCGCGATCAAGGGGTGCGCCTCATCGGCGGCTGTTGCGGTACGACGCCAAAACATATTGCCGCCATTGCTCGCGCCCTTGCTGACCGCACACCTGTATGCAAAAAAGATGTAAAACAACGGCATACAATCGTCGTTCAAGAAGCAGAACAAACAAAAGAGCCTTCCCTTGCCGACATCGCTCGCACACGGCGGTCGATTATCGTCGAGCTCGATCCACCGAAAAAGCTCGGCTTAACAACATTTTTAGAAGGAGCAAAAGCGTTAAAAGAAGCACACATTGATGCCTTAACGCTTGCCGACAACTCGCTTGCGACACCGCGCATTAGCAACGTCGCTGTCGGCACGATCGTCAAACAACAACTGAATATGCGCCCGCTTATTCATATTACATGCCGCGACCGCAATTTAATCGGCTTGCAGTCGCATTTAATGGGGCTTCATACGCTCGGCATGACCGACGTGCTCGCTTTAACAGGCGATCCGTCAAAAGTAGGCGACTTTCCAGGCGCAACGTCCGTCTATGATTTATCATCGTTTGACCTTATTTCGTTAATTCGGCAATTTAACGAAGGGCTTTCGTATTCAGGCAAACCGCTCGGACAAAAGACGAACTTTTCAATTGCTGCCGCCTTTAACCCGAACGTGCGTCATTTAGATAAAGCAGTAAAGCGGATAGAGAAAAAAATTGAATGCGGGGCGCACTACTTTTTAACACAGCCGCTTTATAGCGAAAAACAAATCGAAGACGTGTATGAAGCGACGAAACATTTACCGACGCCGATTTACATCGGCATTATGCCGCTCACAAGCGCGCGCAACGCCGACTTTTTACATCACGAAGTGCCGGGCATTACGCTTTCAGACGACATTCGTGCCCGCATGGCTGCTTGTGCCAACGACCCGGTTCAATCAACGAAAGAAGGATTAGCGATCGCCAAAGCGCTCATCGATGCCGCGTTCGATTTATTCCAAGGCATTTATTTAATTACCCCATTTTTACGTTACGATATGACGGTCGAACTCGTTCGCTACATTCATGAAAAAGAGCGGCTCGCAAAAGAAAGGACGGTTTATTATGGCTAGTTTATTTGAACAGCTCGAAAAGAAAATTTTAATTATTGACGGTGCGATGGGGACGATGATTCAATCAGCGAACTTAACTGCGGACGATTTTGGCGGCGAAGCGTACGAAGGATGTAACGAATATTTAACACTCACCGCTCCGCACGTCATTTCACATATTCACGAAGCGTATTTTGCCGCTGGAGCGGACATCGTGGAAACGAATACGTTTGGGGCGACCCGCATCGTCTTAGACGAATACAACCTCGGCCATTTGGCGCTTGAATTAAATATTGAAGCAGCGAAACTTGCGAAACAAGCAGCGGAAAAATATACAACAAGCGATCACCCTCGCTTCGTTGCTGGTTCGATGGGTCCGACGACAAAAACGCTGTCCGTCACAGGCGGAGCAACGTTTGCCGAACTCGTTTCTTCCTATGAAGAACAGGCGCGCGGGCTATTAATTGGCGGCGTCGATTTATTGTTGTTGGAAACGTGCCAAGATACGTTAAACGTCAAAGCCGCCTTTCTCGGCATTACCGAAGCGTTTCAAGCGGTCGGAAAACAAGTGCCGCTTATGATTTCTGGAACGATTGAACCGATGGGAACGACGCTTGCTGGGCAAACGATCGAATCGTTTTTTATTTCCATTCAACATATGAAACCTTTTGCCGTCGGTTTAAACTGCGCTACGGGCCCGGAATTTATGACCGACCATTTGCGCTCGCTCGCTTCACTAGCGAACACCGCCGTCAGCTGTTATCCGAACGCTGGGCTTCCTGACGAAGAAGGGCACTACCACGAAACGCCAGAAATGCTTGCGAAAAAAATTCGCCAATTCGCTGAAAAAGGATGGCTAAACATTGTCGGCGGCTGTTGCGGCACGACGCCACAACATATTCAAGCGATTGCCGAAGCGGTGCGTGACATTCCGCCTCGTGTCATCCCGAAACAGTTTGCGATGCATGCTGTCTCAGGCATCGATGTGCTCATTTACGATGAAACGATGCGCCCGCTTTTTGTCGGAGAACGAACGAACGTCATCGGTTCGCGCAAGTTTAAACGGCTCATTGCGGAAGGCAAATATGAAGAAGCGGCAGAAATCGCCCGTGCCCAAGTAAAAAATGGGGCGCACGTCATCGACATTTGTTTAGCCGACCCTGACCGCGATGAAAAAGAAGATATGGAGCGATTTATTCAACAAGTCGTAAAAAAGGTGAAAGTGCCGCTTGTGATCGACTCGACCGATGAAGACGTCATCGCCTGCGCCTTGTCGTATTCGCAAGGAAAAGCAATTATTAACTCCATTAACTTAGAAGACGGCGAAGAACGATTTGAAAAAATTGTTCCGCTTCTTCATCAATACGGGGCAGCGGTCGTCGTCGGCACGATTGACGAACAAGGCATGGCGATTGACGCGAAACGAAAGCTAGACATCGCCCTTCGTTCATACGATTTACTCGTCAATAAATATGGCGTGTCACCGCACGACATTATTTTCGATCCGCTCGTCTTCCCGATCGGTACAGGAGATGAGCAATATATTGGCGCAGCAAAAGAAACGATCGAAGGCATTCGTCTTATTAAACAACATTTGCCAAACTGTTTAACGATGCTCGGCATTAGCAACGTCTCATTCGGTTTGCCACCTGTCGGGCGGGAAGTGTTGAACTCCGTCTTTTTATACCATTGCACGCAAGCTGGTCTTGACTATGCAATCGTCAATACGGAAAAATTAGAGCGATTCGCTTCCATTCCTGAAGAAGAAGTACGGTTAGCCGAGGCATTGTTATTCGACACAAACGATGAAACGTTAAACGCATTTATTCAATTTTATCGCGATAAAACGAAACAACCAAAACAAGCAAACGTTCATATGACGTTAGAAGAACGTCTTGCCACATACGTCATTGAAGGAACGAAAGACGGGCTCATCGAAGACTTGACGCTCGCTTTACAAACGTACAGCCCGCTTGACATTATTAACGGTCCACTGATGAACGGAATGGACGAAGTCGGTCGTTTATTTAACGATAATCAGCTCATCGTCGCCGAAGTGTTGCAAAGCGCGGAGGTGATGAAAGCGGCCGTCGCCTTTTTAGAGCCGTATATGGAAAAAAACGAAACGAGCGTGAAAGGAAAAGTGCTACTTGCGACCGTCAAAGGCGATGTACACGACATCGGCAAAAATTTAGTCGACATCATTTTAAGCAACAACGGATTTCACGTCGTTGATTTAGGCATTAAAGTAACGCCGCAACAGCTCATCGAAGCAGTGCGTCACGAACAGCCTGATATGATCGGCTTATCAGGGCTGCTTGTCAAATCCGCACAACAAATGGTGCTCACTGCACAAGACTTAAAACAAGCGGGTATTTCCCTGCCGATTTTAGTTGGCGGAGCGGCTCTGTCACGCAAGTTTACCGATACGAAAATTGCTCCTGAATATGACGGTATCGTTTTATACGCCAAAGACGCGATGGAAGGATTGACGCTTGCCAACCGCATCATTCAACAAGACATCGCCTATGAGAAAAAAGAAAAAATGGAACATGTAACAAAACAGCAAAACGCCGTTGCCGTCATGACAAAATCAAATGTGAAACGGGCGCCCATTTACGTTCCGACCGATACAGAAAAACATACATTAAAAGACATTCCGCTTTCGCATATCGAACCGTACGTTAATTGGCAAATGCTTCTTGGCCACCATCTCGGTTTAAAAGGAAATGTAAAAAAGCTGTTGGCAGAAGGAAACGAAAAAGCAATCATGTTAAAAGAGTTGATCGAGGAGCTGCTCGCTGAAGCAAAACAAACAAAGTCACTTGCGCCAAAAGCGGTATATCAATTTTTCCCAGCCAGAAGCGATGGCGATACGGTGATCATTTACGATCCGAGCGATCAACAAACAATGATCGAGACATTTACATTTCCAAGGCAAACGAAAGCACCGTATTTATGTTTAGCAGACTATCTTTCTAGCGAACAAATCGACTACGTCGGACTGTTTGCTGTGACGGCTGGGGCAGGTGTGCGCGATTTAGCATTACGTTTCAAAGAAGAAGGACAGTTTTTAAAAAGCCATGCCATTCAAGCGCTAGCGCTTGAACTAGCGGAAGGATTAGCGGAACGCGTCCATCAAATTATGCGCGACCGTTGGGGCTTTCCGGATTCTCCTGATTTTACGATGGAAGAACGGTTTGCAGCAAAATACCAAGGACAACGTTTTTCTTTCGGCTACCCTGCTTGTCCAAATCTTGAAGATCAAGAGAAACTATTCCGTCTATTGCGTCCAGAAGAAATTGGCATTCATTTAACGGAAGGGTATATGATGGAACCAGAAGCGTCCGTTTCCGCCATCGTCTTCGCCCATCCGGAAGCGAGATATTTTAACGTGTTGTGAAAAAGCTGACTTTGATCAGCTTTTTCACACAATACGATCGAGCAAATAATATTCACATGCTAGTTTTTTAAAATCCTTTTCATTCCATGTGACGACCGCTTGTACGGTAGGAGAATGTTTCATAAGTGAACTAAGATAAGCATCAGCAAAGTCAACACGATGCTTTCCATAACTCGCTATCGCTTGCAACACAACCTCTTTATCGATCGTTTTTATACATGAAGCCTCAACAAGCTGTGTTAAACGTTCAGCTATTTTTTCTTTCCGATAACCGTAACGTTTTGACTCAAGAACCCAACAACATTCTGCAATCACTAACGGATGTAGTACAAACGACAGTTCTCCGTTTACCGCCTTTTCGAATAATCGATAAGCAATCGGTGATTGGATTTTATCATCATTCGTTAAAAAGCGAACAATTACATTTGCATCTAAAATGTACATCGTTCATCTTCTTTCTTTTGCTTGCTAGCAAGCCATTGTTCCCTAGCTTCTTTTCGAATGTCCTCCCAATTCATATCTTTCTGTTCTCGCTTTGGTGGCATGCTTCCAAATAACGATAGTAACGAATCTTTCTTTCTCACTTTCAACGTTACTTCTCGATTTTCGCCATAAACAAACACAACTTGATCGCCTGGTTCTGCTCCAAGCAATTCTCTCACCTTCGCCGGAATCGTCAACCTGATGTTTCGAAGAAAGCGTCGACGAATAAACATATGTGTTACTTTCCATCGTATCCCCCCAAAATATTCTTTACTTTTATTTTATCTTTACATTATTCAACGATAAAGATGAAATATCATCTACAAATCAATCCCTTTAATCGCATGAACGCCTTTATGATAATAATGTTTCACTTCTTTCATTTCCGTCACTAAATCGGCAAGTTCAATTATTTCCTCTTTTGCCCCCCTTCCTGTCACGACAACATGCGTATGAGCTGGCTTATTCGTTAACGTATGCACGACATCTTGAAGTGGCAAAACATCATCAATTGGAAACGATGTAATGGCTAACGCCACATTTAATTCATCTAAAATGGCGATGTCGTACTCCCCAGACAACATACATTTTTTTGCAAGCGCCCACCCTTTTTGCAACGCTTCGCGATGTTGTTCTGGCGTTTTCGTCCACGTAAAGCCAACGCCTGTTTGATGCACGGCAATACCAAGTTGCTGCAATATTTTTGCTTCTCCATATGGACGATGCGGCGATTTTATAAATTGAATAACAATCACTTTTTTTCCGTGCCCCGCAGCGCGGACGGCAAGACCGACAGCTGCGGTTGTTTTTCCTTTTCCGTCTCCCGTATAAACAATTACCATTTTTCTTCCACCCACTTTAACTGATCGTGCAGTTTCACAACATCCCCGACGACAATAATGGCAGGGGAAGAAAGTTGTTTTTCATGAACGATGGCAACGATTGTTTGTAACGTACCGACAACCGTTCGTTGTTTATTTGTCGTCGCCCATTCGATGACTGCCACAGGCGTCTCGCCATCTTTGCCATGACGTTGCAACTGTTCACAAATGTAAGCGATATTTGCCATCCCCATATAAAATACGATCGTATCTGTTGCATTACTTAATGCGTCCCAGCGAATGCGATCACGTTCTCCGCTTTGATGCCCCGCAATAAACGTCACCCCGCCCGCATAGTTGCGATGCGTCACCGGAATGCCCGCATATGCCGAAGCAGCGACGCCAGCTGTCACACCGGGGACGACTTCATACGGAATGCCGTGCGCTCGCAAATGCTCCGCCTCTTCTCCACCGCGACCGAACATAAACGGATCGCCGCCTTTTAATCGAACGACCGTTTTTCCTTGCAACGCATGTTCTACAAGCCATTCGTGAATTTGTTGTTGAATGTTTCCATGTTTTCTCGGCTCTTTGCCACAATATAAAAGCTCCGCTCCTTCTTTCGCGTAAGTCAACAGTTCACGACTGATGAGACGATCATAAATAATAACATCCGCCTTTTCGATACATTCACGTCCATATACAGTAATAAGCTTGGGATCGCCAGGACCTGCGCCAACAATATATACTTTTCCTTTATTCATTATGATCGCTCCCTGTTGATACGTTTGCAGTGGAAAATGTCGCCATATGAAGCATCGCCATCGCCATATGAACAATCGGAAACGCGACTGCGGCTCCACTTCCTTCGCCAAGACGCATACACAAATCAAGAAGCGGCTTTTTATGTAACAACTCCAGAGCGATGCGATGACCCGGTTCTTGCGACTGATGTCCCGCAATCATATAATGGACGACACGTTTATCTATTCGTTCGGCGATTAACGCTGCGACGGTACAAATAAAGCCATCAAGCAAAATCGGAATGCGCCGCTCTGCCGCTGCGATCATCGCTCCTGCCATCGCCGCAATTTCAAGTCCGCCGATTTTTGTCAATAAATCGATAGCATCGGACGCATTCGGCTGATGAAGCATAAGCGCTCGTTCAACGACTCTCCTTTTATGTTTCACCGCTTCATCATGAATACCTGTTCCTTTGCCGACAAGCTCTGTAACACTTCGACCGCTCACTGCCGCTAACAACGCACTGGCAGTTGTTGTATTCCCGATCCCCATTTCCCCGACGATGAGACAACGAATACCGCCATCAATCATCCGATTTGCTTGTCGATATCCGACTTGTACCGCTTGCTCCGCTTCTTCTTTCGTCATCGCTTGCTCATCGACAAAATTGTTCGTTCCATACGCCACTTTTTCGTTAATGATGTTTTCCTCATGAATATCAACCGCCACGCCAACATCAACAACTGAAAATATTGCCCCAATTTGTTGACTAAATACGTTAATCGCCGCCCCACCGCGCGCAAAATTTAACACCATTTGCGCCGTCACTTCTTGTGGATATGCGGACACCCCTTCTTTTGCGATGCCGTGGTCAGCGGCAAACACGAGTACGCCCGGCGGTGTGACGCTTGGAAAACGTTCCCCTGTCATTTTCGCAACCTCGATGGCTAGTTCCTCAAGTCTTCCAAGACTGCCGCGCGGTTTTGTCAATTGATCAATATAATTGCGTACTTCTTCCCCAATTTGTTCATAAAGCATCATTATCTCCCCCTTGAAATTCAATCATTTTCTGTTCAATCGTTTTCACATCGACATATGTTTCAATACAATCTGCTAGCTCATCGAATGCTTGCTCACGTAATTGCCGATAAAGCGGGCGCTCCGCTAATGGCGGAAGTTGTTTTTTTCTCCGCACGTCGTTTAATAAATGATGACGAAACGAATCGTTATGAAATAAATCGTGCATATACGTTCCGATGACGCGCTCATCTTTCGTTTTACATCCATCTGTTTTACCGTTGAGCAAAATAAGTGGTTCTCCATGTTTCACAATCGAACGCCCCATATGAATTTCATATCCTTTTACATGAAACGTTTTGTTTTTATAGATTAATCTTCCTTCGCATAACACCGTCGTTTTTTCGCATGCAAGCGTCGTTTCAACCGGCAACAAACTCAATCCATCTATGTCATCGAGCGGTGTTTCGACATGAAATGGATCTTTAATACGTTCACCGAGCATTTGATAGCCACCGCAAATGCCGATCATTGTCACATCGGTTCGTTCATATAAACGCTGGACGGCAGAAAACAGCCCCGTTTCTTTTAAAAAGCGAACGTCTTCAATCGTATTTTTACTTCCAGGAAAAATGAGTATATCAGGCTCGTCTAATGCGGATACATCCGTCACGAACCGTACCGAACAATCCGATTCAACAAAAAACGGATCGATATCTGTAAAATTCGAGATGCGCGGATATTGGATGACTGCAATATCAATCATTTTCGTATCATCTTTTTTCGTCGCATAACGAGAAAGCGTCACAGAATCTTCGGCATCAATTCGCATGTGCATGTACGGGACAACGCCAAGCACAGGCACGCCTGTATATTGCTCAAACCAACGCAATCCCGGCTGAAGAAGCGAAAGGTCGCCGCGAAATTTATTAATGATCACCCCAATGACACGTTTCCGATCACATTCATCTAACAACTGCAATGTGCCAACTAAACTCGCAAACACTCCTCCACGCTCAATATCACCAATCAAAACAACGGGGGCGTTCGCCATGCGCGCCACGCGCATATTGACAAGCTCACGATCGTTTAAATTCACCTCCGCAGGACTGCCTGCTCCTTCAATGACAAGACGATCATATCGTCTCATTAATATGTCAAGCGACTGTCGAATAAGCTCAAGTCCGATGTCAAAAAACTCGCTGCGGTAAGTACTCGCTTTCATATTTTCGTACGGTTTTCCATGCACAACAATTTGCGCTTCTTGATCGCGGCTCGGCTTAATTAAAATCGGATTCATATGCGTCGTCGCTAGCACGCCTGCCGCTTCTGCCTGTACCCCTTGGGCACGTCCGATTTCTTTCCCATCGACCGTTACATATGAGTTAAGTGACATATTTTGCGATTTAAATGGTGCCGTCTTCCACCCGTTTCGTGCAAAGATGCGGCAGAAGGCGGTCGCGATGACGCTTTTTCCAGCATCCGAATGCGTTCCTTGAAACATAATCGGAAGCGCCTTACGCATCACCTTTCACCTCGGTACATGTTTTCAACCACCGCTCAACAAGCAAAGGATTTGATGGAAAATAAAAATGAACGTAACCGGCAACGAGACGTTTGTCCATATACCCATCTTTTTTACACCCGCGCAATCCTTTCACCTCATATGCAAACTTTTCTTCGACATGCGGAAGGAAAGTTGAATAATGAAATTCATGTCCTTTCGCTTTGTCTTGTTCAAACAAAAAATTTCCTTCTCCCCCCGTCACTTCACGATAACCGAGCGCTGCAAGCGTTTGTTGCATGCGTACGTGTCCAGGAATGATGCCGATCATCTCGTAATATTGTCCATCGGTCGTTTCAATACCTTCCGTTAAATACATAAATCCACCGCACTCTGCAAGCGTCGGCAACCCGTTCTGAATCGCTTCAGCAATTGATCGTTTCACTTTTTCATGACGCGCAAGCTCCGCGGCAAATTCCTCTGGAAATCCTCCACCAATGTACAATCCGTGCACATCGTTCGGCACACATTCACCTGCAAGAGGTGAAAAATAAACGAGTGTCGCTCCGTACGCCTGAAGCATTTCCAAATTTTCTTCGTAGTAAAAATGAAATGCAGCATCTTTCGCGATGGCAATGCGCACATCGTACGTCTGCTTCGGTGCAATAAACGGCGTGCTTGTCAGCTCATTCGCCTCTGCTAAATCCCATATCGCATCCAAATCAACCGTTTCGGAAATTCGCTTCCCAAGTTCGTCAAAAAACGGTTGAAGTTCTCCACGCTCCACAGACGGAACAAGCCCTAAATGACGCTCTGGAATCTTCAAATCGTTTTCTTTTAACAAATAGCCAACGACAGGAATACCGCATTGTCGTTCAATCGCTTCTTTCACAAGCCGAAAATGCCCTTCGCTCCCAACGCGATTCGCAATAACTCCAACGATGCGAACGCGCTCATCAAACCGTTGAAATCCCCCCACAACTGCCGCAGCGCTACGCGCCATGCCTGAACAATCAACGACTAATAATATAGGACTTTCAGTCATGATGCTAATTTCTGCAGTGGAACCTTCATTTGTCGTCGCACGCTTTCCATCAAATAGTCCCATCACCCCTTCAATAATCGACAAATGCGCTCCTTCGCTCCCACGTCTACATACGTGGCGCACAATTTGTTCGTTCCCCATCCAACTATCTAAATTGCGCGAACGTCTTCCTGTTACCGCCGTATGATACGTCGGATCAATATAATCAGGCCCACATTTAAAGCCTTGCACAACATATCCTTTTTGTTTAAATGCGCTCATTAAACCGAGCGCCACTGTCGTTTTGCCGACACCGCTTCCCGTTCCTGCAACGACAATTCTCCTCACTCTTGTCCCTCCCATAGTGCAACGGAAATCGTTACATTTCCGCTCTTTTTTTTCGTTAACACAAGCTTATTTTGCCTGCTATATCGCTTCGCTGCAGGTTCGCTTACCCCATATGCTCCCGTGTAGCGGAATACCGTTTCCGAAGGTTCATCGATCGGGACGTCGTTCAACTGCTCAGGCGTGTAAAAAATAAGCGGCCATTTATATTTATTTGCGACGGCTATTAACCCTTCTTCATCTTTTTTTAAATCGATCGTGCATAACGCTTTCACACTTTTCATTGAAAAACGAAGCTGTTGTAGCGTTTCATCAATGACGTGTTCAATTTCTTCTGCGCTCGTCCCACGATTACAGCCGATACCAATGACAATCACTTTTGGGCGATATAACACCCCGTTTTGTAAAATCGCTTCTTCCTCTTTTTCGAGCAAGCGATGCGTGACAATAAGCGCCGCATCCGGCTTCGCTTCAAGCGCCTCAGCGATCGAAGCATATTGTCGAATGTTTGCTGGAATCGGCGTATCATACGTCCACCAATTGCGCTCTCCTGATTCTTGTACAATCGCGACATGTTGCTCATTAACAACCGCAGCGCTCACAGGCGTCAAATTGTTTTCATTTTCCCATTCCCATCCGAACGGGCGACCGAATAAGTCAACCGCAATCGTTTGCTGAACATCGGATGCTGTCGTAATGACTGGACGAGCGTCAAGCAAACTCGCCACTTTCCTTGTCAGCTCATTGGCTCCTCCTAAATGGCCAGATAACACACTAATGACATGTTCCGCCTTATCATCAATAACAACAACAGCAGGATCTGTCTTTTTATCTTTTAACAACGGTGCAATCATGCGTACAACAGCACCGAGCGAAATGATAAGAATGAGCCCGCGATACGTAGCAAACAATTGTGGCAACAACAGCCGAACATTTCCTGAAAATAAATGAATACCCTTCTCGTGTTCGTCCCCTTTCGCAAATTTATCCGTATAATAAATGTGCGCATGCGGAAGTTGATCGTATAGCTTTCTCGCAATATGTACCCCATGTTTCGTAATCGCGACAACAGCATACATCTTACTTCCCTCCCTTGCGATAACCGTGCGTAAATGTTTCATCATATAATTTTGAGCGATACGATTCATCTAGTTCATTCGAAAGCGCCCAGCCTGCTAAAATAAGGGCGTGTTGGCGAATGCCGTGGCGCTGCATATCTTCATGAAGCGTGCCAACCGTTGTGCGTACAATTTTTTCGTCCGGCCACGTCGCTTTATATACTACAACGACAGGCGTATGCTCACCCCATCCTGCTTCAAGAAATGCAGCTGTTACTTTTTTTGTTAACGTTGCACTTAAAAAAAGAGCAATCGTACAATGATGTTGAGCTAACGATGCAAGTTGTTCTTTTTCAGGAACAGGTGTCCTTCCTTCTGCTCGCGTTAAAATAACCGTTTGCGTTAAATTCGGTACGGTTAACTCCACTTGCGCAGCAGCAGCGGCAGCGAATACGGAACTAACCCCTGGAACAATTTCGACGTCAATTCCTTCTTTTTTTAAAAGTATGATTTGTTCCATCGTCGCTCCATAAATTGATGGATCACCTGTATGAAGCCGAACGACTATTTTTCCGTTTTTTACTTCTTCACACATGAGCGAGACGATTTGCTTTAGATGCATGCCCGATGTACAAAAAATGCGCGCGTCTTTTTTTGTATATGTAAGCAATTCGTCATTGACAAGCGAATCCGTATAAAAAATGGCATCTGCTTGTTGCAACAGCTTCATGCCTCTGACTGTAATTAAATCGCTCGCCCCTGGACCAGCACCGACAATGTATACTTTCACGTTCTCACCACCATTAACGTCAAATAAGGCAACGACACGTTTTCCAATTGCTCAATGTCCCATATGACTTCTTCATGGGACGTCACTTTTGTCACAACTGCCGCTTTCTTCGTCAAATTCATCTCTTTTAAAAGCGTGAGAAGTAGTGGCATCACTTTTGCCACTTTTAAAAATACAACGCAATCGTGATCTTGTAGCGCTTTTTTCATTGCATCATAATCATCTCGTGCAGGAACGATCGCAATTGTTTCGTCGCCATCAGCTAGCGGCAACTGCAGACGCGCAGACGCACCATTAATGGAAGAAACACCAGGAACGATTTCGATCGATACATTCGGATATTTCGTTTGCATCGTACGCATAAAATGAATAAATGTGCTATACAAAAGCGGATCTCCTTCCGTCACAAATGCAACATGTTTTCCTTCGCGCAAATAAGTCCATACCGTTTCGACTGTTTCATTCCATTTTTCGCGCAATACATTTTCATCTTTTGTCATCGGAAAAACGAGACCAAGCATATGCTTTTCGGACGGGGAAAAGTATGCCTCTACAATTTGTTGCGCATAACTTTTACTGCCGTTTGTCTTTTTCGGATAAGCGATAATATGCGCTTCTTTTAAACGGCGAAACGCTTTAACTGTCAATAGTTCTGGATCTCCCGGACCAACGCCTATACCATATAACGTACCGATCACTTGCTTTCACCCTTCCTTGCTGAAATAATGTATATCGGATTTAATGCATCAAAACGTGTCAATTGTAAAATCGGTTTGCTGCGCGAAAACTGAGCGAGCAAAATATCGACAGCGTAACCGTGATGACGCAATGCATCTGTCGCCTCATATAGCGTTTCAATTGTGACTGCATTGATGACGATGCGTCCATCTTTTTTTAATCGGGCACAACATACATCGATAATGTCACGTAAACTTCCTGATGTCCCACCAATAAAAATCGCATCCGGTTCAGGAAAATGCGCTAATTGTTCGGGAGCCCGACCGTGGACAAGCGTAAAGTCTACGCGAAACTTTTTCATATTTTTCTGACATATTTCAATATCTAAAGCGTTTTTCTCAACCGCAAACACCGCTCCTTCCCGAGCGATTTTCGCCGCTTCAATTGCGACCGATCCTGTGCACGTACCAATATCCCATACGACACTTTTATCATGAAGGTGAAGAGCTTGAAGACTTAAAACACGCACTTCTTTTTTTGTAATTAATCCTTTCTCTGGCTTTCGCTGCCAAAACTCCTCATCGTCAATTCCGAATGTCCAACTCGGTCCTTTATTTACCCGTCGTAAAACGACAATATTTAGCGGAGCAAACGATGCCTCCTTCATTTCTTCTAGCGTAAAAAAGCGACAGCGTTCGTTTTCGCCACCGAGGTTCTCCCCAACAAACGCCTCATATTCCGTCATTTCATATTCTAAAAGATATGAAGCAATCGTACGCGGGTTGTTCGTTTCATCTGTTAAAATGGCCACTTTTTCTTTTCCATCTATACGCTGAGCAAGCCCTTTCATCGAACGCCCGTGCAAACTAACGACATATGCATCGTGCCAGCTTTCTCCCATTTTCGCAAACGCCCATTGGAGCGAACTGACAGAAGGATATACTTCAATCGGAACTTTTTTCGCTAAATAACTACCGATTCCGTAAAATAGCGGATCACCAGATGCTAAAATGACCGTTTTTTTCGGCTCGCTCATTAACGTCGTCAAAAGTGAAGATAAATTGTTGCGAATGGTGATTTTCTCACCAACATAATCAGGAAAAAAAGCGAGTTGTCGTTCCCCTCCAATGAGTCGCTCGCACTCATCAATCCATTGTTTGTATATCGCAGGAAGCGACGCTTTGCCATCAGCTCCGATCCCGATTAATTTCATTTGATTCATCATTTCGCATCGCCCTCCCTAACAACTGTCCTTGCAACGTATATAATGTCGTTTCAACTGTCATTCCTCCACCTACTTCCCGTAACGCATGCTGGCAACAATAGTCACATAACAAATCAAAAAACAGCGAATACCCCGCTTCGTACATCATATCGCCAACTTGCGACGCTGTATTCGCTCGTTGAATAGCTTCTGTCAGATGAGCGGGGGCGCCTGATTGCCTAGCAACTTCGGATAAAAAATGAAAATCAACAGGTGCACTTTTTGAGTGGACCATCATCACTCCTTGGGCGACTTTCGAAAATTTTCCCATCATTCCAACAAGCGACACCGTTTTTATACTAAGACGCTTACATTGTTTTAATGTAAAACCAACAAAATCCCCCATCTCAATAAACGCTTCTTCTGGAAGATGGCTATATTGCTTCATTGCATATTTTTCACTTCGTCCCCCTGTCGTGATGACAACGTGGTTACAGCCGCAAGCGATGGCAACTTCAAGCGCACGTACAATGCTTGCTCGATAGGCGGATGTTGAAAACGGAACGACGATGCCACGCGTTCCTAAAATCGAAATTCCGCCAATAATACCAAGGCGACCGTTTAATGTTTTTTTCGCTATTTCTTCTCCATTTGGAACAGAGATAATAATGCGTACACCACGTTTTATACCGTATTTTGTCATCAACTCATTGGCAACGTCCATCATCATTTGACGAGGTACGGGATTAATCGCCGCTTCACCAACAGGAATAGGTAATCCTGGTTTCGTTACTCTCCCTACCCCTTCTCCTCCATCAATATAAATACCTTCATCCGTCCAGCTTACTGTTGCGATAATGGAAGCACCGTGCGTCACATCAGGATCGTCGCCAGCGTCTTTCACAACAGTTGCACTTGCTGTATGTTGATTTACTTCACAAGCGACAACGGGGAGCGTCACCTCACGCCCGATCGGCAGCATAATTGTCGCTTCTGTTTGTTTCACGCCAGTAATAAGCGCACATAACGCCGCTTTTGTCGCAGCCGTTGCACACGCCCCAGTCGTATATCCTTCACGCAACTTTTCTTTCTCCATACTTATTCCCGCTCCGCTAAAATAGACAAGGCATTTAAAGCAGCAACCGTAACCGTGCTCCCTCCTTTTCTCCCGATGTTCGTAATAAACGGAACATCTAGTTTTGCTAATTCTTCTTTCGATTCTGCCGCAGAGACAAAACCAACAGGGAGCCCGATAATGAGACCAGGACGAGCCTTTCCTTCTTTCACTAGTCGGATGAGTTCCAGTAAAGCTGTTGGGGCGTTACCAATTGCAAATATTCCTCCATCTGCCTCCTTTACTGCTTTGCGCATCGCAACAATTGCTCGCGTCGTGTTCAATCGCTTCGCCTCTTTCATGACATCATCATCGGAAATATACACGTGTACACTCCCACCGTATTTCTCAAGGCGCGTTTTATTAAT
Organism: Anoxybacillus flavithermus; assembly: GCF_002742685.1. Classification (GTDB taxonomy): domain Bacteria; phylum Bacillota; class Bacilli; order Bacillales; family Anoxybacillaceae; genus Anoxybacillus; species Anoxybacillus flavithermus_E. Next base: position 78,094 of record NZ_PEDM01000002.1, read on the forward strand.
CCCAACTTGCACCATTTGTACATCAGCAACGACTTTTTTTCCTGCGCGAATGGCTGAAATGCCCGCTTCAATCGCACGTGGATGAAACAATAAACTTTTCCCTAATTCAAAATCGGCGCTCGCGTGAATAACACGTTGAACAATTGCGTATTGTTCTTTAGAGAACGCGTGTTCACCGATTTCTTCATCGATCATTTGAAAGCTTTTTTGTTCAATTTGTTCTGGTTGCACCGTAATTGGACGAAACATATATTTACTCCTCCTTCTTTTTCATTTCTTCCAACGCGCGAATGACGTCAGAAAACTCATGATAAACGACTGGATAAGAAAGTTTCGGACGGCGGATGACGACCGTTTCAATGCCGAGCTCTTGCGCTGCAGCCATTTTTTCGTCGACAAAGCCAACTTGTCCGCTTTCTTTCGTCACAAGAAGTGTCACGCCGAAATGTTTCATTAATGCCATATCTAGCTGTTTTGTAAACGGTCCTTGCATCGCAATAATATTTTCTTGCGGGAAGCGTAATTGTTCGCACTTTTCCATATTATCTTTCCGTGGTAACATGCGTGCAATGAGACGAACATCAGGAAGCGGGAGCAACTTTTCTGCAAAAATATGCAACGTTTTGCTTCCTGTCGTGAGCATGATGATCCCTCTTTTTTTCGCCGCGTACTCTGCTGCTGCTTCATAACTATCGACAAATGTAACACGATCATACATAATGACGCTTTCTTTTCGTTCATAACGGATATACGGAACGTTCGCTTCCTCCGCTGCTTGCATCGCCTGTCGCGACGCTTCTTCCGCAAATGGATGGCTCGCATCAACGATCGCTTTCGCTTCATGTTGTTTTATGATCTCAACCATTTCACGTGCCGTTAAACGTCCAACGAGAGCATGCAACCCGACATATGCCATTTGTTCTGCTGCATGTTCGGTGACAACCGTAGCTAATACATCATACCCCGCGTCACGAATGGCTAGCGCTAACTGTCTTGCATCGCTCGTTCCCGATAACATAATAATCATCCGTTTCACCTCAATGATCATGATGATGGTGGTGATGTTCAGCCATATGAAGCCGATATTGACACGTATCACAATTCATATGGACCGAATCGCTAAGCGCTTCTTGTAATCGATCAAGCACAATCGTTTGTAGCGATGGATGAAATCCAAAATAATGTGCAAGAACGAAAGACATGTTCGGGTATGTGCTTTGAAACTCGGAAACTCGCTTTTCTAACCGCTTAATAAGCACACCCGTAAATAAAAAGTAAGGTAAAATGACGATTTTTTTTGCTCCAAGCTTTATACATCGCTCTACGCCTTCGTCCAACAACGGATTCGTCACTCCCATAAACGCAGGTTCAACGATCACCCGCTTATTTCTTTCCCAAAATAAGCGAGCAATTTTATATAAATCACTATTCGCATCAGGATCGCTTCCCCCACGTCCGAGCAAAATGACCGCTGTTTGCTCATCCATAACAATCCCTGCTTCTTGCAGACGGTCGTTTAAAATTGTAAACGTGGCATCATGAATGCCAAGTGGACGTCCGTACTTAAATGAAACATATGGGTATCGCTCTCTCGCTTCGTCAATTGCTGCTGGAATGTGCAGCTTCGAGTGCCCCGCTGGAAGCAAAATAATCGGAATAACAATAACGTCTGTTGCCCCTTGTTCTACACAATGGGCAATGCCATCAATGACTGATGGAATACCAAATTCTAAAAAACATGTATGCACATAAAACGTTTCATCAATTTGTGGCCGAATCGTCCGAACAAACTGGCGCACTTGCTCGTTCCCTTCTTCATCCCGACTCCCATGTCCAACAAATAAAATTGCTCTCATCTCGATCACTCCCCACATGCCGCTGGCTCTGCTTTCATTTTTTGTCCATAAACAAAACCGCCGACTTCTTTTTTTCGTTCAAAAAATGTATGGAAACGTTCGTTTGCATATGCTTCTTCCTTGTATTGCACAATGATACGGGTAATGGTTTCTAACAGATCATCTGGACGAATGCCTTCTGCAACAAGCTGACCCGGATGAGCATTTCTTCCTACTGTTTTCCCACCTAAAAATAAATCAAACGCTCCTTTACGATAAACGATCCCAATATCTTCATGGACAGCCCCGTAACATGCCATTCCACACCCGTTGAATCCGAGGCGCAATTCTTTTGGCAACTCCATGCCGCCAAATTGTTTATGCAATTGTTCGGCATAAGGAATAGCATCTTTTTTTTCTCCATCACAAAAATCGCACGCTTTCATCACAAACACATTTCCTGTTGGTGCAACGGTTAAACCTGCTTCTAAAAGTTGACCGACAACTTCGTCTGGTCGCTCTGTCTCCATCATCACTTTTAAATAATGATCTGGTGTATACGTAATCGTTCCTCGTTCGCCTACGATGCATGCGATATCCATCATTTGTTTTGGAGTAAATGTTTTATTTGCTACCCCCGGGCTAATGGCTACTTCTAACCGTTCCATCTTTTTTGGAACAGTCACTTTTTCGTACGCTTCTTCCGCTAGTGAGCGTACGTTTGCGAGCGCCCACGGTTCTGCTTCTGCCCGCAATCGCTCGTGCGGTTTTAATGGCTGAACGGCGCTTGATAGCTTATATTTTCGCTCATAGCCGCGAGGGGTAATCATAACACCATCATGAACGAACGTGGAAGAATTTCCGATGATGACTGTCGTTAACATGCCGATGTCATACTCTAACATTTCTCCTAAACTCGTTAATACAATATGCTGACGTTCGCGGTACGCACTTTTGACGAGACCAACAGGTGTATGTGGTGAACGATATGTTAATAAAATACGTTGTGCCTCAACAATTTGCTGCGTCCGACGACCGCTTTTCGGGTTGTATAGTGCAATAACAAAATCGGCCGCTGCAACTGCTTCAATTCGTTTGGCAATGACGTGCCATGGCGTTAAATGATCGCTTAAACTAATCGTACATGCATCGTGCATAATCGGTGCCCCTAGTAAAGCGGCACAAGAATGGATAGCTGAAATACCCGGAATAATCTCCACTTCAATTCCAGTTTCTTTTCGCCATCCTTTTTCAATGAGCACTTCGTAAACGAGTCCCGCCATCCCGTACAACCCTGCATCCCCACTTGATATGACAGCCACTTTTTTACCACGTTCCGCCTGTTTAATCGCCTCTTGAGCCCGACTCACTTCTTCCGTCATTCCCGTGCTAATGACTTCTTTTCCATCAATGAGATCGATGACTAACTCGACATACGTTTTATAGCCGACAATGACATCGCTTTCTTCAATTGCCTCACGCGCCCGTTTCGTCATATGATCCACACTTCCCGGTCCAAAGCCAACAACAAACAATTTCCCAGCCATTTTTTTCACCCCTTTTTCCATCGTTCAATCCATTGCGCGAATTGTTGTTCAGTATACGTTTTCTTCTCATACTCCCATATGCGTAAAAGAAGCGGCAATGAGAAATGAAGTTCACGAAATATATTCGTTTGCGTAAATACAAAAGCGGGTGTTCCGTGCAAAACGATGCGCCCGTCATCCATAACAAACACTTCATCCGCCCACTGCCAAACAAAATCAAGGTCGTGCGTAATGACAACGAGCGTCGTTCCTCCTTCATATAGTTCATTTAACTTCATGACTAAGCGCTCGCTCTGCGCTCCATCCAAGTATGCAGATGGCTCATCGACAATAAGTAGCCGAGGTTTAGTTGCCATTGCTACCGCAAGTGATAGCCACTTTTTTTGTCCTAGACTTAAATGATGAATCGGTATATCTCTCCATCGATGAAGTGAAAACTGCTCTATCACTTCATCCATCCGCTCACGATTTGATTGCAAACTAATCGCTAGTTCTTCTTCAATGGTCGGAGCTAAAAATTGATGTTCGGGGTTTTGAAAAACGACGCCGACATGTTGTCGGAGCCAACGATTCTTCACCTTTTTTCCTTCCCAATACACGTCTCCTTTCGTTGGGCGGTAAATGCCGTTTGCATGAAACAACCATGTCGTTTTCCCACAACCGTTTCTTCCAATTAACGCATATTTTTTTCCTTGTTCAATCGTAAGCGATACCCCTTTTAACACGTACGCACCGTTTCGATACGTATAATGAACATTATGAAACTTTAGCATATAAGCCCTCCACGATAAGTAAAACAACAACTCCAATAAACGCTTCGATGACATATCTTTTTGGCAACTGTTCGTCCGCACAAGCTGGAATTTTGAATGAAACATGGCGCGCTTCCTGTGTAATCATTAGCGCTTCATAGTCATGCAACGCTTTGCGCAGCAACTGTGCGACAGCAAGTGAAGCAAGCCGCCAATTTCGTTCTCCATTTTTTACTTGAACCGTAACAAACAGCTCTTTTGCTACTTTTTCCAATATGAAAATGAAACGATACGTCAACAATAAAAGCTCAATAAACACACTAGGGATGCGCCACTTGTTTAACGCATGCACTAAGCGAAAAAATGGCGTTGTTGCCGCAAGAAAAAATAAAACAACTGAACTTGTAAACGTCCGTAAACAAATTGTGATTACATATAAAAAGCTTTCGCTTATGAAGTGAACGGCGCCATCAAATGAAAAAAGAAGCGGTGCGCTACTCCCGAGAGTAACGAGCGCCATGAGTGTACAAATGCGCACACAAACACGCCATGGCAAGCGCGCATATCCAAGCAACCAAACGAGCAACCAAACGATGATGATCAAGCGAACAATATTCGTTCCAATTAGCGACCATATAAGCAAAATAAGTGCAAATGTCAGCTTAAATGTAGCATTTAATTTCGAAAGGCGATTTCGATAAGCCCATTGATCAAGCCAACTAACCATTTCGTTTTCTTCCTTTATACAAACCGATGATGTAGCCGATTATCCCAGCACCAAACGCAGCTTGTAGAGAAAATAACAACGTTTCTACTTCTCCGCCCGGGGGTTCAAAAAATACATCAAACCATGGCTCATAATTTGGTGCAATTTGTTGAATCATCTCCTCCGCAAGCACATCCGCTCCAGCAAACTCTGTATTTCTCACAACAAGTAGTGGAAAAACGATCAACAATGCAGCGATGAACATCAATATACGATTGCTCATTTCAATGACACTCCCCTCTCTGCTAGCACGTCCAACTCTTGCTTCGAGTACGTATGCAAAAAGTTCCATACGACGACGGTAAGAAGTCCCTCGGTAATCGCAAGTGGTACTTGTGTCACCGCAAAAATGGAGGCGAATTTTAAAAACGCGCCCCATACGCCGCTTGTTGCGTCTGGAAATGCTAGGGCGAGTTGAAACGATGTCATAACGTATGTCACCAAATCAGCCATCATCGCCGCTAAAAAGACGGACATACGCAACGATATTCCACACTTTTTACATAGAACGAACAAGCCGTACGCAACAAACGGTCCAACAACCGCCATTGAAAACGCATTCGCCCCGAGCGTCGTCAATCCACCGTGAGCAAGCAAAAGCGCTTGAAACAATAACACGGCTGTACCGATCACCGTCATCACAAAAGGTCCAAATAAAAATGAGCCAAGACCTGTCCCAGTCGGATGCGAACTACTTCCTGTGACAGATGGAATTTTTAATGCCGACAAGACAAATGTGAACGCAGTAGCGAGTGCAAGAAGCAACTTCACCTCTGGCTTTTGTTTCATAAGGCGCGTCATTGTGCGCAAACCAACAAAGAAAAACGGTAAAAACAGCAGCCACCAGACGAGAGCCCATTGCCAAGGTAAAAACCCTTCCATAATGTGCATCGCATATACAGAAGGCGAAAGTGCAAATAAAATATAGACGGTAAAGCACACGCTAACGAGCAAAAACAACGGTTTCTTCACTTCTCCTTCCCCCTTGTCGCCACGCTATATTCAGGCATAACAAAACCTTCATCGTATGTGTACGTCACATATTCATGCAATACTTCACCATCACCTACATGTTTTCGGACAATGTCCCGCGCAACTTGTTCATCGATCGTACGATACCAAACACCTTCGGGATACACGATGACGACACACGCATCTTCACAGCGACCGTTGCACCTCGTCCGCGTCGTATGAACGTGTTCATGTAATTGCAGCCTGTCAATCTCATCACGAATCGCTTGCGTTACCTCCTCTCCCCCTTTTCGCATGCAGCTTGCTCCATTGCAAATCAACACATGGTGTTTCGTTCCTTGCAAATTCCACGTCGCCATATATGTCGCTCCTTTTTTCAAAATAAAAAGCACCTCTAGGTAGAGGTGCAGAAAAAACGAAAGATTCAAACAATAAAGTATACGCCATCTAAGCATACATCATCAACATGACGTCCATCGTTCCCGCACGTCTACCTATATTCCCGTAGGCAGCCGACGTATCGCAAGCAGGCAGGTCTCCTGGCTTAGGTTCATCATTTCGTTGCGCCTTCCCAAAAATCAGTGGCATATTGCAACAAAACTCCCCATCACAGTGGCGGGTACCGCGACGGCTTTGCACCGTTCTTCCCTTTTAAGCATACAGACGTATGCACCGTACTTGCTTATCGTATATTGTTTTTCAAAGAGCATGAATGTTAAGAATATCATACACCATTTTTTTCTTCTCGCCTAGCCTGTTTATAAAAAAAGCACCTTCTTATTTAGAAGGCGCTTTGTAGTAATCGCACGAAAATCGTTTTATGAGCGTATGTGGAATGATAATTCGTTTAATGGGCTCATTCGGATTTTCGATTTGTTGTATTAAATTTCTTGCCGCTTCAAAACCGAGTTGAAAAATATGAATGTCTACTGACGTGAGCGGAGGACGGGAAATTTCTGATAAAAGTACGTTGTTAAAGCTGACGATCGATACATCTCCCGGCACGCTTAAGCCCATTTCTGCAAGCGTATTTAACACACCGAGCGCCATTAAATCGTCGGCGACAACGAGCGCAGTTGGCGGCTCAGCAAGCGAAAGCAACTCTTTCATCGCCTCTTGTCCGCCTTCTTTTAAAAATTCTTCATGTACAATGTAATCTTTTCGATATACAAGCCCGGCCGATTTCAACGCTTTTTCATATCCGCGCAAACGATCCATCGTTACAACGAGATTGACGTTTCCGCCGACAAACGCGATGCGCTCATGACCGAGTTCAATTAAATGTTCCGTTGCCTCACGTGCCGCCCGTACGTTATCGTTATCAACGTGGGTAATTTCTTCCACTTTTTTATGCGGTTTCCCAATGACAACGAACGGCAAATCTTCTTTTTGTAAATACGCCATAATTTTATCGTTCGCACGCGAATACAGCAAAATGACACCATCAACGCGCTTTCCTTGCACCATATGCACGACGCCATCGTAAATTTCCGCTTCCGTTTCTCCCGTCGATAACTGTAACGCATATTGCCGATCATGCACCGCTTTACTAATGCCGCGAATGACTTCCGGGAAAAACGGGTTTTGAAACGCTTTATCTGCCGAACTTGGCATGACGAGCCCAATCACTTGCGTCGATTTGTTTGCTAAACTGCGCGCGATAAAATTCGGATGATAGCCAAGCTCTTTCATCGCCTCGCGCACTTTTTTCTTCGTTTTCTCGCTAATGCGCGGGCTATCTGCGATGACGCGTGAAACAGTCGATGGCGCCACATTCGCGCGCTTCGCTACATCTTTAATCGTTACAGTCATAAAAAATCCCCCATCTCTTACAAAACAAACGTGTTTGTCGCTTCATCGATGGTACGTCGTTCCCCATTGACAACAATTGTAGACGGTACATTACTAACAAATGCGACACGCAATTGCCAAGGTGGTTTGTACGCACCTTCTCGTTCTATCTCAAAACGAACCGCATCATCCCAAAACGTCGCGCGAATATGTATGTGTACATATTCGCCTTTTTCATAGGCAAACGTCGTACCGTCATCACCGTAAAGCGTATATGTTGATGTTCCTTCCTTCATTGTATACACATATAACGTCAACTGTTCATCCTCAATGAACGTCGATGGCTTCACTTTCGCGTGAGCAATCATTGCCCCTTCCTTCACGTATATCGGCAAACGATCAAGCGGGGCTTCAACGATGTATCTTCGTCCACCTTCAAATCGCTCTTTCGTCCAATAATCAATCCAACGTCCTTCTGGAAAATAAACGATGCGATGCGTTGTATACGGACGGATGATCGGTGCAATCATCACTTGCTCGCCAACCATAAACTGATCCGAAATATTCCACGTTTCGCGATCGTTCGGATATTCCATCATAAGCGGGCGCATCATCGGCACACCTGTTTGATGCGCTTCAAAACATAACGTATATAAATGAGGAAGCCATTCATAACGCAATTCAATATATCGTTTTATGATTTGTTCATATCCTTCCCCAAACGCCCACGGTTCTTGCCGCGCAAAACCGATCGCACAATGATTGCGGAAATATGGGAAAAACGCACCGACTTGCGTCCAACGAACGAGCAGTTCTCCATTTGTATCATGCGCAAATCCACCGACATCCGCCCCGCAAAACGCCACCGCAGATAATCCTAAGTTTAAGCACATCGGTACTGACAGTTCAAGATGCTCCCAAAAACTGCGATTATCTCCCGTCCATACCGCTGCATAGCGATGGATACCCGAAAATCCTGCGCGCGTCAATACGAATGGACGTTTTCCTTTCAGCTGCTTTTTCAATCCGTGGTACGTCGCCTCGGTCATCATCATCCCATATACGTTATGCACTTGGCGATGCGTTTTCCATCCGTCATGGACGACTTGTTCATCGATCGTTTTCGTCTCGTTAAACACGGACGGCTCATTCATATCGTTCCAAATTCCTTCTATGCCGATGTTTGTATAAAACGCGTGTTGTTCTCCCCACCACTTTCGCACTTTTTTCTTTAAAAAGTCTGGAAACGCGCTCGTCCCCGGCCAAACGTCTCCTTTGTATAGCGTTCCGTCAGCATATTTACAAAAATAATCTTTTTGCACCCCATCGCGATACGTCTCGTATTCCGCATCGACTTTCACGCCCGGATCAACAATCGGAACGATATGAACCCCTTGTTCTTTTGCATATTGAACGAGCGATTGCGGATGTGGAAATCGTTTTTGATCAAATGTAAACACACGATACTCATCCATATAATGAATATCTAAATACACCGCATCAAGCGGAATTTGTTTCGTGCGAAACGTATGAATTAATTCGCGTACTTCTTGTTCGGTTTCGTAGCTATAACGCGACTGATGATACCCAAGCGCCCATTTCGGCGGCAGCGGCATGCGTCCAACAAGATGCGTATATTGCGTTAACACATCTTTCGGATGCGGCCCAGCAAACACATAATAATCGAGCGCTCCCCCATCTGATGTAAACGTATAAAACGATTCATGACGCAAATCAAACGTCGTTTTATACGTATGATCGAAAAAGATGCCGTGCGCATGTCCGTTTTTTAACACCATCATGTACGGATGTGATTGATATAGCGGATCTGTTTCTAAGTTGTGTGGCGCATACACATCCGTATTCCACATCGTCCATACTGCCCCGCGCTTATTTAATACACCCGTTTTCTCCCCTAAACCGTATACGACATCTGTCGGAGCGAGCGCATGTGTACAACGCATGCGCCCTTTCGCTTCAAAACATACAGGTTGTACGTCGCGAACAAGAAGCGTCCCTTCCTGATCGTATATCGCTAAACGAAACGGACTTCGCTCGATGATGACCGTCAGCTGTTTCGTCTGTAGTGTCCAACCGTTTTCTTCTTCCCGAACGTGCACGTCCACTTTTTCTGGCGTTGCGACAACAGCCGGGCTGACAGAATCGTACTTCCCATCGAACGGATCGATCGTCACCCGAACGATATCGTCACGATAAAAACGTATTTTACCCGATGCCCGCTCGCACGTAAATGCAAATATTTGCTTTTTTCCTTCAATTTTTTGTACATGTCCAATCGGTTGCCACACTTCTTTTTCGTCCGACTGATCAATCGGCCGAATTGCAAAACTTGTATCTTCTAGCATGCTCTCTCCTCCATCATCATTATGCTTTTCGTTTGCGTGCGAAGTATAAAAACAGACCAAATGCCGTATATACCGCAACAAGTGCGGCGATAAATGGAATGTTTAATCCCGTTTTTGGCGCAAGCACGTAAATTTCTGCCGTTTCACGATCTAAAATGATGTCATACTTCCCATCTTTACTGCGCACTAAATCTCCCACCAGCAACCCGCGCAATTCTTTTCCTTGTTCTAATTCGTCATCGAGCGTTACTTTTTGCGTTTTAGACGTATTGTTAATCGCGATCACTGTTGTTTCGTTTTCGTACGTTCGTTTAAAAAGCGCCATGCCGTCTTTTTCATAAAGCAACTCAAAATCACCGCGGCGAAGCGACGGAAGCTTCTCGCGCAATTCACCGAGCTTTGTGACATAGTCAATGAGCTCTTTATCGGTACGGAAATTCATTAAACGACGGTTGTCTGGATCTTCTCCGCCATCAAGCGCAATTTCCGTTCCATAGTACATAATCGGAATGCCCGGTGCCGAAAACAAATACGTCAATCCGAGCTTTAAACGCGTTACCGGATTGATGCGATTTTGTAAGGCTAATCGTGTAAATCGAACAGTATCATGATTATCTAAAAACGTGCCAAGCAAATACGGACGGTCATAAAACGCTGCATTTCGCTTCCATACGTTGTAAAGTGGTTCAAGCGATTGATCGACGTTTGAAAAAATCGTTGACGCTTCTTTATAAAACGGAAAATCAATTAGCGCATCAATCCCGTGCTTCCCATATTCCGCAACATAACGTGGATCGTCATGCCACACTTCACCAAGAAGGAAAAAGTCTTGTTTCACCGATTTCACTTCTTTAGCAAACTCGTCCCAAAACCATTTCGGCACATGTTTCACCGTATCTAACCGATAGCCGTCAATGTCCGTTTCTTGAATCCACCATTTCGCGACATCGAATAAATACGCTTTCACTTCCGGATTTTCTTGCGCTAAATCTGGGAGACCGAACAACCAACCGTTTTCTACTTCTTGTTGATTCGCCCAATTAAAAATGTCTTTTTTCTCATGAAACCAATCTTTTTTCGCCGGATCATTTAGCCACGGATGATTGTAACCTGTATGGTTGACGACGAAATCTAAAATGACTTTCATATCGCGCTTATGCGCCTCTTTCACAAGCCGTTTGAAGTCATCGAGCGTTCCAAAATGCTCTTCTACTTTATAAAAGTCTTCAATCCAATAGCCGTGATATCCGCCTTTTTCGTTCGCAAAAATCGGCGTAAGCCAAATCGCTGTAAAACCCATTCCTTTTATGTAGTCGAGCTTGTCAATAATTCCTTGCAAATCACCGCCATGATATGCTTTCGGATCATGTACGTTTACTTCATAGTCATTTTTCGGATTCCCGTTATTAAAACGGTCGACCATAATAAAATAAATGCGCTCGTCTTGCCACGTTCGCTCCGTTTTCGCACTCGCTGGCGTCGTCACAGACAACAACAAAATAAAAACAAGTAGCGCACGAAATACGCGTTTCATTTCATTTCACTCTCCATTCATTCCAAAGCTTCTTCTGTTAATATATCTCTAAATAGTAAGAAAGGAAAGAACCAAAACGATTCTTTCCTTTCGTTTCTCACCCTTTTGTTCCACCTGCCGTTAAGCCAGAGACGAAATACTTTTGGAATGAAAGGAAGAGAATAGCGATCGGCACCGCAATTAAAACGGAACCTGCCGCAAACGTTGTAAATTCGCTACCGAACTGTTTTGCCACTAAATCGTACAATCCGACCGCAAGCGTATATTTTTCTTTACTGCGCAGCAACACGCTCGCTAAAATGAAATCGCCAAACGGCGCGATAAACGTAAAGAGCGCCACAACCGCAATAATCGGTTTCGCAAGCGGTAAAACGATTTGAAAGAAAATACGCAAGTGCCCTGCCCCGTCAATTTTCGCCGATTCATCAAGCTCTTTCGGAATCGTATCTAAATATCCTTTCATCAGCCACGTATTCATCGGAATGGCTCCACCGACGTACACGAGAATTAGTCCTAAATGCGTATCAACTAATCCCGTTAAAAGCGCTAAAATGAAAATCGCAATGAGCGCCGCAAAGTTTGGAATCATCTGCAAAATTAAAAACGTCATAAGCCCATTTTGGCGCCCGATAAAGCGATAACGCGAAAACGAATACGCTGTTAAGCTCACTAAAATAACCGAAAAAATCATCGTCAACGTCGAAATTTTTAACGAGTTCCAATACCAAGTCAAATAATCGCTTTGCGACGTATCAAACAATTTTTTATAGTGCGCTAGCGTGGCGTTGTCTGGAATCATTTTCGAGCCCGATAAGCTTTGACCCGGGTTAAATGACGAGCCAACGACCCAAAGAAGCGGATAGACGATTATGATCGTCATCGCCAAAATGACTGCATACGACAACGTCAACCGAATGAGTTTTTGTCTTTTCATATCCATATCACATCATATCCTCTTCTTTAAATGATTTTGTTCTTCTAAACTGCCATAATGCGACAGATACGACAACGAGAGAAAGCAATAACGTAATCGCAGCTGCTTTCGAATATTGCGCAGACGTCATCGTTAAACGATAAATCCACGAAATTAAAATGTCTGTCGCGCCGGCATTTTGCCCAGATACCGCAGGGCCGCCACCATTAAATAAGTAAATGATGTTAAAGTTGTTGAAGTTAAACGTATATTGCGTAATTAAAATTGGCGCTGTCGCATACAACACGAGTGGAAGCGTAATTTTCGTAAACTTTTGCCAACTTGATGCGCCATCAACTGTCGCCGCTTCATACAATTCGTTCGGAATGGCTTGCAATACCCCCGTTGTCATCGCAAAGACGAACGGGAAACCGAGCCACGTTTGAATAAGAATTAATGCCACTTTCGTCCAAAACGGATCGGTCATCCACTCGATCGGTCCGATGCCAAGTGCAGCTAAAATCGTTTTATTAATCACCCCGAACGATTCGTTAAACATACCTGAGAAAACAAGAATCGTTACAAACGCAGGAACAGCCCAAGGTAAAATGAAAATCGTGCGGATGATCGCTTTTCCTTTTAAATCTTTTTGGTTCACGATAATGGCTAGGAAAATACCGAGCGCAATTTGTAACGTCGTTGCGCCGAACGTCCAAACGATCGTCCAAGCAAGTACGTTAATAAACGTTTTCCGCCAAAGATCGAGCTTCACTAAGTCAATAAAGTTTTGAAATCCAACCCAATCAACAAGTTTCGCTGGTGGAGAATGATATAAGTCATAGTTTGTAAACGCCAATAACACGACGAAAATAATCGGGAAAATAACAACAAACACAAGCAAAATAAATCCTGGTGAAATCATTAAATATGGAAAACCGTTGTCAACGAGCGCGCGATATTGCTCGCGCAACGAGCTAATTTTCAACCCTAAATCACGCTTTTGCCCATTTTTATAGGCGTCGCGCAAATTAAATGCATAAAACCCAAGCCCAAACACCGAAATAATAACCGCTAAAATTCCTTCAACAAGCAAGAAAATGGAATGGTCACGTCCGACGACTTCACCGAGCGTAAAGATTCCCCACCATCCCATATTTAATAAATCTTTAAAAACGATCAAAAACGAAGCAGCTAAAATAAAAAATGAAATACCTTTCACGTATTGACGATTATACAGTTGACCAAATCCCGGAATGATGGATAAACCGAGGGCAATTTTCCGATGATTCGATTGATACATTGGTGTTTCCATTGATTTTGTCTCCTTTCTAAACAATGGCGAGGAGCGCACTTGAATGTGAATAAATAAACAAACAAAAGAAAGTTGAAGCAGTACCTCTACAAGAGAGGTACCGCTCACTTCTTACTTGCTTGGATGGTTTGTTTCAATGTTCGTTTTAATTGTTTTTACAGCTTCATCAAGCGCTTGTTTTGGCTCCGCTTTTTGGTTTGCTACAAGTTGAAGTGCTGTAGCCATTGGTCCCCATACTTCTGCCATTTCAGGAATGTTTGGCATTGGAATCGCATATTGAGATTGGATCGCAACCGCTTTTGCCCCTTCATCTTCTGCAATTAACGGATCGTTAATGAGCGACTTCACAGGCGGAATTTCACGCGTTAACTCGAAACGTTTTTTCGCATTTTCTTCGTTTGTAATAAACTCAATGAGTTTTGTTGCCCATTCCGGATGTTTAGAGAACGCAGATACGTGCCATCCTTTTACACCCATAAATGTTTTTACAGGCTCGCCGTTTGGCAATTTTGGCATTGGCGCAACACCGATATCGATGCCCGCATCACGCATACCTTGGAACGCCCACGGACCGTTCATGACAGATGCTGCTTTTCCTTCGTTGAATAAGCCATCCATCGCTGAACCGCCGTTTTCACCGATAATACCTTTCGGGAACAATTCTTTATACCATTTTTGAATATATTCTGTCCCTTTGACTGCTCCTTCATTATTTAAACCGATGTCGTTGCGATCTAACGCACCGTTATTGTTTTTAAATACGTAACCGCCCATACCAGCGATCACACCGTGCGCGAAATAAAAGTTATCCCAAAGCGCTAAGAAGCCGTATTTATCACCTTTTGTAAACTCTTTTGAGAACTGATACAATTCATCCATCGTTTCTGGCGCTTTGTCCATTAATTTTTTGTTATAAATGAATACAGGAGTTTCTACTGCTTTTGGAAGTCCGTATAACTTTCCATCATACATTTGCGCTGCGATCGAAGATTCTGTAAACGTATCTAATACCGATTGATCGACTTGAATTTCGCGAATAAGTCCTTCTGTAACGAGCTGACCGATTTGGTCATGCGGAACAGTAATGACGTCAGGACCTGTGCCAGCCGGACCGTCTAAACGCAATTGATCGCGTTGTTTTGTTGCCATTTCTACTTCTTTGTACTCGACTTTAATGCCATACTTTTCTTCGAATGCTTTAATCGCTGGCTCTAACGCCACACCGCGCTTCACGTCTTCCCAAACGACAAGTTTTTCCGGCTTTGGCGGCATGCCGTCTTCTGTTACTTCTGTTTTTCCTTCGTTTTCATTTTCCTTCGGCTTTGCCTCATCTTTTGGACCACAACCTGCCATTACACCTGCAAGTAACGCAAGCGATGAGAAAATGGATACCGTCTTTTTCATTTCGACCCCTCCTGTGTTTTAAGCAATACGTACAAACGCTTTCATTTTTGCGAAAACGATTGCACAACCTTTATCTTCATTATACAATCATTTTCCGTTTTGACAACTATTTTTTTCATCTTTTTTTGAATGAATGTTGACTTTTTACATCCGTTCATTTTACGCTTGACATAAGCAATGTATCCGCTTCCTTAATAAAATAAAGGGGGGCGCAGCTAAACATGTGATAAAAAGCGCAATCGATTGCGCTTACAGTTGAAAGGAGCGTTTGAAACATGTTAAAAGAAGCGATTTACCATCGTCCAAAAGATGCGTTTGCTTATGCATACGACGAGCGAACGCTACATATTCGTCTACGAACAAAAAAAGATGATGTCGATGCCGTATATTTGTTATTTGGCGACCCGTACGTCTGGAAAGACGACGAATGGCAATTTGACAAACAACCAATGCAAAAAAGCGGTTGTGACGGTTTGTTTGATTATTGGTTTATCGCTTTGCAACCTCCATATCGCCGCTTGCGCTATGGATTCGAATTGCACGACGGGGAAAACGTGCTCGTCTATACAGAAAAAGGCTTTTATAAAAAAGCCCCGACAGATGATATAGCATACTATTTTTGTTTTCCGTTTTTAAATCGCATCGACGTGTTCAAGGCGCCTAACTGGGTGAAAGACATCGTCTGGTATCAAATTTTCCCTGAACGGTTCGCCAACGGCAATCCGCGCTTAAACCCACCGAATACATTGCCGTGGGGAAGCGTAGAACCAACGACAACGAGCTTTTTTGGCGGCGATTTCGAAGGCATTATCGAACAATTAGACTATCTTGTCGAACTCGGCATTAACGGCATTTATTTTACGCCGATTTTCAAAGCGCCGTCGAACCATAAATACGACACGATCGACTATTTCGAAATCGACCCACAATTTGGCGACAAACAAACGTTTAAACGGCTCGTTGAAGCATGCCATGAAAAAGGCATCCGCGTCATGCTTGATGCCGTGTTTAACCATAGCGGCTATTATTTCGCACCGTTTCAAGACGTATTACAAAACGGGGAAAAATCACGCTATAAAGATTGGTTCCATATTCGTGAATTTCCGCTTCAAACGGAACCGATTCCAAATTACGATACGTTTGCTTTTGTGCCAGAAATGCCGAAATTAAACACCGAAAACCCGGAAGTGAAACAATATTTATTAGACGTCGCGACATATTGGATTCGCGAGTTTGACATTGACGGGTGGCGGTTAGATGTGGCGAATGAAGTCGACCACCAATTTTGGCGTGAGTTTCGTCAAGCGGTGAAAGCGATCAAACCGGACGTTTATATTCTCGGGGAAATTTGGCACGATGCAATGCCGTGGCTAAGAGGAGATCAATTTGATGCGGTCATGAACTATCCGTTTACAAACGGCGCACTCAACTACTTTGCGAAAGAAAACGTAAAAGCAAGCGAATTTGCCCATACGATCGTAAACGTGTTGCACAACTATCCACAAAACGTAAACGAAGTCGCCTTTAATTTGCTCGGCAGCCACGACACGCCGCGCATTCTCACGCAATGCGACGAACAAAAAGAAAAAGTGAAACTTATGTTTACGTTCCAACTTTCTTTCAGCGGATCACCATGCATATATTACGGAGACGAAATCGGCTTAACCGGCGGTCAAGACCCGCTTTGCCGAAAATGTATGGTATGGGAAAAGGAAAAGCAAGACCACGATTTATTTGCGCACGTGCAAACGCTCATTTCATTGCGCAAACAATATCGTGCCTTGCGCTTCGGAGAGTTTCATGTGTTAGAAACAAACGATGAAACGAATCATATCGCTTACGTGAAAACATATGACGACGAAACAATTGTTTGCGTATTAAACAACGGGGAAGCCCCATTGGAATGGACCGTTCCGTTTTCACTTGCTGACAAAACGGTCATCAACCTTTGGACGAACGAATGCATGACTGAACAAACGATGACAATCGAGCCATACGGCTTTCGAATGCTGCTCGTACAAGCTACGTCCGCTGAATAAAGCGACGATATTCGCTTGGTGTCATCCCTTCCATCTTTTTAAATACGCGCGAAAAATACGCGCCATCTTCAAATCCGACTTGTTTTGCAATCGCCGCGACCGTCTCATTCGTCGCGGCTAATTTTTTCTTTGCTACTTTCAGCCGATAATCATGCACATATTGCAACGCGCTCATGCCGATCGTTTTTTGCATGCAGCGTGAAATGTAGTCTGGATGAAGGCGAAGCGCATGAGCAAGATGCTCCATGTCAAACGGCTCTCCGTAATGACGATGAATATACTCCATCGCCGCGGCACATACATGCTCGGCAGCAGACGGAATATGGAGCATTTGTTTTTGCAGTTGAACGATCCATTGGGCGAATAACAACTGTTGCGTTAACGAATGATCCGGCGTTTGTTGCTCGCGGACAATGTGTTGAAGCATCGCCTCCATCCCCGCTTGTTTCAACTTTCCATATTGGGGGATAAACAAGCGATATTGCGCATAATCGACATATGTAGCCTCTCTCTCAATAATATCGCCCCATCCGTACGGCTGTTTTTCAACAAGCTCATATTTTGGCACTGAAAAATGAATCCAAATAAAATGCGTATCTTCATCGCACGGCTCATGCCCATAATGCTCAAAGCCCGGACATAAAATGACGTATTCCCCTTCACGGACAACGAACGTTTCGTCTTGTTCGGTCATATATAGCGTCCCTTTTTGCACATACAAAAAATCGAATACAGAAAACGTGCGGCGAAAATGTTTCATTCCTTTTCGAAACATCGCCTCGCCCCCTTTAATAAAAACAGGAAACGGCGGAACGGAAAACGATATATACATAAGCCCCCTCCTTTCAGTCGGAAATGTACAAAAGTAATCGTCTTTTTCCCTTTTTTCCATTATAACAATCCATTAAACTAAAAACAGTTTGCAAGTCGGAAATCGTAAAGGGGTTGTCTTGTTTGGCAAAAAAGCTTTCTTTATTTGCGCTCACTTGGCCGATTTTTATTGAATTGACGCTTCATATGTTGACGGGCAATGCGGATACGTTTATGCTCAGTCAATATGCCGATGAAGCGGTTGCGGCGGTCGGTGTAGCCAATCAGTTATTGTTTATGGTCGTTGTCATGTTCGGTTTTATTGCGACCGGAACATCGATTTTAATTGCGCAATATGCTGGCGCAAACGATGAAAAAACAGCTTCCTATATTGGAGCTGCTTCGATTTGGGCGAATGTATTATTTGGCATCGTATTAAGTATTGGGCTTTGGATAGGGGGCGATCATCTACTTCAACTGATGAACGTTCCGAACGAGTTAATGGCTGATGCGCGTGCTTATTTATGGATTGTTGGCGGCTTTTCATTTGTGCAAGCGCTCATGATGACGCTCGGGGCTATATTGCGCAGCTACGGTTTTACGCGCGACATGATGAATATTACGATTGGGGTCAACATATTAAACATCATCGGCAACTATTTCGTGTTGTTCGGACCGTTTGGCTTGCCGGTTTTAGGTGTCGAAGGGGTCGCTTGGTCAACGACGATTAGCCGTATCATTGGGCTTGTCGTTGGATTTTTATTCATCATGAAACGCCTCCCACACCCTCTCCCACTTTTATCGAAAGAGGCGTTTTCATTTGCTTACGTGAAACAACTATTAAAAATCGGCATTCCATCTGCAGGTGAACATGTCGCTTACAATACGTCGCAACTTGTCATCACCTATTTCATTACGATGCTCGGCACAGAGGCGTTAACGACGAGAGTATATACACAAAACATCATGATGTTTATTTTTTTATTTAGCGTCGCCATCGGGCAAGGGACACAAATTATCGTCGGGCATCTCGTTGGGGCGGAACGGTTTCATGAGGCGTATACCCGTTGCTTGCGGAGCTTACGGCTCGCTGTCATCATTTCGTTTGCTGTTGCGGCGTTGTTTTCCGTCTTCTCCGATCAACTGTTTTCCATTTTCACAAGCAGCAAACGGATGATTGAAACAGGCGGGACGCTCATTTTGCTTACGATGCTTCTTGAGCCCGGGCGTTCGTTTAATCTCGTCATCATTAACTCTTTACGCGCGGCCGGCGATGTAAAATTTCCTGTCTACATCGGTATCGCATCGATGTGGGGAGTAAGCGTCCCGCTCGCCTATATTCTTGGCATTTCGTTCGATCTCGGTTTAGTCGGCGTCTGGCTTGCCTTTACAGCAGACGAATGGCTGCGCGGTTTGCTCGTCTATTGGCGCTGGAAATCAAACGTATGGCGCACAAAATCGTTCGTCAAAAAGGAAGCGACAGCTTAGCACCGAGCAAATGATGAGCGACATTTTGTCCGCTAATGACAACCATTGGCGATCCACCTCCCGGGTGGGTCGTCCCGCCAACAAAATATAATCCTTTCACTCGCCTACATGCGTTCGACGGACGTAAAAACGTATCGCGACGTCGATTGGACGCCATGCCATACAATGCCCCACGATATGCGCCAAACTGCTCCGCAATATGAAGCGGAGTAATTACTTGTTCAACATCTGGTACAATGTCCAACCCATATGCCCGAAGCCTTTCATACACGAGCTGCTTATATGCTTGTTCATCCACTTGCATACGTCCATCTTTTGTAAGAGGCGGGGCATTCACTAACACAAACAAAGACGAACCTTCTTTCGTAAACGGCGGAGCGCAAACGTATATCGTCGGACGTTCACTATACCGTCCGGCAAATAGATGTTCAAACTCTTGTTTATAATTGGGAGAGAAAAACACGTTGTGATGAGCTAAATGATCCCATTTTTCTTTCGTTCCAACTAACATGACAAAGGCGGAAATGGATGGCTCGGCTCGTTCATACGAACGATCGTGAGGATCAACGAGCTCGCGATATGCCCGCAACAAATCGGCATTCATAATGACGACATCTGCTTCCACCTTTTCCCCATCTTCAAGCTCGACTCCTTTTACCGTACCGTTTTGGACAATGACGCGCTTGACCGCCCGATTCGTATGTAACGTTGCCCCTGCTCGTTTCGCAAGCATCGCAAACGTATGAGCAATTCGGGCGTTTCCACCTTCTACGTAATATACGCCATCAACCATTTCTAAATAAGCGATCATCGCAAACGTCGCTGGCGACATATACGGTGATGAACCAATGTACGTTGCGTAACGATCGTACGCTTGAATAACATGTTCATTTGTAAAATAACGTTGAAAAAAATGATGTAACGTTTCAAATGGTCGCGCGTTCAATAAAGCAACCGCAAGCGATGGCGACATATAATCAACAAAAGAGCGAAACATGCGCGGAAAAAAGTACGTTTTTGCGAGTTGATACATCCTCTCCACTTCGCGTAAAAAATCGTCGTATTTTAATGCCCCGATGTGATCCATTCGCTCAAGCTGCTGTTTCATATAGTCGCGATCGCTTGAAAGAAAAAACGTTGTGCCGTCTTCATATACGTTTTTCGTATGCACAGACAATTTTCGAAACGTAATGTAATCTTCTGTACGAGCCCCTGTTTGCTCAATGACATGCCGAAATACAAACGGCATCGTAATCGTATTCGGTCCAAAATCAAAATAATAATCGCCAAGTTGAACAGGCATTAATTTCCCGCCAAAATGACTATTTTTTTCAAACAACTGCACATCAACCCCGCGATGTGCAAGCGTCACAGCGGCAGACAATCCACCGAGCCCACCGCCGATAATGACTACTTTTTTCACGTGTACGTCCTCCCTTTCCATTCATAACGTTTCGCGCGCATCGACGCATACATTAACGCGATAAACACCGCCGCGCTTATCGGCATCCAATAACATGTCGAAATTGAACGCTCCGTCTTCCACTCGACGTACGCTTTTTGCGCAATAATGATCGCAAGCGGCACGGCGTACGCTGCCCCATACATGAACGACAACGGCGCAAAGATAAGCGGCGCGACATAAAATATGCCGTAAAACATCGTAAGCATTACAACAAAAAACGGTGAACGATTTAGCCCGATATATACATTTTTCAAAAAACCTGCCCATACTTCTTTATTCGTTTCATACATATAACAAACGACATCCGTGCTTACGTTCGCAACGATAACACGATACCGATGTTCTTTCATTTTCCGCGCGATCATTACATCTTCAACAAGTTCACTTTTTACAGACGCATGGCCGCCGATTGCTTCATAAGCGGTGCGTTCAAAAAACAAACATGCCCCATGTGCCGCTGTCGCGGAACGCATACGCGTATAATTCGCTAAATATAACGGCAAATGAAATAAAATAAAAAAATGTTGCAACGGCACGAGCCATTTGCCGATCAGTGGGAGGGACGATGGCTGAAACGACGGAAAGCCCGTCACTAGTTTTGCATCATACGCCATTAAGACCGCCAACAATTTTTCAATAACCGCAGGCTTTAGCTCGACATCCGCATCAATAAAAAACAAATACGCCCCTTTCGCCTGTTTCGCCAGTTGATGGCACGCATGCACTTTCCCTACCCAACCATCTGCAAGAGGCTTCCCTTTCCATATTTGAAAACGATTGTCCCCTTTCGTTTCTTTCAACAATAACTCATACGTACAATCGGTCGATTGGTCATCAAGAAGCAAAAATTCGACTGACTCATACGTCAACTGTTTTAACGAGCGCACGAGACGTACGACATTTCGCTCTTCATTGCGGAGTGGAACGAGCACGCTCACAAGCGGTCGCGCAGCGATTTGCGGGCGTTTCGGAAGAGAAATAAGAAACAACGAATTAAAAACCGTCCAAATAAAAAAACTTGCCCACAAAACGATCATAACGTCCCTCCGTTCCAAGGCGTAAACGGCTGAAGCTGTTCGGTCATGACTAAGCGCCTTACATCATCGAGTTGTGCAGTGCAAATACGTTCGAGCTCAATCGTTTTTTCTTTTCGGTTGCTCCCTGAAAGATTACAAATATATAACGGCTCGCCAATATGAATAAACCATTCCGGCTTCCGATGATGACGAAAACTATGGTAAAACGCAAGCGGTATGATGGGCACGTTCGCTCGTTCGGCTACATATATAGCTCCTGTAAAAAACTGAAGCGGACGTTTTTCAATATGTTGTTCTTCCCCTTGTGGAAACACCCAAACGCTTTTTCCATCGCGCAATAATGAAACAGCATAATCTAGCGACCTCATCATCCCTTTTCGTTGCGTGCGGTTGATCGAAAAACCGCCAAGCTTACGAAAAAACGGATATTGTTTTAACCCTTCTTCGCTCATCATCGCATAACTATTTTGTTGAAACACAAAACGACTCAATTGAAACGCAATGAGCCCATCCCACCATGAGCTATGATTCGCCACATATAACGCAGGCGTTCGCACGACGTGTCCGCGTACGTATAGACGATGAAACGATGTACGCAACAACCATGTGTTGTAAAGGGAAAACATCCATTCAAACATACGACTTTTTTTCGCTTCAATCATGCCGACCGTCTCCATTTCCAAAAAATAAACGTAGTAAGCGATAACCCAAGCAGGAAAGCACCATACAATTGTTCTAGTAAAGCAAGAAATAAAAACATGGCTTCAAGAAGGAAAAAAAGAGAAATCGCTCGTCGATCCGAACTTCCTTCACGCGCTGAAAAAATGAGCAATAACCGATGAATGACGAACGCCACGACAAACCAACCGACAAAATTTTCAAGCGGAACGTTATAATATACGCTCGTCTCTTCCCAAATCCAATATTGCTTTGCAACATAGGCAACCGGGTCAATAACTACATCTAATACAACCGCTAATGACGCACCAACAGCAGAAGTAACAAACGGCCTTGTTGGCGATACGAAACGTAATGCGAGCGCATGCGTACAACCGATCACCGCAAGCCAAGCAAAGCCGATCGCTATCGGAACCCCAAATATGGTCACCCCAAATTGACTCGTATAATGGTATGAACCAAAAATAACACTATACGTCGCTCCAACATACTCCACCGCCATTGTACCAATGAAGATCGCAATCGTTGCGATGATCCCCCGTTGACCGTATCTTTCGATTAAAAATAATGCGCCAATCATTCCTGCGAGCATTAAAAAGACAACATTTGCCCATTCTAACCACGGCGGCAAAAGATGAAAACCGACGAGCACAAGTCCACATCCATACCAAATGAGAAAAAGGCGGTATAAACGATCACCCCACTTCAACGTTTTCGCCTCCCATTTGTTGCAATAACGCTTTTTTTCTTTCTTCCGACACGAACGCTCGCTTCGTAAATACGTCATATTGTTGCTCACGAACAACATGTAAAATGCTTTTATACATAAGCGCCGCTCCTTTTACAGCAAAACGGGCAGACAGTGGATAAAGAGAAAACATTTTTTCTGCCTCCGCATATCTATT
Organism: Anoxybacillus flavithermus; assembly: GCF_002742685.1. GTDB lineage: Bacteria > Bacillota > Bacilli > Bacillales > Anoxybacillaceae > Anoxybacillus > Anoxybacillus flavithermus_E. The sequence continues at coordinate 101,708 of NZ_PEDM01000002.1, forward strand.
TTCCGCCTCTTGTGCGATATGCTCCCATAAATCAATAAATGAGCTCGTCACTTGACCGAAAGCAATCTGTTGTTCACTCACTCCATACATGTTCATCCATTCGCGCGGCAAATACACGCGACCGCGCATCATATCTTCACCGACATCGCGCAAAATGTTCGTCAACTGCATCGCTTCTCCAAGCGCGATGGCACTTTCTTTTAACTGTTCACGGCGATGGGGCGCTAAAATCGGCAATAACATTAAGCCGACTGTACTTGCCACACAATAACAATAGCGAAGCAACTGTGAAAACGTATCATAACGATGAACGGTTAAATCCATTTTTTGCCCTTCAATCATATGCGAAAACGGTTCAGCGTCCATATCATAGCGCGAAAAGACATCGCGAAGCGCGATCCACATAAAGTCATCATCGGTATGTCCTGCTAAAAACGATTCCCATTGTTTTTCAAACTGTTGCAGTTCTTGATGTGGCTGTTTTCCTTCATCCACAATATCATCGACGCGGCGACAAAACGCATAAATGGCCCAAATGGCTTGACGATCATCATACGGAAGAAGGGAAAACGCACGATAAAACGTTTTTGAATGATATGCTGTTACCGCTTCACATTGCGCATACGCTTGCCTGATATTCATCATTATCCACTCCAATCATGCGATATTTGTTGTGCACATAACTTTGCCCCTTGCATGACAACTGGTACCCCTCCACCGGGATGAACAGATGCTCCAACACGATACACGTTTTCATAACGTGTCGACTTCACTTGTGGGCGAAATGGACCCGATTGAAATAACGTCGGGGCGATCCCGAACATCCCTCCATCATACAATCCTTCGTTGTGCGCATCAAGCGGCGTACGAACATGCATCCATTCCATTTCCTTCTTCAAGTTTGGAAACGCCCGTTTCTCCACTTCATCAACGATGCGAGAAATCCAATGTTGTTGTATTGTCCAATCAATATGGCGCCCACTCGGCACAGGAATCAATACATATAACACGCTTTTCCCTTCAGGTGCTAACGAACGATCGACCGCTGACGGATAAAACGTATAAAATGACGGGTCTTTCGGGACAACTTTTCGAACAAAGACGTCGTCCATATGTTGTTTAAAATTAGGCGGTAAAAAAAATTGATGAATCGGTGCATCGTATGTGCGGCTAAGTCCGATATAAAGCAACACGCAGCTCGATGAAGGAGTCCACGTTCGTTTGTTCGTCATCATCGTCGGTTCATCTGTATTCATAACAACTGCATCGAAACAGTGCATTTCCCCTTGGGCATAAAGCGCTTCTATTTTTGAACCGTTCACTTCGTACCGTTCCACTTCCGTTTGCAATCGAACGTTAACTCCTGCTTCTTCTAGCTTTCTTGTAAGTAAAGAAACGAGACTTGCATACCCTCCTTTTACGTAATACACGCCGTGCGCATGCTCGCTAAACGAAACGAGCGAATAAAGCGATGGCGTTGTGTACGGATTTCCACCAATATATAACGTTTGTAACGAGTAAGCAAGCTGCAACCGTTCGTCGTGAAAATAACGACTCATGCTCGTTTTCACAGATTGATAGGCGCGCATGCGTGAAAAAAGCGATATCGTCTCTTTCGTAAAAAACGTTTGTTTCTTTATAAATGACTTCGTTAAAATGAGCTCATCACCTTTAGTAAAATATTCCCTCATCTCATTCATAAAACGTTGAAATCCTTTTTCTTCCCCAGGAAACAGACGAGCAATTTCTTCTACTTGTCTTTCTTCTTCCGCATATTTTGTATACGATATGCCGTCCGCAAAATGAATCGTATACATCGGATCACAGCGAACAAGCTCGTATTCATCTTCCGTTACGCCAACGTCGGCAAGAAAGTCACGCAATTTTTCTGGCAACAATACGATCGTTGGACCGGCGTCAATGCGAAACCCTTCTCGCTCAATAAACGAAAGACGCCCACCAAGTCGGTCGTTTTTCTCAAAAATAGTCACATGCGCGCCGCTCTTTGCCAGCAATAGCGCCGTCATTATGCCGCCAATTCCGCCACCGACAATGGCAATGTTCATTACGCTTCCCTCCGCTTTGGCAAATCACCAACAGGAATGAGCGGCTGACGATGAGCTTGTAATATACCGTTTGCGGTAATGCGAGCCGATTCAAAAATCGTCGGCAATCCGCTTCCCGGATGCGTCCCGCCACCGACAAGCCAACAATGTTGCAACTCTTCAAATTCGTTATGTGGACGAAACACCATCATTTGTGATAACTGATGCCCTAAGTTAAACGTCGCCCCTTCGTAAACGAATATGTCATGCTCCCAATCGTGCGGGGTAATGATTTTTTCATATTCAATATGTTGTTCCATACGTCCCCATCCTAACTTTTTCGCGAGCGTATCCCATAGTTTTTGGCGAAACGGTCCTTTCTCTTTTTCCCAATCAATTCCGCTCGTATTGTTCGGCACAGGTGCTAAAATGTAAAGGGCACTTTTTCCTTTCGGTGCAACCGTCGCATCAGTTATAGCAGCATGTTGCACGTAAATGGACGGATCGTGTGGAATCGTTTTTTCTTTCGTAATTTCATCGACGTTTCGCTTATAATCGTCCGCAAATATAATTGTATGATGAGCAAGATCAACCGGCTTGTTTATCCCGACGTACATCATAAACGTCGAACATGAATATTTCTTTTTTTGCAATTTTTCTTTGCGATATTTTTTTAATACACCGTCATCGACGAGATTCGTCATCGCATGGGCAAAATCGGCATTAATAATCACTTCATCAGCCGACACTTTTTCACCATTTTCTAATATGACCCCTTTCACAGTCGTGCCATCAAGCCAAAGCTTTCGCACTCCTGTATTCACATGCACGCTTCCTCCATATTCTTCAACGATGCGCGCCATCGCTTTTGGAATTTCATTTAACCCGCCGATGACGTGATAAATGCCGTATGCATGTTCCATGTAAGATAAAATGGAAAACGCACCTGGACATTCCCACGGGGACATGCCTAAATATTTCGCTTGAAACGTAAATGCTAACCGAAGACGCTCATCATTAAAATATCGGCTTAATATGTCGTATAGCGATTGTGACAACGTCAGCTGCGGCAATGCTTTCAACACGGTCGGACGCAAATAGTGGTACAGTCGGTCCATTTTACTTTGTAAAATCGGTGCGAGCGCCTGCAACTTCCGTTCGTTTTCATTCATAAACCGGTCATAACCGTCTTCGTTCCCAGGAAATTGTGCCGCAATTTGTTCTTTCATTTTTTTCCGATTCATCGTCATCGCTAACTTTACATCATTGAAAACGAGTTCGTACATCGGATCTAATTCGACAAGTTGGACATAGTCATGTATGTTTCTTCCTGCTGCTGCAAATAACTCTTCAATAATATGAGGCATGCTTAAAAATGTCGGACCGATATCAAAGCGGTATTCACCGAGCTCGAATCGTCCATTTCGTCCTCCTACGTACGGTTGTTTTTCAAATACAGTGACATCATATCCTTTCGCCGCCAGCAACATCGCGGCAGCAAGCCCGCCAGGTCCCGCTCCGACGACAACGATTTTTTTCACACTATCCACTCCTAATTAAACAAAAGTTATACAAATATTATACAAGATAAATGAAAAACAGGAAAGAAAAAAGACAGCCGTTTTTTTAGCTGTCTGTTAACCGAATGTTATAATGCTCAAACCATTCGTGAAATTGAATGAAATACGCTAACAGCTGCGGGCCAGACATAAGCTGACCAAACCATGGAATGCGAAACGATTGCCCTTTCGTTTCCACTAATTCCTTTAACTTCTTTCGATCAAACAATTCATATAAAACGGACGAGCGATTCGTTAAAATCGTCTCTAGCCGTTCAGCCACGATGTCCGTATAACGTGGATGATGTGTTTTCGGATACGGACTTTTTTTCCGATACAATACGTCATTTGGTAAAATACCTTCAAACGCTTTGCGTAAAATTCCTTTTTCACGATTGTTGTGCATTTTCATCTCCCACGGAATGTTCCATACATACTCAACGAGGCGATGATCCGCAAACGGTACGCGTACTTCTAAGCTGGCAGCCATGCTCATGCGGTCTTTCCGATCTAACAACGTCGTCATAAACCAAATCATATTTAAATAAAACAATTCACGGCGGCGCGCTTCTTCGGCGCTTTCTCCGTCTGCGTGAGGAACTTCACGAAGCGTTTCTTTATAACGCATATCGGCATACTCATGAAGCGGAAGTTTTTCACGCCACGTTTCACTTAAAAGATCGAACCGTTCATCTAACGACCGCATCCACGGAAATCCGTCTCGCTCAAAATCTTCTTTTCTATGGAACCATGGATAACCTCCAAAAATTTCGTCGGCACATTCACCTGACAAACTAACAACAAACTGTTGCTTAATTTGACGGCAAAACCAAAGGAGCGATGAATCAATATCCGCCATCCCCGGCAAATCACGGGCAACGACTGCCGCTTTTAAATCATCGGCTAATTGTTGTTGAGAAATGACGCACGTATGATGAACGGTTTGGAATGCATCTGACATTTGTTTAATCCACGGTCCGTCGCTGTTCGGTTGAAAGGCGTTCGCTGTAAAATATTGTTCATTTTCTTCGTAATCAATGGAATACGTATGAAGAGGAGCTTTCCCTTCACGTTCAAACGCCTTCGCTGCAATCGCCGTAATCGCGCTCGAATCCACCCCACCTGATAAAAACGTACACACCGGAACGTCTGAAACGAGTTGGCGTGTAATCGCATCGATCAGCAACGTTCGAATATGCTCTACCGTTTCATCAAACGAATGAACGTGTGGGGCACTTTTGACGTTCCAATAACGCCATTGACGGACGCCACGCTCGGCAACGATCATCGCATGCGCTGGTCGCAGTTCATGAATCGTTCGAAATACGCCATGTCCAGGCGTACGTGAAGGGCCGAGCGCTAAAATTTCGCATAAACTTTCGCGATCAATTTCGGCACGAACGTTTGGATGAGCCAAAATCGCTTTAATTTCTGAAGCGAATAAAAACTCCCTTTGTTCATATCGATAAAAGAGCGGTTTGACTCCTAAACGATCGCGTGCTAAAAACAACTGTTTTCGTTCACCATCCCACACCGCAAACGCGAAAATACCATTTAAATAGTCGACACATTGTTCACGCCATTCCATATATGCCGTAAGCAACACTTCTGTATCGGAATGCCCTTGGAACGTATACCCTTTTTTCAATAACTGCTTACGAATATCTTCCGTATTATACAGCTCACCATTATAACAAATCGTATAAACATAGCCGTTTTTCGTTCGCGTCATCGGCTGTACACCACCTGCCGGATCGACAACGACAAGACGCTTATGTCCAAAGGCAACATGGTCATCAAGCCATACATTCGTATCATCGGGCCCTCGGTAAGAGAGCGTATTAGCCATCATGAGCACTGTTTCTTTCTCTTGACGTAAATGACGCCCAAAATGAACCCATCCGGTAATTCCGCACACGTCAATCATTCCCTTCTGTTGTGAACAAGTATGAAGCATGCTTTTATTTTATGCATCGTTTATATAAATGATGAGTTGTCTATAATGGCGTACGAAGGGAATTGATTCGAAAGGAGTGGAGCAAATGGATCGCCTTACAACATTGCGCGCACAAAAACGAGCTTACATATACGGTGTTGTTGAACAAGTAAATGGGGAATGGATATTTTTTGATGAAGATGACGATGCGCATGAATTAACAAGTTTACCTGAAGAAGTAGAATTGTTTCGCTTTGGTCAATGGATCAAGGGATGGCTCGGAGAACATGGAGACATATATATATCAGAACGTTATGCATTAAAAAACGGTGACCGTCTTCGCTACATGAAACCGTTGTCGCACGCATACGAACAATGGCTTGCTCAGCTACCCGATCACGCGTTTTTTCATTTTATTCACTTAATTAACGAGTGGCATTTTTCCGTATATGACTGTTTGTATTGTTACAATTATATGCTATTTTCCGAAAGCGGCGTAAATTTTTTAATGTTTGATAACTCATTGGATATGTGCAACGTGCAACATTATTTTGATGGAAACGAACATCGTTTCGAACTGACATTGCAAACGGGAAAAAAAATGATTGGCGTACAACTCGATCATTGAATGATGGATTCGCTTCCTTGCAACACTTGTTTTTCAAATTGTTCCGCAGGAAGCGGCTTGAAAATCGCGTATCCTTGCGCATAATGACATTTTAATCGTTTCAACAATTTGATTTGCTCAGCCGTTTCAACGCCTTCTGCGACAACTTTTAAGCGCAAACCGTGCCCCATCGTAATAATCGATTTGACGATCGCAATGTCCGAACGATCTTTATGAAGCTGATAAATAAACGATCGGTCAATTTTTAACGTGTTAATCGGCAAATCTTTTAAGTAGCTAAGCGATGAATAGCCTGTGCCAAAATCATCAATCGACACATGAACACCGAGCTGTTGCAGTTTTTTCATGACGTGGATGCTGTAATACATGTTACGCAACATGGAACTTTCTGTTAATTCTAAATGTAAACAATGCGCGGGCAGTTTCGATTGCTTAAGCGCTTGTTCCACATCTTCAAAAAATGTCGGATGTTGAAATTGGGCAGCAGACACGTTGACAGAAATCATTAACGAACCAAAACCGAGATCGTGCCATTTTTTCGTTTGCATGCATGCTTCTTTTAACACCCAGCGCCCAAGATCGTGAATGAAACCAATTTCTTCTGCAATCGGAATAAACTCAAGCGGAGAAACAAGGCCGATTTTCGGATGTTTCCAACGTAACAACGCTTCGCTGCCAATGATTTTTCCAGACATTAAATCGAGAAGCGGTTGATAAACAAGAAAACATTCATTTTTTTCGAGCGCTTTTCGTAAATATCGCTCAAGCTCGACGCGATACATCACTTGTTCATTCATTTTTGTCGCGTACAATTTCACATTGTTGCCACCGTTTTGTTTCGCGCGATTGACTGCTGTATCGGCATTTTTTAAGAGCGAATGTGCATCTACACCATCCGTTGGATAAAAGCTAACACCGACGCTTGCCGTTAAAAAAAACTCTTTTTCTTCATATACAATCGGTAAAGCAATTTGTTGGAGCAACTTCTTCGTCCATTCAATAACCGTATGAGCATCTGTTCGTTTCGTTAGCAGTAGGCTAAACTTATCCCCTCCGAAACGCCCGAAATGCGCACCGGATGGCAATATGTTTTTTATTCGCTCGGCCATTTGCTTTAATATTTCATCTCCTCCGTAATGACCGATTGTATCGTTTACAATTTTAAATCGATCCATATCAATAAACAAGACGGCAAGTGTATCCCCTTTTTCTTTCGCCTTTTCAATTGCGTTTTTCACTATATTTGTAAATTGCAACCGATTCGGCAGCCCCGTGTCGATATCGTGATAGGCGATATATTTCATATGTTCTTCTGCTCGCTTTTGTTCAGTAATGTCACGCCCAATGCCGTAAATACCAACCTTTTCCCCGTCTACGATAATCGGGACGTTTTTAATTTGGAATAAATACACTTCTCCTGATTTCGCTGGGATTTCTAAATTGTATTGTTGCACTTTCCCTTTTAGCGCACGATAAAAATAGCGGCGCACGCGCGGAATATCTTCTTTTTTAATGTAGTGAAGCGAGTTTGTATGCAAAATTTCTTCTGCCTTATACCCAAACACTCGTTCAAACGCAGGATTGACGCTTGTAAAATTGCCTTCTAAATCGGTGGAATATACAATATCTGGATTATGTTCGAATAAAGAGCGGTAATATTGTTCCGATAGCTTCATTTTTTGACGCATCTCGTCCATATCGGCTCGACAATCGTCAACAACGAGGGCACAAATGACTGCTTGCTCCGATGCATCCCCAATCATCGGAAAAAGCTGCGCTTGGGGCAAATGATGCTGTACGTATTGTTCGACTTGCATCCGAAACGAAGGGGAAAGCGAAGAAACAAAAATCGCTAGCTGGTCGTACTCATATAAACGATAGTCGCTCACCCATCGTTCCCAATCCGCAAACGTGTTGCAAACCGTTTGAAATAATTTCATCCCCTTTTTTCCCACTCTTTCTTTCTCTTTGTATTTTTAGAATTATCAATCAATTATCATTATAGCACATTTCCATATGGTAGAAAAAGATAAAAGTTGGCGAATATGCCAACTTTACGAAAAGAATGAAAAACCGAACGGCAATTTAAATCCAAGATATAACACAACGACAAACGCAATAATGAACTGAAGCCAAAGCACGTTCGTATTTTTTCCTTTGGCTGTCCGAACGAGAATCATTTCCATCGTTCCGATGACCCATAAACCGACAATCACTTTGACGATATACAAAAACGGAAATGAGGACATGCTATGTAAAATCCACGCACCTGTCGCAATGATCAAAATATAAAATAAGCGCAACAACATGTGCAACATTTTTGTTTTTTCATGTCCTTTCGCTTGAAACGTAATTGCAACGACAAATAAAATAAGCGCAACGACCCACGTTGTAATATGCGCATGTGTCATAACTATGCTCCTTTCTTTATTTGATATATGCCTATGATAGCACGTCTGTATATGAATTGAAAAAGAAAACGCTCTCCTTTTCTATTTACTTTCTATATGCACTTCAAGTATGTTATATATGTGACGATCGAAATAGGAGGGATTGACGTGAAAACAACACAAATCATCGAGCTAACAGAAAAATACGGCGCAAATAACTATCATCCACTTCCAGTCGTCTTATCAAAAGGCGAAGGTGTATGGGTAGAAGATCCAGAAGGTAATCGTTATATGGATATGTTAAGCGCTTACTCAGCGGTCAACCAAGGACATCGCCATCCGCGCATCGTTCAAGCGCTTATTGAACAAGCAAATAAAATTACATTAACATCACGAGCATTTCATAACGATCAACTCGGTCCATGGTATGAAAAAGTGGCAAAATTAACGAACAAAGAGATGGTTTTACCGATGAACACAGGAGCGGAAGCGGTCGAAACAGCCGTCAAAGCGGCGCGACGCTGGGCGTATGACGTGAAAGGCGTTCCTGCTGATCAAGCGGAAATTATCGTTTGTGAAGATAACTTCCACGGTCGGACGATGACAGCTGTATCGATGTCATCGAACCCAGAATATAAACGCGGATTCGGTCCGATGCTTCCGGGCATTAAAGTCATTCCGTTCGGCGATGTCGAAGCGCTCAAACAAGCCATTACACCAAATACAGCAGCGTTTATTTTCGAACCAATTCAAGGGGAAGCAGGCATTAACATTCCGCCAGAAGGATTTTTAAAAGCGGCATACGACGTATGTAAACAACATAACGTTTTATATATCGCGGACGAAATTCAATCAGGGCTTGGCCGCTCCGGTAAAATGTTTGCGTGCGATTGGGAAGAAGTCGAGCCAGATATGTACATTCTCGGTAAAGCGCTCGGTGGCGGCGTATTCCCAATTTCATGCGTAGCCGCAAACCGCGACATTCTTGGCGTATTTAATCCTGGCTCACACGGATCGACATTCGGTGGTAACCCGCTTGCTTGCGCCGTTTCGATCGCTGCGCTTGATGTCATCGTAGAAGAAAAATTGCCAGAGCGCTCGTTTGAGCTCGGTCAATATTTCCAAGAAAAATTGCGCGAAATCAACCATCCAGATATTAAAGAAGTGCGCGGCAGAGGGTTGTTTATCGGCGTTGAATTACACGTCCCAGCTCGCCCATATTGCGAAAAACTACAACAAGAAGGGCTATTATGTAAAGAAACGCATGATACAGTCATCCGCTTTGCCCCACCACTCGTCATTACAAAGGAAGAGCTCGACTGGGCCATTGAAAAAGTGAAAAAAGTATTTGAACAGTAAAAAGCTGGGATATCCCAGCTTTTTACTTCACAACGTTTCGTAACGTTCCAATTTGCTCAATCGTAATTTCAATCACATCTCCCGACTGTAAAAAGCGCGACGGATTCATGCCTTTTCCGACTCCTGCTGGCGTTCCTGTCGCAATCACATCCCCCGGCTCTAACGTCATTCCTTTCGACAATGTCGCAATGATTGTTGGAATGTCGAAAATAAATTGCGCGGTCGTAGCTGATTGTCTCACTTCGCCATTTACTTTCGTTTCAATATGTAACGCATGCGGCTCGACAATTGCCGACCGATGAACGATCCACGGTCCCATCGGACATGACGTATCTAAACTTTTTCCAAGTAAATATTGTTTATGTCTTTCTTGTAAATCACGCGCGGTCACATCGTTTATGATCGTATAACCAAACACGTAATCGAGCGCCTGTTCTTTCGGAATCGCCTTTCCTTTTTTCCCGATGACAATCGCCAGCTCTCCTTCATAGTCTAATTGATCAGTTACATCCGCATGGCGTAAAATCGGTGCCTCATGCCCAATGACCGTCGTCGGCGCTTTCGAAAATACAATGATATTTTCGCGATCCACTACGCCTCCCATTTCTTGCGCATGATCGGCATAATTTTTCCCGATACAAAAAATATTTTTTGTCGGGCGTGGAATCGGCGCAAGCAGTTGCACGTCGTCAAGTTCATACGTCCACTCTGGCCGCACGCGCCCAAGCACACGTTCCACTTTTTCAATAAACGATTCGCCAAGTTCGAGACATTCGATCATCGTATTCGGTATCGTCTCATCTGCTTTCGATAAATGAACGACACTTTGCTCATGAACAACCCCGACAAACACATCCGATCCGGCGTGCGCTGTAACAAATTTCATGTCCTCATCCCCTTTTTCATATGATCGAACACCATTATTTTCTCGTTTTCACGTGTAAACTCCTTTGTAAAAAATTATTTTTCAGCACATTATACTATTTCCTTTTTCTTCAGAATATGTATAATAGTTTATACATACAGTTGTTTACAGACTGTTGACGAAAATGAAAAATGTTGGTGAATGTTATGTCCCTTTCCCTCATCGAAAAGAAAAGACGACAATTAATTGAATTGGCGCAAATGTACGGTTTTTCCGCGAAAGAAACGATCCAATGCAGTCAAGAGCTTGATGAATTATTAAATAAGCATTTGAAAGAAGCCGTGCTTTTCCATAAAGAAAAAGAAGACAAGCCGTGTACGACATGATTCATTCATGTCGTTTTCTTTTTTCCGTACGTCATCCATCGCCATACGCGCTCCATCGGTCCGATCGCATGTTTTTTCAGCCACCAATGGCTCCAACATATTTGTATGACATATACAACGAGTGCGATAGCTAGCGCTTGTTTTGGTGTTACTTTCCCATATAAACCGAAGCCATAAGAATAAAAAATAAGCGTACAGATGATCGATTGCGTCAAATAGTTCGTGAATGCCATTTTGCCGACAGGCGCAAAAAAACGAATCACTTTCTCTGTCACAAACGAAAACGCGGTCAAATAAAACAGGGCGAGCGCAGGACCTCCGATCATATCTTGGGCATACTCGGTTACGATATTTTTTTCGATATACGGAAGCCATTTGAAAGCCATGCCAACAATAAGCGAGCCGATACACCATTTTCGAATCGTTGGGCGATGTCGGTTGACGTCATGAAACCATTTTTCTTTTGCGATAAATGCCCCAAATAAAAAAAATGGGAAAATCGTTAAAATAAAAATGAATGCTTGTGTCAATGAGTTGACATACAACCAATCATATGCTCGCTGCGTAAAAATTTGTTCCCACGTGCCTTGTTGATAATTTGCGATCGCCTGCTTTGCCAGCTCTGGCTCTGAAAAATCGACATCACCGCTCATTTTCCACATCAGCCACATGAGTACGGTGGAACCGAAAGCCCAACTGCTCCAAAGCGAAAGCGCCCAGTTGCGCAACGTTTTTGCGCTCGCTTGAAAAAACGGAAAAAGAAACAAACCAACGATCGCATACCCGATTAAAATATCGCCATGCCAAATAAAAAACGCATGAATCATACCAAATAATAACAACGCAAGCAATCGGCGCAAAAAAATCACTTGAAACCGCTCGCCCCCTTTATCAAGCATGATCCATGCTCCCCAGCCGAACAACAACGAAAAAAGTGGATAAAAGCTCGCTTGCACAAATATATCTACAAATGCAAGCAGGAAACGATCAACCCCATCTTTCGCAAACACCGTAGCATCGACATATAGCGTCGGAAGCGAAAAATCAAGAACGTTCACAAGCAAAATGCCAAATAAAGCCAAACCACGCACTGCATCAATGATTGAAATACGCATAATCTCCCTCCTTTTCCATTTCAGCGTAAAGAAAAAAGAGCCGCCTGTCAATCGACAACGGCTCTTCCTTATTAATTCACATATCTTCCTGTCTTCCCTATTGATTGCCAGTATTCGTTACGTAAATGTACTTTTTGAATTTTTCCTGATGCGGTTTTTGGCAATTCTTGAACGAATGTCACCCCGGTAATCGCTTTAAAATGAGCAAGTTTTTCACGTGAAAAGGCAATGAGCTCTTGTTCTGTCACTTCTTTTCCAGGACGGACGACAACGAACGCATGCGGCGTTTCGCCCCATTTTTCATGCGGAACAGCGATGACTGCTGCCTCTAACACCGCTGGGTGCTCGTACAACACCCCTTCGACTTCAATCGATGAAATGTTTTCCCCACCGCTAATAATAATATCTTTTTTCCGATCAACGATATCGATATTTCCGTATTCATCCATCGTCGCCATATCTCCTGTATGCAGCCAACCGTTGCGAATCGTTTCCATCGTTGCCTCTGGATTTTTCCAATAGCCTGCCATCACACCGTTACTGCGCACAATGACTTCTCCGATCGTTTTTCCATCGCGCGGCACTTGTTCGCCATGCTCATTGACAACTTTCACTTCGCAGCCAATCATCGCATAGCCTGCTTTCGCTTTCATTCGATATTGTTCACTTAACGGTAAATGACTGAGATGCGCGCGAATCGTCGACACCGTACTTAATGGCGATGATTCCGTCATGCCGTACACTTGAATAAACTCCCAGCCTAATTCTTTTTCCACGCGCGTGACAAATGCTGGTGGGGGAGCAGAACCTGCAATAACGACACGCACATCATGCTCAATCGTCGGCACATGTTGCTCATAATATTGCAGCAACGTATTTAACACCGTTGGCGCCATATGCATAACAGTCACTTTATATTTATTGACGTATTCGAAAATGACTTTAGGAATAGCCTTACGCAAACAAACGTGCGTTGCTCCGTTCGCTGTATAGTAAAACGGTGCCCCCCATCCGTTAACATGGAACATCGGCAAAATATGCAAATATACATCTCGATCCGACACGCGCAAATGGTGCATCGTACTTAATGCATGCAAATAGTTGTTGCGATGTGTGAGCATCACCCCTTTTGGATTTCCCGTCGTTCCGCTCGTATATAACAAACTACATACGTCGTTTTCGTCAATATCCGGACGAGCAAACGGCTCTGTCGTATATTGAGCAAGCCACGTATCGTAAGCGATTTCATGAATGTCGTCCGTTTTGCCGTGTACGATGATATGCTCAACTGTTTGCAACTCGTTTTTGACTGGCGCAATTAAATGATATAACTCATAATCAACAAACAACACTTTACTTTCGCTATGATTTAAAATAAATACATAATCATCTGGTTTTAAGCGAATATTGAGCGGTACCATGATCGCTCCAGTTTGAAATACGCCGTAAAACCCTTCGAGCATTTCTAACGTATTTGGCGCTAAATAAGCGACACGATCTCCTTTTTTTATCCCTAAATCGCGTAACCCGTGCGACAATTGATTGACGCGCTCACTCAGTTCACGATATGTAAGCGATTTTCCCTCACTAATGACGCCAACTTTATCCCCATAAAGCGATACGGCGCGATCTAAAAAATGAGTTAATACTAACGGAACGTTCATCCCCAATCCCCCTTATTTTTACATCTAAAAATTATAATTTTTCAGAAATATTATAACATATCTTTCTTTTTGTGGAGCACATTTCTTTCATTGTTTTCATATAATTGGGTAAGGGAAAGAATGAGAGAAAGGACGATGGCCATGCCTTCCTATATTGCAGGTCCAATAAAAATTACGAACGTCAGTAGCGATGCGACCGTCAATTTCGGCGATACGTTGCAAATTGCACCAAAAAGTTCATCAAAATCGCTCGCAGGTGCTGGCGGTGGAAATACAGGAGACTTTTTACAAACAAATACGTTCATTAGCTTTACAAATACAATCGATCCAGACATCGCCGATGGCAACGTAAAAAGCAAGGGATAGCCGATGCCTGCCATTGTTGGAGCAGTCCAAATTAACAGCATTGGAAGCGGCGGCGTATTTCACATTGGCGATGTATTTGCCATCTCTCCGTATAGCGTCGCTAAAACATTTGCTGGCGCTGGTTCATTTAATACGGGAGACGGTCTGCACATTTACAACCAATATAGCAACACAAATACAAACGACCGTGATATTGCCGATAGCAATATCGCTGGAAATGCCTAGTGAGGTGAAAAGATGAACTTTTACATTCAACAAACGATTTCGATTCATCAATTAAAAATCGGTTCGCTCACAAACTCATCCGTTCTTCAAATCGGAACGACAGGAAAAGTACAACCACTCGCCACATTAAGCAATACCGGTCAATTTACACAACCAGCACCAGAAGCGAAAATCAATATTCAAGGAGAAGAAGGACCGTTCGTTCCACTCCAATCCCCTGTATAAAACTGTGCTACTTCTTTCTGCCCGGCCATACATTAGAAAGTAAAAGGGTCGGCAAAGAAGGAGGCGTCATACATGTGGCACGATTATTTTAAACAACTCGAAGCCTATTTAAAATGGCAACAACAAAAAATGCAATCGCTTGAACAAGTAGTAAACGATTTACAACAACAATATGAACAACTAAAAAAAAAGCCGCATACAACGATTGAAAAAATTGAATATCATTTTGATCAATTAAAAGTGGAAACGTTAGAAGGAACGTTGAATATCGGTCTAAATCCTGCAACGTTTGGGGAAGATACGATTGAAAATTTTGCGGTTCCAAAAAGCCAAACGATCATTCCACAACCAACACCGATTTTCCGCAACATTCAAACAGCCGTTCATTCGTATTTACAGGAAGAAGGAGAAAACATCATCGCCCGCATCGAGCAAACATATGGACGTTCACTCGATTCGTCATATCGCCAATTTATATTGCAAGATATTGCGCGGCAAATTGATGATCGCATTCATTTTTATTTACGCCAATACGGAGAACATGAACAAGAAAACGATACATTACAACAAACGATCATTTCTTACTTAAAAAGAGATATTGAACATTCAATTGACACGTTTTTAAAACATTTACCACGAGAGGAGACGAACGAATGAATATGACAGTCGTGAATCATCATCTATCTGTCGGTCATATCGCCATCGGAGGAGTAGCAAGCGCCTCGCTCGTATTAATTGGTGACAGCGAAATGATTCAACTAGCTTCCGCATTTGATACTCCGCCCGAATCGTTAATTATCGGTCCGTTTCCAGAAAAACAAAACAATAAAAAAAATGAGGAAAAGCGATGAGCCGCCTTTCCGTCGTCCACTTTCTAAGGGCAAACGCTGTTGTCTTTAGTTCTGTCGTGCAAATTGGAGATAGCCAAGAAATTCGTCTTTCCGGACGAGCGTTAGCTGTTCAACGACAACTCGAATACGTCGACAGCAGAGAATTTCCTCTTGCCTTTCCGATTTTCACAAAGCCGATTCCGCTTCCACCTGTAGATACTGAACCGGTTTGCCGTTATACGCTGCACGATTGTCCACTCATCGCTGTTCATTCCGTTCGCGTAATCGGAATTTCTTCTACATCCGTCGTGCATATCGGTTCAACAAAAAACGTAGAAGCCGAATCACGAGTGAAACATATTCGTCAACTGACAGAAAGGAGACAAGAACATGCCAGCTCTCGTCGGTCCAATTAAAATTAACCTCGTCGCTAGCGGTGCCGTCATGCAAGTGGGTGATACGTTGTATGTATCACCGAAAATTAGTTCGAAAACATTTGCTGGCGCAGGCGCGTTTAATACCGGTAATTTTATTATCACTAACAACGGCATTAGCTTAACGAATACACTTGATTCCGATGTATTTGATCAAAACGTTGCGGGCAATGCTTAACGCTTTTGCCGTTTCGCTTTTTTTATTTTCGGTATCCGCTCAGCTGGTTGTTTGCGAATCCAGCGAACAAATGACGCAATTTGTTCATCACATTGTAGCCGTTCAATCGTATAGAGCCGACTTGCTAACTCTTCATTCGTATATATAGCGTGAATTTGTTTATGGCACGGGATGCATAACTTTGCTGTTTCTGTACCCCCGTACTCTTTTGGGGTTAAATGATGAACAGTTAATACGACATCTTCTCTTCCGCACAGTTCGCATATTCCTTTCATTGCAAGTCTCCTTTACATCACTTCAAGCTGGACCGTCGTTCCCTTCCCAGACGGTTCTGCTGGTTTCACAATGAGCCGTTTCGGCATGCGTGCATGTAATTCTTGTACGTGGCTAATGACTCCAATCGCCATATTGTCTGCACGCAATCGCTCTAATGCGGTCATCACGACATCTAACAACTCTTGGTCAAGCGTACCGAATCCTTCATCTAAAAAGAAAAATTGAAGCGGATATTCCCCACGCAGTTGAATTTGCGCTGATAGTGCTAATGCTAACGATAAAGACGTTAAAAACGTTTCGCCTCCTGATAACGTCGTCACCGGGCGACGTACACCGCCGTTTGCGTCGTCACGAATGACAAAACCGCCTTCCGAATCTAACTCAATCGCATACCGCTGTCTCGTTAATTCACCAAGTCTTTCCGAAGCGTAGCGCGTCACGTGAACGAGCTGTTCCTCGGCAATAAATTCAACAAAGCTGTTGCCGCGTAATACTTTTTGTAACTCTTCATACTGATTGACCATCTTCTCAAGTTGCGCTCGTTCTTTTTGCAATTGTTCAAAGCGCGCATGTTTCGCTTCCAAATCAGCGACGATCGCTTCAAGTGAACCGAGTTGGCGCATATGTTCGTCCACTTGTTGCTTCACTTCTTCATACTCACGCATCGTTTCTTCCCATTGCTGTTTCGTTATCGTCATGCCGTTCATCGCTTCATGTAATCGTTGCCATTCGTTTTGCAACTTCGTGAGCACATCTTTATATTGTTGAATGCGTTGAGCAATTTGTTGTCTCATTTGTTCGTCTAGGCGGGAAGCGAGTACGTCATCGACCGTTTTCCACGGACTTTTTTGCAATTGCTCAGCCAAAACATGTTCTGCTTCTTTTTTTCTTTTTTCCCCTTCTTGTAAAGCAATGTCTGCCGCTTGTTTGTCCGCTTGCAACGTATGCAGTTGTTGTTGCAATGACATCCATCGAGCATACACCTCTTCTTCTTCACGCTTGACACGTTGCAATCTTTCCTCTATACGAATGAGCTGTTGTTTTACGGACTCCTCATTCATTCCTTCTGGCAACGTTCGTTTATATTGTTCGTATTGTTGTTGTTGCATATTCCATTCCGTCATACGCTCTGCTTTTTGTTTCATGACTGTTTGATATGTTTCTTTCCAACGCTCAAGTTCAGCTCGTTTATCGTCTAACACGGAAACGCTTTTTTCAATGCGCTGTTGTAGCTGTTGCGCTTCCCGCTCACGCTCACGAAGGTCGCTAACTAGTGCATCGATTTGTTCAAACGATAAATCCGGATACGCCTCATGCCACATCATTGTTTCTTTTTCTACGCGCGCGCGTCGCTCGGCACATTTTTCCTCCAATTGAGCGATTTGTTGATGCATCGTTTCGATTTGATACGCATGTTGCTGTTTTTTTTGCTTTTGTTCGTTCCATCGTTCCATATGACGATATACCCGCTCGCGACATGCGATATAATCTTGTTGCAATGCCTTCCATTCGACTTCTGCCTCTTTGAAAATGGAAAGAGGCGTTTCTTCAACTTCGCGTTTCACTTTTTCGACATCGACACGTTGTGGCAGCGACTGACGCGCCATCAGTTCAGCTAGTTGTTCGACTTGCATTTTTACTTGTTGCATAGCCGCAATGAGTTGTTCCCCCATTTGAACGGAGCGGTCAATTTGTTCGATCACTTCTTCATCAAGTATAACTTGTTGTCTTTTTGCCCGATTTGGATGATGTGTTGAACCACACACCGGACAAGGATCACCATCGTGCAAACGTTCCGCTAACGTCGCAGCTAAATCGTACAGTCGTGCCGCTTCGATTTGCTTTTTTTCTTCCTTCCATTTGTAGACGAGCACCATCGCTTGTCTTTCTCGTTCGCATACGCGATGATATAACGATTCGATATGATGATACTCTGCTAATAAACGCGTTTCATATTGTTCTATTTTTTTTATTTCTTCATCATGCGTACGCTTCATCATTTCGTATGTTTTCTGTTTTTCTTCTTTTTCCTTTTCTATTTCTTCAAGCGCTTGTTGTTGCAATTGAATGTGCTTCTTTTTTTCGTACGCTTGCTCTAATCGCTCTTTGATATGCACGTCGACTTTTTTTTCTTCCCATTGTTTTTTTAACTCTGCTTGTTTCGCACTCCATGTTGTATATTCTTTCGTGCACGTGTCAACCATTTGGAGCGCTTGTTGTTCTTTTTGCTCGATCTCTCGCAAACTCGCGCGTAGCTTGGCTTGTTGTTGTTCAAGCGACCGCATAAACGCCAACGTTTGTAGCGCTTGTTTCAGCTGCTCTTGTTTTTGTAACGCTTTCGGTTCTTCTTCGTTCTTTTTCGCACGACATTGTTCATATTGTTTACTTGCTCGTTCATACATCGCGCTTGCTTGCTGTAATTGGACACCCAATTCACTAGCTTTTTGTTGCCAATGTGCAACCTCTTTCTCGCTTCGTTCTACTTGTTCAATATACGGTACGAGCCGCTCCGCTTCTTTGCTTCGTTCATACGTCTGCTCAAGCTGCTTCATATGTGCTTCTTGCTCGCGCCATTCGTTCAGTTCATGTTCTACTTTTTCTTTTTCACATTGCCATTGCCATAATTGCTTTTGTTTTTCGTATCGTTCGTACATGTCACGCAATGCACTTTTCGCTTGTTCGAGCGCCTCCTTTTTTTCTGCTAGCGCCTGTTTTTGTTTTTCGACTTGTTCTTTTGATGCATCGCCAAGCCCCGCTTGTTCCCCTTTAATCGCTTCGAGCTTTGCTGACGCTTCGGCTAATTTATTTTTTAACTTTTTATTTAATTCATCGCCATATCGTTCGAGATGAAACAACCGTTGTAACATTTGACGGCGTTCCGCTCCCTTTAACGATAAAAATTCTGCAAATTTTCCTTGTGGCAAAACGACAGCCCTTGTAAAATCTTTCATTTCTAAACCGAGCAGCTGTTTCAATTGCTCATCAACAAGACGGGCCTTATCTGCGATAACGACACGTTCCTCTCCTTCTTCAATAAGGCGGCTAACAACAGAACGAATGCGCAAAGCATCCGCCCGCTTAAACGAGCGTTCAACCGTATACCGTTTTACTCCTTTCGCATTTTGCAATTCAAACGTAAACGAAACAAATAGTTCATTTTCTGATTGATTCATAATCCCATTCGTTTGATTGGACGCCCGTTCTACATTTCCATATAAAGCGAGCGTCATCGCATCTAAAATTGACGACTTTCCGCTTCCTGTCGGTCCGAAAATACCAAATAATCCACCTTCACATAGTTTTTCAAAATCAATGGTTTCTTTTTGACGAAAACTATGCAATCCTGCAATCGTTAAACGAATCGGCTTCATTGTTCGTCCTCCTCGGCAACGAGCTGTAAAAATAGTTGAACGAGCTCTTCTGATGGCTTTCCTCCGCCTGTTTGCCGTTCATAAAAGCGCGTAAATAACGTTTCAATTGGCACATCGGTATGCGCTTCACGAATAATTTCTTCTTTCTTTAAGTAGTTCGGGCGAATATGAACAAATCCATCATACAATTTGCGTAGTCGATGTGTTTCTTCTAACGTTAACGATTGCTCGACATCAATTTCTAAATCAATCCACGCCCCACGGTCGCGCCCTTCTTCAATCCAACGATACACTTGCGCAAGCCCGTCTGTTGCCCTCCATTTCACGAGCGGACGTCCTTTTGACAATAAATATTCCGAAATGACCGGTGTGCAACATGGCTGCACGTCAATGATCGTAACGGATTTGCTATATCCCGCTTCGGAAAAACTGTAAGCAAGCGGTGAGCCAGAATAGCGTGCCGGCATGGCGGCATGTTTCACATCTTGCGGACGATGCAAATGCCCGAGCGCGACATATTGCGCGCTTGCAGGGAAGCTTGCAGGAGATACGGTATACGCTCCCCCAAGCTCAATCGGACGCTCGGAGTCGCATGTAGCCCCGCCTGCAACATATAAATGACTCATCGCAATGTTCACCGCATCCTCGCGAAACGATTTGTTCATTTTCGCAAAAATGGCGCGAATGCGCTCATCATATCGTGCGCGTAACAACGCTTCGTCGCATTCCTCTGCCAACAATTCGTTCAAGCGCGACTCTGACGGATATGGGAGCGCTCCGATCATTAATGTTTCATCGCTTGAAGGAACATGAATTTGTTGCACGCGATCTGTCGGAAAACCTAGCAACGTGATGGCGTGCATATTTGCAATCGGAGCAGCAGCGCTTAAACGCCCCGGATGATCATGGTTTCCTGCAATGACGACAACGTGACGCTTACCGTAATCGCTTAACCGCGAAAGCGCTTCGTAAAAAAGCTTTTCCGCATCAGCAGGCGGATTGACTGTATCAAACGCATCGCCAGCAAGCAATACGACATCAATGTTTTCTTTTTGTACAATTTCTACGATTTCATCGATCACCGCTTCTTGCTCAGGAAGACGGCTTCGTCCTTCAAGCGTTTTTCCTAAATGCCAATCCGCTGTATGTAAAATGCGCACATCAATCCACCTCCATCGGCACGAGTAGGGCGCCATCAAAAGCGTACACGTACGTTTCTGTTACTTCCCTTTTCCAAATGGCTTCAATCGCTTCCCGATATAGCGCCAATTGCCCTTCGTATCGTCGCTTCAGTTGTTCCTGTGGGTCATTCATCCACGACACGCGATCTGTTTTATAGTCAATTAAAACGAGCCCATGCTCATCTTCAAACACGCAATCAATAACCCCTTGAACGACAACTGTCTCGCCTTCCATTTCGTGCGCCAAATAAAATGGCACTTCGCGCTCAAGCCGCGTCGCCCGTTGCATTCGCTTGCCAAGCGGAGTGTTAAAAAAGGCGACAATGCTTTCTACATCAACAGCTTTTGCTTGTTCTTCCGTTAGCCACTCACCGTTTACCATGCGTGCGATTTGCTCCTGCACCGCATGAGCAGTCACTTCTTTTGTTACGTCGATATGTTGCATCACAAGATGCATGATCGTTCCTCGTTCGGCTGGCGTTATCGTTTTCGCTTGCAAAAAGCGCGGCCGTTCAATGATTTCTTTTCGAAACGGCTGTTCAGCATGTTCACCGTATATGTCGCGTTGCCGTTTTAATTCTGATACACTTTGTTTCGCCCTTAACGTCGTTGCGCTCGCATACGTATACGTCCAAAAAAGACGGCGCTTGACTTCTTCTTCATATTCACTTTTGATCGCCACAGGTTGCAGTTGTTGCATCGCTTCAACGATGTCACGATGCTCATTCGCTTGTTCATCTTCTTGTTCAAGCTCATGGGCTGGCACAACGTGCATCTCCCATAGCGATGCATCATGAAGCACCGTTTTCGACGGGCAAATGCTTTGCGGATGACGGATGAGAGCATAACCGATCCAATCCGCATAGCTTTTCGCCTTTTCAATCATATAAGCTGGCAATTCCCACGTTGATGTATAAGTGACTTCTTGCCATTTTTTCTTTTTCGCTTCGATATCTTTTGCCGTACAGACGATGTACAATTTTTCTTTTGCGCGCGTTAAGGCAACGTATAAAATACGCATTTCTTCCGCAAGCAGTTGCCATTTCATTTTTTTCTTCATCGCTAATTGCGCAACAGTCGGATAGCTTGCGCGCCACGTCGGATGAACAAAGCGCATCCCTAATCCGAAATCTTTATCTAATATATAGTCGCCACGTAAATCTCGCATATTAAACGATTTCGATGCACCAGCTAAAAAGACGACCGGAAACTCAAGCCCTTTACTTTTATGAATCGTCATCATGCGCACAACATCTTCTTGTTCTGTCAGCGAACGAGCAGCACCAAAATCGTTGTCACGCTCTTTTAACCGCTCAATAAAGCGTAAAAAACGAAAAATGCCACGAAATGACGTTTGTTCATATTGTTTTGCGCGGTCATACAACGCACGCAAATTCGCTTGCCGCTGTTTTCCACCAGGCATTCCGCCGACGTAGTCGTAAAAGTTTGTTTCCCGATACAATTGCCAAATGAAATCAGCAAGCGGCTTTTGTCTTGCCGCTGTACGCCACTCCGACAAATACGAAAGCCAACGTTTGACTTTTTCATAAAGCTCATCATCTTGTGACTGCTCGACAAAAGCAAGCAGCGCCTCATAAAAAGCCCCGTCTTTTTTCGCTAAACGAATGCGCGCCAATTCATTTTCGTCCAATCCAACAATGGGTGAGCGAAGCACTGCCGCAAGCGGGATGTCTTGATACGGATTGTCAATGACTTTCAAAAGCGATAACATGATAGACACTTCGGTCGCTGAAAAGTAACCTGTCGACAACTCGGCATAGACAGGAACGTTTTGCTTCCGAAATTCTTCTAACATCGCTGAAGCAGATGACATCGAGCGGCATAAAATGACGATGTCGCGATACATTAAGCGCCGTTCTCCTTTTAAGCGACGATCGTAAATGAAAAACGGCTCGGCAAGCAATTGCTTGATTTTTTTAGCGATCCAGCGCGCTTCGAGCTGAACAGCCGTTACATCCTCTTGTTCCTCTTCATCGCTTTCTTGTTTTGCTTCATTAATCCACACACATTCGACCGGCACTTGTTTTTCCGGATAATCACGCGCGCCAAAGCGAAGCGCCGCATCATCGTCATAGCGCATGTCCCCGACCGTTTCCGTCATGAGTTGTCGGAAAATAAAGTTCGTTCCGTCTAATATTTCTTTTCGGCTGCGAAAGTTTTTCGCTAAATCGATGCGAAGTCCACCATCGCCTTCTTTCGTAAATCGATTATATTTTTGTAAAAAAAGCGACGGTTCCGCAAGACGAAAACCGTAAATCGACTGTTTCACGTCGCCGACCATAAACATGTTGCCCGTTGCTTCATCGTCGTTCGATACGAGCCGTAAAATAGACTCTTGCACCATATTCGTATCTTGATATTCGTCGACGAGCACTTCAACAAATTGCGCTCGATAATAAAGAGCCGCTTCCGACGGCTTGAACTCATGCTCGGGAGAAGGAGCGCGTAAAATGCGTAAACAGTAATGTTCTAAGTCTGAAAAGTCAACAATCCCTTTTTCGTCTTTTTTCGCTTGCAATAGCTCAGCAAACCGCTGCACCATCTGTACGATCGTGGCAACAATCGGCTTCATTTCGCGCAAATGGCGCACGTATGTCGCCGGTTGAAACGAAAACAATTCTTCTGTTAAACTTGTTATTTCTTTTTTCACTTGATCGCGCAGCTTTTTTACCTCATCAATTAATGGCTCGTCATATGCTCCATCTTTCGGCTTTCTTTTTGCCGTTGCAAACGATACGTTTTTGATCGTTTCGTGCAGCTTTTGCCACGACTCATGGCGCGCTTCTTTTAGCTTTGCAATGACTTGTTCGTCGCTTGCGAGCGTATCGTGCAAATAATCCGGTCCGCCTGGCTCTTTCGTTTTTTGCAACGCTTGCGCCAAGCGTTGTTCCGCCGCCTCTAGCGCTAAATCAACCGCTTGGAAAAGGTAATGCGCATATGGTAAATCGTCAACGCGTGCGTGTTCTGCGACATCGTACATATGAACGATTTGTTGTAACCATTCGTTCGGATTTGGATGCGAACGAGAAAATTCATATAGCCGTAAAATAAGCGTTTGTAAATCCGCATCTGTGCGATCGCTCGTATAGCGATCAACAACAGCTAAAAATGCTTCGTCGTTTTCTGCATAATATTGCTCAAATAACGTTTCTAACACTTCCTCTTTTAATAGCGCCATCTCTCCTTCATCCGCAATGCGAAATACCGGATCAATGCCGATGACGTAATAATATTTGCGAATGACATCTAAACAAAACGAGTGAATCGTTGAAATAGACGCTTTTTGCAAAAGACTGAGCTGTCTACGCAAATGAAGCGAATGCGGCTCTCTTTCAAGCGCTCGTTCTAATGCTTCCCCAATGCGTTGGCGCATTTCTGCAGCCGCGGCATTCGTAAACGTCACAACAAGCAACCGATCGACATCGATCGGCTGCTCTTTATGCAATATTTTTTGAATGATGCGCTCGACAAGCACTGCCGTTTTTCCTGATCCTGCGGCGGCGGCAACGAGCGTATGTTGACCTGTGGCATAAATCGCTTTCCATTGTTCATCTGTCCATTGACTTTCCGGTGGTTTTGGCGGAATCACACAATCACTCCTTTAACCATTCATCAATCTGTTTCGGTGTTAATATGCGATATTGTTCCGCATCGACCCCTTCGTCAAATTGGCACACATCGCGAAACTCACAATATTGGCATGCTGTTTTATCTTTTTGTTTATATGGTGCAATATGTGTAACACCTTCTATCATTTGTTCACCGACATCGACGATCAGACGGCGCACATGTTGCCTTAACATCGTAAATTGTTGCTCAGTTAACACTTTCGAATGTTGCGCAAACGTTCCATTTTTATTGAAACGAACAGGAATAACGAGAGAACTCGTTCCCGGCTCTACTTGTTCATCCATCAGCCGTACCGTCTGTTCATCCGCTAACACGTAGCCCCCCATTTTAAACTGTTCTAAAAACTTTTTCTCTAGCTCGTGTTCCTCAAGCCATTCATTCAGTTTCATCGTCGGGTTATGAATCGGAAAATACAACACCCCTGCCGGAAATGCCGATGTACCAACAAGCTTTTCCGCATACTCAAGCACGACATCTAAATACGCTAACATTTGCAACGCTAAGCCGTAATATACTTCCGTTAAATCGAGCGTCTTTTGTTTCGATTTATAGTCAATAATGCGAAGAAGTACACCTTGTTCGCTCGTTGCTTGATCGACGCGGTCAATGCGCCCAACAAACTGCAACACCGTTCCGTCCGATAATGTAAATGTAAGCGGCGGGAGCAACTCCCCTTCACCAAATCCTAATTCAACACCAATCGGCACAAATCCGCTTCTTTTCGCATGTTCGCTTAATACGGTGGTGGCTTTCGTCATAATCGTTTGCAGTTTTTTCTTCATATATCGGTAACGGTGTGTGCTTAACAACACTTCTTGTTGAATGTACGGAGCAATTTGCTCCACCGCCTCATATGACAACTGTTCACATTGTTGTTTTGATAATTCACTCCATGGAAGCTGTTCTTCTCGCAGACGATTCGCAATCACTTTTAGCGCTTCGTGAAACAACTGTCCCATATCTGGCGCCTTTAATTGAAAGACTGTTCGTTCCTTTAACTTTAAACCGTGCGCGGCAAAATGAGCGAACGGACAGCGGTTAAACGTCTCCATACGCGAAATGCTCGCCTTCACTTTTTTTCCATATAACTCTTTCGCCAACTGCTTCCGTAACGGTTTCGCACGGTTTTCGTAAAATAACGCACGCACAACGACCGCGATTCGTTCTTTCCATTGCTCATGTTGGACGTAGGTGTTGTATACATCCCACCACATCGGGGCGATGGCGTATTGTCGCTTCCACGCTTCAAGTTGCTGCACTAACGGACCGAGCGTGGCAATATCGTTTGTCATATATGACAATTGTTCATGAGGCGGAAGGAAAAACGGATCGGCTCCCCATTGCATTTTCTTCACATGCGGAAACATATCCGTCAGCCGCTTAATAAACATCGATGGCAACAACGTTTTTTCTTGCTCGTCAGAGAGCGCATACGTCACATATAAACGTTCAGACGGGCTAACAAGCGCTAAATAAAGCAAAAAAGGTTCGTCAAGCAATCGATCACGGCTTGCTGGAGCAACGCGTACGGAATAATGATGCAACAATTCGCGATCTGTTTCCGACAACATGCCATCATCATTTTTGCGCATCGGAATGACGCCTTCATTTACCCCGACAAGAAACGTACAGCGAATGTTCGAAAGACGGGAACGATCAAAATGCGCAATTAACACTTGGTCTGTCGCTGGTGGCACGAGAGAAAACTGCAAACTTTCAAATCCCGTTTCAATAATCGTAAAAAACGTTTCGAGCGAGAGGGATTCATCGCCTAATATTTCCACATATTCATCAAGCAAATGAATAAACGCTTGCCATACTTGTTCATGATGGCGGGCAGCGGACAGATCGCCTCTTTCTTCTGCTTCATCGCGTAAACGTTCTAATTTTCGGGGAATATGGAGCTGTTCTGCATATGCATATAGCGCTTCACATCGCTCACGCCCTGTCTTTGCTTGTTTTAATCGCTTTTGTAAAAACAACAACGGAGAAATGACAAGCTTGCGCCATTCATTTAATTGTTGTTCATATCGTTTTTCCTCATCGGTTTGTGGGGCGTGTATGCCTTCTAGCCCTTTATATTTACGATACGTCCAATGCTCTGTCCACTTATCTCCTTGGATGCCGGAAGCAAGCACATAGTTTTCAAGCTGATCCATCGCCATGCGCATCTCATGTACAGATTGCTCAAGCGAGAAAAACAAGTCTGTTTTTACAGCACGAAATACCGCTTCATAACGAAAATTTGTCCGCACCGCTTCCATACTTGCGCGCAACCATTCAATAAATGGATGATCAAGCATCGGTTCTTTTTCGTCAATAAAATACGGGATGCGGTAATCAACAAATACTGTTTTTAACACATCGCGATAGTCTGAAACGTTTCGAATGAGCAAAGCGATGTCACGATAGCGATATCCTTCATCGCGCACGAGCTGAACGATTTCGCGCGCAATCCCTTCCATTTCTGCTCGTCGCGTGGTCGCTTCTCCAATGACGATCGCTTCCGTCTGTTTTTCCAACTTGCAAACAGGTCGTGCATCATAACATGCTTCAAGATGACGAAGCTCTTCATGTTTGTGGCGAACGTTGTCATGAAGTTGCATGACGTTGTCAATCGCTATCCCGTTTTGTAATGCAATTTCACGCAATTGCGCATACGTTCGCCACGTGCTGCGAAATACGTGCAAATCGTTTGGCAGTTGTTCATACGGGGCATCTAACGTAAGCGCAACGGTCACATGCGGGCAATGAATAAATAATTGTTCGATGACCATATATTCTTGCGGCGTAAATTCATAAAAGCCGTCCATGTAAATGCGCGCGCGTTTCATATAAGAAGAATGGCGAATTTTTTCGGCAAGCAAACGCAAATAATCTTCTGAATCGACATAATGATGCGCCATATGCTGTTCAAATTGCTCAAAAATCATGGCTGTATCTTTTAATTTGTCGGCAAGCCCAACTTCGTTTGCGGTCGCATGACGGCGCAGCTCTTCTTCCGTTTGTTTTAACGTTGCTGGAGTGACACAATATCGTTTATATTCCGTCAACATTCGTTCAAGTTGTTCAATAAAGCCGCGTTTGTCAGCTGCTTTTCGAAACAGCTTTAACTGTTCTTTTTGCTGTTCAACAATTTTCCTTAGCAACATATGTACGCCTGTTTGCGTTAAATGATGGCGGCTCATGCCGCCTGTCTCTTGCAAGACGCGCCAAGCAAGACGTGTGAAACTAAACACTTGTGCGCGAATCATTCCTTTTATGTTTTCTTTCATTAAAGCGTATTCCGATTGAAACGTCATTTGTTCAGGAACAAGATAAATAATCGGAGCGCCATCGGGTTCATGCGCAAGTTGTTCGATTATTTCCTTTAAACACATCGTCGTTTTTCCGCTTCCTGAGCGCCCGATGATGAAGCGTACAGACATATTCGTTCATCCTTTCTTATTTTCCGTCATGCAATGCGAAACGTTGCTCGACTTTTTTTCCAATATACCAAAGGAGAAAAATGGCGACTGCCACAAACACCGTACGCATCGGTTGGCGAATAAGCGCTACCACATCATAACCAATAAAACTAATCATAAACACCATCACCATTTTTCCAAGCAAAACAGCAAGCATATATTGTTGCATCGCAATGCCCGATAGCCCTGCAACCACATTGACCGCCGCTGATGGTGTAAACGGAAAACAAAGTAGTAAAAAGAGCGGACCGAATCCGCGTCGTTCCACCCAATGCATCATGCGGCGAATCATCGGGTGGCGATGTAAAAAGGAGAAAAATCGTTGCCTCCCGATTTTTCGAACGAGAAAAAAGACGAGCAGTGAGCCTACGCTCGTTCCAATCCATGAGATGAAAAACCCTTTCCAAAGACCGAATGCCGCCGCGTTTGCCATGACAAAAACGAAAAGCGGCAAAAACGGTAAAAACGCCTCTGCCATCGGCAAGACGATGCCGGGAATCACGCCAAACGAACGATATTCGGCTAACATATCAAGCATATGTTTGATCGTAAACCATTGTTTTAATTCCTCTAAACTCATACAGTAACCCCTTTGCTACGTGCTCATGCTTATATTGTACAAGTTTAGAGGAAAAGAGAAAACTACTACGACCATTCCTTTTCCCGTAAATATAATAAATACATCATTTTCCTTTCGCGTGCTTCAATTCGTTCGTTCATTTTTGTTCGCAACTGAGCCGTACGATGTAGCTGATTCACGAATGAATGATGCGAAATACATAGCTCTACGCTCATGCCATTTGAAAACGTAATGCGCGTTTTCCCACCTTGAACATGTTCATGATGACGAATATGCAAATGAGATAGCCATACACATTGAGGATTCATTGGGGAGATCGTTGGAAAAAAGAAAATTTCGTTCGTTGGTTCGACTGCAATTGGTGCTTTATGCGAAGTGCCGATAATATGCCTCGCTCCATCTTTCCTTCCTCTTAAACTTGCGCCATAATACAAACAACTTTGTTCAATAATTTCCATCGGACTTTTTTTCACGATGATTTCTCCATCTTCCTCCAACGCTTTCGTCCATATTTGTTTATCACGAGAAAACGGAAAAAGTCCCATCGTATAGCGTGTCAAATGGAGATGCTCGACAATGAGCATACAGCTCCCTCCCTTATTTTTATACACTTTCATATTTTTCGACTATTCAGTACCCCAACATCATCACCTCAGACAGGTTGAAGAGGTCTGACGATCGGTTACTCGGTGTTTTGTCACGCGAAGGCGCGACAAAACACACTTTCGAATAGCTTCCGATAGACGAATATGTTGTAGTCATATACTACATGTTTACATTACTTTGCACCACTTCTTTTTCCCACCATTTCACAGGTGCATCATCAACATTTATTGGTTTTACATACTTATAGGCTTCTAACGGCTGCCTCACTAAGTCAATATTATATTCAGAGCCATTTTCTCTAAATTTTTTTCTAATTATTTCTTTTATTGACTCACGCTTAGCATTCCCAGAATGAATGCCATGATGGTCAAAAGAAAACTCCGGTTGCAAAAATATAAACGTAGAAAATGGATTGTACGAGTACCTCGGATGTTTCTCAGGGTAACATGGGGCAAATGTGGTGATAAAGAAAGTTTGATCCCCAAACGAAAATCTCCAATCCGGCTTAAGAATATTTTGATTCATACAATGAGCCTTTGCTGGATCGTTATCACTTAAATACTTTAAGACTCGTTTTAATGTATAGGATAAATTCTCTAATGTATCTCCATATCCTTTACCATAAGCTTCAATAACAAACCCATCAAGTCCTTCAAAAGGAGCGACTCTATTAAAACGCTCCAATAGTTTTAAATTTTTTTCGAGATTTTCCTCTAGTGACATGCTTTCAATAAAGCTATAACTTCCCCAAATTTTTGATCTTGATGAGAAGATACAACTTGTTTTTTCAGCTACCTTTTTAAACCTTTGAATAGTTAGTGATGTTGTAGGATCTTGAAAATAACCAAATCTTCCTTTATCCCTTGATAAACTCTTCTGTAGAACCTGATCAACTTCCTCAAATAAGTCACCTTTCAAACTCTTAGATATAGATACAAGGAGGACATGTAACTTAGCAATTTCTGTGGAAACTCTAGATGCACTTTCTCCCTTTTTCCGCACTTTATCCCCCTCATAGTGATTTAAAATCCTTGAAATTTTAGATAATTGAACAGATACATTCAAGAAGGACTCGGTAATATCACAACACTCGGGAATTGAATCATACAATTTGTTTGTATTGCTACAGTAACCCATATTAGCGAACTCTTCGTCAAGATTTACACAATACTGATTAGCTAAGCATGTGGAGATAATGAACACATCAGAAAGCTCCTTGATTAAATTTCCATCTTCTCCATTCCCCCTAATTTCCTCTGCGACTTCTCCAACTTCTTCACTAAGTCGTGCCAAAGCAGAAAGAGGAGTCCAATACCCTCCTAATCTTAAAATAACTTCTTCAACCTTTTTTTTGGTAAATAGACATTTTATTCATCACACATTCCTCCTAGAACACTAAATAAAACTTCTAAAAAATACATGAAATAACATGTAAAATTATAACTTATAAAGAAATATAGTTCAAATACAAAAATTACTTTCAAATACTTTCAAAAATTAAAATCATCACTTAAAATGAACGTATATAAAAGAACACTTTGTAGCGTTAAGATGAGTAATCTTATCTTTCGACAATCAAAAAATGAAGTCAAACTTACTAGTTGTAGCCATAAAAAATAAAAATATAAAATGAATGGGGAGGAAACATTTGTTTATGAACGACATAGATAAAATTATGAATGCCATTAAACTTGCACAAAATCTAAAAATGGAGTTAAGACACAGTTGGTTATCTAATGGGAGACAGGAAAGTGTAGCGGAACATACGTGGAGAATGGCTTTCATGGCAATGCTAGTCGCCCCTTACATAAAAAAAATAAATCAAGAAAAATTAATAAAGATGATTATTATTCATGATCTCGTTGAAGCTATCGCCGGTGATATCCCTGCGTTCAATACACTTCATGAAACTGAAGCAAAGATCCAAAAAGAACAGATGGAATTTGAAGCGGCTCTTAAAATAAAAAACATTCTCCCACAAAAAATAGGAGAAGAAATATTTAACCTATGGTTAGAATTTGAAAAGAAAGAGACATATGAAGCAAAAGTTGCTAACGCCCTTGATAAGTTAGAGGTGCAAATTCAACATAATGAAGCAAACATTTCAACATGGTTAGAAATAGAATATGAAATGGTATACAAAATGTCCAAACATGTTAATTTCGATTCTTTTCTTAATCAGTTAAAAGATATGGTAGAAAAAGAAGGAGAGGAAAAAATGATAGAATCAGGGATAAAAGTAGAAAAATACAAAAACATATAGAATCAATGATGTTGTTTTATTTACAAAAACCACCCCAAATGATTCAGTTATACTAAATCATTTGGGGTTATTATCCTTTACGCACCCGTAAATTGTTCTTCTTCTGTCGAACCTTTTAACGCCACCGTTGATGCTTGACCGCCTGTGATAACAAGCGATACTTCGTCAAAGTAACCTGTTCCGACTTCACGTTGATGGCGTGTAGCTGTGTAACCATATTTTTCTGCCTCAAACTCTGCCTGTTGCAATTCAGAGTAAGCCGCCATGCCGCGATCGCGATAGCCATGTGCTAACATAAACATGCTGTAGTTGAGTGCGTGGAATCCTGCCAATGTAACGAATTGGAACTTGTAGCCCATTTTTCCGAGCTCCACTTGGAAGTTTGCGATCGTTTCGTCATCCAATTTTTTCTTCCAGTTAAATGAAGGCGAGCAGTTGTACGCAAGCAATTTGCCTGGGAATTTTTCATGAATCGCTTCCGCAAAACGACGTGCTTCTTCTAAGTTTGGTTCGCTCGTTTCGCACCAAATTAAATCCGCATACGGTGCATATGCCAATCCGCGCGCAATCGCTTGGTCTAATCCCGCACGCGTACGGAAAAAGCCTTCTGGCGTACGCTCACCTGTAATAAACTCTTGATCGCGCGGGTCGATGTCGCTTGTAATTAAGTCGGCTGCGTTCGCATCTGTGCGCGCAATTAATACGGTTGGGACTCCCATCACATCTGCCGCAAGTCGCGCCGCAATTAAATTACGAATCGCTGTTTGCGTTGGAAGCAGCACTTTTCCGCCTAAATGGCCGCACTTTTTCTCTGAAGACAATTGATCTTCAAAGTGGACGCCTGCTGCTCCTGCTTCAATCATCGCTTTCATCAGTTCAAATACGTTCAATTGACCGCCAAATCCTGCTTCCGCATCGGCAACGATCGGCAAGAAATAGTCGATGTCTTCTTTTCCTTCCACATATTGAATTTGATCGGCGCGTTGAAGCGCTTGGTTAATACGCTTTACAACGTGCGGCACGCTGTTTGCTGGATATAAACTTTGGTCTGGATACATATGACCCGCTAAGTTCGCATCCGCTGCCACTTGCCAACCGCTTAAATAAATCGCTTTTAAACCTGCTTTCGCTTGCTGCACCGCTTGGTTTCCTGTTAGAGCACCGAGCGCATGCACATAATCTTCCGTATTTAATAAATGCCAAAGTTTTTCCGCTCCGCGACGCGCTAGTGTATATTCAATATCAAGCGAACCGCGCAACTTAATGACATCTTCTGCGCTATACGGGCGCGTAATCCCTTTCCACCGTTCATCCAATTGCCAACTTTCTTCTAACTGTTTCACACGTTCTTCGAATGTTGCCATTTCCTTCTCCCCCTTGTTTTTTATCGTAACCCCTCTGTTTTCGTGCATATGACCCCCAAAAAGTTATGACGCTCTTTTCTCTATGTACGAGCTTTGATACGTCTCCCACCCCTCTTGTTATAATACACGTTTTTCTTTTGACGTTTTTATTATATAACACAATTTTCAGAAAAGAAAGTATTTTTATGAATTTTTTTCAAAAAAATTATCCTACTTCTATTGTTGCTCTAAAAAAATTATCCGTTCTAAGATTGTCGGATGGCTGTAACGAAATAGTTTGACGAGATAAGGTGGATGTACTTGACTTAAACTTGAGCGGGTCAACTGTTGAAACGTCGAGATCGCCGCTTCTTTATTTTTCGTTAGCTCAATCGCATACTTGTCCGCGGCATGCTCTTCGTAACGGGAAATGGCATTCATCGCAGGGCTTGCCGCAAAACTGAATAGCGAAATCAATAGTAAAAACATTGGTAAAGAAGCGAGGTCATTCCATTTTTCAATGCGACAAAGCACGCCAAAACGTTCAATCATTCGTTTCATCCATCGATTCGTCAACAACAACCCGACAAATGTCACAACAATATATAACCCAATCCCCCAATAAATATGTTTCATGACGTAATGCGCCATTTCATGCGCCATAATAAATAAAATTTCATCTTCGCTTAACCGCTCAAGCGTCGTATCCCATAACACAATGCGCGAGTTGTTGCCAATGCCTGTGACATACGCATTTAACGCATTCGTTTTTTCCGACATGTTTACTTCAAACACGTGTTCAGCTGGGATGTTTGCTTTCTCCGCTAACGCTAAAATTTTTGCTTCAAGCTGTTTATTTTTCAGCGGATAAAAATCGTTATAAAGTGGATCAATAAAGACGGGCTGAATAAACGTTAAAAAAAGCGTAAACGGAATGGAACAAAGCCACGCGTACACCCACCATCGCTTTTCGAATTTTTGCATAAGCGTATATAATACATACACAACGACAACCATGATCGCATAATTCACCCAAAAATCAATCAGTTCATCACGCATCCAACTCGAAAACGTTTGGGTTGAAATATGGTACATTTTCGCCATGTAGTAACTTGTATAGCTAAGCGGAAACGTCACAACTTGTACAAGAAGCGATAACCAAAAGACGTAAATCGCCGTTTGCATAAACCGCTGTTTTGTCGTTGCCTCCGCCCACTGTTGAAAACGCGCTGACAAACCAAACAACAACACAAAAATATAAATGACCCACTCATATGGAACAGATAAGAAAAATAAAAAGTTTTTTACTTCCGAAAACTGTTCAGCAAGCATCAGTTCTTTTTTCGTTAAAAACGTTGCAGGATCTGCGCTCGTTCCCTTATATTGTGCTGGAATAGATGAGTCTGTCCATTGAAATAAGTAAAATGCAAAAAATAGCGCATACATTGCATAAAGAAACAACGTCCAAAAAGCCATTTTTCTCATTTTCCTTCCCCCTTGTCCATCGTTACTACTAGTTTAGTTTTTCATTCGCCATTTAGAACAACGAAAAAATTCAAATAATTGTCACGTCCCATTCTCCTCATTGGCACGTTGATTATGTATGATGAAAGTGGGAGGGATATACGTTGAAAAAACTATATATCGGCTTTTTTAGTTTACTTGCACTTTGCATTGGTATAGGC
Source organism: Anoxybacillus flavithermus (assembly GCF_002742685.1). Classification (GTDB taxonomy): domain Bacteria; phylum Bacillota; class Bacilli; order Bacillales; family Anoxybacillaceae; genus Anoxybacillus; species Anoxybacillus flavithermus_E. Next base: position 136,336 of record NZ_PEDM01000002.1, read on the forward strand.
ATATTTTATTTTTCTTACTACCGCCAAGATAAAATGGAGTTTCCAAAAGACGTGACGATGGAAACTGCATGGGGAAAACCGTATTCATTTCGTAACATGGAACCGAAAGTGCGGCTACTAGAGTTTGTGTACACAAACTGTCCAGACATTTGTCCAAGTACGTCATTTCAAATGAAACAGTTAAAAGAACAGCTCGAAAAAGACGGCTTGTTTAAAACGAAAGTCGAGTTTATTACAATTACGATCGATCCAAAACGCGACACACAACAAGTGATGCAAACGTATGCGAACATGTTCGGAGTAGAAAGCGATGACGAAGGATGGATTTTTTTGAGAGGTAGTGAAGAAGATACAAAAAAAGTGGCCGACGCGTTTAACTTCTTATACCGCGATCCTGGAAACGGCATGCTTATTCATACGACGCTCACATACTTTTTAGACGAAAACAACCGCGTCATCGCCACATTCGGCATGGGCGAAAAAGGGTTTGATAAAGAGAAAGTTTATAAAGAAATTGTAAAAGAGGCGAAATAGCCTCTTTTCTCTTGTCTGACTACTGTGTCTTATATTAATATGTTGTGGTAATAGTACTTTAGAACTATACAGGGGGAGTATATCATGAAAAGGTGGAAAGATCGGAGTCTTATTTTTCGAACAGCTTTTTTGCTGTCAACAATGGTCGCAATCATTACAATTAGTGCCGTTTCTTTTTTGTTGTACCAGTTTTTAAACGAAGAAAAGCAGTTAACAAAATCATATGCTGTGGCAGAAACGAAATCATATGCACATACTATCGAAACAGTTTTCACCCATGCTGAAACGATTGCAGATACATTTGCAAAATATATGTTATTCGCAAAAAAACATCAATTAACTCGCGAACAAGTGTTAGAACATATGCACGATTTACTCGATCATAACAAGCAATTGCTCGGCATTTATACGTTGTGGGAGCCAAATGCATTTGATGGAAAAGATACAATGTACGTTAATAAAGAAGGACACGATGCAACAGGTCGTTTTGTACCGTATGTCGTTCGTAGCGATGGAACAATTATTGTCGAAGCAAGCCGTGATTATGATAAAAAGGGAGCAGGGGACTATTATTTAATACCAAAAAATATTAAAAAACCGTTGTTACTCGAGCCTTACACATATGAAGTAAATGGGAAAAACGTGTTGCTTACATCACTCATTTTCCCACTTCTCGATCCTGAAACAAATCAGTTCTTAGGTATTGTCGGCGTTGATTTTGAAGTGTCATTTTTACAACAACTTGTTAGTAAAGAAAAGCCGCTTGGCGGATATTTAAATTTTATTGACGGAAATGGAACAATTATCGCCAGCGGTTTAGATGAAAAGTTTATCGGAAAAACAATTACATTAGATAAAGAAAAAACGGTATTACAGCGCATCGCAAATCATGAACATTTTTCAGATGAAATTTATTCTAAACTTGTTGGAGACGATGTTTTGCGCGCTTTTGCTCCAATTGACTTACCGCGATTCGAAAAAACATGGGCACTTGTATTATCCGTCCCTACCCATATCGTGTTTAAACGTGTACAAACACTCGCAATTGAAGGAGCAGTTGGCGTTATCGCCATCATTTTATTACTTACCGTTTTTATTACAGTAACGCTCCGCCGTATTTTATTACCTGTACGCCATACAGCACTTGCTGCGCAACAAATTGCTGAAGGGAATTTAAATATTCATATTCAATCGTTACCTTATGCTGATGAAGTAGGAACGTTGACAAAATCAATGGAAGAAATGGTAAAACAGCTTCGCGAGCAAATCGGAACATTGTCTGATGAAAGCAACCAATTAACAAACGAAGCCAGTCATATCGCAACAAACGCGAAACAAAATAGCGAAGCAAGCACATATGTGCATGAAGTGATGAGTGAAATTACAGAACGGACAACGTCACAAACGGAAGCATTGCTTGAAAGTATGAAGGCGATGGAAGAAATGGCGATTGGAGTTCAAAAACTAGCCGAGTCGACATCAGAAGTAGCTGACTCAGCGAAAGAAATGTCCGATGAAGCAAAACAAGGAAAAGAGCAACTAGAACAAACCGTAAAACAAATGGAGCAAATCGAACAATCTTTCGCTCTTATTAACAAACAAGTGAATAGCCTCACATCATATTCTGAACAAATCGGAAATATCGTCGCAACGATTAGTGCAATCTCATCACAAACGAATTTGCTTGCTTTAAATGCCGCCATTGAAGCAGCTCGAGCAGGTGAAGCAGGAAAAGGGTTCGCTGTTGTTGCTGAAGAGGTACGGAAACTAGCCGAACAAGCAGATGAAGCAGCAAAACAAGTGAGTGACCTTATTGGACACGTCCAGCATCAAGTGCAGGAAGTTGCCGAAGTAACAAAACAAGGTGCAGATGACATTAAACAAGGTAGCACAGTTATCACAAGCACGACGCAAACGTTCGAACGAATTGTCCAAAAAACAGACGCTGTTTCAGAAGAAATTCAAGAAATATCCGCAGCAACAGAACAAATGTCAGCAGGTGTTGAACAAGTAACGGCATCAATTGAAAATATTGTGGAAACAGCAAAAGACGTTCAACAAGAAATTCAAGAAGCGACAAGTTCAATTGACGAACAAGCCAATATTTCAAAACAACTGGATGAATCTGCAAAACAACTAGCTCATATTTCAACGAAACTTCAGCAACTCATTCAGCGCTTCACCTTGTAGATCAGCCAATGGCTGATCTACTTTTTTTTCACAGTATTTTTTTCATCAAGTATCATTAAAATATATGAAATAATGAAATAAATATGCATTTTTTTCGTTTCATCAACATGACGTAAAATATTTATAATTTCCTCTTCTATCTGACTTTTATCATTCGTTCGTTCTGTCTGTTCATTTGCAACTAACCAATCTATCGAAACATCGAGAACACGACTAATCGGGATAAGCAAGTCTACTCTTGGAGTGACTATACCGTTCACAATCTTATTAACGGTGCTTTTCGACTGTCCTGTTTGCTCTACTAAATCTTTTTGCTTCAAATTCAACTGTTTCAGTCGCTGCTTAATTCGTTTACTGATGACACCTTTTACATCATCCACATTCACCATTCCCTTCATGTTTTGTTTCTTTTTTGGATTTTTTTGTTGAAAAATTCCTAAAAAGAAACTATAATATACACGAACAAACCTTTCTTCATCTTTTTTATTGTAATAAGGCGGTGGACTCATGGACGTTTATGCGCATGCAAAACGTACCATTTATGTAGTAGTTGTATGTTTTTATATCATTATTTCGTCTATCCTTGCTTGTATGGACGTTTCTAAAAGCTTATACGTCATATACTCATGTTTCGTGACCTTTTTCTTATTCATCATCACGATTGAAAAGAAAATAAGGAAAGTACAAGTTTTTAGAAAAGAGGAGAATGAGTATAACGTTTACAAATATATATATGTATTAAAAAAGCAACCGTTAGCAATGATGGGCACTATCACACTTTACTTTCTCGTGTTCATCGCTTTATTGTTGTTCTTTCACTTACCTATTCCGTATTTAATGATCGCCATTTGTTTATATACATTATGGCATCCACTCATCTTTCATGTGACTTATCGTTCTTTACAAAAAGTAATCGAGCATAATGTTTATTATTTTTTTGAACGTGGTTATCAAAATGCCGTAACAGCAACAGATTTTGTTCATTTATCGCACTTTCAGAAAATGTTCCACTACGGAATAGGAATGTTTGGTGTTATTTTCGCTTATATGTTACTTATTAAACTTCTCTTTATTCAAAGCCAAATGGGCGAGACTTTTTTCTTTGTTTCCTTTTTGCTTCTTTTCATTTTCATGACATTTTACATCGGTATCAGTTATACGATATCAAAGCAAATGAAACAAACGTTTCATTTGCTTTGCAGACGAATAGGAAATGCACCAATTCCGAATATACATATCGATGAGACGACTATGCTCGTTCACGCGCTAAACAGTTACAACGATAAAACAAAACACATTCTCTCCTTGTTATCAGAAATAGAACAGCAAAACGATGAATATAAATACATTGCTGAACATTCACGACGCGTTGCACATTATTGTTTGCGAATTGGTGCGCATATTGGTTTATTGGATGATCAGTTGAATAGTTTATATCACGCCGCCCTTCTTCACGACATTGGAAAATTAGGTATACCTGACTATATTTTATTAAAAAAAGAGCCTTTATCTAAAGATGAATTTTCAATCATTAAACAATATCCGATCATCAGTTACCTTATAGCAAAAAACATATTGCAAATAACAAATAAAGACTTGTTGCATGCTATTCTGTTCCATAAGGAGCATATGGACGGAACAGGGTATCCAAATCAAATTAAAGTTGAAGAAATTCCTTTGCTTGCAAGAATTATTTCTGTCGCAGATGCTTTTGATGCAATGACATCTTCTCGCCCATATCGCGATAAAAAAAATCAACACGAGGTCATGCATATTTTGAGAGAAGAAAGTGGGGTGAAATGGGATGAGGCGGTTGTCTACACACTAAACCATTTATTCACTAAAAAGGATATAAATATTGTATAATAGCGATACGAAGCTCTAGCTTTCATATCGCTTTTTTCTTGAGATGGAAGGGAGAAACATTCATTGAACTGTATACAATTGTTAAAAACAACACTTTCTTGCTTTGAACGTTCTATCGATCAACCAACTGTTCTTATTATTAATGGAGAAATTATTTTTTCCTATGACTCATCTGAAGATATAAAATATTATTTTTATAAAAATGAGTCTTATTTGAAGCAACACACTTCTGACATCACTCAACCGACCTTACTACAGTATAGTTTGTTTAATTGGGTTGTTTTTCCTATTAAAGTAAAAACAAATGATTTTCAAGCGTTATTATTTGTTTCACATCCATACCATCATGACGCACATCATTACATTACATGCTTGATGGAAACAATTGCTCTTATTATCCAAACCAAATATCGTGAGCACTTGCTTACATTAGAAATTGAACAACTATCAGAGAGAGAGAAACAAATTTTTTTTCTTTTGTTAAAAGGATACAGCAATAAAGAAATTGCACAGGAACTCATTTTAAGTCATCATACAATAAAAAATCATATTAACAATGTCTTTCAAAAACTTGACGTCAAACGTCGTTCTCAGCTTATCGCAAAATTTAGCTATCTTTTATAAATTTGGGGGAGCCATATGGACATTTATGTGGGACGACAGCCGATCTTTAATCGGAATGATGAGGTTATTGGTTATGAACTTCTGTATCGGAATGGGGAACAAAATGTTTATAATTCTATTGATGGAGACCGTGCAACGATCGATGTATTGATTAATAGTTTTATGAATATAGGTATTGAAAGATTAACAAATGGCTCTCGCTGTTTTATTAATTTTACAGAAACATTATTGAAAAGAGAGCTGCCGTTTTATTTCCCAAAACATCTTATTGTTGTTGAAATTTTAGAGTCTATTCCTTACTCCAATGAGCTGTTACACATATGCAAAAAGTTGAAAAAAGAAGGATATGTGATTGCACGTAACTATTCAGCCACATCATAAAGTGAGCTGAATATTTTTTGCTTTTCCTGTCTATGATGTGAATATTGATAGACAAGGAGGTGAATCGCATGTTGACGGTACAACAAGCTGTATTTACAGT
>NZ_PEDM01000032.1 GCF_002742685.1 Anoxybacillus flavithermus
TTGGTATCAAGGGATTAGAGGCATTTTGTTTGCCTAGTCACTGTCGAACTCGGGAAAATACAAAGACTACAAATCAAGCTATACGCCAGATCCGAATGATACAACGAATAAAGGGGAATAAAAAAGCTGAAGGTGCTGACCAAAAACGCGAATGCGTCTTGGGATCAGCACCTTTTGAATAACAAGCTATCCCCAAACAGCGCATATGGTTTGAATTGAAATCTAACTTTCATTTAGCAATCGTTCAACGTGCTGTTTTAATACAGGAATCTTATTTCGAACAACATCCCAAACAATTCGGTAATTAATGGAGAAATAACCGTGGATCATCATATCCCTCATGCCAGCCATCTTTCTCCACTCGATATGTGGGGATGCCTGTCTAATTTCGTCTGGAATGTTTTTTGCTGCTTCTCCGATTACTAATATGTTTTTAATGACCGCATCTGATATTAAATCATTATCTAGAAAGTCATCATAAGAAAGCCCTTGGGTGTACCTCTCAATTTTTTCTGCAGCAACCAAAATATCTTGCAAAAAGACGCTAGGATCCCTCTGCATACTTAGCACCTCTTAAAATAATTGGCTTTAATGCCGGCTTAATATCATCTACAATCACTAAATCCACTGTTTTTTGAAAATGATCTTCCAAACTCAGTTTCAACTCCATATAATTATCGAATGTCATCGCATGATCTATAAATTCTACCAACACATCAATGTCACTCGATTCCCTTTGTTCTCCCCGACTGTACGAGCCAAATAACCCGATTCGCTTCACACCATACTTTTTCTTCCATAAATCTAAACATTTCGACATTTCATTAAGGATGTCTTGTTGCGATAGCAAATAAATCCCCTCCTTTTTTCTTTTCCGCGCCTGTTATTTCCATTATAACATCCCGCTTTCCCGATATTCTTCAAAAAGAGAAAAAAACTTTCCCCAGCCGAGAACTCGTTTAGGCGATGACAATGTCCCGCTACGTTCTAGATAAAAAGTGCCCCGTCATCACTTCGGGGCACCTTCCGTATGTCATTTCACATCATAACCTTGCTCTTCAATCGCTTCTTTTAGTTTTTCTACGCTTACTTTTGTTTCATCATACTCGACATCGACCGTACCTCTGGTTTCAGATCGCTTCACCAAAAGGCGAACGCGTCGATGACGAAGGGATACAAACGTATGAGTTGTGCCTCCCACATTCACTCTTAATCCAATTCAAGCATTAATGGAACCATGTCATTTCTATATAAGGAAAAGAGTACAGTAAAACCCCCAGAGCATACAGCATCGCTCTGAAAAACCTTTTTTCTGTATAATTAAATAACACATTTTTCAGGGGTAAACATCCCCAAATTAACAAAAAGGAAAGCGGCAACTTTATCAAAATCGGAAAACTTAAAATGATTGGCACTAACATGAAAATAAGGTGGCATATATATTTTCTTTTCACATACTGTCTCAAGTTTATGTGAAAAACTAGACTTTTTTTCATTGTTTCTAACTCATATTTGTTCAATTTTGTCAGCATATGATCTGTGAAAAAAATGACTAAAAAAATGTGACCCACTTGATAATAAAAATGGTCTAGCCAAATTCCTGACATGCTAAATAGCAACAACATTGTTATGTAAACAAAAAAATCTTTCTGATAATACCTGACTTTTAAAGCTTCCCTCATGAGGTAAAATGGATAGTCTTGATCATAATACTTCAGCAATAACTTTGTATTTGATGACACTTTTTTTGCTGTGAGTAACTGTTGAATCTCTAAAATTTTACTTATATCTTTATTTAACAGTCCCTCTCCCATTTTAGACATAATTTGATAGTAGCGATGCAATAATGAGTAATCTAACGATTTTAACGAAAACAAATGTATGATCATCGCCATAAACATCAAAGCTGCAATTATTATCGCCTTTACATAAATCGCTATGAAACCTAACACAACTGTACCCACCATGAGCAACTGAACATACAATATTTCATATTGATAACGCATAAAACATAGGTAATTAAAAAGAATATTAACTAATAGAGCTATAATCAACGATGTGCTGGCCTGCTGCATGAATAGCATATAGACGATCAAAAAAACGATGCTTGGGAAGCTCATTTTCATGAGCAAATATTGCTTAAATTTTTTAAAATTAAAAAGCCGATACTGAAAAATTTGGAACGGAACATTTATGATCGGGTTATTTTGAAACAACTTTACTACTCCATAAACAAAAATCAAATAAGGAGCATAGTGATTAACGATATTCCCATACACACGACTCAAATCGATTGCTGCGGGAACAAGAAAAAACATGGCAACAATCATCCCAACGACATAGAAAGGATATTGTTTGACGATCCGCATCCCTTTTCTCATTTGATTGAGTATAAAATAATATACAATATGACTATTCATAACTATCACCAATGATCTGAGTAATTGTTGACCGTCCAATTTCATTAGGAAGATAACGAATAACGTTCTTATCTTTAATGATTAAATATTCATCGCAAATGGCTTCTAAACTATCCAAGTCATGGCTAGAAACAACAATAATTCTGTTCGGGCTTTTTTGAGATATTAATAATTTTTCTAATGTATTCACTTGGATTGGATCAAGGGTAATAAAAGGTTCATCCAATAACAGCAACTTACTCCCCCTTAAATATCCAAAGGCAATACCAAACCTTTGAAGCGTCCCCCTCGAAAGCGCATGAGGAAAATAATCAATGTAGTCTCCCAACTTAAACAGGTCGACAATTTCTTCTATTTTCTTTTGTGCTTTTGTTTTTTGAAGCCCCTTAATTTTACATAAAAACAACATTTGTTCGTACATCGTCAAATCTTGAAAAAAAGAGTGATCATCGCTAATGAACGTAGCATCCAAATCAAAATAATCTTTGTTTTTAATGGAAACATCTCCCCAAAAAATATCTCCATGCTCTTCTTTTTTCAAACGTGCGATCGTTTTTAACAACGTTGTCTTTCCCGCTCCGTTTCTCCCGATTAGACCATATATTTTATTTTCTTGAAATGAATAGCTTAAGTCGTGAAAGATCACTCTTTCATTGTATTTTATAGTGATATGTTCTAATCGTAACATATGTTCACCCTCACTTATTTATTTCAAATAAAATCCATTTTTGATTCTGATCCAAAATATAAAAACTGCTAAAAAATTCACGAATATTTGATCTAAACAAGAACTTGTTCTTATGGGTGTCATTCAAATCTAACAATAGATGTATATCGCCGTTATGGAAATTTAAGATTGTTGAGTAATTAATAATTTTTTTCGTTTTTACGTATCGAATATTTCCCTTCAATATCCTAGACGTATCAATATAAACTAATTTTTCCAATAAAACAGGATACGTTTTTCTTAGATCTATTTTGTTAGAAAAACAAATTTCCTGACCATCCTGACTTACGAAACAAAAAACATCGCCATCATCTAGCATATGGACTTCTTTTCTTTCATAAAAATATTGCAAAAAAATATTAAATAAAAGTATTATGTCTTTTTCTTCGAGCATAATATAGTCAAATTCGTCAAATACACTCGTGTAATCCATAAAATTTAATATATTTGTTGAAACGAATTCTTCTATTTGCTCTCTGTATATCTCTTTTCCACAATCATATTGCAAGACATCCCATTCACCGTTTTCCCGCTGAAAAAAAATGGTCATTATAATATTTTCGATTGAAAAATATATCTGGTTAACAATGGTTTTAATATGTAAGCATAGATGAATTTCATAATGTTTAACATATCTTTTTACGATATCTTGGATTATATAAAAAAACTTTTGCGTCTTTTCATTGATATCATTTGATATTTGTTCGTATTGTACGAGATCTTCACATATGATAGTTGAGGATATTTTGTGATCTTTAAACACGCTACGTACATATATTTTTTTACACTCCATCCGTCATCAACTTCCTTCACTCCACAAATCTATCCAGTGCAAAAGAGAAATCTTAACTTTTCATTCCTTTGCAGATGCTTTAATCCCTAGTGCTGGAACCGTATAGGCGACCTTCACAACCGATCCTCTTTTTCCGCATAAATTATAAAACGTTTTCACCTCATTCCCAAGCAACAATTCTCGATTGGCCAGTTCAAAAATATTAAAAGTCATCATAAATGGCTCAACTTCCGATGTACACTTTCCATTTTCGATCAAATAGGACATCTCTACTTCCACTGTAAAATCGCCGGTATGTGTATTCACCTCACCCATGTTTAATTTTTTGACATAAATACCTTTCATCGTCCGAGTTAGGGAATCCCCTATTGGTTTTTCTCCGGGGCAAATGTACATATGCTGCATCCTTGGATAAATATCTGCAGTATTGTTTCCTTGTATAGCGTTTCCTGATGACTGCTGGCGATAAATATATTTAGTGACTTCACTGTTTAGTAGATTTTTTAATTTTCCTTTTTTTACTAAATCTATATTCGGATATATGATATTCCCTAAATCATCGTATCGTTGGTATAACCCATAATTTTCAATGATGTTTATATTTTCTTTAAACTTAAAATCTTGTTGATACACAAGTGGCGATGTAAAAAAATGATCTGCTTCTAGGAGATGACCGATAAATTCATGAAAAAATATCCCTGTTGCATATGGATGGAAATAGAGATCATACGATTCAACATCTATTAGTTTTATTTTCTTTTTGAACATAAACTGAATTTCTTCTTCAATTCTTTGAAAAACATCCAAAAAATTATCATAATGTAAATATTCTAAAATAATATAGTCGCTTAAACTCATCTGTTGGGTATTATAGTGAACGACATTGTATGAAAAAATATAGTACCGTTCCTTATTTACATAAATCACTCCATTGTGATTAAAAATTATCTTTCTTTTTTCTTTCAATTCAATTGCAATTCTGACATCTATACAATACTTTTTCTCTAGCTCTTTCATTTTACTAAAAATTTGTTCTATTGCAGGAATATCAAAATAACATTGATCCTCTAAGAGATTTTTGGCGTTTTCAATTATTTTCTGTGGCAGCTTCTTTTCCTTAGATAAATAGGATAGAATAGAGGACAACGAATGTTGTAAAATTATCACATCGTATTCATTCATAAAATTTAGCCGAGAAGTAACAGTCGAAGGAAAGTCCTCAACCCATTGATTTTCTGTTGAGAATATCTTTGTTAATGAATATTCAGAAATTAAAGTGTAAGTTTTATATTTTGATGATTTCTCTCTGGACTTTACATTCACTTTCACTCACCTCGAACATAGAAGCGATGCAGTTTCCACATGTATCATAATGTTGGCAGTCTCCACAAATATTTCGAATCGGAGATGGTATTCCCATAATTCTTCTTAAATTAGAAATATCTAAAATTTCAAAAATATCATTCTGTTTGACATCCCCAAGAATTATATTCGAAATGGCTGGGCATGGTGTTACTTCACCGTTGGCCATAATATGGATCTCATGATAGCCAGCCCCGCATTTATTAGGATAAGCAATATTATCCATAATTTTACTAATTTTCTTTTCACATATATCTAATCCTACATAAAAATCGTCTGTCGTATACTTCCGATGGAAATTCTGTAAAATATCAATAAAATCTCTAGCTACTTTCAAAGGTATTTCATTTGTCTTTGCTCTACCTGCATTCGACGTTAATCCAATGCTAACACCTAAACAGTTCAAGTTTCTACATAATTGTATTAAACCTTCTAAATCATCTTTATTATAATCATTCATCGTAAAAGAAATGGAAACAGGTATGCGTTTTTCTGTCATTCTCCCTATATTATCTACCGTTCTGTTGAATGCCCCCTTTACACCTCTTATAAAGTCGTGATTTTTTTCAAGTCCGTCTAAACTAACTTGTACTCCTATATTCGGGAATGTGCTTAAAATATTCAATATTCTTTCTCTTAATAACAAGCCGTTGGAGGCAATTGTAACAGTACAAGCATGTTTCCCTAGAAAAGAAATAAGGTTTTCAACATTTTTCTTTAGCATCGGTTCTCCGCCTGTAATAAAGAAAGAGTGAACTCCAATTTCAACAAATACCTTGGCTAATTCAATAAATTTATCAACCTCTATTTCTCCTTTCCTTTTCTTTCCAGATTCATTAAAACAGTGGAGGCATTTTAATTGGCACCGATTAGTCACTTCCATTGACACATTGACAGGTACCACTAAATTTTCGTGACCAATAACATTAATTTCTACTCCCTCTGGATCATTCACTAAATCAATTATGCCAGCATCAATATATTCTTTTATAAACATTCTAGTCGCTTCCACTTGATCTTCACTTATTTTATTAAAATCTTTATTAATTTGATTAATAATATCCTCAAATGTATGCAAGCCATCACACATTTTTAAAACGTATAGTCCTGATTTATTACAATCTTTTTTTAAAATGCTTTTTTCTCTGAACAATATGATTGAAGCACCTTCGAAATTTTCTATTACTTTTGTATTGGCTTTAAACTTTAAAAACATAAACATATTCCCCCCTCAAAAATTAGGGCATACAAAAATGCATGCCCTAATCTTTTAGCCATTTTAAACAGCCAACAAATATTGGTTCCAGCAAACGGTAAGTAGTCTCGACTTAAAAGGTGTAATGTAACATCCAGCAATTTGAGAATTAGCTGTTTTAGGAGTTACAAAATTCATCATATTCACCACCTTTCTTATACAAAATAGAATTAACAACCTACAATTCTATTATTTTAAATTAAAGGAAAATAATCAATATAAATAGTTTATTTTTCAAAAAAAATACAAAATTTAAGAGGTGCTGTCAAAAACTTTAAAGACGTACCCCGATTTTTGTCGATTTTACGCGATGAATGATAAGAATGGGATCCAAAGGCCAACTATGGGAAAGCGAAGGTGATTGATTCGTTTGGGCGCGAAGACGAGGTGGATCGCGCTGTCTTGAAGCGTCTGGCCAAAAGCATTCCGCGATTCCTTTCTCCTGACTCGTGAATCGTGGCCGACAGCAAGAGACGAAGGCGAGCGTCTCTTGCTTGGACATTTTTCTTACAAAAACGGAGACCTTGATCAACGAACCGAACTGACGTCCAAACAAGCGCAACTCTTTGCGGCTCTAGGGCTGGAACTTCCTCCGAAGATCCTAGGCATCCATCCTTGCACCTAGATACACGCCCGAAGTGTGCCCAAATGCCTCCGATCCCTTTTGTATCAAGGGGCGAGAGGCATTTTGTTTGCCTAGTGACTGTCGAACTCGGGTTCATTATTCTTCATAAAAAGAAAAAACCTTTCGATACTACAAAAAGGGCATCCCTTCGACAGAGGAATACCCTTTTCTCCCTTACTTCACATCATATCCTTGCTCTTCAATCGCTTCTTTTAGTTTTTCTACGCTTACTTTTATTTCATCATAATCTACATCGACTGTACCTTCTTGCAAATGTACTTCGACGCGGCTGACGCCATCCAATGCTTGAAGGGCGTTCGTCACCGCCGCTTTGCAATGTCCGCATGTCATTCCTTGTACTTGTAATGTAATCGTCATCATCCATTCCTCCCTTAAAATATCTATATTTTCACGCGTTTCAAACGAAGCGCGTTTGTCACAACGGATACAGAGCTAAATGCCATCGCTGCCCCAGCGATCCATGGTTGTAATAGACCAGCCGCAGCCACTGGAATGCCAACGCTATTATAAAATAATGCCCAAAACAAGTTTTGCCGAATGTTGCGCATCGTTTGCCGACTCAGTTCAATCGCTTTTGGAATGTGCAGCAAATCGCCGCCAACAAGCGTCACGTCCGCCGTTTCGATCGCGACATCCGCTCCTGTGCCAATCGCCATCCCAATATCGGCTTTCGCAAGAGCTGGAGCGTCGTTAATGCCATCGCCGACCATCGCGACTCGTTTTCCTTGTTTTTGCAAATCCTCCACGATGTTCGCTTTGTCTTCCGGAAGCACCTCTGCATAGACATGATCGATACCGACCTGTTTGGCGATCGCTTCGGCTGTTCGTTTGTTATCGCCTGTCACCATATACACATCGATGCCCATTTGTTTTAATGCCGCAATGGCTTGTTTCGACGTTTCCTTGATCGTATCGGCAACAGCGATCATTCCAGCAAGCTGTCCATCGATCGCAACGAGCATGACCGTCTTTCCTTCGCTTTCAAGCTTTATCATTGTTGACTCATGTTCGGCAATATCGACCGCACGTTCGTTCATTAACTTGCGCGTGCCGATGAGCACGTGTTTCCCGTTCACCGTTGCTTCAATTCCATGCCCAACAAGCGCAGAGAAATGTGTCAACGGCTTCGCGACAATTCCGTTTGTTTTTCCGTACGCCACAATTGCTTGCGCTAGCGGATGTTCGGAAGCGCTCTCGGCGGAAACAGCATAGTCAAGCATGTTTTCTTGGAATTGTAACACATCTGTCACTTCTGGTTTTCCTTTTGTCACTGTTCCTGTTTTATCGAGTAAGACCGCGTTGATTTTATGCGTTCCCTCTAGGTACTCACCCCCTTTAAAGAGAATGCCATGTTCTGCCCCTTTGCCTGTACCGACCATAATCGATGTTGGCGTGGCAAGACCGAGCGCACACGGACACGCAATGACGAGAACGGCAATTGCGACTTCAAGCGCTTTTGGTAGATCGTTTGGCGCCACCAAGAAATACCAAATGATAAATGCTAACACGGCAATTCCGACAACGATTGGGACGAAAATGCCAGAGATCGTGTCCGCCATCCGCTGAATCGGTGCTTTCGATCCTTGCGCCTCTTCAACGATTTTAATAATATTGGCAAGTGCTGTATCTTTCCCGACTTTTTCTGCGCGAATGGTCAACACACCATTTGTATTAATGGTTGCTCCGATCACATAGTCGCCTTCCTTCTTATCAACCGGAATCGATTCACCGGTAATCATCGATTCGTCTACGGAGGATGCTCCGGCAATAACCGTACCGTCTACCGGGATTTTTTCTCCTGGCTTGACAAGGATCGTATCCCCGATCATCACTTCCTCGAGCGGAACTTTTCTTTCTTCCCCATTACGAATGACAGTAGCTTCTTTTGCCTGCAGGCTAAGTAACTTTGAAATCGCTTCTGTTGTCCGTCCTTTCGCAAGCGCTTCAAAGTATTTTCCGACAAGCACAAGCGTAATCAAGACGGCGCTCGTTTCAAAATATAATCTTGGCATATATTCAGGATTCCCAAGCGCCCGAAAAGCTTCATACAAGCTGTAAAAGTACGCGGCTGATGTTCCAAGCGCCACGAGGACGTCCATGTTCGCGCTCTTATTTCGTAATGCCCGGTACGCCCCGACATAGAAAGAACCGCCGATGTAAAACTGAACGGGTGTCGCTAAAAGAAGCTGGAACCACGGATTCATCAACAGATGCGGCATCGGCAAGCCGATATGAAACGGCATATGGGCAACCATCGTATAAAGCAAAGGCAGTGATAAGATGATCGAAATAACGAGTTGCCGTTGTTTTTGTTTAAGCCGCTCTTCTTTCCGGCCAGCATCGTCTTGTTCTTCGTTTCGAATTTGCCCCTTGTACCCAAGCTTTTTGATTTTCTCTAAAATGTCTTCGACAGATGTAACGCCTTCCTTGTATTCGACAACCGCACTGTTTGTCGCCAAGTTTACCGTCGCGCTCGTCACCCCTTCCATCCGATTTAACCCTTTTTCAATCCGTGTCGCACATGCTGCACATGTCATGCCTTCAATATCGAGCGTCACTTTTTCAGCCGCCACGCCATACCCTAACTTTTCAATTTTCGCTTCAATATCGGCAAGGCTATATTTATTCGGGTCGTATTGAACGGTCGCTTTTTCCATCGCTAAATTGACGGTCGCTTCTACACCGTCCATTTTATTCAACACTTTTTCAATGCGAGCAGAACAGGCAGCACATGTCATACCGGTCACCTTCAGTGTCACCGTTCGCATCCATTTTCCCTCCCTTACTTTGAAAATTGCTTAATAACATCCATCAGCTCACGAATGGACGTTTCGCCATTTCCTTCGCGAATCGCTTTCGACACACAATGGCTGACATGGCGTTCTAACAAATTCAATCCGACTTTATTTAACGCGGCCGTGATTGCAGAGATTTGCACTAAAATATCGATGCAATACCGATTGTCTTCGACCATTTTTTGCACACCGCGCACTTGTCCTTCAATGCGCTTCAAGCGCTTAATAATGCTTTCGATTTCCTGTTCCGTTCGTGGAACCATTCGTTGTTCATGAGGCTCACAATGAGACATTTATTTCACCACCTTCACTATACATTATACCGGTAGTGGGTATAAAACTCAACGTGCAAACATACGTCGTACAACAACTATAAATATCCCTAGCGCAACGAACGTGAAAATGACTTTCCCTTGCCATGTCCAATTCATCACTTGATACACCGAATATGCCTCTAACAGCAATGCTGGCAGCTTTCCAAGCGAGCTGGCAATGATAAAGATCAGTAAGGAGGTATGCCCAATCGCTGCCACAAACGTCACAAGTCCCGACGGAACAAATGGAAGAAGACGCAAAGACAAAACAAGTGAAAAGGCTTCTACCCCTTTTGCCTCAAGCAAACGTCTGACTTTCGGATAGGAAAACCATTTCGTTTCCGAAAGTTTGCGAAATCCTTTTCGATACAACATGAACGAAACAATCGCCCCAACCGCTTCCCCTACAAACGATAAAAAGGTGCCTTTCCAAAAGCCAAATACCGCCAAGTTAGCGGCAGTGAGAAAGACGCTAGGGACAACGCCTAAAATACTGATCACGATATTGATGGCAATGCTTATGAGAAAAGCGATCGATGGATACGTATGCAATAAAGCAATTACTTGCTCTTCCATTTATATCCTACTCCCCAAACGGTCTGCAAAAATTCATCGATTGGAAAACCAGCCTGGCGGAGCTTTTCGCGAATATTTTTCACATGCGAATCGACAGTTCGTTCTTCTGTATTGGCGTTATACCCCCATAATGTCACGATCAGTTGCTCGCGGCTAAATACTCGGTTTGGATGTTTGAGAAAAAGTCCTAAAATGGCAAACTCTTTTGGCGTGAGAAAAATATCGTGCCCAGCATAGTGGACTTTATGCTGCGCCTCATCCCAAACTAGGCCGTGAAACTTCGGTTTCGCTTGTTTTCCGATCGAACGGCGCAATACCGCTTCGATCCGAGCGAGCAGCTCAGATTCGTCAAATGGTTTTGTAATATAATCATCTGCTCCGATTTTTAGTCCTTGAACAACATCTGTCGTTGCATCCCGTGCGGTAACCATAATGATCGGAACGTTCGAAAACTCTCGTATTTGTTTGCACGTTTCCCATCCGTCCATCTCTGGCATCATCACATCTAGCAAAACAAGGTCCGCTTTATTATTTTCTAAATAACGAATCGCCGCTACTCCTGACTCGCATTTCACACAACGGTACCCGTTCGGGATCAAATACAACTCTAGTAAATCCAACATTCGTTTTTCGTCATCAACTAGTAATATTGTATACATGTCCATCCCCCTTCGGTAACGTAATGAGAATAGTTGTCCCGTTTCCGAATTGGCTTGTGGCGGAAATCGAACCGCCGTGCGCTTCAACAATTTCTTTCACAATCGCCAAGCCGAGCCCCGTCCCTCCGCCTGTTCTCGATCTTGATTTATCCACCCTATAAAATCGTTCAAAAATATGCGGCAAATCTTTTTCGGGAATGCCGACTCCTTCGTCGGAAATCATGATCATTACGTTCTTTTTCTCCATTCTTACATCAATGGAAACGGTAGAACTTTGATGAGAATATTTTAACGCATTGTCCAAAAGATTCATCATCACTTGCTCAAACCGCTGTTGATCGATATGGACGGTGATGTTTTCCTCGCAGCGGTAGACAAGCGACATATTTTTCGTCTGAAAAGCAGGATACATTTTCTCGTATACTTTTTTCAAAAAAAGGCACAGTGGAGTTGGCTCTTTCTGTATTTGAAACGAATGTTGATCCATTTTCGCGAGCTCAAACAAATCTTTCACTAGCTTTTGCATATGCTCTGCTTCTTCATAAATAATGGACAAATATTTTGCTCGTTCTTCTTCGGCGATATTCGGTCTGCGCGCAATGTCGGCATATCCTTTCACATATGTAAGCGGTGTGCGCAACTCGTGTGAAATGCTCGCTAAAAATTCATTTCGTTCTTTTTTTAAGTATTCCAAATCGGTCGCAAGGGTTTGGATCGCTTTTCCGAGCTGCGCTAGCTCGTCTTCCCCTTTTACCTGCAAGCGGACAGAAAAATCTCCCTTGCTCAGTTTTTCGGTCGCTTGTTTCATGCGAATAAGTGGAATCGTAATCACCCTCGATAAGAAAAAAATCGTCATAATCGTCAAAAAGACGGACAGAATGCCGACCACGAGAAAATGATGTTTTAATTTGGCAATCATATTTTGAATGGAAGCCGTCCGCTGAAACATATACACATATCCTTTTGTTTTGCCGTTCATCCGAATCGGGCTGGCGGTGGCGATATACGATTCTTTTTTCCAGTTGTTTTGCACCACCATCCCGCTATGAGAAATGTGGCGAACATCGACAGACGGAATGAGTTTTTTTGCAAACGGCAAAATGTGATCAGAAAAATATAAAATATTCCCGTTCGCATCGGTAATAACGACATCCGTTTCCGCTTCCGACTCCATCATCACGACATGTTCTAACGTAGAAAGATGGTAGCTCTTTTCCAATACATCCCGATGATTGTTCCCTCTTGCCAACAACTGCTCAAATTCTTCATGAATTCTCGCGTTCACAAGCGTCACATACAACGACGCAAATAATACCGTTTCGATTCCTAGTACAAAGACAAAAAACAATAGCCCTAACTTAAACGAAAGTTTTCGCACAAAAATTCCTTCCTTACTGGCGTTTTTCTTCATTATAGCAGAAAAAATATGGAGAAAATGTGGAGGGACGACATGTGCCTGTGGAGTTGTGATAGAAGACTAGCATGATCGCTCCAATATTTGCATCGAGTATTTCTATATTTGTCCAATATTTTAGATCAAACATCGCTTTCTTGATTTTGCAAAATTTCAATTCCTTCTACTTCTATAAGCTTCTTCTCACATTTTCTTTGTTCAAAAAACTAGTCGATCATGATAAAATATTATCCAATTAGGAAGATAGAGGAAATCAAATGCATAAGAATATGTGGATGTTTCTTTTGGTTATCGTTGGAATATCACTCTTTTACTTCATCCAAAAAGATGATGATGTCATAACAAAAGCGAACGTAATTATTTATACCGATGGAAAAACATCATCTGAAAAAGAAATAACAGACCTAAAAACATTACAGTCATTACAGCGCGTATTCACAAAAATTGAATGGAATCGATATATAGAAGTGAAAATGGTTAGACAAGAAGATGCCGAGCTCATTATGTTCAGACAAGTGAAACAACATATGCCTGAAAAAACGATCCAGTACAGAATATGGTTCGAACATGCAGACGTTGGGGCAACGATAATAAGCAGTGATCCAGAAGAAAACATAGGTACGTTAAACAAAAATGATGCAAAAACATTAGAGGACATCATATATCAAAAATAACGAAGGGACGGAGGAGGAAGTGGAAACACTAGTCACGATATGTTTTGAATTTGTAGGAGGATTGTTAAATTTTTTGCTGTTAGGTCAGTTTGATTACCTTATAGCAAAAAGAAAATTAAAATACCTGCAAAAAACAAGAGTTATTGAAACACAAAAACCGTTCGACAAAAATACTGTAAAGCGTTTGTTAAAAGATCCGAGCGTTTCTACTTATTTATTTTCAAAGACAAACTACAAAAAACTGTTGCATGATAAAACCATGCAAAAACAGTTCAACGAAATGCTCAGCAAATATGTATAAATCGCCCACGACAAGAATGGGCGATTATGTTTTTTCTTTGTATAACGATGCTGTGCTAATTAATATGACTCCTGCCAACAAAAATGAAACGTATGCGACAAGCGACGCAGCGCCTTGATTTTTCACCCCAATTCCAACAAACGCCCAAACGAACACAAGCGGATACACGTAATCTCGTTGTCGGTGCATGAAAAGAAGGGATAAAGCTGTCGCAACAAGTAACATCGCGATCGCCCAAAATGCATCAGATAATCCGAATCCATCCCAACCGTTGTATTTTAACACAAAGGAAATGTTTGCAATCGTTGCAACGCTGATCCAGCTTAAATAAATAGAAAATGGAAATAAGTCAAAAAAGCGTGGATTCGTACGTTTGACCACTTTATATAACCATATCAGCGTCAAAAGAAGAGAAAGCATCACAATAACAGAAAAAATAAAATATTCATAATGCCATACAACAATCCATAACGCATTAAGCATACAGCTAACGACAAAAGGAATAAACGCTTTTTGATACATAGATAAATGGCGACGGGAAGTTGGGATTTGTCTAAAAATCCAAATGGCTAATAGCACATAAATAAAGCCCCAAATCGAAAATACGTACCCTGCAGGTGTAAACAAGACGTTAACTTTACGCGATATCTCCCCTGTCGTCTGACCGTTTAACGGAAGCCACTCAGCCATCACATTAACAAACACCATCACGACATACGCTATAACATAACTAATAAGTCGCCCCATTGCTATCCTCCAACTCTTTTCTTTACCATTTATATTATTCCTTTTATATGTACAAGATAACCGTTTTTAACAAAAAGAGACGGTTTTTGTCCCGCCTCTTTTACACTAGCTCACCCCAAATATCTCGCAACGTCCATGCCTCAACAGAAAGTACAGTCAATTTTCCACCTTCTGTAAATAGTTCAATCCCTTGGCTCGTTTCAGATGGATATATTCTCCCTGTCATCACAAGCCGACCATCGTTGACGAATAACTCAACAGAAGAACGGTCAATAAAGACATGGAACATGACAATGTCTCCTTGCTTATCCAATACGGCACGACGAATGCCGCCCTCTCCTTTGCCGGAACGGTTTCGGTCAAATGTGACGATGGAGTCTTTCACATCATAGTGGAACATCGTTTCTTCGCTTCCGTCTTCCGCACAGCGCACTTTTACACCAAATGCGTTTCCTTGAAAATCGGCTAATGAAAAACGAACGAGCAATTCAAGACGGTCACCTTTCATCGGCACTACATATGTCCCTTTTTCGACTGAAATCGATTCCAGATACATATGTTCTTCTCGCAATAATTGTAATTCCGGCACTGGCTTCATCAACAGTTTCTCATCATCTGTCAATTCTAAAAGACGCGGAATCGTTAGTGCTCCAGCCCATCCGTGTTGTTGCGTCGGCATTTGCGACTCCCACATGTCCATCCAACCGAACAAAATGCGTCGTCCTTTTTCATCTTCAAACGTTTGCGCGGCGTAAAAATCAAACCCTTTGTCGAGTTCTTCAAACACTCCGTGCGCTAGTTTTCCCGTTTCATAATCAAGCGTACCAACAACATAACCTGTTTGATGAAGGTTTTGGAAACGATCGCCTTCTGGTTCGATTCCTTGCGGTGAAAACAACAAAATATCTTTGCCGTTCAAATGAAAGACGTCTGGGCACTCCCACATATAACCTAAACGACCATCGCTCTCCGCAAGAATGTTTACATATTCCCAATGGCGTAAATCTTTCGACTTGTATAAAACGACTTTTCCGTTATTTCCCTCTCTTGTCCCAAGTACCATATACCAATCACCGTTATGCTTCCACACTTTCGGGTCGCGAATATGGCCTTGGCAATCAAATAGAGGTTCAGCTAAAACAGGGTTCGCTTTGTCCTTTTCAAAATGTATGCCGTCTTTGCTTGTCGCAATGCATTGATATTGCTTCAACTCTGTTTGTTCCTCATTTAACCAGACGTTTCCTGTATAAATGAGTGTAAACACCCCATTGTCATTGACTGCACTTCCTGAAAAACAGCCGCCTTCGTCGTACCATTCGCTCGGCGCAAGTGCAATCGGTGCACGCTCCCAATGCACAAGGTCGTTACTTTTCACATGCCCCCAGTGCATCGGCCCCCATGTTGGACTGTCGGGATGAAATTGATAAAATACGTGGTACTCCCCATTCCATTGAATCAATCCGTTTGGATCATTCATCCAGTTTACCGGAGCCATAATATGGTATGCTAAGCGATACGTGCTGTCCATTTTTTCTTTTGCCTGTTGTACTCGTCTTTCTGCTTCATAAATGTGCTTCGTATGTTTCGACATACATTTTCCCCTTCCTTTTTGTTTATATATCAGAAAATGAAAAAATATGATGTGTAGAGAACTGTATATTTGGAAACAAAGTTGAGACAAAATGATTGTTTTGCGCATCATATACTTCTTCTAGTTGCAAACGATCGTTATGAAGAACATATTTTTCAATCGTCTGATGTTGATAATCAACAATCCAATATTCCTTTACCCCCGCTTTTTCATAGTAATAGCGCTTCAATAATCGGTCGTTTCTTGCGGTGCTTGGGGAGAGAACTTCGACGACAAGAGCTGGGGCGCCATAACAGCGCTTATTGCGCAGTTTCTCTTTCTCACAAACAACTGAGATGTCCGGTAACACGGTTACATTTTCTTTTCCTTTTTGCTCATCTTGGAAAAGAAACACAACTTGTAAATTACTTCCAAACATAAAACAAGGGCTACCTTTTAATGCAAATGTCATTTCCCCAATTACATTCGCTACAACTCCTTCATGTTCGTATGAAGCTGGAGTCATGAGCACAGGAATTCCTTCGTACAACTCCATTCGTCGTTCTCCGACAAGCTCAAAAAACTCGGCAAGTGTATATAGTTGTTTTTCTTCATGCTCACTCATCCATCTCACCTTCACTTGTTTTTCCGTTCCTATTCATCCATTGTTCTAAATGATGTACCGCAATGCCAGAAAAACTTTTTGTGCGAGCATAGTGTTGCTGAATGATCGCTAATTGCTCGTTCATATACGCCTCGTCTTCTTCAACAAACGAAACGTCATCTCCTTCATCAACTTGTCCGGTTTCAACACCTACAACAATTTGTTTCCCATATTTTTCAGCTAGTTGCATTTCTTTTTTTACAATGCTAATGATTTCCTTTGCTTTATCGCGATACGCCATGATCGTCACACCGTCCGTATGAGCAATCATCCATTCCGCTAAGTTCGTACTACCGTATGATACTTCATCAAACCAAAACGGGATATCAACTTCAAAACGTAGCGATCGTTTTTTCGCAAGTTCATGTGTTCGTTGTAACAACGTTTGATACGAAGCGATCGCTCCTTCTTTATTCGTCCGCCACCATGCATGCAAGTACGGTTCAACGTCTAAGTGTACACCGAAAAACTTTTCATTCTTCTCGGCAACGCTCTCATATTTAGTCAACCATTGAAATAAGCGTTCCATTCCTTCTCCACTTTCAATCCAATTTGGCGCCCCATCTAGCGCATACACACGAATCCCTTTTTCGGTTGCACGCCGAACAAATTGACGATACGTATCAATCGGGATTTCTTCGTCGATTTGCACGTATACAGCGCTCACTTGTTTTTCCTGTAAGAAAGAGAAGACGCGATCTTCGTCTTTGACCAATAACCATGGGTTCCAAAGCCACGTTGCACGCACCAGCTGTCTTTCTTGTGCAAACAAATATACTCCTCCTACAACAAGTGCAAATAAAAATGCGATGATGCCAACAATTTTTTTCATTGATATCCCTTCCCATGACCTAATTATCTTTATTTTACTACGTCTTGTATGAAAAAGAGAATGACAAAACGACTTTTTTCACATGATATATAAAAAAGCGGGGATGAAAAATGAACGCACTTTTCTTATTTTTGTCTTTGTTGCTCATCACAACAACACCTGTACAGCGACTCAATGACGATATTGTCTGGAACATCCCAACAGATGAAAAAATGGTCGCCATTACATTTGACGATGGGCCAGACATATTATACACGCCTGACATTTTAACGATTTTAAAACAATATGACGCGAAAGCGACTTTTTTCGTCGTTGGATTTCGTGCTGAAAAATATCCGGATATCATTAAGCGACAAATGAACGAGGGGCATGAAGTTGCCAATCATACATATAAACATCTCGATTTCCGCGGCAAATCTAAACAAACGATTGAGGAAGAAATAAAAAAAAGCGAAGATGTGCTATATGACATTACCGGAAAACGCCCGACGTTATTTCGTCCCCCACTTGGCTACTATAATAAACAAATCATAGATATCGCCAAACAACGAGGATATACTGTCGTCATGTGGTCAAAACATCAAGACACGTATGACTGGCAAAACCCTGGCACAAGACGAATTGTGCGTCGTGTCATTAATCATATTCAGCCTGGTCAAATTATTTTATTTCACGATCACGGAAGCGGCAGTCGAAAACAAACGGTTCAAGCATTAAAAGAAATTTTACCGATTTTAAAAGAAAAAGGATATACATTTGTCACTGTCTCGGAACTATTAAAACATCATCCAAACTATCGTGATTTGAACTTGTAGCTCCTTCCATATGAGCATATGTTTTGCATTCGTAGGCAATTCATCTGATAATAAAAGGGACAAATATTGGAAAGGAGCATGAGGATGAACAGTTTACAAGATGGTGCAACGTTACATAATGGAGTGCATATGCCTTGGCTTGGGTTAGGCGTTTATAAAGTGCAAGAAGGAGACGAAATAAACCGAGCTGTTCGCACAGCGCTTGAAGTCGGCTATCGTCACATTGATACAGCTGCATTTTACCAAAACGAAGAAGGTGTCGGTCAGGCGATTCGTGAATCAGGCATTCCACGCGATCAAATTTTTGTCACAACAAAAGTATGGAACAGTGACCAAGGGTATGAGGCGACATTAAAAGCATTTGACACAAGCCTAAAAAAACTTGGCTTTGATTATATTGATTTGTACTTAGTACATTGGCCTGTCAAAGAAAAATATAAAGAAACGTACAAGGCGCTTGAAAAGTTATATAAAGACGGTTTTGTGCGTGCGATCGGAGTGAGCAACTTCCAAATCCATCATTTAGAAGACATCCTTGCTGATTGTGAGATTAAACCGATGGTCAACCAAGTCGAGTTTCATCCACGTTTAACACAAAAACCGCTTCTTTCCTTTTGTAAACAACACGACATTCAATTAGAAGCATGGTCACCACTTATGCGCGGCGGCGAGCTTTTAAACGAACCAACGCTTGTCGACATAGCACAAAAATACAATAAAACACCAACTCAAGTCATTTTACGTTGGGACTTACAACATGAAGTCGTTACTATTCCAAAGTCTGTCACACCTGAACGCATCGCGCAAAACGCAAACATTTTTGACTTTGCATTAACGAAAGAAGAGATGGATGCGATTGACGCGCTAAACGAAAACCGCCGCATCGGCCCAGACCCAGATCATTTTGATTTTTAGCTCATACGTAAACGGGAGATCCTTAAACAACAAGGACTCCTCGTTTACGTATTTTAGTTTACATACATTGAAGCATTGGAATAATTTTTTCTCTATCCAGATCTGTACCGATCAATACGAGATTATTTGGAAATGAAAACGAAATCGGTATGAGACACGGTTCTCCATAGGCGTACTGAAAAATATACGTTTGGCTTGGATCATCCGTAAACCGAACAAATCCTTTTATGCGAAATATGTTTTCTTCCACATGTTCCATCCACTTTAAAAACGTCCTCCGATCGATTGGGTTTTGAAACTCGTACGTCATTGAACGAATGTGGAGATGTTTTTTCACGTGCAACACTTCATGCTTGTTCTCAATCACTATATCATCTCGTTCAAGTAACGCATTAACACGTATATTTCCATATGTTACACATTGTATACTAGCTCGAGCATTGAATGCCTTTATCTCCTCCATCGCACGATCGACAACAAATTGGTCGACACTGTCACACTTATTTAAGATAATGTTATCTGCATGCTTAACCTGCTCCGTAATTAATTTAAGCATGCGTCTAGGTAACTGATCACGACTGTTCCATCTCGCGACATCAACAACAGTAATAATACATTTGACGCAAATATACGGCGCAATTAAAGGAGATAAGCATGCGTCAAATACGTCAATTGGATGAGCCACTCCTGTCGTTTCAACATATACAACATCCGGTTTATGTTCCTTGTATAAAGATAATAACTGAAGTTCTACTTCATCTTTCATCGTACAACAAATACATCCATTTAGTAACTCTTTCAAAGGGGTATGTTGATCAATTAATAACGAATCAACAGCAAACTCACCAAATTCATTCATAAGTACACTCGCTCGTCTCCCACTATGCTTATCATTTTGTAAAAGTCGTTGCAAAACTGTTGTTTTCCCACTTCCTAAAAAACCTGACAAAATATATACATCCAAAAGTTTTCAACCTCCCTCTAGAAATGTTCCTTTTCTATTTTATTATAAATGAAAAACGTAATCTTTTCGATTTAAGACGCTTATTTCTTGATTTTTTATTCCGTTTTGTAATAATAAATAGTAACCATTACGATTAAAAGGAGACGAAGACATGGAACATCTACACTTACCTAAAAAAGAAGATCGACTCATATATTTCGGATCCACTAATCCGTTAATTAATAAAACGAAACCAACCGAGAAAGGACAAATGGTTGATTTACAAAGAGAGAAAAAAGATTTCTTTTTTCATATTGATCATGTAGGAATTTTCAATGTCTCGCATCCAATAACAATTGAGTCGAGCATGAAACCGCATGTGCAAACAACAATCGGTACATTCACATTAACAACGAGTTTGAACCGAGATGAGAAAGGCATTAACATGAGTCGTCTAACTGAGCTACTACATGAGTACTATGAGAAAAATTGGACAGTAACGTTACGCTCCCTTCAATCTTTTTCTAAAGACATGGCAGAAAGAATGAAGCAACGCAAATCAAGCGTTTCTGTACGTTATCCATGGTACTATGAAAAAGAAGCGCCGGAAACATTACACAAAGGGATGGTGCACGCAAACGTATTAACGACCATGACGTATGAACACGAAAAAGGCTGGCAAGCATCGGTCGGTATCGACTGCACGGTCACAACATTATGTCCATGTTCGAAGGAAATTAGTGAATATAGTGCACACAACCAACGTAGTATTGTATCTATCATTGCTGATTTACAACATGATGCAGAATGGCCAGAAAGCTTTAAAGAACAACTTTTACATATCGCAGAATCTAACGCAAGCTCTCAAATGTATTCAGTACTAAAACGGCCAGATGAAAAATATGTGACAGAACGAGCATATGAAAATCCTAGATTCGTGGAAGATCTTATCCGTTTAATTGCGGCTGACTTATATGAACAAGCTTGGGTGAGAAGCTTTCATATTACATGTCGCAATGAAGAATCTATTCATTTACACGACGCATATGCACAAATGTCCTTTCAAAAATAGGAGAAGCATGCTAAGGTGTCCGTTGCTCGCGGGCACCTTGTGGTTTTCGTCCCCTTTTTCCCTGTCTCAACATAGCAATTAAAAGAAGAAGAACTGGGATCACAATTTGAAGTGGAATATGCATATAAATTGTAACGATTTGTAGCCCCTCTTTAATATGCTCAGCAAAATTGCTGGCGATTGCAATGGACAAAAACAAAACAGAAATACCTAGCGGATAAACGAGACGTTGATATTCTTTGATTTGAAATAAATCTGCCGCTCCGATTACTCCTGCATAAAAAAAGACAACGACTTTGAAAAATCCTCCGACAATGAGTGCAATCATAAATAACACATCTAATCGCTCTAAAAAATTTGCTACACGAATTTCTTGAATCGTGTTCAACAAGGGAAAGGTGGAACGCGAAACCATATCCGCCCCCAATACAGCTACATTCATTCCCATAATCATTGCTAAATTTATGCCACTTAACAATAATGCAAGAAACCCTGCCTTCATTACTTTTTCTTGTTTTTGCAAATAAGGAAAAATCATCGTAAAGACAATCATTTCGCCAAATGGAACATATAGTGTTTGTGTAAATACAACATGAAAAATGGGTCCCCATCCTTCTTCTAATATCGGCTGTAAACGATGAAGATCAACTGCTCCTGCAATGATGATCAGTACAAATCCTAATATAAGTATCCAGTAAAGTGAAAAGAAAAATAATTGACTCGCTCGCGCAATGACTTCAATTCCTTTATAAACAGCATACATTACTGTTAGCATCATAACAGCATTTAAAATAAACAAAGGGGTTTCAGGATACGCAAACGTCAATAGAAGCTCGCCGAAATCGCGTAACACTCGAGCCGCAATGTATAAAAAATAAAGTACGTATATAATCCCCAGTACCCTTCCAAAAAAAGAACCGACAATGCGCTGACTATATGATGTAAGAGGTAGTCTTGGATAATATGTAAAAAGGCGGTAATAAACGAACAGCAACCCTCCTCCTAAAACCATGCCGCATAAAATGGCGAGCCAAACGTCTTGTTTCGCATCTACCCCAAGTGGAATAACCATGGCGCTACCGTGTTCAAATAAAATGGCAAGCATAAATAATTGCCGCGCACTTATACACGCTCGTTCCACTGCATCTCACCGCCTTTTCACTGAATGTATGAGCGAGTTCGCAATCCTGTTCTTCGAATAAATGATTCCACCTTTACTTGAACATCTAATTTCGGGAAATATTTATCATCCCACGTTTTTTTCATCTCTTTCCATTCTTTTGGGTACGCACGATGGACAACTTCTCCAAACCCGAAAATATCGCTTTTTTTCTTTTGAGCAACATGTGCCGCTTTTTCAATTTCTGCTTTAATCTCTTGTTGCATCACCTTTTCGAGTGCAACGATTTGTTTCGGATCCGTAAAGTCAATCGCAACAAATGTTTCACCAATATCTCCTTCTGTTTTAACCGCAACAAATATGATCGGCTTCCCATTTCTTAGTTGTGCTGTAACTTTTGTTTTTGCCCGCACTACTTTATAAGATACTGCCTCTTTTTCTTCTTTCCAATCAACTGTGACAGCTGTCTGTTTTATTTTATCGAGAATCCATAATACTCCTCGTGCTTCTTCCTTTCCAATCCATCCGATAAGCTTTCCTTTTTTAAAAATAGCTAATTCAGCAGCCCGAAGACGTGCAGTAGGCTCCATCGTACGAACATTGTTTTGATCATCGCTATGCTTTCGATTTCCGTCTACATAAAAGCTGCTCATTATGACTTCCTTCCCAGCAAGCGAAAAACTTTCAATTACTTCTCGTAAACGAGTATCAACATTTTCCCCCCACATCATTTCTGTTAATTCTAACGTTTTAATCATTTGATTTGCCGGGATTTTATCGATTGGCGTGAGCACAGATAACAATTGCTTTGCTGTTTGCTTGCGAGCAATAACAATATTTGCCGTTGGACGAAATTGCGGATTACGCTCAACAGCATCAAAAATTTGCTGAATTCCTTCTTTCGCAAGTTCCTCCCCAATGACAACAAGGTTTGTATGAGAATAATATGGAATGCGAGATATTTGCTTCGACGCTTTCCGACTCGCCTCCACTAACGTATCGCCTGTTGAAGTATACAAAGCTACAGGAAGCCCCGTACTCCCTCCACCTCTTTGCGTCGCCCCTGCTACGTTCCCAGGATTGACGACTTGAAACGTCGACATATATTTTCCGTCTTTTTTATCTATACCAACTGCAATAATTAATGCTAGATCCCTTAACTCCTTTTTACTCCAACATCCGAAAAGTAGCGTACATATGAACAACATAAAAATAAGAAAAGGATATCGTTTAATTTTCATCCCCTTCTCTCCTCGTTTCCTGATTATGCTCCGGACGTTGTTCGTCCCCTTGACGAACGATATTTGTTTCTTCTGTGATGCCATGTGGTCGATCAGTTAATGCCCATAACGGAAAACGTACGAACGTATCACGTAAATTCGTTGGAATAAGCGGAGCGAGCGGCGTCATATACGGTACACCAAACGAACGAAGACTACATAAATGAATAGTCATCCAAATTAATCCAATTAAAATGCCATAAAAACCAAATAACGCAGCTAACACCATTAACAAAAAACGAATGAGACGCGCGGAAACTGCAATAGCAAATGATGGTGTAGCAAAACTAGCGATTGCTGTAATAGATACAACAATAACCATAACTGAAGAAACAAATCCCGCTTCGACCGCTGCTTGTCCAATGACTAGTGCGCCAACAATCGATACAGCTTGCCCA
Organism: Anoxybacillus flavithermus; assembly: GCF_002742685.1. Lineage (GTDB taxonomy): Bacteria > Bacillota > Bacilli > Bacillales > Anoxybacillaceae > Anoxybacillus > Anoxybacillus flavithermus_E. The sequence continues at coordinate 24,293 of NZ_PEDM01000032.1, forward strand.
ACAGTTCGAGGCAACCGCACTCCAGCTTCACGTAAAATTTCAAACGTTACTTCCATAATAACGGCCTCTACAAACGCAGGGAACGGAACAGATTCACGTTGTGCAGCAATCGCAATAACGAGAGAAGTCGGAATCATTTCTTGATGAAATGTCGTCGCTGCAATATACAGAGACGGTGCAACAAGCGAGATGAAAAATACGAGTATGCGTAAAAAACGAAGTGCTGTTGCAATATCAAAACGTGCATAATAATCTTCAACCGCTTGAAAAAATTGAATAAACACCGCTGGCGCAATAAGAACAAAAGGCGTACCTTCTACAAAAATAGCAACACGTCCTTCTAATAAATTGGCTGCAACGCTATCCGGACGTTCTGTATGATAAATGGTTGGAAACGTCGTAAATGTTTCATCTTCAATGAGTTGTTCAATATAGCCGGATTCTAGTACACCGTCCATGCAGATGCGTTGCAGTCTGCTACGTACTTCTTCGACAATGTTGTCATCCGCAATTTCTTTCATATACATCATACGTACGTTTGTGTGTGTCACTTCACCAACTGTAATGGCTTCTACCCGTACATGTGGATGTTGAATGCGTCGTCGCACCATAGCTACATTTGTTCCTAACGATTCTGTAAACCCTTCGCGTGGTCCACGGATAGATAATTGTGTGCTCGGTTCTGTAATGGCGCGGTACTCTCCACCTTTTACCGCTATACTAATTGCCTCTTGCATACCATGAATAAATAAAATGCTTTCTCCAGACATGAGCAAGGAAAATACTTCATTCCATTGTTTAACACGTCTCGTCGTATTGGCTGTAGCTATCTTTTTCTCAATATAGTCTAATTGATCGCAGCACGTTGAAGGAAAAGACAGTTGTACACTTGCTTCAATTAACAATTGCTGAACCATATTTTCATCAACCATTCCACTAACAAAACAGAGGGCTGACGAAAGATTTTCTTCCTTCCCGAGCAAAAAACGGCGAATGACAATATCTGCACTATTTCCTGTTATATTACGAACCTTTTCTATATTTGCATGTAAATCTCGCTCAATCGTCCCATATATTCCTTCTTGCGCTACTTTATCGTATTGATATACTTGCTTTTTGTTCTGATTTCTCAACCGTAACCACATTCGCCTCTCTCCATTCACTATCGCTTATGGTTAGAATAAGCAATAAATACATATGTTATGCGAAAAGGAATAAAACACGTCAAAAAGTTGCACGCTAGTTCAAAAAAGATATTTATGGAGATGAACAAATGAAACTTGTTGTCATTTCTGTTCTTATCCCTATGTTGTTAGGTGGCCTAGCCATCAGTATGAATGTATTGTTAGGGATGAGCATTTACCAAGCGTTTATTGATATTTTTAATCCATTTAAAGTGATGGAGCCCATCGAACTAGGCGTGTTGTTTTTTCTGATCGTCTTATGGATACTTGACACATACCTCCATCTGCTTCGAAAAACAAATCAAGAGAAAAAACCCGAACAGCGCTCGCGTTAAGCGAACACCGTTCGGGTTTTTTCTTTTCTCATGCCTAAAGGAACGTATACGCAAAACGGCTCACTTTCCATGTAATCACCTGTCACTGCATAGGCACGGGCACGCGACCCGCCACAAACGTAGCGGAACTCACAAATGCCGCATTTTCCTTTATATAAGTCTGGTTGGCGTAATTGTTTCATCGCTTCCGATTCACGATAAATATGCGATAACGGTTGCTCGCGTACGTTGCCGCATACGATCGGAAGCAAGCCGCTTGGCATCACATCTCCTGTATGCGAAACGAAAACGAAGCCGTTGCCGTCATTGACGCCTTTTGGGGCTCGTTTTAAGCCGTCAATCATCGAAGCATGATCTGTAGTTATCGCATGCTCATAACGAATATCCCCTGCTGCAATTCGTTTTTCGCGCATTTTTTGTTGAATGACAACGCGACGATAATGTTGCGCCGCTGTCGTTTTTATATCATACGGTGCCGTTTTACTTAACTCATACAACCAACGAAACACTTCTTCATGCTCGGCTGGGGTAATGCAATCATTCATTTGCCCACGACCTGTTGGCACGAGTAAAAAAATGTACCACATCACTGCCTTTAACTCTGCAACTAATTTCTCCATCTGTTCTAAATGATCATAGTTATAACGCGAAATGACTGTATTTATTTGCAATGGCATATGTAGCTCATGTAAATAACGAATGTTTTCAATCGTTAAATCAAACGAACCCGGTGTACCGCGAAATCGATCATGAATGTCAGCCGTCGGTCCATCTAAACTAAATGCCCAGCGTGACAGTCCAATCTCTTTCGCTTTTTTCATTTTTTCTTTCGTCACATTTGGTGTCGCACTCGGTGTGATCGAAACGCGCATCCCTTTTTTAATCGCATACGATGCAAGTTCAAACAAATCTTCGCGCATCATACAGTCTCCGCCCGTAAATACAAGCATCGGATTGTTCATTTCATATATGTCATCGATAAGCCGAAGACCTTCTTCGTGCGTCAACTCACGCGGATCAGGGACAGGTTGGGCATCTGCGCGACAATGTACACATTTTAACTGACACGCTCTCGTCACTTCCCAAATGACAATAAACGGATGTTTGTTATAATCTACCACAAGCGCATGTTCATGCATATATCATCACCAGCTTTTCGTGTTATTTTTCACATTCATTATAGGCTTATTTTTTGACCATGCATCCGCACGTTTTTGACGATTTTTTTAAACATAAAAAATCTCCACAAAAGTCGTGGAGATTAAGCAAAATAAATGATATAAATGACTGCTGCGAGCACAATGCGATAAATCGCAAACGGAACGAGACGCACACGGTTAATTAAACGTAAGAAAAAGCGAATAGCTAACAATGCAAAAACAAAAGCACTAATAAAACCGACAATGAAAAATGGTAAAGCATCAAACGTAATGTACTGCCAGTTCTTCAACAACGAAATGGCGCTTGCTCCGGCCATAATTGGCACTGCCATAATAAATGTAAAATCAGCAGCAGCACGATGGCTCATCCCGACAAGCACACCGCCTGAAATGGTCGATCCTGAACGTGAAAACCCAGGCCAAAGAGATAAACATTGCACAAGGCCGACAATAAACGCTTGCTTATACGTAATATCATCCACTGTTTGTGCGACCGTTCGTTTTCCGAAACGATCTGCTGCGATCATTAACAACGCCCCGAGCACGAGCCCAATGAGCACCGTTTTTGTGGAAAATAAATGTTCATCAATATAGTCTTCAAATAAAACACCCAACACCCCAGCAGGCAAAAGACCAACGAAAATGTGCATAAGCGTCAAGCGTTGCCCTTTCCTCACTTCACCTTTTCGCAAATAAAGCAACTCAAAAAACTTATCTTTAAACACAACAACGGCCGCTAAAACCGATCCGAGCTGGATGACGACTTTAAACGTATTCGCCCCATACTTTCCTAAAAACTCGCTTGACTTTAACCACATATCGTCAACAATAATCATATGCCCTGTCGATGAAACAGGCGCAAACTCTGTCGCCCCTTCCACTAGCCCTAAAATGAGCGCTTTAATTAGCTCTATGATATGCATGTATGTCCATCCTTTCTTGCTTGGTTAAATATGTATAGTCACTTACAAGCGCCTACTCTATTGTACTACAAACATTTTCATTGTACTACATGTACATTTCGTAAAAATTTAATAAATAATTATATAACAGATATTGATTTTTTAAATCTGTTATAATACAATATAACTAACAAAAGAAACGTGCGAAAGGGGTTTTTGTTTATGGAGATGTATACTAAAGCTTATCAAAGATACGTTGAAAAATGCCATGAGTTTGGTATCGAAGCGATCGATTTAATCGAATTTATTCGCAACTTAACAACAGAACAAGTGCAACATATGATCCAAAACTAAAGATTGGAGTGAAACGATGAACGGAAATGCGGATGTGAACGTATAAATCCCCCATTTTATTCTGTGAACAGAATGAAATGGGGGATTTTTATAATTTTTAAATAAAAATATCATTTTTACTTTACTATTAAATATTAATTTAGTATAATTCTAATGTACTAATAATTATCAATTGTGTATACAACGAGACACATCATTTTATTTATATGTTAGAAAGGAGAATGGAAGAATGGAAAACAAAAACGAACACGTATCTAAATGCCCGTTTCATGGGAGCGTGACAAGTCATGCTTCAAACAAAACAACAAACAAAGATTGGTGGCCAAATCAACTAAACTTAAACATTCTTCATCAACATGATCGAAAAACGAACCCTCATGATGAAACGTTCGATTATACGGAAGAGTTTCAAAAACTTGACTATTGGGCGTTAAAAGAAGATTTGCGCAAACTGATGACGACAAGCCAAGATTGGTGGCCTGCCGACTACGGACATTACGGACCGCTATTTATTCGCATGGCTTGGCATTCTGCAGGAACATATCGCATTGGCGACGGACGAGGTGGCGCCTCAACAGGCACACAACGTTTCGCTCCGTTAAACAGTTGGCCAGACAATGCTAACTTAGATAAAGCACGTCGCTTGTTATGGCCGATTAAACAGAAGTACGGTAATAAAATTTCGTGGGCAGACTTAATCGTATTAGCCGGCAACGTAGCCATTGAGTCGATGGGAGGAAAAACGATCGGGTTTGGCGCTGGTCGCGAGGACGTATGGCATCCAGAGGAAGACATTTATTGGGGGGCGGAAAAAGAATGGCTCGCCTCGGAACGTTATACAGGCGATCGTGAGTTGGAAAATCCGCTTGCTGCTGTGCAAATGGGACTCATTTATGTCAATCCAGAAGGTCCGGACGGTAATCCAGATCCGCTCGCAGCGGCACGCGATATTCGTGAGACGTTTAAACGAATGGGCATGAACGATGAAGAAACGGTGGCGCTGATCGCAGGCGGTCATACGTTTGGTAAAGCGCACGGAGCTGGCGATGCATCGCATGTCGGTCCAGATCCAGAAGCTGCTCCGATTGAAGCGCAAGGATTAGGTTGGATTAGCTCATACGGAAAAGGAAAAGGACGCGATACGATTACAAGTGGTCTCGAAGGCGCTTGGACACCGACACCTACACAATGGGATAACAGCTATTTACAATTGCTTTTTGAATACGAATGGAAGCTAACAAAAAGTCCAGCTGGTGCGTATCAATGGGAAGCAGTGAACTTAAAAGAAGAACATCTCGCTCCAGATGTCGAAGATGCGACCAAGAAAGTGCCACCGATGATGCTGACGACCGATTTAGCGTTACGGTTCGACCCAGCATATGAAAAAATTGCTCGCCGCTTTTATGAACATCCTGAAGAATTTGCGGATGCATTTGCTCGTGCGTGGTTTAAACTTATTCATCGCGACATGGGGCCAAAAACGAGATATCTCGGTCCAGAAGTACCGAAAGAAGATTTCATTTGGCAAGACCCGATCCCAGAAGGAAATGTGGAATTAACTGATGCAGAAATCGAAGACATTAAAACACGCATTTTACAATCAGGACTCACAGTAAGCGAGCTTGTGAAAACCGCTTGGGCGTCCGCTAGCACGTTCCGCAACTCTGATAAACGCGGCGGCGCAAACGGGGCACGCATTCGACTCGCACCGCAAAAAGATTGGGAAGTAAACGAACCAGAACGACTTGCCAAAGTGCTTGCTGTTTACGAAGATATTCAACGTGAGCTTCCGAAAAAAGTGAGCCTCGCGGATTTAATCGTACTTGGCGGCAGCGCGGCGGTCGAGAAAGCAGCGCACGATGCTGGGTTTGACGTTCGCGTACCGTTTATGCCTGGACGAGGCGATGCAACCGAAGAACAAACGGATGTCGAAAGCTTTGCCGTATTAGAACCGTTTGCGGACGGATTCCGCAACTATCAAAAGAAAGCATACAGCATCACGCCAGAGGAGCTGCTTGTCGACAAAGCGCAATTGCTCGGCTTAACCGCTCCAGAAATGACTGTATTAGTTGGCGGGTTGCGCGTGTTAGGGGCAACGTACCGCGACCTTCCTCATGGCGTATTCACGGACCGTATCGGCGTGTTAACGAATGATTTCTTCGTCAACCTCGTAGATATGAACTATGAATGGGTACCAAAAGAAGACGGCATTTATGACATTCGTGATCGGAAAACAAGAGAAGTTCGTTGGACCGCCACACGTGTCGATTTAGTGTTCGGATCGAACTCCATTCTTCGCTCCTACGCCGAATTTTACGCCCAAGACGACAACAAAGAAAAATTTGTCCGTGACTTTATCCAAGCTTGGGTGAAAGTGATGAACGCTGACCGCTTTGACCTGCGGAAAAAAACAAAAGCATCGGTTACAGCATAAAAAATCGAGTAGGAGGAGGTGATTAACCTCCGTCCTCTCACACCACCGTACGTACGGT
>NZ_PEDM01000033.1 GCF_002742685.1 Anoxybacillus flavithermus
ACCGTACGTACGGTGGTGTGAGAGGACGGAGGTTAATCACCTCCTCCTACTCGATTATAAATGGGACATAATAATGATATATTATTACAATCGCTTACATATAATTTCTTACGACTTTTTTCGACATTTTTTTTATTCGCTATTTATTTATAGATTAAAAAATGTTATATTATTAATGAGAAATTTGTCTAACATCAGATGTCTGATATCTAAGGTGGGGGATGGTGAATGTCTGTTAAAACAGATCATCGACACTTATATTTACAAGTGATTGATCGGATTAAAAAAGATATTGAGCAAGGGGTATACAAGGAAAAAGAAAAGCTTCCTTCTGAATTTGAATTAGCAAAACAATTAGGAGTAAGCCGAGCGACGTTGCGGGAAGCATTGCGGGTATTAGAAGAAGAAAACGTCATCATCCGCCGCCACGGTGTTGGGACGTTTGTAAGCTCCCGACCGATGTTTACGTCAGGTATTGAACAACTAAGTAGCGTGACAGAGATGATTCGCCAAGCTGGACGTAAACCGGGGACGATTTTTTTATCTTCTTCCATACAGAAGCCGACTGAAGATGATATAAAGCGTTTTCAATGTAATAAAGAGGAAGATTTACTTGTTGTTGAGCGGGTGCGAACCGCCAATAACGAGCCGGTCGTTTACTGTATCGATAAAGTCCCTTGTAAATATTTACCTAAAGGAATTGCTTATGAAAATGAGTCTTTATTAGAAATATTACATAATGAAGCGAATCGGTATATCGCGTATGCTGTTACCCACATCGAACCGCTCGGTTATCATGAAAAAGTGTCACCGATTTTGCAATGTGAGCCAGAAACAGCACTTTTAGTTTTGAAACAAATGCATTTTGATGAAAATGACGAGCCTATTTTATACTCGATTGACTATTTCAAATCAGATAAGTTTAGCTTCCACGTTTTACGGAAACGTGTGTAACTTATAAAAGTGCTTATCCTGTTAAGGAGGTGACATTGGAGGGAGAAGGATATTTTACATTTCACTTTTTACTCATCCATATTTTAAAACTGAGGGGGTAATGATTGATGAAGAAAAAGCGTTTTGGATTGTCGATGTCTTTATTATTGACTGCGGGCATGCTTCTTGGTGGCTGCGGACAAGCGAAAGAAGAGCCGAAAAAAGAGGAAGGAAAAGCGTCTGAGTTTAGCGTAGCGATGGTTACAGACGTAGGTGGAATTGACGACAAGTCGTTCAACCAATCTGCATGGGAAGGGCTACAAAAATTCGGTGAAGAAAACGGATTGAAAAAAGGAAAAGGCGGCTATGACTATCTACAGTCACAAAGTGATGCCGATTATGCAACAAACTTAAATAAACTTGTACGTAACGATTTTGACCTCATTTTTGGTATCGGTTTCTTAATGACAGATGCCGTTACAGAAATTGCAGATCAAAAACCTGATAACAAATTTGCGATCGTTGATAGCGTCGTTGAAAAACCAAACGTTGCAAGCATTACATTTAAAGAGCATGAAGGCTCATTCCTTGTCGGTGTTGTCGCTGGTTTAATGACAAAAACAAATAAAATCGGTTTCGTTGGTGGAATGGAAATTCCATTAATCGAGAAATTCGAAAGTGGTTTCCGTGCTGGCGTAAAAGCTGTAAACCCGAATGCAACAGTTGAAGTGCAATACGCAGGTGCGTTTGACAAAGCAGATAAAGGAAAAGCCATTGCTTCAAGTATGTACGCTTCTGGCATTGACGTAATTTATCATGCAGCTGGTGCGACAGGAAACGGTGTGTTCTCTGAAGCGATCGACTTGAAAAAACAAGATCCAAACAAAGAAATTTGGGTCATCGGTGTTGACCGCGACCAATATGAAGAAGGAAAAGTACCTGGAACAGATAAAAGTGTAACATTAACATCTATGGTGAAACGTGTTGATGTTGCTGTATATGACTTAGCGACAAAAACGAAAAACGGCAACTTCCCAGGTGGTCAAGCAGTTGAGTACGGCTTAAAAGAAGATGGTGTAGGTATTGCGCCAACAACGAAAAACAACGTTCCAGAAGACGTGTTGAAAAAAGTTGATGAGTGGAAACAAAAAATTATTAACGGCGAAGTAAAAGTACCTACAACTCGCGACGAATATAAGCAATTTGAAGCTTCTCTATAATTTCTTGTTCTCCGAAGACCTCTCTCTTCGGAGAACTCACTAAATGAAAAGCTGCAACATGTTGCAACTTTTCATTTAGTGATGTAAACCATGCTCATATAAGGAGTGGATCACGTTTGGAATACGTAATTGAGATGCTGAACATCCGCAAAGTTTTTGGGAATTTTGTGGCCAATGATAACATTACGTTGCAACTGAAAAAAGGGGAAATTCATGCACTATTAGGTGAAAACGGTGCAGGAAAATCAACGCTAATGAACGTGTTATTCGGTTTATATCAACCGGATGGCGGGGAAATTCGCGTCAAAGGAAAAAAAGTAAATATCGCCAATCCGAACGTCGCTAACGACTTAGGGATCGGGATGGTACACCAACACTTTATGCTTGTCGATACGTTTACCGTAACAGAAAACATCATTTTAGGAAGCGAGCCGACAAAAGGTGGACAAATTGATATTGAAAAAGCAGAAAAAGAAGTGCGCGAACTTTCTGAACGATACGGTTTAGCCGTTGATCCGAAAGCGAAAATCGCAGATATTTCTGTCGGGATGCAACAACGAGTCGAAATTTTAAAAACGTTATACCGCGGAGCAGATATTTTAATTTTTGACGAACCGACAGCTGTGTTAACACCACAAGAAATTCAAGAACTTATCCAAATTATGAAAGCGCTTGTGCGCGAAGGGAAATCAATTATTTTAATTACGCACAAATTAAAAGAAATTATGGAAGTGTGCGATCGCGTGACCGTCATTCGTCGCGGAAAAGGCATCGGCACATTAAATGTATCGGAAACAAACCCGAACGAACTTGCTTCATTAATGGTTGGGCGTGAAGTACATTTCAAAACGGAAAAACAACCGCCGAAAGTCGGTAAGCCTGTCCTTGAAATTGAAAATTTAGTCGTTAAAGATGCACGTGGAATTACTGCAGTTGATCATTTGAATTTAACGGTACATGCAGGGGAAATTGTCGGAATTGCAGGGGTAGACGGCAATGGACAAACAGAGCTCATCGAAGCGATCACCGGCTTAATTAAATCCGAATCCGGCTCCATTCGTTTAAATGGAAAAGAAATTCGCAATTTAACGCCGAGACAAATTACAGAAACGGGCGTAGGGCATATTCCACAAGATCGTCATAAACATGGTCTTGTCCTTGACTTCCCAATCGGGGAAAACATGGTGCTTCAAACGTATTATAAAGAGCCGTATTCAAAACGCGGCATTTTAAACTTTAAAGCGATTTACGATAAGGCACGTCAGCTTATTCAAGAATTTGACGTTCGTACGCCAGATGAATATACGAAAGCGCGGGCTTTATCTGGGGGTAACCAACAAAAAGCGATTATCGGACGTGAAGTAGACCGCGACCCAGATTTACTCATCGCCGCCCAACCGACACGCGGACTTGACGTTGGAGCGATCGAATTCATTCACAAGCGTCTTATCGAACAGCGCGATAAAGGAAAAGCGGTATTGCTCGTTTCATTCGAATTAGATGAAATTATGAACGTCAGCGACCGCATTGCCGTTATTTATGAAGGAAAAATTGTAGCTATTGTCGATCCGAAAGAAACGACAGAACAAGAGCTTGGCTTGTTGATGGCAGGAAGCAAACGGAAGGAAGCAGGTGTATCATCATGAGTGAAAATCGTTTAACGAACATTCTCGTCCCTGTTTTTGCAGTTATTCTTGGAATTATTGCGGGCGCCATTGTCATGATTGTTAGTGGATATGATCCAATTGCTGGCTATTCTGCTTTATTGTACGGTGCTTTTGGTGATCGGTATTACATTGGGGAAACGATTCGCCAAGTCACCCCGTATATTTTAGCGGGTTTAGCTGTTGCGTTCGCTTTTCGTACAGGGTTATTTAATATCGGTGTAGAAGGACAACTCATCGTCGGTTGGCTTGCAGCCGTTTGGGTTGGTGTGGCGTTTGAACTCCCAAAAGTCATTCATTTACCGCTTGCCATTTTTGCAGCTGCAGCGGCCGGTGCGCTCTGGGGATTCATTCCAGGATTTTTAAAAGCACGCTTCCGCGTTCATGAAGTTATTGTCACAATTATGATGAACTATATTGCGCTATACGTATCGAATGCGGTTATTCGTTCTGTTTTATCCGATCAAGGATTTAAATCAGAAAAAATTCATCCGTCCGCATCGTTGCGTTCAGAGTTTTTACAGTCTTTAACCGATTACTCCACGCTTCATTACGGCATCATTATTTCGTTAATTGCGGCTGTCGTTATGTGGTTCTTGCTTGAGAAAACAACGACAGGATATGAACTTCGTGCCGTCGGTTTTAACCAACATGCATCGCATTATGCAGGGATGAACGTCAACCGCAATATTATATTAGCGATGGTTATTTCAGGGGCATTCGCAGGCATTGCTGGAGCGATGGAAGGATTAGGAACGTTTGAAAACGTTTCTGTCAAAGCTGGGTTTACCGGAGTCGGATTTGATGGAATTGCGGTCGCTCTTCTTGGCGGAAATAATGCATTTGGAATTATTTTGGCAGCCGTCCTATTTGGAGCTTTAAAAGTCGGAGCGCTTGAAATGCCATCAGCAGCCGATGTGCCGACAGAACTTGTTGATATCGTCATTGCGTTAATTATTTTCTTCGTAGCTTCAAGCTATTTAATCCGTCTTGTGCTTACGCGCTTCAAAAAGGAGGGAAAATAAATGTTGAACATCCTTGAAATTATTATTCCTTCCGCGATTTTTTTTGCGGCACCTCTTATTTTTACGGCGCTTGGTGGTGTATTTAGTGAACGCTCCGGCGTTGTCAATATCGGATTAGAAGGATTAATGGTCATCGGCGCGTTTACTGGAGTCGTGTTTAACTTAACGTTTGCCGATCAATTTGGACAATTCACACCATGGCTTGCGATGCTAGTGGCGATGGTTGTTGCTTCGATTTTCTCGCTTATGCATGCGGTCGCGGCCATTTCACTTCGCGCGGACCAAGTCGTTAGCGGGGTGGCGATCAACTTTTTAGCATTAGGATTATCGTTGTTCCTTGTGAAAATGTGGTATGGCAAAGGCCAAACTGACCAAGTGCAAGTTGGATTTGATAAAATTGATATTCCGATTTTAAGCAAAATTCCAGTCATCGGTCCGATTTTATTTTCAAACGGATATTTGCCATCTTATTTAGCGATTGTACTTGCGTTTGTTGTATGGTACATCATTTACAAAACGCCGTTTGGCCTTCGTCTTCGTGCTGTTGGGGAACATCCGATGGCGGCGGATACGATGGGAATTAATGTGGCAAAAATGCGTTACATCGCAGTCATGTTAAGCGGTGCGCTTGCAGGAATTGGCGGTTCGATTTATGCAACAATCATTTCGCGTGATTTTAGCCATGCAACGATCTCAGGTCAAGGATTTATGGCGCTTGCTGCGATGATTTTCGGAAAATGGCATCCGCTTGGTGCGATGGGAGCGGCTCTTTTCTTCGGATTTGCCCAAAGCTTAAGTATCGTTGGGCAGGCGATCCCATTTTTGAAAAACGTGCCAACCGTTTACTTGCTCATTTTACCGTATGCGTTAACGATTTTAGCGTTAACAGGGTTCATTGGACGTGCAGACGCTCCGAAAGCGCTCGGCACGCCGTACGTGAAAGGAAAACGATAATCTTATTATGTAAACTATGACTTCGGATTTTCCGAAGTCTCTTTTTTTCATCTGTTTATTCAATCATAATGAAAAAAGAAGGAGGGGATTTTATTGCATGAATTAGTCGACCAATTATTTTTTGAATTGCAACGTCCCGTAACTGTTGAGTCGCGCGATTTTGAGTTGCTTGCATATAGCGGGCATCACGATGAAACAGATGAAGTGCGCATGCGGACGATTTTAAGTAAGCGAGCATCCGCCCACGTTTTTCAATATTTACACGAACACGGATGGATGAGAAAAATTGAACGAGCTGACGGCGTCGTCGGCATCCCTCCACTTCCCGATATTGACCTTGGTGCCCGCGCCGTTGTCTGTTTAAAACATGGCGGGAAAGTGTACGGTTATCTTTGGGTCCAAGCATCGTTCCATGAGCTAACAGAACAGCAACGAAAACGGATCGAAGCTGTCGCCAAAGAGATTGCTCGCGTTTTACATGAGCAAGTAGGGAAGCGCTACAGACGGCAAGAGGAAGTGAACGATTTGTTTCTCCGCTATATTCAATATCGCGATATGAGTGAACGCGACTTTCAAATGGAAGCGCAATTGCTTGGCGTGACCGTTCCTTCGTTATTTGTCGTCGCGGCTTTTCACATTGAAAATAGTGAAAAGAAAAACGATATGCAGCAATATGTAACATTTATTACAAAAACGATACATGCTCCGATCTTTTTTATCGATCATCATCATCCATTTTTGCTCGTGATCGGGGAGACGACAGCGCAGCGACCGATCCATATTGCTAACACTATCATAGCAAAACTAAAAAACGATTTTCACTATTTGCTCGATCGCGATGTTTTTGTTGGCATCGGGAATGAATATAGCGAGTTACAAAGGTTGCGCGACAGCTACAAAGAAGCGATGGAAGTCATTCATTTAAAAAAACATATCGCTGAGCCTTTGCCGCATATTTACAGCAACTTAGGCATTTATCGGATCGTTCCGCTCATTTATGAGCAATATAAACAGCGGCGGTATAAAAACGAACCGTTATTAAAACTAAAAAAGCATGATGAACAGCACGGCACCGAATTTTTGCATACGCTTCGGGCATATATTCAACACGACTGCAACATAAAACAAACAGCCGAAAGTTTATATATTCATCCGAATACGTTAAATTATCGACTAAAGCGCATGCAGGCTATTGCGAGCCTTCCGCTTGACGATTTTGAGCAACGCGCGATGTTATATATCGATCTCCTTTTATACAAATATAAGGAAAGTATTGTGGACGAACGACAAAAATGAACGAAAATGATTAGTGGTGAACGACAAACAATTTTCAGAAAGTATAAATTATAATGAATCGTAGAATATGTGACAAAATCGTGAAAGGATCGATGCATGTGACAGTACCGTACAAACACGAACCGTTTACAAACTTTGCGCTTGAACATGAAGCAGAAGCGTTTCGAAACGCGCTCGCTTACGTCGAAACACAACTTGGACAAGAGTATCCACTCATAATCGGGGGACGCCGAGTCGTCACCGAAGAAAAAGTCGTGTCGATCAATCCTGCGAATAAACAACAAGTCGTTGGTGTTGTATCGAAAGCGACGAAAGCGCTTGCTGATGAGGCGATGAAGGCGGCACTCTCTGCGTTTGAAACATGGAAGCGCGTGTCACCAGAAGCGCGTGCCGATGTGTTGTTGAGAGCCGCAGCTATATTAAGAAGAAGAAAACATGAGTTTTCAGCATGGCTAGTGAAGGAAGTCGGTAAGCCGTGGAAAGAAGCAGATGCCGATACCGCAGAAGCGATTGACTTTTTAGAGTATTACGCTCGACAAATGATCTCTCTTGCAGAAGGTGTGCCGGTATTGAGTCGCCCGGGAGAAACAAACCGCTTTTTTTATGTGCCGCTTGGCGTCGGTTTAATTATTTCGCCATTTAACTTCCCGCTTGCAATTATGGCTGGAACGACAGTAGCTGCCATTGTGACAGGAAACACGGTTATTTTACGACCATCTGATCGCGCGCCAATTGTCGCTGCAAAATTTGTTGAACTCATGGAAGAGGCCGGTCTTCCAAAAGGAGTATTAAACTATTTACCTGGTGGAGAAGCAGAAGTCGGTGAATATATCGTTGAACATCCGCAAACGCGCTTTATTTCGTTTACAGGATCGCGTGCCGTTGGCTGTCGCATTTATGAACGTGCTGCGATTGTGCAGCCAGGTCAAAAATGGTTGAAGCGTGTCATTGCAGAAATGGGTGGAAAAGATGCGATTATTGTCGATAAAGAAGCTGATCTTGAATTAGCAGCACAGGCCATTGTCGCCTCTGCATTCGGTTTCTCTGGACAAAAATGTTCCGCATGTTCGCGTGCGATCGTGCTCGAAGATGTATATGACCAAGTGCTTACGCGTGTTGTCGAATTAACAAAACAATTAAAAGTCGGCAATCCAGAAGAACAAAGCACATTTATGGGCCCGGTCATTGATCAAGCCTCGTATGATAAAATTATGAGCTATATCGACATTGGCAAACGAGAAGGAAAGCTCATGACAGGTGGAACAGGGGACGATTCGCAAGGATTTTTTATTGAACCGACGATTTTTTCCGATGTCGCTCCAACTGCGCGAATGATGCAAGAAGAAATTTTTGGGCCAGTTGTTGCGTTTACGAAAGTGCGTACGTTTGATGAAGCGCTTGAAGTGGCGAACAATACAGATTACGGATTAACAGGGGCAGTTATTTCAAACAATCGTGCCCATTTAGAAAAAGCTCGTCAAGAGTTTCACGTTGGTAACTTATACTTCAACCGCGGTTGTACAGGAGCGATTGTCGGTTATCATCCGTTTGGTGGCTTTAATATGTCAGGAACAGACTCTAAAGCAGGTGGTCCGGACTATTTATTGCTTCATATGCAAGCAAAAACAGTCAGTGAAATGTTTTAAAAGGGGGAATGGTCATGCTTGCGCAACTATCGAAAAACATTTTTTTATATGCTTCGCAAAGTAAAATGTTAAATCAAGCGGCGAAAAAATGGGGGCTCCGTTTCGGAGCTTCCCAAGTTGTTGCAGGGGAAACGATTGAAAGCGCTATCAAAAAGGTGCATGAACTGAACGAAAAAGGGCTGGTTTGTACACTCGACCATTTAGGGGAGTTCGTTTCAAGTCGCGAAGAAGCCATTGAAGCGACACAATATAACATCCGCACGTTAGAAGCCATTCATCGTGCAGGCGTTCAAAGCAACTTGTCCGTCAAATTGACGCAGCTCGGACTTGATATTGACTTTGATTTTTGCTTAAACAATATGCGTCAAATCGTTGACACAGCAAAACGGTACGACAATTTTGTGCGCATCGATATGGAAGATTCGGGGCACTGTCAAGCGACGCTCAATTTATTGCATGAGCTTCGTCGTACGTATGATAATGTTGGAACCGTCATTCAAGCATATTTATATCGCGCTGAACAAGATGTGAAAGATTTAAAAGGGGTATCGCTTCGTTTAGTGAAAGGGGCGTATAAAGAGCCGCCAGAAGTGGCTTTTCAAGATAAACAACAAATTGATGAAAACTACATGAATATCATTCGACTCCATTTATTGAGCGGAAGTTATACAGCAATTGCTACACACGATCATCATATTATCGAAAAAGTAAAAATGTTTGTAGAAGAAAATAATATTCCGCGTAATCAATTTGAGTTTCAAATGTTGTACGGTTTTCGAACAGATATGCAACAGCAGTTAGCTAAAGAAGGATATACGATGCGTGTATATGTTCCGTTCGGAAATGATTGGTTCGGTTATTTTATGCGCCGGTTAGCAGAACGTCCGCAAAACGTCGCGTTCGCATTAAAAGGCTTTTTTGGAAAATAATTTTTTGTACAAATTGTGAACATATTTTAGTATAATAATAACTACAAAGGGGTTTTATCGACAACAAGGGAAGGGGAGATTACTTTGGTTATTGCATCAGTTGTGACGTATTTAATTGGCATGTTGCTCATCGGATATTGGGCGTATAAACGAACGTCCAACTTGTCTGACTATATGTTAGGCGGACGAACGCTCGGTCCAGCGGTGACGGCGTTAAGCGCTGGGGCGTCCGACATGAGCGGTTGGTTGCTTCTCGGTTTACCTGGCGCGATGTATGCGCAAGGATTGAGCGCTTCATGGATTGTGATTGGATTAGCCCTTGGCGCATATGCGAACTGGCTATACGTGGCGCCGCGTTTACGGGTATATACAGAAGTAGCGAACGATTCCATTACAATCCCATCGTTTTTAGAAAATCGTTTCGGTGACACATCGAAGCTATTGCGTCTCGTTTCGGGATTCGTCATTATGATTTTCTTTACGTTCTATGTTTCTTCTGGCCTCGTTTCTGGCGGCGTCATGTTTAAAAACTCGTTCGGTACAGATTATCATACAGGGTTATGGATTGTTGCAGGTGTTGTTGTCGCATACACGTTATTTGGGGGATTTTTAGCGGTTAGTTGGACAGATTTTGTGCAAGGTCTCATCATGTTTATTGCACTTATTCTCGTGCCTATTGTGACGCTTATGCATACAGGGGGATTAACAGAAACAACGACAACGATTCGCGACATCGATCCGAATTTGCTCGATTTGTTTAAAGGGACAAGCGTAGTCGGTATTATTTCCTTATTTGCATGGGGGCTTGGCTATTTCGGACAGCCACACATTATCGTTCGCTTTATGGCGATTTCATCGGTGAATGAAATGAAGCAAGCTCGCCGCATCGGGATGGGGTGGATGATCTTTTCATCCGTCGGTGCCATGCTCACAGGTCTTTTTGGAATCGCTTACTTTAAACAGGCAGGTATGACGTTAGAAGATCCAGAAACGGTATTTATTAAACTTGGGGAAATTTTATTCCATCCGCTTATTACAGGATTTTTACTTGCAGCCATTTTAGCGGCAATTATGAGTACGATTTCATCGCAATTGCTTGTGACATCAAGTTCACTGACAGAAGATTTATATAAAGTTTTATTCCGCCGCTCAGCGTCTGATAAAGAGCTTGTATTCGTCGGTCGTTTATCGGTGTTACTTGTTGCTGTTGTTGCTTTAATTTTGGCATATGAGCAAAACAATACGATTTTAAATCTTGTTGGCTATGCATGGGCTGGATTCGGGGCTTCATTCGGTCCTGTCATTATATTAAGTTTATGTTGGCGTCGTATGACGAAATGGGGAGCGCTTGCGGGAATGATTGCAGGTGCAACAACAGTCATCGTTTGGGCAAACTCTTCATACGCAAGCGTGATGTACGAAATGGTTCCTGGTTTTATCGCAAGTCTCATCGCTATTGTTATCGTCAGCGTATTGACAGCAGCGCCAGATAAACAAGTGACAGAGCAGTTTGATACGTTTAAACGTACGATTTCATCATAAGAAAAAGGTGTCCAATTTGGGCACCTTTTTCTTACGTGGAAAATTGTCGAATCGCTCGTTTCATTTCATTTGAAATATGTTCTGATTTTGCAGCAGATGTTGCGATTTGACCGACAATTTCATTTGTTTCGATTAATCGGTTCGACAAGTCATTTACTTCTTGTGCACTATTAGCAGTAGCTGTAGATACTTCATGAATGGAGGTAATCATTTCACGCAACGCGCGACTAAGTTCGCCCGCTGTGTTGCTAAATTGAGCAACAATATCTTCAATGAACGAAGCTGTTTGTTCATATTGCTTTGAAATAGTTTTCATTTGCTCGTAATCATGTTGAACGTCTGTCGATATATATGATATGACAGTGGATGCGCTCGCGGATAGGCGCTCTACAGCGGATACTAATTGTTTAGCGACGTGTTGAACGTTTTCACCCGCTTGTTGTGATTGTTCAGCCAATTTGCGAATTTCTTCTGCAACGACAGCAAACCCTTTTCCTTGTTCTCCAACGCGAGAAGCTTCAATTGAGGCGTTGAGGGCTAGTAAATTTGTTTGTTTGGCGATATTCATAATTGTATTTGTGAATAACTCAATATCTGTTACGACGTGTGAAGCTTCGATTGCTTTTTCCAATCTTATTTTTGTTTCTGCCAACAGATCGCTTGATTTTTTTGATGATGTTGTTACGATGTGATGGATGTTCACAGCTTGTTGGCGAATCGATGAAGCATTTTGTTCTCCCTCTTTCATTGTTCGCATCATTTGTTGAACAGCATGCTCAATCTCTTTTGATGTGGCGGACATTTGCTCAGCAAACGCAGCGGTCTCATCAACATTTCCAGACACATTTTTTGTGGCTAATGAAATATGTTCAAGTTGTTTACTTAAATGACGGATATCTTGATAGACGGTGGAAACGATTCCATCAAGTTCATGTGCTTCGTGTTGGATGCGCCAAATCATCGTGGTAAGCGTATCTAATACGACGTTAAAATTGGCGACGATGCGCCCGATTTCATCATTGCTTTTTAAAGTAAGTCGAGACGTTAAATCCCCACGTTGTACAATCGTTTCAAATTGTTTGTTCATCTCTTTCATCGCGCGAATTAACGTCACTTTTCCGACGAAAAAACTAGTTAGCCCAACGATGATGCCTGCTCCGACGCAAAGAAGTGTAAAGTATGTAGCGTATGACGGATGTTTGTATATTGTAAAAAAGCTAGCGACGATCGGAAAAGCGAGCCCCATCATAACACCTGTTCCGATAGAAATAAGTAAAAAACGTCCTGTTACACTGAACAATACATATGTCACCTCCGACAAAAAGACTATTACAAAAATACTATATGTATATACGGGTGACAATACATCTGTATGTATTTTTAAAAATTTTTACACAGTTTTTATGTTACCTGTGATATATTTACAAAAAATGACGTTACGTCATGATATGTTTATAGATTGTATACTTGGAGGGGACCAAATTGAACACATTTGGAGCGATAACTGCTTTTCTACTAGCTGTTGTATTTATTTTACGAAATGTGCCAGTAGGGTATGGAATGATGTGCGGAGCGTTTATTGGTGCTTTATTAGGGGGAGCTTCCATCGATGAGGCTGTTTGGCTAATGATGAATGGAGCAAAAGAGATGACCCCGTCTATTTTGCGCGTTTTAGCTGCTGGTGTGCTTGCTGGTGTATTGATACAGTCTGGGGCAGCTATGGCAATTGCGGAAAAACTCATGCAAGCATGCGGAGAAAAATATGCGCTATTTTCGCTATGTGTTGCAGCGATGATGTTAACAGCATGTGGGGTGTTTGTTGACGTTGCCATTATGACGATTGCACCTGTTGCGCTTGCGATGGCACATCGACTTGATGTGTCACGTTTTGCTATATTGCTCGCATTAATTGGTGGGGGGAAAGCCGGGAATATTATTTCTCCTAACCCGAATACGATTGCAGCTGCTGAGGCATTTCATGTCCCTCTTTCCTCTCTCATGATGGCAGGCATCGCACCGGCGGTGATTGGTCTTTTTGTCACGTACCAGCTTGCAAAACGGTGGCGAGGTGATGACAAACATATGCCAAAAATTGAAACGGTTGAAAGAGAAACACCTCCATGGCAAAAAGCGATCGTTGCTCCCGGTGTTGCGATGATTCTTTTATTGTCACGTCCGCTCTTTGGTGTGTCAATGGATCCGCTTATCGCTTTGCCGACTGGTGCGGTGATTGGTGTGATTGTTATGAATAAAACGAGGGAGTTGAACATGTTTCTACGCGTAGGCATGGAAAAAATGAGCGGTGTTGTATTCATGCTTCTTGGTACTGGAACGCTAGCGGGTGTAATCGCGAACTCCGCTTTGCACCAAACGGTTATGCACATGCTCGAATCGCTAGGGTTTCCGCCATATGTCATGGCATCGTTAGCTGGTGCGTTATTGTCAGGCATTACTGCATCTACAACGGCGGGGACAGCTGTCGCAAGCCACGTGTTTGGAAAAGCGTTAGTTGAAGCGGGTGTCCCATCGCTTGCGGGAGCAGCTATGGTACATGCAGGTGCAACAGTGCTCGATCATTTACCGCACGGCAGTTTTTTTCATATCACCGCAGCGAGTGTACATATGTCAACGAAAGAGCGCCTTACATTGCTTCCGTACGAAACGCTCATAGGCATAGCCATTGCCACAACATGTACAGTCATTTTTTATCTATTTTTATAAAACTATGTTCTAAATCATCAACAAATAAAAAAAGGGTTTTTCCCCCATGTGTAGAAAAAAATTTATATACACAAAGGGGAGTGAGGAAAAAGTGAGAAAGATATGGATGTGTTTATGGATTTTTCTGTTTTTATTTGCCCATCCTGCTTGGGCGCAAGGAGAAACGAGCATTACATTAAGCGTTGCTGGGGACGTCACGCTCGGTCGCGATGATAACTATGGCTATACGTATTCATTTGATCATGAAGCGAAAAAAAACGGTCTCATTTTTTTTACGAAATACATTGAGCCAATTTTTAAGCAAGATGATTTTACAACGGTTAATTTGGAAACAACGTTAACAAACGCCACGCAAAAAGCGGAGAAGAAGTTTCGGTTTCGAGGTGATCCATCGTATGTCAATATTTTAACGGGCGCAAGCATTGAAGGGGTGAATCTTGCGAATAATCATACGTTCGACTATGGACAAAAAGGATATACGGATACAATTGCAACACTAAAGCGAGCGAAAATTGGCTATTTCGGGAACGGTATACCTTTAATGAAAACAGTTAAAGGAGTAAAAATCGTCACGCTCGGTTATAAAGGATGGAGCGACACCCAAGCAGTACGAAAGCAAATTGTCACCGACATTCGCGCACTACGAAAGCAAGGGGCACAAATTATTCTCGTTCATTTTCATTGGGGTGAAGAGCGAAGCTATATACCAAATCGCACGCAAACATCGTTAGGAAGATTTACGATCGATAGTGGGGCAGATCTTGTCGTTGGTCATCATCCGCACGTCATTCAAGGCATTGAACAATATAAAGGAAAAATGATTGTTTATAGCTTAGGCAACTTTATGTTCGGAGGCAATAAAAATCCGAGCGATAAAGATACGTTTGTTTATCAGCAAACATTTTATTTCGCAAACGGCATAAAACAACCAAAAACAACGATTCGCATTATCCCGTTTCGCATCTCATCTGTCACGACGCGAAACAACTATCAGCCGATTCCACTTCAAGGAAAAGAAGCCAGTCGCGTAAAAGAAAAAATCGTCCATTTATCAGCAAAAATTAACAAACCAACATGGCTCGTATATGAAAAATAAAGTATAATGAAAAAAAGGAGTTGATTTTATGTACATCGGGGACATTGTATTTCAACTCGTGATGTTTGGCACGTTGCTTGGGGTTTTTGCTGTATTCGTTTTTAGTGCTGTATGGTTGATGCGGTCTATAAAGAGAAAAAGAGGGTAAAAAAAGTTCGGCAGGCGCCGAACTTTTTTACTTTACAATTAATACGGGTGCGTCTACTCGTTTAGCGACTTTATGGCTGACGCTTCCTAATACCATTTCTTGTAAAGTATTTAATCCGCGGCTACCAACAACGACGAGGTCAAAAGGATGAGCGTTTGCAAACTCAACAATCGCAGGTCCTGGTTCTCCTCTTAACATATGAATTTCGTACGGGATATTCGCTTCTTTCAGCAACGCCTCGGTTGAAGCTAAACGTTTTTTACGCATCGCATCACGTTCTTCTATGTTCCCCTCTAGCAATACATCCGTTTTTGCAGTTGTCGTATTGATAACGTACACCACAGTGACCATTGCTTCTCGAATGTACGAACAAAGTTCAATGGCTTTTTTTGTAGCACGTAAAGCATGTTCAGAGCCATCTGACGCAAGTAAAATGTTTTTCATTGTTTCAACCCCACAAACGATTTTTGTTTATTATATCGTCTAATGAAAGCTTTTTCAAAAAAAATTTTTGGTATCGCTTTCTTTGTTGATATGTATGCATGTATAGCCGTTTCTAAGCCGTCATAGAAGGTTGAGCATGTGAACAATGTTATGTATAATCGCTTTGTTGTGTACGGGACGCTTCTTTACGGAAGAAGCAATATAAAAAGGAAAGAGGGGTTGTATGTTTAAACATTGGAAAGAAGAATGGTTTGGAAATATTAGAGGAGATGTACTTGCCGGGCTCGTCGTTGCGCTTGCGCTTATTCCAGAGGCGATTGCATTCTCGATCATCGCGGGGGTTGACCCGATGGTTGGTTTATACGCTTCTTTTTGTATTGCGGTCGTCGTCGCTTTTGTTGGCGGAAGACCGGGGATGATTTCTGCGGCAACGGGGGCAATGGCTCTTGTTCTTGTTAGTTTAGTAGCAGAGCACGGTTTACAATATATGCTGGCAGCTACGATTTTAACAGGTGTCATTCAAATGGTTTTAGGTTTACTTAAAATCGGGAATATATTAAAATTCATTCCCCGTTCAGTTATGATCGGATTCGTTAATGCGCTTGCTATTTTAATTTTTGCTGCTCAATTGCCACATTTCCAAGGAGAATCTTGGGTAATGTATGCACTTGTTGCGCTCGGTTTGTTCATTATTTACGTTTTCCCGCGCATCACAACAGCGATCCCATCTCCCCTTGTTGCGATTATCGTCATTACAACGATCGCTTTCGTGGCAAAATTAGATGTGCGCACCGTTGGAGATATGGGAGCTATTTCTGCAACATTGCCGAGCTTTTTGATTCCGAATGTGCCATGGACTTTTGAAACGCTTATGATCATTTTTCCTTATTCATTATCTCTTGCGCTTGTTGGATTAATTGAATCTCTTTTAACGGCACAAATTGTCGACGATTTGACCGATACAGAAAGCGACAAAAATAAAGAGTCGCGCGGACAAGGAATCGCTAATATTGTGGCAGGTTTCTTTGGTGGTATGGCAGGATGTGCGATGATTGGGCAATCAGTTATTAACGTGAAATCAGGCGGACGAGGTCGCCTTTCTTCCCTCGTGGCTGGTGTGTTTTTAATGGTGCTTATTGTGGTGTTTAACCGTATTGTTGTTGCAATTCCACTCGCGGCGCTCGTTGCCGTTATGATTATGGTATCGATCAGCACGTTTGACTGGGGCTCGATACAACGACTCGCTAAGGTGCCAAAGGCGGATGCTTTCGTCATGATTATTACTGTTGCCACAGTGGTAATCACGCATAACTTAGCGATCGGAGTGATTGCTGGAATGATGTTAAGTGCGTTATTTTTTGCAGCGGATATGTCTAAAGTGAAGGTGACGAAAACAATAAAAGGTGACATCGCAACATATGATGTAGAAGGCACGCTCTTTTTCGCCTCGGCAAATGATTTTGTCCGTGCGTTTTGCTACAATGACGATGTGAAAAAAGTAAACATTAACTTAGCGAAGGCGCGCATTAAAGATGAAACAGGTGTGCATGCGATCGATCGCGTCGTCATCAAAATGCACCAAAACGGCATAGAAGCGAATGTCATCGGCTTAAGTGAAGCGTGCGAAACGCTTGTGAATCGCCTTGCCCTCTACAACAAGCCAGGAGGTCTTCAACAAACGATTGGACATTAAAACCGAGCGATATGCTCGGTTTTATAATGCCTTTCCGCAAGATGGACAAAAGCGGAAGTTTGCTTGTACGTTCGTTCCACAGTGTGGACAAAACTTTTCTCCTTCGATATGACCAAAACGAGTGTTGAGCGGGTCTTTTTCCTCGTTTTCTTCCACAATATCGACGATCGACATTCGTTCTTTCCCTGTAGCGTTTTTATAATGATACACAGCTTGAAAAATACCGATACCAATTATAACGAAACCGAAAAGAGGAAAGATTTGTGACCCTGGAATGGGAGAATCTTTTGTAATAGAAAAAGTCATAAACGTCCAAAAAATACCGAATAAAACGGTGGCGATGCTGCCAATAAATCCTTGCATGGACGGTCCACGGCCAGGTTTGATGCTTTTCATTTGCTTTTCCTCCAATTTGTTTGATACATCCATTATATACGAAAAATATGAGGGATGTATTTCGTTTTTTGGATAAAAGAGTTAGAATATATGCTACAATGAACAGGAATACCATACAATATATGTGTAAGCATTATTATGCAAAGGAGGGCTTCATCTTATGACATCATCATCATTACGGCGTGAGGCAAGGGAAGCGTTGAAAGGAAAATGGGGCGGTGCCGTGCTTCTTATGCTTGTTTATGCGTTCGTGACCATCGTTTTCCCTATGGTAGTTGAGGTTATATTAAGTGGAGGATGGGACGTATGGATTGAACAAGAAAACGTGCCAACATCTGTTTCGATCGTCAGTTTGCTTCTTTCACTTGCGCTCATTCCGTTTAGTGTTGTTGTGTATTGGGTATTTTTAGATGTGTATCGCTATGAACCTGTCCGAATCTCTCCGATGTTTACAGTATATCAAAATGGGAAGTTATCATTAAAACTCATTGGCACGTCCGTTTTATTTGGTATTTTTGTGTTTTTGTGGAGTTTGCTACTTATTATCCCTGGAATTATTAAATCGTTATCTTATTCACAAACATTCTTTTTATTAAAAGATCATCCCGAATACGGTCCACTTCAAGCGATTAGCGAAAGTAAAAAACGTATGAAAGGATATAAAGGGAAACTATTTTTATTATATTTGAGTTTTATTGGCTGGGGGCTTCTCTCGATTATCACGTTTGGTATCGGATTTTTATGGCTCGTTCCGTACGTCTACACATCGCTTGCTGCATTTTATGACCAATTTATTCGTACGCAAGAAGCGCTGGCTGAGTAAAACGAACAAGGGTAACCTCGTTCGTTTTTTTTTGGCTCTGTTAAAGAACATTGTTGATATTTGAAACCCAACCCAGTTCTTGCTATAATTACAATTAGAACAAAGGTTCGGGAGTGTTAATGATGGCCAAAGCGTTCAGTAACCTATTAAAATACATCGACAATTTACCCCATACTAAAAGGGAACAAGTATATCAATGGGTAAAACGTTATGTTGACCCGACCTCTTCCGTTGGTGGTAGATTGATTAACGAAATGAGGGAAACTCGTTTTAAAGATGGTTTCGAGTGTCCCCATTGTACATCTGAACACGTTGTTCGATTCGGAAAAGTCAAGGGTCGTCAACGGTATCGTTGTAAAAGTTGCCTTAAAACCTTTACGGATACGACTAACACCGTTCTTTATCGCACCCGAAAAGGTGATGAATGGATTACATTTGTGGATTGTATGTTCAAAGGCTACTCCCTGCGTAAATCGGCTGAAATCGTAGGGGTTACTTGGGTTACACTTTTTTACTGAAGACATAAACTGCTATCCGCCTTAAAGCAAATGGATTTTGACCATTTTGAAGGTATCGTTGAAGTTGACGAGACCTATTTCTTGTACTCTCAAAAAGGGCAATGTGGCATTACAGAACGGAAGCCTCGAAAACGTGGAGGAAAATCCAAACACAGAGGAATCAGCCACGAACAAGTATGTGTTCTTGTTGCAAGAGACCGTACAAAAGCAACCGTCTCCAAAGTATCTTGTATGGGGCGTATTGTAAAAACCAAAATTGAAACTATCATTGGTACTAAACTATCGTCTGACAATGTGCTTGTTACAGATGCTTGGAGAGCATACAAAACCTATGCAAAAGAAAAAGGATTAGAGCATTACCGAATCAAATCCGATGATGGAAAACACGTTATAAAAGGCTTATATCACATTCAAAATGTCAACAGTTTTCATTCTCGGATGAAGAAGTGGATTGACCGTTTTAAAGGTGTGGCTACAAAATATCTTGATAATTACCTTGCTTGGTTCTTATTTGTAGATAGCCGCAGTAACGAAAATACCAAGCAACATATAAAAGAGCTTCTGCTTACCTCATTTGTATTTGAAATGACAGAAACTTTTGAAAGTCTCCGTCTATCTAAGTTCAGTGCTTAAAAAGGTCATTAACGGGCAATCGGCTTATAAATACTGGGAGAGGAGAACTCAATTTATGGAAATTAGAAAACCAAACGATTCGGAATATAAAAAGGTTTTATCACTTTCACCACAAGCATTATTCGAAGGTACATTAGGCGAAGCAAAACCGTCAGATGAAAAAGTCAAACAACTTATTGAACTATTATTGCAGAAAGGAAGCTATTATTTGATAGCAACTGAAGGCGATAATCTAATGGGTTGGATTCTTATAGGAAAAAGTAAAGACCAATTTACTGAAAAGATATATGGATTTATTTATGAATTGTTTGTGTTAGAGGAATTTAGGGGAAATGGAATTGCAAAACAATTGATGGAAACTGGTATCGAACATCTTAAACAAGATGGATATTCAGAGGTTCGCTTAAGTGTATATGCAGGAAATCAAGCGATTAAACTGTACGGAAAATTAGGATTCAAAAATAGAACCATTACAATGAGTATGAACATATAAAACAAACATCTTTATTGAATATCTAATAGACTGGTTTATTGGGAATTGGGGAACCAAAAGATGGTTCCCTAACATTTTATTGAAAAAATCAACATTAAACATTAACAGAGCTTTTTTTTGAATCGAACTAGAAAAATATCGAATGATTTTGTAAAATCATTAAAGAAAGAATATTGTTTCTTTTTTTGAACATATGTAAGTATATTCGTTTTTATTTAATTATATAAACACTTTTTTAATCGTGTAGAATAATAGTGACATACTATAATTGAAATGTGTTATAATAAATGCGGAGAAGTTTTTGATCGAATTGATGGGATTTAGGGGGTCCAGTGATGAAAACAGATGTCATTTTAATTGGTGCGGGGGTTATGAGTGCGACTTTAGGGACATTGTTGAAAGAGTTAGCGCCAGAGTGGGAAATTACGGTGTTTGAAAGACTTGATCAACCGGCAGATGAAAGCTCGAATGAATGGAACAATGCCGGAACCGGTCATGCCGCACTTTGTGAACTAAACTACACAGTAGAAAAAACGGACGGATCAATTGATGTAAGCAAAGCGATCAAAATTAACGAACAGTTTCAAGAGTCGCTCCAATTTTGGTCTTATCTTGTTCAAAACAAGCGCATTCGCGACCCGAAGGACTTTATTATGCCTATTCCACATATGAGTTTCGTGCAAGGGGAAGAAAATGTTGCGTTTTTGAAGAAGCGGTTCGAACAAATGGTGCATAATCCTTTATTTAAAGGAATGAAATTTTCCGACGATCCGCAAAAATTAAAAGAGTGGATTCCGCTAATGATGGAAGACCGCATCGTCACAGAACCGATTGCTGCCACGCGCATAGAGTCAGGGACCGATGTGAACTTTGGCGCTTTAACGCGCATGTTATTTGAACATTTAGAACATAAGCATGTCAATTTATATTATAAACATCACGTTGAGGATATGAAACGGACGAGCGACAATCTATGGGAAGTAAAAGTACGCAATTTAGCGACTGGTGAAGTTGAAGTTCATCAAGCGAAGTTCGTCTTTATCGGTGCGGGTGGCGGCAGCTTACATTTATTGCAAAAGTCAGGCATCCCTGAAGGAAAAGGAATCGGTGGATTTCCAGTAAGCGGATTGTTTATGGTGTGCAACAATCCAGACATTATCGACCTACATCATGCGAAAGTGTACGGAAAAGCGAAAGTTGGTGCACCGCCAATGTCCGTTCCGCATTTAGATACGCGTTTTATTGACGGTAAAAAAATGTTATTGTTCGGACCGTTCGCTGGCTTTTCGCCAAAGTTTTTAAAGAACGGATCGATGTTCGATTTAATTACGTCTGTCAAGCCGCATAATGTGTTGACGATGCTCGCAGCAGGAGCAAAAAACATGGCATTAACAAAATATTTAATTGAACAAGTCATGTTGTCGAAAGAACAGCGCATGGAAGAATTGCGCGAATTTATCCCACATGCAAAAAGCGAAGATTGGGATGTCATTATTGCTGGTCAGCGTGTACAAGTCATTAAAGATACGGAAGCAGGGGGCAAAGGTACGCTTCAATTCGGTACGGAAGTTGTTGCCGCACACGACGGCTCGGTTGCTGCGCTACTTGGGGCATCGCCAGGCGCTTCAACAGCTGTTCATGTCATGCTTGAAGTCATTGAAAAATGCTTCCCAAATGAGATGAAACAATGGGAACCAAAAATTAAAGAAATGATTCCTTCATACGGCGTGTCGCTGATGAAAAACGAAACACTTTTACGCGACGTACAAACGCTCGCTGCCCAAACGCTCGGTTTAAAAGAAAATATGCCACTTCAAATTGCATAAACATAAAGGCAGAAGTCGGTGGGCTTCTGTCTTTTTTAGCGACGTGCATTTGTTGTAACGAGAAAAAAGGGTTCTGTTTTTAGGTTTATTATCAAAATATGTACTTCTTTTTTAACAATATAAAAAAAACAATATAAAAAAGAGTAATGTGGAAGTAAAGTAGAGTTTTTCGTTTCCTGACCATGGTCGTTTTTACTTATCAAGTACAACTTATGGTAGAAATCCAAAAAATGGTTCATCACCACAACATGTACTTTACAAGAGAGGGATTTTCTTGAGTCGCCGTGCACGAAAAACCTTATTTGCTTATTTTTCCTTATAAGTATAGAAAGGGCGTGTTCTGAAATAATCAAGTACAACTTTCGGTGAAGACCCAAAAAAATATTGAAATAACAAAAAGATTGTAATAATATATTTTTATATGAAAATACATAATTTTCAGTTTATTCAGTAGGAGGTGACTGCTTGTTGAAACGATCAGTGTTACAAATAGAAAGTTTGCGAGTTTCTTTCAGGATTCAAGATGAGTATTATGCAGCGGTGGATGATGTTTCACTAACTGTTCACGAAAACGAGGTGCTTGCCATTGTCGGAGAGTCCGGATGTGGAAAAAGCGCGCTCGCTCTTTCGATTATCGGATTACATCCGCCGGAACGGACGAAATTAGAAGGAACTGTAGTATTTAAAGGAAAAAATCTTTTAACACAATCGGTACAAGCATTAAATCAAATTCGCGGAAAAGATATCGGCATGGTTTTTCAAGATCCGCTGACGGCGTTAAATCCGCTTATGACTGTTGGCAAACAAATTGAAGAAAGCATGGACTATCACACCACACTATCTACTGCTGAGAAACGAAATCGGACGCTAGAGTTGCTTGAACAAGTTGGCATTTCAAATCCGTCACAAACGTATGACCGTTATCCTCATGAATTATCAGGAGGAATGAGACAACGTATAGTCATTGCCATTGCGATTGCTTGTAATCCCGCGCTACTCATCGCCGATGAACCGACGACGGCGTTAGATGTCACGATTCAAGCACAAATTATTAGCCTATTAAAAAACTTACAGCAACAACTCAACACAGGCATTCTTTTAATTACTCATGACTTAGGGGTAGTTGCAGAAATGGCAGATCGGGTAGCCGTCATGTATGGAGGCGAAATTGTCGAGCTTGCGGATGTACATACGCTATTTACCCGCCCGTTGCACCCGTATACCCGTTCGTTACTGCAGTCCATCCCTTCCTTGCAAACTCCAAAAGAAACGCTTCATGTGATTCAGGGGATTGTTCCACCATTGACGAAACTTCCGAGAACTGGCTGCAGATTTCGATCCAGAATTAGTTGGATTCATGAATCAAAACATGAGCCACATCCTATATTGCGCGAAGTCGAACCAAACCATTGGGTTCGTTGCACGTGTTACCAACATTTTTACTTTCCCGATGGGGGGGAAAAGGCATGACATTTCTCCGAGTCAATCAACTAAAAGTGCATTATCCGGTGCGCGGTGGTTTTTTTCGTAAGGTCATCGGGCATGTAAAAGCGGTCGATGGGATTAGCTTTGAATTGAAAAAAGGGGAAACGTACGGACTAGTCGGGGAGTCGGGATGCGGGAAAACGACAACGGGGCGAACAATTATTGGCCTAGTGAAAGCGACAGCAGGAGAAATTTTGTTTGATGGGAAAGATTTGACGAAACTAAGTCGCCGTGAATTTGTCCAATATCGAAAAGACATACAAATGATTTTCCAAGACCCGTACTCTTCGCTTAACCCAAGAAAACGAGTATTAGATATTGTTGCGGAGCCGTTGCGTAATTTTGAAAAACTATCTCCGCAAGAAGAAAAACAAAAAGTACAAGGTCTCATTGAAAAAGTAGGGCTGCATTCGGACTCCGTCTATAAATATCCTCATGAATTTTCCGGCGGACAACGGCAGCGTATTGGCATTGCCCGTGCCCTCACGCTCAATCCAAAGCTAATCATTGCTGACGAACCGGTATCGGCGCTTGACGTGTCTGTTCAAGCGCAAGTATTGAATTTCATGAAAGATATTCAAAAAGAGTTTCAGCTGACGTATTTGTTCATCAGCCATGATTTAGGAATTATTCGCTATATGTGTGATCGCATTGGTATTATGTACCGCGGGCAATTTGTCGAAGAAGGGACGAAGGACGAAATATTTCACGATCCGAAACATATTTATACAAAAAGGTTATTGGCGTCTATTCCTAACGCCGACCCGTTAAGACGGCAAGAGCAGCAAAAACTACGACAACAAATCGAAAAAGACTATGAACAATTGTATTCTCGTTATTTTGATGCGGAAGGAAGAGTATATCCACTGAAACGCATTTCCGAAACTCATTCGGTTGCGATCCCGTAAGAGAGGAAGGAGAGAGGATGGTCAAATTTATATTGCGACGTATCATGATGATGATTCCACAACTATTTGTTTTAAGTGTGCTTATTTTTCTGCTTGCCAAAGCGATGCCTGGTGACGCTTTAACAGGTCAGCTAGCGAATAATCCAAAAATGGATGCGCAAACGTTAGCAGAGATGAGAGAAAAACTAGGGCTAAACGACCCTCTGTATGTTCAATATACGCGTTGGATAAAAAATTTACTCCATGGAGATTTAGGATTATCATATGTTCATCAACAGCCTGTGACAGACTTGTTAGCAGGGAGAATGTGGAATACGATTTTGCTTTCGTTGTGTATTTTAGTGCTAACATACGCCATTGCCGTCCCCCTAGGAGTAATTTCTGGTCGTTGGCAAGATTCGTGGGCAGATAAGTTGATTGTCGGATATAGCTATGTTAGCTTTGCCACCCCGTTATTTATTTTTGCGCTCATCATGCTTTTTTTGTTCGGGTTTAAGCTCGGATGGTTTCCAACGGGTGGTAGCGTTGATATTCAGCTAGAAGAAGGGACATTTGATTATTACATAAGTAAGCTTAATCATCTTTTATTGCCGTCTTTATCTGGTGCGTTAATTAGTACGGTCGGAATCATTCAATATTTGCGTAGTGAAATTATTGACACAAAAGTAAAAGATTTTGTCCGCACGGCGCGGGCAAAAGGAGTGCCAGAAGCGAAAATTTATTCGCGTCATATTTTGCGTAACTCATTTTTACCGATTGCCGCTTTTTTAGGCTATGAAATTACTGGATTAATTGGCGGATCTGTTTTTTTAGAATCCATTTTTAGTTATCCAGGGATTGGTCAGCTTTTTCTTCAGTCGATTATGCAGCGGGATTATAGCGTCGTGACAGCACTTGTGATGATTTCAGGACTTGCAACATTAATCGGGACATTGTTATCGGACATCATTTTAAGTGTTGTTGATCCGCGCATCAGAATCGAGTAGAGGAGGGGGAGGAATGTATTGACACAAAATCAAGATCTACCTATGAAGACACTATATACGGGGGAAGAGAGTGCTCCAATGTATCTTAATCGAATTTTTCTTGATTAGTGAGAAAAAGACAGTAATCACGAACATGGATCGGTTAATGGCTTTTTGAAACAGCACTTGGATTGCGGTGATTATACGGGTTGTGCAACAACATTTGTTTAATCGCTTGATCGGGTTCGATTTCTTTGAATCATTTCGAAAAAAGAAATGTATAAGATTATGATGATGTTTTATGAAAAAAAAAAGGGAGTGTTGCAACAGCAACAAGAAAAAGGCGTGACTAATCCAAATCAATTATAAGGTAGGTGGCATTTTACTTTTATGAAACTTAGATTTTCTGAAAAAAGTGGAATATTCATGAAGGTTCTCTTGTTAGTTATTTCATGGTTTATTATTTTATTCAGCTTGATGATTTAAAATTCCGATGCGTTCATTTATTGGTTTAATCCAAGCGTAGTATCAATTAGCGATGAAAGGTATTTTTATACTTTAGTGCCTACCTTTTTCAATATCCTACTTTTATTTTTCCAAATTAAGTTTTTGGGGGTTAGAGAGAGAAAAACAACTATCCATAAAATCTTGTTTGTTACGCTTATCATTAATAGTATATTGTTTTTATATTATGTGCTTTACCAATTTTTTTAAATCAATTCAAAATTATTGGCACGTTAACACAACATGTACATGGTAAGCGAGGTGTTTTCTTGAGCCGTCACGTATGATTTACTGATTTTTTTCCTATGGGTGCAAGTAAGACATGATCTGAAATAGTCAAGTACAACTTTTGGTGAAGAGCCAAATTATTCATTAAATAACAGTATGAGTAACATCATTACCCGACTTTGCAATATTTCCCCAACGCTCTGAACGAAGTCCTTCAACGTTTGATGGATCGCATTGAAGCGAAGGTTGGCTTGCTCTAACTTGAATATATGAAAAACAAAGGAGTGGATTGTGTGAAGATCTTTAAGTATTTGCTTTTGGTTTCAATCGCTTTTTTTGTTTTTTTTCAAGACTTGATTATAGTTTAATTGATGCATTTGAGTCAAGCAGTTATTATACAAGATTAAGAGTGATTAAGATTTATTATGGACCACTTATTGCATAAGACAGAGGAGGGGGTATAAGAGTGAAAAAAACAGAACATTCAGCCTTTTCTGTTCTATGGCGGGAAGTAGTGAAAGATAAACTAGCGCTTAGCTCTCTTTTGCTTCTTTCACTCATTCTATCCATTGTATACGGGGCTTCCATTGTACTAGATCAAGAAGAAATCGTCAAAGTCGATCTTTTGTCCATCTACTCCCCGCCGTCTGCCGAGCATTGGCTAGGAACAGACTATGGTGGAAGGGATATTTTAGGACAACTCATTATTGGGGCGAGAAATTCTTTTACGATCGGTTTAGCCATTACGTTGCTGACAGGATTAATCGGATTAACAATCGGATTAATTGCAGGTTATTTTGGTGGAGTAATTGATAACATCATTATGCGTATTATTGATTTTATCCTTATTTTGCCTTTTTTAATGCTAGTTATTGTTTTCGTGGCAATCGTTCCGAAATATAACGTGTTTACGTTTATTTTGATTATGAGTGCCTTTCTATGGACAGGTAAAGCGCGGCTCATTCGGGCAAAGACGTTAGCGGAACGAGAGTTGGACTATGTGAGCGCCTCAAAAACGCTCGGCACGCCCGATTGGAAAATTATCATTCGGGAAATATTACCGAACTTAAGCTCGATCATTATCGTGAATTTAACATTGAATCTTGCAGGCAATATCGGAATTGAGTCAGGACTAAGCTATTTAGGATTTGGTCTCCCAGAAAGCACGCCAAGCTTAGGGACATTAGTCAGCTATGCGACAAATCCGGATGTATTGCAAAACAAATGGTGGGTTTGGTTACCAGCATCAGTACTTATTTTAGTAATGATGTTGTGTATAAATTTTATCGGCCAAGCGTTAAAACGTGCGGCTGATGCAAGACAACGATTAGGATAAAAGGGGGAGATGGAATTGAAAAAAAGGTATTGGAAGTTTTTTAGCGTGCTCGCTGGACTGGCACTCGTATTGTCCGCATGCACCGACTCGACAAGTAGCGATCCAAAAAAACCGACGGAGCAAACTGCACCAAAAGAAGACATCGGCAATTTTCCGATGACGGTCAAAAACGATGGAGAAATTGTCGACGGCGTACTTACTTATGGTTTAGTGTCAGATACACCATTTGAGGGGACGCTCAACTATGCATTTTACACAGGGCAGCCAGATGCGGAAATTTTGCAGTTTTTTGATGAATCGCTATTTCGTACAAACGGAGACTATGAGATTACGAATGATGGGGCAGCCACGTACGAGCTCTCCGCAGACAAAAAAACAATGACAATTAAAATTAAAGACAACGTGAAGTGGCACGACGGGGAGCCAGTAAAGGCAGAAGATTTAGAGTATGCGTATTTAGTCATCGGACATAAAGATTATACAGGGGTGCGTTATGGCGATGCGCTTATACAAGGTATTGTCGGCATGGAGGAGTACCATAGCGGAAAAGCGTCAACGATTTCCGGCATTGAAGTAGTCGATGAAAAAACGCTTACGATTACGTGGAAACAGGCGAATCCATCCGTGTTAACCGGAATTTGGGCATATCCGCTGCCGAAACATTACTTAAAAGATATTCCAATTGACCAATTGGCTCAATCAGACAAAATTCGTAAAAATCCGATCGGTTTCGGACCGTTCAAAGTGAAGAAAATTGTCCCAGGAGAATCGGTGGAAATGGTGCGCAACGATGACTATTATGGCGGAAAGCCGAACTTAAAAGGGGTCATTGTAAAAGTCGTCAGCCCGAAAGTCGTTCTTCAGTCGTTGAAAAAAGGCGAAATTGACATTGCAGAATTTCCAACCGATCAGTATTTAGGTGCGAAAGGAACGAAAAATATTCAATTCGTTGGCAAAATCGACTTAGCTTACAACTATATCGGCTTCAAGCTCGGGCATTGGGATGCGAAAAAGCAAGAAAACGTCATGGACAATCCAAAATTCCAAGATAAACGATTGCGCCAAGCGATGGCATATGCGATTGATAACAAGTCAGTCGGCGAGAAACTTTATCATGGGCTGCGCTTCCCTGCGACAACGCTCATTCCACCATCGTTTCCTGGCTACCATAATAAAGAGGCAAAAGGCTATTCGTATGACCCAGAAAAAGCGAAAAAGCTGTTAGATGAGGCAGGGTATAAAGATAAAGATGGCGATGGGCTTCGCGAAGATCCAAACGGAAAGAAACTTACGATTCATTTCCTTGCGATGAGCGGCTCCGATGTGGCCGAACCGTTAGCGAAATTTTATATGCAATGTTGGAAAGATGTCGGATTGGACGTTCAATTAGTCGACGGACGCTTAGCGGAGTTTAACTCGTTCTATGATATGGTTGAAAAAGACGACCCGAAAGTCGATGTGTTTGCTGCTGCTTGGGGAACAGGAACAGATGTTGACCCATACGGACTGTATGGACGAAACGTCATGTTCAACTACTCGCGTTGGGTGAACGAGAAAAATGATGAGCTACTCGAAAAAGGGCATTCGGAACAAGCGTTTGATAAAGAATACCGGAAAAAGATTTACAACGAATGGCAAGCATTAATGAACGAGGAAGTCCCGGTAATTCCGACACTATACCGTTCAGCGCTTTATGCAGTAAACAATCGGGTGAAAAACTTCACGGTCGATCCAAGCTCGCAGTTGACGTGGAAAGATGTCGGTGTGACAGCAGAAAAACCAGAAGTAGAATAATAAATGAAGGGGCGGTTCGAGAAAAGAACCGCTCTGTTCATTTATCTAGCGTGTGACACTAGGTTATCAATTTTATTAAAATCATCAAATAATGATAAAGATTTTCATAAAATTGTTTATCAGTCCATGCCATTTATGCGACATGTACTCTGATCCATGCCAAACGCCTTTGCGAATACTTTTCTCATCATTTCGCAATATGATTAAGAACATATTGTCAAATCAAAAATAACTGTTTTCACAAAAAAATTTAATTATTCCGTTAATCTTATTTATCTATATTTTATCTATATTTTATTTTTCTCTTTATGTTAGTTCGAACTGGTGGATTATGAACGAAGAGAAAAATATTTTTTATTTTTAGTTGCAAAATGCAAATAATTACGTATAATAAAGGGTAGTGTCAAAAAATCTATGAAAAGTCCTTTTTAAGGCATTTAAAGAGGAGGATGGGATCGGATTCGCCCTTGACCAACACTCGCCAAAGGAGAGAAACGGT
>NZ_PEDM01000034.1 GCF_002742685.1 Anoxybacillus flavithermus
ACCGTACGTACGGTGGTGTGAGAGGACGGAGGTTAATCACCTCCTCCTACTCGATTGTTCGTCTTTTTTCGCTGCGTTTTCTAGTGCACTTTTTGGATCAGGAGTAAATGTGGCATCATATCCTTGTGGATTGACGCTTGGAGCGTTTTGTCCACGATTTCTTCCGTTATTTTTACTCATCATGTCCACCTCCTGCGTATATTGTATCCGTCTTTTTCGAAAAATATATATAAGAGGAGGCAGTGACATGAATCGAGCCATTCAAACAGCACTATGTACAATTGCGTTAGCGCAATTTTTAAAAATTCCATTGGCGAAAAGAAAAACAAAAAAATGGGATTGGTCACTTTTTTTCGAGACAGGTGGTATGCCAAGTTCGCATTCCGCAGGAGTTGCTTCACTTGCCACATATGTTGCTTTAAAAAGAGGAGTACAGAGTATAGATTTTGCCCTTGCAACCATTTTTGGCTTAATTGTTATGTATGATGCTCAAGGGGTACGTCATCAAGCAGGGGAACTAGCTATTCGTGTGAATGAATTAACTGAAGAGATCGAAAAGATAAAAGGAGCTCTTGATGGTGGTAAGCTTGATCGAAAAGAGGAGTTATTGCGCGAACGGCTTGGTCATCAACCCATTGAAGTCATTGGTGGGGCGTTTCTTGGTATTGTTACAGGAGGATTAGCTTACGTAATAAGTAGATGGAAGCGCTCGTTATGAAAGGCGAGCGCTCTTTTTTCTTTGCCATATATGTTGAGGGAGTTCGGATAACACCATCCCGAATAAAATAAGCCCAGCTCCAAATAAAGCGGCTTGTTGAAGGTGTTCATCATTCCATATATATGCAGTTACAGCGGCAAAAACAGGTTCGAGAGCAAAAATTAAAGCAACACGCGTTGGGGATGTATATTTTTGGAAATGTGTTTGGATAAAGAAAGCAATCGTTGTTGCAAACAGTGCAGTAATGAGTAGAGCCATCCATACATCAAATTCAAAAAAAGTGTTGAGCGAAATAAGAGACCAATCTTCAAACCAATATGAACATACAAAACAAACGATAGATACAATTTGAACTTGAACAGTAGTTAGTAGGATAGATGAAAATTTTGTTGCATATATACTTGTCGTTACGATATGTAGCGCAAAAGCGATAGCGCATAAAAAGACGAACACATCCCCTTTATTGATCGACATATCTCCGCTTGCGGTTAAAAGATATAGTCCGCATGTAGCGAGTACGCTTCCGAGAACGGCGTTAAACGAAGGTTTTTGTTTTAAAATGATAAGTGAAAGGAAAGGAACGATAACAACATTTAATCCGGTAATGAATCCAGCTTTTGATGAAGTTGTATATAATAAGCCAATCGTTTGAAAGGCATATCCAAGACATAACCATATGCCAAGAATCAATCCAGCGCGAACGAGTTGTCGATCTAGAGGCTTGCGTTCGAAGATAAATACCCAAATCCATAACAATACACTTGCGATCGCAAAACGTATGCCATTAAACATCAATGGAGGTAAAAAAGAAATGGCGTTTTGAACGACAACAAACGTAGCACCCCAAACAAATGCAACAAATAATAAACTAACGTCAGCTTTATATTTCATTTGACTCTCCTTTACAAAAAATGTTGTATAAGACCGAAGTCCCATACAACATTTTACCATCATTCTGTATATTTTGGAGATATTTTTTTTGCAAAATACACAAAAGGTGTATCTAACATTGCAACAATCCATTTTAGTACATACGTCGTAATAAAAATTTGTATCCAATCATGCAATGGGAATACACCGAGAAATGCAATGGATGTGAAAACGAGTGTGTCAATCAATTGGCTAATCATTGTGCTTCCGTTATTACGAATCCAAAGTTGAGAATCGCGCGGAAACTTCTTTTTAAACCAATGAAATAAGTGAACATCAAGCGATTGACTAATTAAAAAAGCAAGCAAACTACCAACTGCGATACGTGGTAACAAACCAAAGATCGTTTCTAAAGCTGGTTGAGCAAAGTCGCTCGCATGCGGCTTAAATAATAAAGCGATTTGCATGACGATTGTGAGTGAAATAAGTGTAAAAAAGCCGAGCCATACCGCTTTTTGTGCTTCTTTTTTTCCGTATTTTTCACTCAAAATGTCTGTCACTAAAAAAGCGGTCCCGTACATGACGTTTCCAAGTGTAGCTGTCATACCAAGCAATTCAACCGTTTTAACGACTTGTAAATTAGCGACAACAGTAGAAAAGCCAATCCATACGAATAAACCTGAGCGACCAAAGAAACGATAAATGAGCAACACAAGTGAAAATGTGACGATGGCAGAAAAAAGACCGAGTATTTCGTTAAACATCGTGATCCCTCCTCGTATGAAAATATAAAGACACAAACGATATTATACAACTGACATCATTTTTTGTCTAAACTGTTATAATAAAATAAAAAGAAAAGGTGAGCAATATGAAGGTGTTTATGGAGTGGACATATGTAACACCGAAAAAAAAGGAAACGGTGTGGACATCAAAAGAAATGGAAGTGACGGAGGCTTTAATTTTTGCTGAGGATATAGAAAAAACAGGGAGAGTCAAACAACTTTTATTTTATGATGCAAGTGGTGTGGCGTGGACGAAAAAGGAGTTAATCAAGCTAATGAAAGAAATTGAAACGGAGCCGCATGATGTGATTTCTTATTTTGATGGCGGTTTTGATCGACAATCGAAAAAAGCAGGGGTTGGCATTGTTATTTATTATAAACAAAACGGTGAACAATTTCGCATGCGAGCAAATGCGCAGTTAGATGAATTGCAGTCAAATAATGAAGCTGAGTATGCGGCATTTTATTTTTTACTCGAACAACTCGAGCATCTTGGTGTTCATCATTTGCCTGTTGTATTCCGCGGGGATGCGCATGTTGTATTGCATCAATTGTCTAATGATTGGCCTGTATTTTCACACGAGGGGAGATGGGTGGAGCGAATTGAGCAAAAAATGAAGAAGCTTCGTATTTCTCCAATTTATGAACCCATTAATAGAAAAGAAAATAGTGAAGCGGATCAGTTAGCCACACAAGCGCTTCAGGGAACGATGATTAGGAGTACAATACGGTTGGAGTGCAAATGATGAATCGAAAAGACG
This sequence comes from Anoxybacillus flavithermus, assembly GCF_002742685.1. Classification (GTDB taxonomy): domain Bacteria; phylum Bacillota; class Bacilli; order Bacillales; family Anoxybacillaceae; genus Anoxybacillus; species Anoxybacillus flavithermus_E. The sequence goes on from NZ_PEDM01000034.1 coordinate 3,135, forward strand.
TGTTGCTTCGGTTAAATGAATTATTTGATACGTATTGCGAAGGTTGTTTTGTAAAGAGAACGTTTCGTAAAGAGTGCGGAAAGTCGTATGCGCAATCGTTTTGCATTCAAACATGTACAGTAGGAGAAAAAATCCAACAATACGGTCAGTTGCTTGTGAAGCAAAAAACGTAACAAGGTGCCCCAAGTATGTGGGACACCTTGTTGCTACATATGATTCATCGTTTCCGCTAATTGATGGTATGCGTCTGCTAGTTCTTTTTCGCACTGCAAAAGCAAGGGATCTTGCATGCTTGTTTTGGCACGTGTAATCGCTTCTTTGGCATTTTCAATCGCTTGTTTTGCATGATTAAAAGCGTGTTCATCTAGGCTCATCGTTGCCGCTGCAACCATCTTTTTTGCCGATTCAACCGCTAAATGTGCATCTTCAATTTTCGTAAATACGCTATTTGATTGAAGATGTGGCTTTTTTGGATTTTGCGTCATCGTCATCCCTCCTCGCTTGTAGTATTTGTGTAAAAAGAGGAGAGTATGTAATAAAAAAGACCAGCAATATGCTGGTCTTTTCGTCGAGCTATATATGAATCATCTCAGACGATTATAATTTCACTACGTTTGCAGCTTGAGGACCACGGTTTCCTTGAACGATTTCAAAAGAAACAGCTTGACCTTCTTCTAACGTCTTGTAGCCTTCACCTTGGATTGCTGTGAAGTGTACGAATACATCGTCTCCACCTTCAACTTCGATGAATCCGTAACCCTTTTCATTGTTAAACCATTTTACTTTACCGTTTTGCATAATACTGAATCCTCCTAATACCTTTTAACCGAATAGGCTAATAAAAAAATTTTTCATATAACGGAATATACTCACAGCAACCAATCGGTGCAGGACATATATTCAGTTAGATGATAATTAGACTATACACGAATCATGAGGAAGAGTCAAGACAAAAAGGCGATTTTTTCAAAAAATTTTTTTAGAGGAGGATTTTTGTAATCAGTGCATAACATTAACAGTAAGTAGTATAGAAAGGGAGTGAGCGGCATGTATCGTGGTCAAATTCGTGGAAAAGAAGTGATCATTAAGTTAAGCAATCATGTACGGAAGCAAAAAGTTGATCAAGAAAAGTTATATCAAACGATTTTAGCATTTGGTGAAGCAGCATTTGATCAACAAAAAGAACAATTCGGTATTGTAAGCAAGCAGGGGTTAATTGTAGCTTCAGTAGAACAGCACGATTTGCCTGTGATTTCGGTAGATTATATTATCCCTTCTCATCATGTGTATGAATAAAGTCCAGTAAAGTCTGGGCTTTATTTATGTTATAGTCGCCAATAGATGAATTTTTTATAGAAAACAATTGTGAAAATATGTATGATCATAAATATATGAGGATAAAGGTGGGAGGGCATGATGATGAAACGATGGACGATTCAAACAACGAAGCGAGATGAGTTTGTAGACATTACTTCACTTGTTCAATCCTTTATTACAGAGAGTGGTATACAAGAAGGAGTTGTTGTTGTTTATTGTCCACATACGACAGCAGGAATCACGATTAATGAAAATGCTGATCCAGATGTTAAAAGGGACATGATTCGCCGTTTTGATGAATTGTATCCATGGTATCATTCTCTCGATCGGCATAGTGAAGGAAACACAGCTGCTCATATGAAAGCAAGCACGGTTGGATCATCTGCGCATGTCATTGTCACAAAAGGTCAGTTGCTTCTCGGAACATGGCAAGGCATTTATTTTTGCGAGTTCGATGGACCGAGAACACGTACATTTTATGTGAAGGTGATGGAAGGATGAACGGGCAACGTATTTTGCCAGCAGTACGTTCGATGAAAGATTTTGATAAGCTATTAAAAATGAATTATGAATACGGGGTGTTTTTAGACATTCATATCGGTATGTTGAAAAGTGTGTATACATATGCAAATGAACATGGGAAAAAAATGTTTCTTCACGTTGACTTAATTCAAGGGTTAAAAAGCGATGAATATGCGACAGAATTTTTATGCCAACTCGTTAAACCATACGGACTGATCTCAACAAAAAGTAGTGTGATTACGAAAGCAAAGCAAAAAGGTGTTGTTGCGATTCAACGCACATTTATTATTGATTCGAACGCCTTTGAACGAAGCGTTCAACTTGTAGAAAAAACAAATCCCGATTATATTGAAGTACTACCTGGTGTTGTCCCGAAAGTTATCTCCCAACTTCATGAACGAACCGGGAAAAAAATTATTGCTGGAGGATTAATAGAAAACGAAACGGAGGTTGAGGCAGCGCTTGCTGCAGGAGCTGTTGCGGTAACGACATCAAATATCGAGCTTTGGCGGTTTTTTGCTCCGTAATAAATATATTGACAGCGTTTTCAAAATCGATTAGTCTTATAGTAAGTTCATCATGTTAGTGACGGAGAAACGGAGACTCACACGCATTTTTATTGATTGCGGTGTGGGTCTTTTTTTGCAAGGGGGATAGGTGTATGTACATTTTAGCTCTTGATCAAGGAACAACGAGCTCACGTGCTATTTTATTTAATCAAAAAGGGGAAATTGTTCATATTGCACAAAAAGAGTTTACACAACATTTTCCTCAACCAGGATGGGTTGAGCATAATCCGAATGAAATTTGGGGTTCGATTTTAGCTGTCATTGCAACAGTATTGTCAGAGGCAGCTGTTGAACCAAAGCAAATCGCCGCAATCGGTATTACAAACCAACGTGAAACAACGGTCGTATGGGACAAACAAACAGGACAACCGATTTATAACGCCATTGTATGGCAATCGCGCCAAACCACACAAATTTGCGAGCAATTGAAACAAGCCGGATATGATGATGTGTTTCGCGAAAAAACAGGTTTGCTCATTGACGCCTACTTTTCGGGAACGAAAGTGAAATGGATTTTAGATCATGTCGAAGGAGCACGTGAAAAAGCGGAACGAGGGGGGTTGTTATTTGGGACGATTGATACATGGCTTACTTGGAAACTATCTGGTGGAAAAGTGCATGTGACAGACTACTCTAACGCTTCAAGAACGTTAATGTTCAATATTTATGAACAAAGATGGGATGATGAACTACTCGGCATTTTACAAGTGCCAAAAGCAATGCTACCGGATGTTCGGCCATCTTCAGAAATTTACGCACATACAGCACCGTACCATTTCTTTGGGCAAGAAGTGCCGATTGCTGGTATTGCAGGAGATCAACAGGCAGCTTTGTTCGGGCAAGCATGCTTTGAACAAGGAATGGCGAAAAACACATACGGTACAGGTTGCTTTATGTTAATGAATACGGGCGAAAAAGCAGTTCAGTCTAAACACGGTTTATTAACGACAATTGCATGGGGAGTCGATGGAAAAGTCGAATATGCGTTAGAAGGAAGCATTTTTGTTGCTGGATCTGCCATTCAATGGTTGCGTGACGGATTACGGATGATTAAAGAAGCAAAAGATAGTGAAGTATATGCAACGAAAGTACAATCAACAGATGGTGTATATGTGGTACCAGCGTTTGTAGGACTTGGGACACCATATTGGGATAGCGATGTACGAGGAGCGGTATTTGGTTTGACACGCGGAACGACAAAAGAGCACTTTATTCGCGCAACGCTTGAGTCACTTGCATACCAAACGAAAGATGTATTAAAAGCAATGGAAGCAGATGCGGGCATTACGTTAACAACATTACGTGTTGATGGTGGGGCAGTAAAAAATAACTTCTTAATGCAATTTCAAAGCGATATTCTTGGCGTACCAGTTGAGAGACCGATTGTGAACGAAACAACTGCTCTCGGTGCTGCTTATTTGGCAGGACTTGCGGTTGGATATTGGGGAAGCAGAGAAGAGATTGCGAAGCAGTGGAATATTGATCGTGCCTTCGAACCGAAAATGTCTACCGATGTTCGCCAACATTTATATGCTGGATGGAAAAAAGCAGTTCGCGCTGCCCAAATGTTTAAATAAAGAGTCAAACCGGCTGTCTTTTGGGCAGTCGGTTTTTCTATAAATAAAACTATGTTCTAAATAATCAATAAAAAATGAAACTGTCTCACCGTGAGGTAGTTTTTTTATTTTTCTGAAATATGATTGTTTTTGAATGATATGTGAAAAATTAATGATAGTTTTCGAATAAAATTGAATGAATTTGATTGATTTTTAGATGATCCTTCGGTATGATAAAGATGTAAGCGATTTAAAAAAGGAGGTGTAAAATTGTTAACACCAGAAAGACATCGCATTATTTTGCAGTTGTTGCAAGAAAAAGAAGTAGTTAAGTTACATGAATTGGTCGAAGCAACACAATGTTCGGAATCGACGATTCGACGTGATTTAAGCCAACTAGAAAAAGAAAAAAAATTAAAGCGCGTTCATGGTGGCGCTGCGTTGTTGCAACAAAAAAGAGAAGAGTTGAGCGTTTTTGAAAAGTCGACCAAAAACATTCATGAAAAACAGCTCATTGGAAAATACGCAGCGAGTCTTATTCAAGATGGTGATTGTATTTATTTAGATGCAGGAACGACAACATTACAGATGATCCCTTATATCGAAGCAAAAAATATCGTCGTCGTAACGAACGGCATTATGCATATTGAAGCGCTGTTGGAAAAAGACATCCCAACGTATCTTGTTGGAGGAATCATTAAGAAAAAAACAAATGCGTTAATCGGGCGTGGAGCTATTCACTCGTTGCAACAGTATAGTTTTGACAAATGTTTTATCGGTGTAAATGGCGTTCATATTGATTTTGGTTATACAACTCCAGATCCGGAAGAAGCGCTTATAAAACAAACCGCTATTCATTTATCACAACAAGCTTTTGTGTTGGCAGATCACTCGAAACTGAATGAAAGCACATTTGCGAAAATTGCCCCATTACAAGAGGCAACGATGATTACGAATGAAACGGATGAAGAGTTGCTAGCAATGTATGAAGCAAAAACGACAGTAGAGGTTGTGAAATCATGATTTATACATGTACGTTAAATCCTTCCGTCGATTATGTTGTGAAAGCACAACAGATCGAACTTGGAAAATTAAATCGGGCATCAAAAACAGCATATTTTCCGGGCGGAAAAGGGATTAATGTATCACGCGTATTGAAGCGACTACATGTTCATAATATTGCTCTCGGGTTTATTGGTGGATTTACAGGTCAGTTTATTGCTGATGAATTGAAAAGAGAGCATATTTTAACAGATTTTATTGCTGTACCTGGACAAACGCGACTAAACATTAAGTTAAAAGGGGAAAAAGAAACGGAAATAAATGGGGAAGGACCGGTCATTAGCGGCGAACATAAAGAAGCGTTAATTTCTAAAATTAAGCAATTAAAAAAAGGAGATATACTCGTTTTAGCAGGAAGTCTTCCTCCATCAGTAGATGATACATTTTACGTCACGATGATGGAAGAAGCAAAAAAGCGACGGGTTGCTGTTGTTGTTGATACGAGTGGCAATGCATTGAAACAAGCCGTTGCATATGAGCCGTTTTTACTGAAACCGAACCAAATGGAGCTTGGAGAATTGTTTGGGGCACATATTCATAGTCACCATCAAATCATTGAATATGGAAAAAAACTAGTTGACAATGGTGTGCAACATGTCATCGTTTCCCTTGCTGGAGATGGGGCCATCTTGTTCCATAAAGATGTCATATTAGTGGCTCAAGCTCCAAAAGGAATAGTAAAAAATTCCGTTGGTGCCGGTGATTCGATGGTAGCAGGATTTTTAGCTGCATACGTGAACGAAGCATCGCTTGAAGAAGCGTTTCGTTATAGTGTTGCCGCTGGGAGTGCGACGGCGTTTTCTGAAGATTTATGTACAGAAGAAGAAGTTCATCGCTTGCTCGACAAAGTAAACATCACACGAATGGAGGATCGTGTATGAGAATAACAGATTTGTTGACAGAAGACACAATTATTCTTGACTTAAAAGCCCAAACAAAAAGAGAAGTGATTGAAGAATTAGTAGACGTTCTTGAGAAGACAGGAAAGTTACACAATCGTCAAACGTTTATTGAAGCAATTTTTGCTCGCGAAGCGCAAAGCACAACAGGGATTGGTGAAGGAATTGCCATCCCTCACGCAAAAACAAAAGCGGTGCGCACTCCAGCCGTTGTTTTTGGACGTTCGAAAGAAGGAATTGATTACGATGCGTTAGACGGAAAACGAAGCCATTTGTTTTTTATGATTGCCGCACCTGAAGGAGCAAATAACACACATTTGGAAGCGCTATCTCGCTTGTCCACATTGTTAATGGATGCATCATTTCGTTCAAAAATTGAAAACGCTTCGACAAAGCAACAGATCATTCAGGCGATTCAAGAAAAGGAGGGAGAAATGGTGACAGAAGAAAAACAACTATATGGAAAGAAAAAAGTGTTAGCTGTTACGGCTTGTCCGACAGGAATTGCGCATACGTATATGGCTGCTGACGCCTTAAAGGCAAAAGCAAAAGAAATGGGAGTAGATATAAAAGTAGAAACAAACGGTTCAAGTGGTGTGAAAAATGAATTAACACAACAAGAAATTGAAGAAGCGGTCGCCATTATCGTTGCAGCAGATAAGCAAGTAGAGATGGATCGATTTGATGGAAAACATGTCATCCAAGTACCTGTTGCCGATGCGATTCGTAAACCAGAGCAACTCATTGATCGAGCCTTAAAACAAGAGGCACCAATTTATCGCGCAAGCGGTGGACAGCGTTCATATGCATCAAAAGAACGAACAGGATTTTATAAACATTTAATGAACGGCGTATCGAATATGCTTCCGTTCGTTGTTGGTGGCGGTATTTTAATTGCGATCTCGTTTATTTTCGGTATTAAAGCGTTTGATCCAAATGACCCGTCATTCCATCCGATTGCAAAGGCATTAATGGACATCGGTGGTGGTAGTGCCTTTGCCCTTATGATTCCTGTGTTAGCTGGATTTATCGCGATGAGCATCGCTGATCGTCCAGGGTTTGCGCCCGGAATGGTCGGGGGATTTATGGCAGCAAATGGTGGTGCTGGTTTTTTAGGGGGTCTTATCGCTGGCTTTTTAGCCGGTTATCTCGTTGTAGGGTTGAAAAAATGGTTTAGTCGCCTACCGCAATCACTTGAAGGAATTAAACCTGTTCTTCTTTATCCGTTGTTCGGTATATTGCTAACGGGACTTATTATGATGTATGTCGTTATTGATCCAGTAAAAGCATTAAATGAAGGAATGAAAACATGGCTTGAAAATATGGGAACAGGCAACCTCGTTTTACTCGGTCTTATCCTTGGAGGAATGATGGCAGTTGATATGGGTGGACCGATTAATAAAGCAGCGTTTACATTTGGTATTGCGATGATTGATGCAGGGAACTATGCACCACATGCAGCTATTATGGCCGGTGGAATGGTTCCACCGTTAGGATTGGCGCTCGCAACGACGTTATTTAAAAAGAAATTTACAAAAGCAGAGCGAGAAGCGGGAAAAACGTGCTATATTATGGGTGCTTCGTTTATTACAGAAGGAGCTATTCCGTTTGCGGCAGCTGATCCAGGACGTGTCATTCCTTCCATTATCGTCGGTTCAGCCATTGCGGGGGCGTTAACGATGATGTTTGGTATTGGACTTCCTGCACCACATGGCGGCATTTTTGTTATCCCGATTGTAAAAGGGAATCCATTGTTATATGTGCTTGCCATTTTCATCGGTTCACTTGTGACTGCATTCATGGTTGGATTCTGGAAAAAAGAAGTGAAAGAATAATAGATACAAAGCGCGCGATGAGAAAAATCGCGCGTTTTGTATGAAAACTATTTGACAAAGATAATCATTATCATTAATATATTTACTGAAAATAATTATCAATTATATTTATAGGGGGATTACTGATGGCAAAAGTAATCATGGTATTTACAAGCATGACAGGCAATACAGAAGAAATGGCAGAAGCGATTGCTGAAGGTGTTCGAGAACAAGGTGTGGAGTTAGACGTGAAAGAAGTATTAGACGCCACAGCAACAGAGCTTGAGAAATATGACGGTATTTTGCTTGGAGCGTACACATGGGGGGATGGTGAATTGCCAGATGATTTTTTGGATTTTTATGATGAATTAGATGATGTAGATTTAACGGGTAAAAAAGCAGCTGTTTTCGGTTCGTGCGATTCAAGTTATGAAAAATACGGTGCGGCAGTCGACATTTTAACGGAAAAGCTACAAGAACGAGGGGCTGAAGTCGTTCTCCAAGGATTGAAGATTGAATTGACTCCAACAAATGAAGAGAAACAATTATGCATGGCGTTTGGTAAGGAATTTTCTAAGCAGTTATAAAAGGTCGTTTGATATACGGCCTTTTTACTAATTAAACTATGTTCTAAATAATCAATAAAAAAGAAAGAACAAGTCAATAACTAACTTGTTCAAATGGAGATCGTTTTGATGATTGTTCCATATCCGACTTATAATAAGATGGAAAATACATATATACATCTGTTCCGTGACCAACTTCGCTATGAATAATAAATCACCTTTCATTGTTTCCACAATACGGTATACAACCATCATTCCGAGACCGGTCCCTTTTGCTCCTTTTGTTGTAAAATACGGTTCTCCTAAACGTTCAATTTGCTCTTTTGTCATGCCAACCCCTGTATCACCAATATGAATAAGTACGTAATCTTTATCGATCGATACGTTAATACGCAACGTACCTCCATTTGGCATCGCTTCAATGGCGTTCTTCATTACATTGAGTAAACATTGCTGAAACTTTTGACGTTCTCCTTTCACTGCAAACGGAACAAGAGATGTTTGAATTTCAATGCTACTCATGTTGGCAAAGGGGCGTAAAATATCAATGACTCGCTCAATTTCTGTTTTTACGTTTAATTTTTCAACATGTTCTGGTGCAGGCTTTGCGAACGTTAAATAATCGGTAATAATCGCTTCTGCACGATCAATTTCTTCAATTGCGATTTGAATATATTGCTTATCTTTATAATTCATTCGTTCGCTTTGGAGTAGCAATTGCATAAATCCTCTCGATACAGTCAATGGGTTACGCACCTCATGTGAAATAGAAGCAGCTAAATGTCCAACGACTTCCATTTTTTCAGCGCGGACAATACGCCGCCGAAGTTCGCTATGTTTTTGAATCGTTTCAGTAATGTAAGCACCTAAAAATGCGGCAAGTGGTTGCGCTGGAAAGTATGTTGAAATGATATGTGACAATTGATATTCATCAACAATCCATATGTTAGAAAGTACCATCGTTAAAATAGCTGTGCCGATTGATAAAATAGTAATGGAAGTTATTCGCTGTTTCGAAGACAAAGACGTTTGAAATTTTCGATAAAAAAAGAAACAAATAATGACTTGAATTACGGTAATGATCAGTGTTACAATGACACCTTCTGTGCCACCAATAATCATTCGATAAATGATAGTCGTCATAGCAAGAAAAAGAGCAGAAAACGTTCCACCATATAAACCACCGATCCAAATAGCCACTTGACGCAAATCAAAAATAAAACCATTTGTCATATGTATAGGAAAAGTCATACAAAATATAATACATATCCCGATGGCAATCGTTTTCAAAATCGTTTTTGCGTAATCGGATATACGGCGTTCTTCAAGCCAAATCGGAACGATCAATAATGCTAGTATAATGAAAAATAAGTTCAGCAATACTTCTCTAATTAATGAGGGCATATAAAAGCCACTCCTTTCGACATATATTTTGAATTATTTGAATATTTAAGTCGAATTATCTCTTTTCATTGTAGAGAAAGTGAACGATGGTGTGAATACATAATAGTTCGATGTTTTATGTCACGTTTCTACAAATTTTGCGCAATTTTGCATCTTTATGTGGTATGATGGGAAAAAAGGGAGATGAGAGAATGGTTGAGAAAGCATTAACGAATAAAAAAATTGCATTATGTGCCTCTCGTAAAATAGAGGAAATGAGTACACTTATCACCAAACAAGGAGGTATTCCTCTTTCTCGTCCGGCCCAAGGAACGATGTTTTTTAATGAGGAGCTAAAGCAACAACTTTACCGAATTTTGAATGAGCAAAACGACTGGTTTATTTTTACAACAGGAATTGGTGTTGACACATTAATGAAAAAAGCAGACGAGTGGGGAATAGGAGAAAAGTTTCTTCAAGCCATTCGTCAAGCGCATGTGGCGGTGCGTGGATATAAAACGACAAACGTTTTACGTACATATGGCATAAGTCCACACATAACGGCAGAAGACGGAACAACACAAGGTCTTGTGCATGCGCTAAAGGCAGTAGAGTGGACAGACAAACGTGTCGTTGTTCAGCTTTATGGAGATTCCGCTCCGTCATTACAACAATTTTTAGTTAAACAAGGGGCTTTGTATAAAGAAGTATGGCCATATCTTCATACTCCACCTACACCTGATGTGATGAAACAACTTGTTGATGAAATCATTTCTCGGTCTGTGCAAGCGGTTTGTTTTACATCAGCGATTCAAGTGCGTTTTTTCTTTTCGTTTGTGAACGAATGGGGATACATACGTGAAATTAAACGAGCGTTTGGCGATAACGTTGTAGCTGTTGCAGTTGGGAAGGTGACAAAAGAAGCGTTACATGAAGAAGGGATTGCACGTGTCATTGCACCAGATCATGAACGGATGGGGGCAATGATTGTTGAGCTTGCTCAATATTTTGATAAGCAGTAGCTGTGCATACATGCATGCACAGCTACAGATGAAATGATTCAACCATTGTACGCAGTTGCTCGCTAAGTTTAGTAAGTGTTTGAGCAGCGGAAGAAATTTGTTCGTTCATGGCTAGCTGTTCTTCTACAGTTACTGCGCTTTCTTTACTTTTTTGCATGACTTGATGTGCTAATTGTTTTAATTGTTTCATCGTTTCATTTATTTCATTTGAAATCGCGGTCATTTGTTCAATCGCTGCCGATGTTGTTTGTACTTTAGAAAACACTCGCTCTACTGATTCATCAATTGCTTGAAATGAGCGTTTTGCCGTTTCGTAGTATGTCGTGCCGTCAACAAGCTTTTTCGTATTTTCCTCGATGGCTTGCGCTACTTTTTTTGTTCGGATCTTTATTTGATCTAGCATCATTTCAATTTCTTTGGCCGCTTCTTTCGATTGTTCGGATAGTTTGCGTACTTCATCAGCAACAACAGTAAATCCTTTTCCATGTTCACCAGCGCGAGCGGCCTCAATCGCTGCGTTTAGTGCAAGTAAATTTGTTTGTTCAGCAATGGCAGTAATGACGTTTGTAATTTTTCCAATTGTTTCTGAATGTTGTTGGAGCGATTCAACAAGTGTTTTTGTTGTAAACATGGCATCACGCATGTCGGACGCTTGTGTTGTCACCGCTTGAATGGAATGTTTCCCTTGATTGACAAAATCATGTGCTCGTTCTGCTGATGCAAGCAAATCTTCTGTACTTTCGGCAATTTGATTCATTCCAATGGAAAATTCATGTAAAGAATCGTCCGCTACTTTGAGCATGCGCAATTGTTGTTCCGCTTCTGCATATGTTTGCTCAGCCGTTTCTGTCGCTTTCTCGGACGACTGCGTACTTTGTTCTGAGCTAGCGGCAAACTGCTCTGCTTGCGATGCCATATGAATAGAAATATCCTTCATCGTTTCAATCGTTTGCTTCAATTTTGTTTTCATGTCATTAATTGATTCAATCATATATTTTGTTTCGTCTTTTGTTTTCACTGGCAAAGGTGGGGAAGATAAATCTTGTTTTGCTATGCGTTGTAGTTCGTCAGAAACGAGGCGGATCGGCTTGGCAATTCTACTACTTATGAACCATGTTATACTAATGATAACAATAGATAATACAAAAAGGAGCAAAGAGGAGAGCATTTGTATTTGTTTCATTTCTTGTTCAGTGCGCTCACGATCTTCAGCGAGCAACTGCTTTTGTCTCATAATTACCTTGTCAGCAATGTTTATAAACTCATTTCCTTTTTTTGATAATTTTTTAAAAATTACTGCTTTTTCTTCTTCCGTTCCAGCGCGAATAAATTGTTGGACAAGATCAAAGTATTGCAATTCAAGTTTTTGCATATGTTGAAAAATGTCTTTTGTTTCTTTTGTTGTTGTTATACGTTCGACATGGTTATAGACTTTATGAAAATGGGAACGAGCGCTTGCATAGTTATCTAAATGGTTTTTCGTTCTTAGTAACGAGTACGTTAACACTTCTTTCCTCTGCTCATAAAAAGCGATGGTTAAATCATTTGTGTACGTTAAAATTTGCATGCGTCGGTCAATCATTTGATTTTGTTTGTCATGTTTTTGATTTATTTGAGAAATGGTCAATAATTGAACACTAATAAATAGAGCTGACATGACTAAAAATGAAAAAAATATTTTTCTACTAATTTTCACTCTGAGCCCCCCTTTTTTCGTTCTTACTCGTTGTTATCATACGTATTTATCATCTTTTTGTTTGTGCAAATAAAACAAAAGACATCCCAAAAATTAACTTGGGACGCCTTTTTTCAGTTTTGAAAATATAGGGATGGAAATGGTTCGACGTTCACGTGCTTGACCGATAAAAAGCAAGCTAAACGGTGTAGTGTGTATCATATAGCAAATACCGATGGAAGCAATGGTTGTCATGGCGAATAACATCACCGCTTGTAATAGGGAATACATCGTTGTCGGAATAATCGACACAAACATGGATAAGAAAAATACATGTCCAATATATGCTCCGTACGTATATCGACTAACGAAACGTAAAGCTGTATATAGGAGCGATTTTGTTTGTACAATGGTGATTGATAAACCGTATAACAAGAAAATTTCTGATGTGACATATAACACCATTGAAGGTTTTAAATACGTAATCGTTGTTAAATCGATCGAAAAAATGCTTTGCGATGTAAATAATTCATACCCAACAAAAATAAATAAAGATAAAAATAAAAATGTGTTAAGTGGAATAGCTCGAATAACAAATTTTCGCCAAGCTGGCAATGTGTATGCGGCCATACCACCTAAACCAAAATAGAAGAAATAAGATAAAAATGTGCGATCAATGTAATGTACATATGATTTGCTTTGAACGAATGGAGAAATGAATGTAACAAAGCTCATGTAAATGATCGCACTAACGATAATAAATAATTTCCAATACTTTTTTTCATTCAGCCAACGGAAAAATGGAACAATGGCGCCAATGAGTAAATGAAATTGTATAATCATGACGACATACCATAAATGAGGAGCTGCTTCCCCAAGCAATAGTTGTTTCATCGCTTCCCATGCATGTGGATGACTAAATACAAAGTAAATAGATGACCATGTGATATACGGGATAATTAGCTCTCTCCATTTATGGGCCATGTAACGTGAGTAATGAATGGCTTCGTTTTGTTGTGCAATATGAAATCCAACTAAAAAGACGAACACAGGCGCAGAAAATTTGACGAAATGAAACAACATCCCCATCATAATCGCTTCCTCCGGATGAGGTGAGCGGTGATTCATTACATATAATACTGCACTTTGAAACACGACAGCTAAAAATGCTAAACTTTTCATAACGGTTAATTCTGCAGGTGTTTTTTTTACCATTTTTCCTCACCAGCTTCATTTGTCAATTTGTTCATATACTAGTATAATGCTAATAGTTTCACAAAGTTGATTGAGGGGATGAACATTTGTTGAAAAAAACATCACAAATTCATGAATATTAATAATAAATGTTGTGTAAACCGTTTACAAAAAGGAAGGCGAAAAAATAATGCGTTACCATACTCATATTGTTTCATCATTAGCCATTGGGGCTGGAATTGCAACGTATACTCCTGTATCTTTTACTATTGCTTATGCCACTGGATTAGCTATCGGGGGGTTGCTCCCTGATATTGATGAACCAAATTCATATATTGGTCGTCGTTCGCTTGGTATGGCAAAACAAGTAAAAAAGGCGTTCGGTCATCGTGGATTTACGCACTCTCTATTAGCATGGGGAACGATCACTGCTGTTTTATTATTGCAACATTTTTCTTCTTTTACGCTTGGATTATGTTTCGGTTATGCGTTTCATATTTTAGCTGATTACTGTTCGAGTCAAGGTGTTCCGCTACTTTGGCCATTTTCGAAAAAAAGATATCGTTTTATTATGACTTATCGTACATCTAGCTTTTTTGAAACGTTGCTTTTTTACTGCTTTCTCGTTTTGTTTATTTATTTTTTAACGAACGGAGCGATAGAAGAGAACAGTTCATTCTTTTTGTTTTCATTTATTGATTTTTCTGAATAAATTGAATATGATTATGTTGAGATTGACAAAAATGGGGGATGAGGATGAAAACGGCAGATTTATGCGATCAATACGGGGAACGTGTACGCGTTTGTTCATTGACATTTCAAAGTTATGGTGGAAAAACATCATTTTATGGACCAATGACAACAGTAGATGTTTTTGAGGATAATGTACTCGTTCGAGAAGCGCTAGAAACGGTACCCGCAGGAAGTGTAGTCGTTGTTGACGGAAAAGGATCGAGACGTTGTGCGCTTGTGGGTGATCGTCTTGCGCAAATTGCATGTGATCGTCAATTAGCAGGTATTATTGTACACGGATGTATTCGTGATTCGAAAGAAATCAGCACGATGCCAATTGGTGTCGTTGCCCTCGGAACATGTCCGCGGAAAAGTAAAAAAGAAGGAAAAGGGGCACGAGATACAGTTGTTTATTTCGGGGATATAGAGTGGAGGCCGGGTACATACGTATATGTTGATGAAGATGGGGTGATTGTTTCAGACGAGCCTTTGCATGAATAACGATTTGTTCGGTTATTCTATCGTCTAGGGGGGATAGGCGATGGAGAAAAAACGAACAATGCGAGAAGATGAAGTAGCGTTTGCTGAACAAGAGATCAACCGTTATTTTTATGGCTATCCGCATGAAGAAGGCGTTCCGTTTTATATGGGGAACAACACACCAGCTACTCGTGTTAGCAAGCGAGAAGAATGAGTCGGGCGATCAGCCCGACTTTTTTCATGAAAAATCTCGCAGGAAACCCCTGCTTTCAAGCATGGGGAGGAATGCGTGTTTTTGTTTACCTTTCACTAAAAATAAGATAAAATAAAATTAGTGAAAGGCGGTGAGGACATGAAATTGGCTTTAACAGCAAAAATTAAAATTTTGCCGACATCTGAACAAGAACAGCTTCTTCAAAAAACGATGCAAGTATATCGTGATGCGTGCAATGCGGTGTCGGAAGTGATATACAAAGAAAACACCCTTGTGCAAGCCAAACTTCACAAAATGACGTATCGCAAACTCCGCTCTACATTTGGCTTAAAATCTCAAATGGCACAATCTGTGTTAAAAACGGTGATTGCAAAATATAAAGCTAACCAAACCAATGGACACAAGTGGTGTCAGATTGCGTTTAAAAAACCGCAAATAGACCTCGTTTTTAATCGAGATTACAGCCTAACCAAAGGGTTGTTTTCCATCAATACGTTAGAAGGACGAATCAAAGTTCCTTTTCAAACGAAAGGACTTGAAACGTATTTCGACGGAACATGGACGTTTGGAACAGCAAAGTTAGTGAACAAACATCAAAAGTGGTTTCTCCATATTCCTGTATCCAAAGAAATGGAAGAAGCGAACCTTCATCACATTCGCCAAGTGGTTGGCGTAGATATGGGCGTGAATTTTATTGCGACCGTTTATGATTCAAACGGACAGACGCTATTTTTCAAAGGTAGACACATCAAACACAAACGAGCAAAGTATAAACAACTCCGCAGACAACTACAAAAAAAGCAAACTCCGTCTGCCCGTAGAAGATTAAAGAAAATCGGTCAACGAGAAAACCGTTGGATGCAAGATGTCAACCATTGCATCAGTAAGGCACTCGTTGAGCGTTATGGCAAGAACACGCTGTTTGTGTTAGAGGATTTAACAGGCGTTCGCCAAAGAACAGAAAAAGTGTCCGTCAACCATCGGTATGAAATGGTATCTTGGGCGTTTTATGATTTAAGACAAAAAATCGAGTACAAAGCACGCAAACACCAAGCCAAAGTGATTGTGGTAGACCCAACATACACGTCCCAAACGTGCCCAAAATGCGGACATACAGAGAAAGCAAACCGAAATAAGAAAACGCACACGTTTTGTTGCCAAACATGCCAATACACATCAAACGATGACCGAGTTGGTGCGATGAATCTTCAACGAAAAGGAATCGAGTACATCGTTGAAGAAACAATAAAAGCATGACTTTTGTTGTTGGGTAGCTGTCAACCTGCCCTGATGCAACCCCAAGTGAAGGAAGGAGGATGCTGTCCGCTTGCACTTCTGGGGAGTTGCAAGCCCACGACTTTAGTCGTTGGGTAGTTGACATAGTTGCCCGTGTTGTGTCGGTGCGTTTTGATTTCGACTTCCTTCGTTCACTTTTTTTGTCATGTTTCGGCCTCCTTTCTGCTACAATAAACGTAACATGTTTATTTTTTCAAAAAGGGGTGGAGTTATGCGCGCATGGCATAAAGAGGCGGAAAAACAATGGGATGAGCGGGCAGAGTGGTGGCATCAAAGTAGTGAAGACATGTGGGAGAGAGGGAGCCGAAAGACGATTATCCCATTTGTAACGAAATATATGCCGAAAGAAGGATATATTGCAGATATTGGATGTGGGGATGGATACGGGTCATATAAACTATGTCAACAAGGATATCGTGTCATCGGATTAGATTTATCAAGTGAAATGATTGAATTAGCGAAAAAACAAAGGTATCATGAACATCTTCATTTTCAACAAGCAGACATTATGAACTTGCCTTTTCCAGATGAAACGTTTTCCGGTGCGATGATTATTAACTGCTTGGAATGGACTGAACGTCCACTTGCTGCACTTGAAGAAGTTCGTCGGGTGTTAAAAACAAATGCATATGTATGTGTCGGCATTCTTGGCCCAACAGCCGCTCCTCGAGTGAATAGCTATCGTCGTTTATATGATGAAGCAGTCATTTGCAATACGATGATGCCATGGGAGTTTGAACAGTTAGCAAAGGAAAATGGATTCATCACTGTTTCTCAAGAGGGAGTGTATAAGCGTGGCGTCGATGAGCATTCCATTGAACAGTTACCAACAGAATTAAAACAGGCTGTTTCGTTTATGTGGTTATTTATGTTGCAAAAAAAGTGAGGGAGCTAGCTCCCTCCTTTTTCATGTAGTTTTTTATTGTTAGCAACTTGGATTAATTGTTGGAGCCATTCTATTTCGGTTTCTAAATGCATGATGACTCCCTTTAACACGTACAATTTTGCGACATATTCATTTGGTCGCTTTTGTTCAAATATCCATTTCAATTTTTCGAGTTGTTGTTTTGTTTCTTGCAAACGTCGCTCTAATACCGCACTTACTTTTGCTGCATCGGCGTATGCAGCAAAAGATAGTCCCGCATAAATAGAACGGTGAATATGTTCATGTTTTTGTAATTCTTCTAGCAAGAGCTGTTCAAAGTGTTGCTTTCCTTTTTCGGTAATGCGGTAAATCGTTTTATCTGGACGATTTGTATCGCGTACGACATCGACCACTTCTACATATCCTTGTCTTTCAAGCTGATCAAAGGCATAATAGAGCGATCCGGCTGCAAGTTTAATATAATGTTTCATATGGCGTTCATTGACAATTTGTTGAATTTCATATGGATGTTTTTCACCTTCCATCAACAAGCCGAGAATGACAAGTTTCACGCTCATTTTATTCCCCTACTTTTGCCCGTTTTTGTATTTCTAGTTTTTCATTTCCCATGAAGAAAATCAATAGGAATGAAAGAGCAATTGGGATTAATGCGAGCGTAAATGCATACGTAATGGATGATGCCAACGCATCGACAATTTTTTGTAAAATAGGTGCCGGAATTTGTGCGCGTGCTCCTGCTTCAAATAGTGCACGTGGATCGAACGAATGTGCTGATGGCATCGAACCGAAAGTTTCTTTTAAATTGTTAGTTAATGTATTTGTTTGAATCGTTCCGAAAATGGTAATGCCGAGCGTCATGCCGAGCGAGCGAAAGAACGAATTGGTTGAATTCGCTGTTCCACGAAAACGTGGTTCTAAATTGTGCATTGATGCAGTCGGTAACAAAGAAAATGAGAACCCAACGCCAAATCCCGCAATTGCCATATACACAGTTAACCATATACGCGATGTTTCCGGTGTCATGAAACTAAGTAGAAGCATGCCTGTAAAGTAAGCGATCACAGAAATAAACATAATGTTTCGATACGATGTTTTCGTTTGTGAAATACCAGCAAACGAACTGCCTGCAACAGATCCAAGCATCATTGGCATTAAGATTAATCCAGCATTTTTTGCTGTACCGCCATAAACCGCTTGTACAAATACCGGGATAAAAACAGTTAAAATGACAAATGTCGCACCGTATAAAAAAGCAAGCAACTGCGCTACAGCAAATGTTCGTCGTTTAAATAGTGAAAATGAGATAATTGGTTCCTTTGCTTTTGTTTCTACATACAAAAATGCGAGTAAGAAAATCGCACTAATCATAAATAACGATATGATGGTGAATGAATCCCAATCATATTTTTTTCCACCTAATTCAAGGGCGAACATTAAGCTAACGACTGTAACAATGAGGGTGAGTGCGCCAAACCAATCGATAGTTTGTTTCGTGTGTGGTGTCGTTTCTTTGTAATAACGAACAATGAAAAAAATAGACAATAAACCGATTGGGACATTAACGTAAAATACCCAATGCCAACTTAAGTAATCGGTAATATAAGCACCGAGGAGCGGACCAAGCACGCTTGACATCCCAAAGACTGCACCGAGCAATCCTGTCATTTTTCCTCGTTTTTCTGGTGGAAACACGTCAAATACGATGGTAAATGCAATCGGCATTAATGCCCCGCCACCAATTCCTTGAATCGCACGGAAAATGCTAAGTTGTACAATGCTTTGTGCTAAACCGCAGAGCGCAGAACCGATTAAAAAGACGATTAACCCGAATAAAAAGAAACGTTTTCGACCATACATATCGGATAACTTTCCAAAAATAGGCATACCAGCCATGACAGTAACCATATAAGCAGATGTGACCCAAACAAATTGATCAACCCCGCCTAAATCGGCAACGATTGTCCCAATTGCAGTTGCAACAATTGTGTTATCCATCGCTGCCATTAGGATTGCTAATAACAATCCAGCCACAATAAAAGATAAATGTCGTTGTTCATTTTCCATTTTTATTACTCTCCTTCGTATGAATGATATACAAAGTATTATATTCAAATTTGAGTAATGTAACAATAAAAATCCTCGCTGTGCGGCGAGGAATTATTCCCATACATATGGTGTTTCCTGGTAAACGTAGTAATTGAGCCAATTTACAAACAACAAGTTAGCGTGTGATCGCCATATGTTACGTGGTTGTTCATTTGGATCGTCATGCGGAAAATAATATTTTGGAATTTGAATATCCAACCCTTTAGCCACATCTCGTTCATATTCTTCTTTTAGCGTTGTGGCATCATACTCTGGGTGCCCTGTTAAAAACACTTGTTTTCCATCATTTGAAATGACGAGACAGACGCCAGCTTCTTCAGATGAAGATAAAATCGTTAACTCTGAAACCGCTTCGATATGTTCACGTTTCACGTCTGTATGGCGAGAGTGTGGGATTTTAT
The DNA here is from genome assembly GCF_002742685.1 of Anoxybacillus flavithermus. Lineage (GTDB taxonomy): Bacteria > Bacillota > Bacilli > Bacillales > Anoxybacillaceae > Anoxybacillus > Anoxybacillus flavithermus_E. The sequence goes on from NZ_PEDM01000034.1 coordinate 22,829, forward strand.
GAATATCGTCAAATCCACGAATCAGTTTCACGTGCTTTTGTTCTAACACATGATCGAATACCCCGAAACATTTTTGTGGTAAATCGTATTTTGGAATACCGTAATGATAGTACATCCCTGCTTGTGCACCCCAACAAATATGTAACGTAGATGTGACATTCGTCTTTGTCCATTCCATAATTTGAGTTAATTCATTCCAGTAATCGACTTGTTCAAACGGCAAATGTTCAACGGGGGCACCGGTAATAATCATGCCATCATATTTTCTATGTTGAACATGTTGAAATGTTGTATAAAATTGATCAAGATGATGTTTTGATGTTGTTTTCGCTTCATGTGTTTCTGGACGCAAGAAGGTTACATTCACTTGTAGCGGTGAATTTCCAAGTAAACGCAACAATTGTGTTTCTGCTTTTTCTTTTTGTGGCATTAAGTTTAAAATGATAATGTTTAACGGTCGAATGTCTTGAGAATAGGCGCGATCTTCATCCATGACGAAAATATTTTCTCGTTCTAATATTTCTTTTGCTGGGAGATCACGTGGAATATTAATTGGCAACGTCCTCAACCTCCTACATCATATAAATACATTCATTATAAAAATTTTTAGAAAATTATTCAATGTTTTTTATTTTATTGATTTTTCTATTTACATTGTTGTATTCTTGTAAAAGCAAGAATGATTTGGAGGGATGTACGTATGTTTATGTCATATGAAGAATATATGCGTCAAGTAGTACAACCGATGCGTGATGAATTAGTAAACGGTGGATTTAAAGAATTGCGCACGAGTGAAGAAGTGGAACAGTTTATGGAACAGGTAGAAGGAACAACTTTTGTTGTGGTTAATTCTGTTTGTGGTTGTGCAGCAGGACTTGCGCGTCCAGCGGCTATTCAGGCGGTACAGATGAGCGAGAAAAAACCGAATCATCTCGTTACTGTTTTTGCTGGGCAAGATCGAGAAGCAACAGCTAAAATGCGTGAATATTTTGTCGGTATTGAACCTTCCTCTCCATCGATGGCCTTATTAAAGGGAAAAGAAGTTGTTCATTTTATTCCGCGCCACGATATCGAAGCAAATTCTCTTGAAAATATTATGCAAAATATTATGCAAGCTTTTGAAAAACATTGTTAAGGGTGTCCGATTGACATCCTTTTTCTTTTGAGGTGAACGTATGATTGTGACAACTGCTGGTAGAACGAATGAACAAATGATTGAGAAAGCGAAACAAATTGCGGAAGAATTAAAAACTTCATACATTCCGCGTCGAAAACGTTCCATTACGGCCATCCACCAATCCGTAGCTCAACCTGTTCTTGTCGTTGGGAAAGAAAGATTAGAACTCCATTTTCCGAACGGACGTGAACCGTTATTTTTTCATCCTAATTCTGCTTCTTTTCGAGCAAAGCGCATTTTAAAAGGAGAAAGTGAACCGTTTTTACAAGCGACGAAGTTACAAAAGGGGATGACGTTTTTAGACTGTACGCTTGGATTGGCGGCCGATAGTATTATCGCCAGCTTAGTTGTTGGTTCGGAAGGAAAAGTGGTAGGAATTGAGGGGAGTGTATATATCGCTTACTTAACAAAACAAGGGTTACGTCATTGGGATAGCGATGTAGTTGAACTTAATGAAGCGATGCGACGCATTCGTGTGCATCATGCTGATTTTCGCTCATTTTTAGCGAACTGTGATGATCAGTCATATGACGTCGTTTATTTCGATCCGATGTTTGAAGTAACCATTGAGGAAGCGGATGGGGTAAGAGGATTAAAGCAAGCAGCGCTATATACCGATCTAACGGTCGAAGTGATTGAACAAGCAAAGCGAGTGGCGCGTCACCGAATTGTATTAAAAGATCATTGGCAAAGTTCGCGATTTCATCAATTTGGTTTCTCCGTTTATCGAAGAAAAACAGCAAAATTTCATTTTGGTACGATTGAACTTTCGTAAATGATGCAAAATAAGATAATAGGAGGTGAATGAAATGGGTAAACGAAAAAAAGATGCTTCGAAAACAGGATTAAGTTCACCGGAGATTAAAGGGCAAGGCACGACTGAGCATGAAACAGGAAACATTGAAGCGGATTCGAGTCGAAAAAAAAAGCGCATGTAAGCTACCACATCATTGTGGTAGTTTTTTTTGTAAAAAAAGAAATTCAACTACTTTTCTAACAATTATATTCATTTTTTCTTTACAATTTTAAAAAAAACATTTACAATTGAAACGGTCCTCTCCTTTAACCCTTTTTTCCTGTACAAAGTTGAATACGTTTTATAGCAAAAGACGCAGAACTTGATGGAGGTGTGGATATGGCGATGACAAAGAAAATTTTACTTGGAATGTTTGCTGGAATTATCGTAGGTCTTATTTTCAACTTAGCCCTTCCAACAGAATGGTTTGACCTCGCAAAAACGTACGTGCTCAACCCGCTTGGTACAATATTTATTAATCTAATTAAATTGCTCGTTGTTCCAATCGTTCTTGTATCGCTCATTTTAGGGGCAGCTGGTGTCGGTGATCCAAAAAAACTTGGTCGTATTGGTATAAAAACAATCGCATTCTTTTTAATTACTACTTCTCTTGCGCTTATGATTGCTTTAACATTAGGATCTGTGATTCGTCCAGGAGAAGGGAATTTTAATTTAGAAGGAGCATCGTTTGAAAAGAAAGAAGCTCCACCTGTTGTGGATACATTATTAAACATTATTCCAACAAACCCATTCCAAGCCATGGTTGAAGGAAATATGCTCCAAGTGATTGTATTTGCAGTGCTTGTGGGGATGGCCATTGCTCGTTTAGGTGATCGAGTAAAACAAGTACGGGTAATCATAGAGCAAGCCAACGATATTCTCATGTACTTAGTAGAATGGGTCATGAAGTTTGCGCCATATGGTGCGTTTGCATTAATTGCGATTGCGATTGGCGGACAAGGATTTGATGCGATTGCAGCGATGGGGAAATATATGTTTGCTGTACTGTTAGCGTTATTTATCCATTTCTTCGTCGTGTATGGTATGGCGGTATGGACACTTGGGAAAATGAGCCCTATTGCGTTTATTAAAGGATTTTCTCCAGCGATGGCTGTTGCATTTAGTACGTCAAGTAGCAATGCTACGTTGCCAGTGTCGATGGAAACAGCACAAAAGAATTTAAACGTTCCAAAAAGCATCAGCGGTTTTGTTCAACCTCTTGGGGCCACGATTAATATGGATGGAACAGCTATTATGCAAGGTGTGGCAACGATGTTTATCGCGCAAGTGTATGGTGTTGACTTAACTTTTAGCGATCTTTTGACCGTCATTTTAACGGCAACACTTGCGAGCATTGGTACAGCAGGTGTTCCAGGTGTCGGTTTAATCATGCTTTCTATGGTATTAACGTCCGTTGGCCTACCTGTTGAAGGCATCGCTCTTATTTTAGGAGTTGACCGTTTGCTTGATATGACGAGAACGGTCGTGAATATTACAGGCGATGCTGCATGCGCGGTAATTGTGGCTAAATCAGAAGAAAAATATGAAAAGGCGAGCTAAACGAGGGAACATATCCCTCGTTTATTGTTTATAGTAAATAAGGTGAGAAAAACAGCGACAGTCCGATGAACCAAATTTTTTTACAATCCATTGTCCTTTATATTGTTGAAACAGCTGTTGGGCACGTTCACATTCGCTCAATTCGGAGGAATACGTTTGCACGTGTGTAATTTTACCATACGGACGAATGTAATCAATGTGCCAGCGTTTTCGTTTTTCCAGTTGCATATGACGTCGAATACGTGATTGAATGTTTCGTTTCGCACTTCCTACATAAATATAGTTTCCGCTTGGAAATAAAAAATTGCCTAATTTACCGACTTTTATAGTGACCTCGCTAGTTATGGTAAAGAAAATAGCGTACACTGTATGTTGATTGTCAAACATTTCTCACACCTCTTAAAAATTTGTCATTGAAAAATGAAGATCTTAGCAATACAATAAAAGAAGCGTATATATATAAAAGGAGATGACGTTATGCTTTCAAATATCGGAGTACCTGGCTTAATTTTAATTCTTGTCATCGCTCTTGTCATTTTCGGACCGAAAAAACTACCTGAAATTGGACGAGCTTTTGGTGAAACATTGCGTGAGTTTAAAAAATCAACAAAAGGATTGCGTGATGAAGTATTAGAGGAACTTGATGAAAAGAAAGAAGCGCGTAAATCATAAGGCGGCAACGATCTGTTGCCGTTTTTAACATGGAAAAAGGTTGGTGTTTACGCTCGTGGAAGAAAAGAAACGATATGAAGATCAAGAAATGACGTTAGTTGAACATTTAGAAGAATTACGCAAACGCATTTTTATTGTTGTTGGAGCACTAATTTTATTTTTTATTGTAGGATTTATCTTTGTTCAAGATTTATATCGTTGGCTGATTTCCGATTTAGATGTAAAGCTTACGATTTTAGGTCCCACTGATATTTTATGGGTATATGTGATGTTAGCTGGCGTCTTTGCGATTACAATGACGATCCCGGTATTTGTTTGGCAAGTATGGATGTTTGTTAAACCAGCCTTGACACCAAGGGAGAGAAAAGTAACATTATCGTATATTCCGGCGACGTTTTTATTATTTGTACTCGGTTTATGCTTTGGCTACTTTGTTGTATTGCCTATGGTATTCCACTTTTTAATGAGTCTCGGTGAAGATTTGTTCGCCACGATGTTTACGACAGAAAAGTATTTTCGATTTATTTTAAACATGACGATTCCGTTTGCGATATTGTTTGAATTACCAATTATCGTTATGTTTTTAACAAGTATTGGAATTATTAATCCGTACGCGTTGCAAAAAGTGAGAAAATACGCGTATTTTGTATTAGTAATTATTGCGGTCACGATTACACCGCCAGATTTTATTTCTGACTTTTTAGTAACCATTCCATTGCTGTTGTTGTATGAAGTAAGTATATCGATCTCAAAATTTGTGTATAAAAGAAAAGAAAAACAGTTGGGGGAAGAAGCGTCTTCGGAATAGAAGGCGCTTTTTGGTGTGCTCGGCATGGGTGCAATCTATAGGGTGAAAGTCCCGAACTGCGAAGGC
>NZ_PEDM01000035.1 GCF_002742685.1 Anoxybacillus flavithermus
ACCGTACGTACGGTGGTGTGAGAGGACGGAGGTTAATCACCTCCTCCTACTCGATTCATGAATGCGGCATATTTTTTCCATAAAAAATCTCATCCATCTCTATGCGCAATTTATGTGTGATAGCGTCTGCGTCCTCTTTCGTTAGCTGATCTTTTGATAACTCAAATAAATAGTTATCTAAATCAAACTCACGCAATTTGCATTTCGTATGAAAAATATGTTCTTGATAGACGTTCACGTCAATCATATCGTATTGTTTCCGAATGTCGTCAGGAATGTAGTTTTGAATGGATGTAATATCGTGATCAATAAATAACTTTTTTCCTGAAATGTCGCGTGTAAATCCTCGTACACGATAGTCGATAATCATAATATCAGTCTCAAACGAGCGAATTAAATAATCAAGTGCCTTTAACGGTGAAATTTCTCCGCACGTGGCGACATCAATATCAGCCCGAAACGTGCTAATCCCATCGTTCGGATGATATTCCGGATATGTATGTACTGTAATATGACTTTTATCAAGCGCACAAACGACCGCTTGCGGCACAGGCGGTTGTTCTTTTGGAACTTCAATCGGTCCTTCTGAAATAAGCATGGTGACGCTCGCCCCTTGTGGCACGTAATCTTGTTTGGCAACATTTAAAATATGCGCGCCAATGATATCCGCCACATTTTTTAAAATGCTCGTCAACCGATCCGCATTATACACTTCGTCAATGTATGCAATGTAAGCTTCCCGCTCGCTTGCCGTTTTCGTATAACAAATGTCGTACATATTAAAACTAAGCGACTTTGTTAAGTTGTTAAATCCGTGTAGTTTCATGATGCATCTTCCTTTCTTTTTTCTTATGTTGCCCCGTTTATGCGAAAAAATTGTAACTTTGCTCACAAACTTATATAATGGGTGAAAAGATTGGAAGGAGGGATGAATGATGCATGCATCGCTTTCATCATTAGTTATTGTCATCGTTGCCGCTTTCCTCACGCCACTTTTATTGCATCGTTTTCGTCTGCACATGATTCCTGTCGTGGTGGCGGAAATTATTGTAGGGATTATCATCGGGAAGACGGGGTTCAATATTGTTGAACAAGATATGTGGCTCGAGACGTTATCGACGTTAGGGTTTTTGTTTTTAATGTTTTTAAGCGGGTTAGAAATTGATTTTTCTGCTTTTGCTAGTAAAACGAAGAAAAAAGGAGAAAAAGAGCCGAATGCATTTTTTGTCGCCTCCAACATATTTTTCGGCATTTTTCTCGTTTCGCTCGGTCTTTCATACATGTTCGTTTGGCTCGGTTATATCGATAATGCCTTTTTAATGACGCTTATTATTTCTACGATTTCGCTTGGCGTTGTCGTTCCAACGTTAAAAGATGCCCAACTCATGAAAACGACGATTGGGCAAACGATTTTATTAATTGCGGTTATTGCGGACTTAGTAACAATGGTTCTTTTAGCTGTATTTGTATCGACGTATGATCCGAGTCATGGAAGCATATGGTTATTGCTCGGTTTATTTCTGGCTGGTGTTTTGTTTTATTTTGCAGGGAAATATTTCAAAAAACGCTCATTTATCGAAACGATGGCAAAAGGGACGATTCAAATTGGCACGCGCGCTGTATTTGCGTTGATTATTGTTCTCGTCGCTTTATCAGAAACGCTTGGTGCGGAAAATATTTTAGGTGCGTTTCTTGCCGGTGTTCTTGTCTCATTATTAGCACCAAATCAAGATTTCGTTCATAAGCTTGACTCGTTTGGATACGGCTTTTTTATCCCGATTTTTTTTGTGATGGTCGGTGTCAATTTAGATCTTCGTCCATTGTTTACGCAATTCGATATTTTATTGCTGATTCCGCTTTTATTTATCGCGCTTGCCATTTCTAAAGTCGTTCCGGTGTACATGTTACGCATTTGGTATGATCGCCATACGACGCTTGCGGCAGGATTTTTACTCGTTTCGACGCTTTCGCTCGTCATTGCCGCAGCAACGATCGCAGAGCGAATGGGGATGATTGATGAAAATATGAAAGGCGCTTTGATTTTAGTCGCTGTGCTCACGAGCGTCGTTTCACCGATTATGTTCAAAAAGTTGTATCGAGTGGAAAAAGAAGAGCGAAAAAAGGTTATCAAATTGATTGGTACAAATCAATTTACGCTTGCAGCTGTTCGTGATTTGTCTCCAGATGAATATGAAACAACGTTGTATCATATTCGCCAAGATAAAATGGAACAGACGGAACACATTTTCCCGATTGTCGATATCGATGATTATTCATTCGAAACGTTACAAACACATGATGCACTAACAGCTGACGTTGTCGTCGTTTTAACAGGTAACGAACAGACGAACGCCCAAATCGCAACATGGGCAAAAGAGCAAGGAACCCCGCGCGTCATCGCCTTCGCAGAGTCACCATCGGTTGTTCAACAATTAAAGGATGTTGGCGTTGAAACGATTTCTCTCGCCCTATCAGCCGGAGCGATGTTAAAAGCGTTTATCGAATCACCAAATGTTGTCCATATGTTAACACAACGAGATATCGCACTTCACGAAATCGAAATGAACAACTTGGCTTATCACGGTGTGCTTCTCCGCCAATTCCCATTTCTCGGCGATTGCATCATCGTCCGCATTTTCCGCGGGCACGAATCGATCGTTCCACACGGCGACACCGAAATGCGCATCGGCGACCGCATGATCGTCACCGGATCGGAGGAATATGTGAAAGAATTGCGGGAGCTGTTAGAGGGGGAGTATTGAAAACCGAGGGAGAAATCCTCGGTTTTTCCTTTTTTATGATGATTCTTTTATATATGAAAAAATTCTAGTAAAATATGTAACAGATGAAGAAAAAGTAGAGGAGAGGATACGATGCCTATTTATAATAAATTGGTTCGAGATTTGATTCCTAAAATTATTGAAGAAGCAGGGAAGTCGTTTACGATGCGAACATTAACCGATGAAGAATATCGCCAAGAACTGCGAAAAAAAGCGTTTGAGGAATTAGAAGAATATATGAATGCATCAGATGATGTCACAGCGGTGGAAGAGTTAGCTGATTTATTGGAAATTATTCATGCGCTTGCTGAATGCCATGGGGCAACGATGGAACAAGTCGAAGCGGTTCGTGCATCGAAAGCCGAAAAACGTGGAGGGTTTAAAGAGAAAATTTTCTTGATTGAGGTACATGATGAGTAAAGTCGAGTTTATTAAACGTCATTTGATCGAAAAGCTAAACGAGTATATCGAAACATCTTCAACAATTTATATTTTAACGTCGTTTGTGATGAAGTCGGGTGTGGAGGTCATGAAAGAACCGCTCCGACGTGCAGCGGAGCGGGGCGCGGACATAAAAATTTGCACTGGCGATTATTTATATGTCACACAACCTGAAGCCTTGCGCCAGCTTATCACGATCCATCCGAATATTGAAGTTCGGTTATGGAAAAGTGACGGTTTTTCTTTTCACCCGAAAGCGTATTTATTTGAAAATCAAAATGATGGGTATTTTGTTATCGGTTCGTCGAATTTATCGCGTTCTGCGTTAACGAGCGGTGTAGAATGGAATGTTGGCGTGCCTAAATGGGTGGAAGAAAGTGTATTTGCTCAAGTGATGAATGAGTTTTTAACCATTTTTTATGCGGAACAAACGGTGCAAGTAAACACCGAAACGTTAAAGCAATATGAACAACAATATGACGATTATCATCAACGTCATACAAATCTCGTGCGACAATGGACGAAGTTAGAAGAAGTAGAATTGATGATTCCACACCAAAATGTTGATGACCAAATGGAGCGGCAGTTCCGACGACTTGTCGCACTTGAAAATAACGTTTTCTCGCTCAACTTTTCCATCGTTGTACAAGAGGATGAGGAAATATTGCGTTACATTAATGGATACAAGAAATTTGTGAGTATAGATTGCATGTGTATTTTGAGAGGAAGGAAGAAGGAGCAAGAGTTCGAGCTGTTCAATTTACAGGGGAATGTTCAAACGGCGAGATCGAGTCGTTCTCGACATCAGAAGGAGGATGTTTTATGGCCAAAGTTATTCCGACAGATCTTCAGTTACATACTCGTGGAGAAGAGAGATTAGTGAAATTTTTTGAAAAATTTCTAGATGATTTATGGACAGTTTACTATGAACCAATTATTGATGGAAAACAACCGGATTTTATTTTGTTTCATAAATATCAAGGAATTGTGGTCGTGGAAGTAAAAGATTACTTGAGAAAGTCAATCAAAGAAGTTAGTACTGACTTTTGGAAAATAGATGTAGAAGGTAAAATTATAAGTGTTAAATCTCCGATCAAACAAGCGATAGAATATAGAAATACTTTAATTACTTTATTATCGAAAGAACATGAATTATTACAAAAAAGTGGCGATTATCAAGGGAAATTAAAAATCCCAATAGCTATTGCATGTATGTTCCCAAATTTATCAATAGATGAAGTGGAACATATGGGAATTGACAGAGTTATCCCTAAGGATCAAATATTTTGTAAAAATGATTTGGAAGAGGGAGAAGACTTTATAAATAGAATTTTTGGCTTAACAGGTCGTTTGTTCATCTCAGAAGGATTGACAGAAAGAGAAGCAAGAATTATTAGTCAATGTATATATCCGATTATCAATGTTACCGAAGAGGTCGATTCATGTATTTCAGATGATATAGCATATATATCAAAACCTCAAGTTAACTTTTTCTTATTTGAGCATTATATAGATGAGTTTCAGTTCGTTATTAATAAAACGAATCATTTGATACGTTCAGGAGAAGCCCAGTTGATAGGGATAATTTATCCAACTAATCGCCCCTTAAGGAAAGGAACGATTGCACAATTTATTGATAGTGCCTTACAAAATCTAAACTTGCTAACCCCTAATCAAGCATTTTCTATTCGGGTTACGGATTTAAAAACTGTTGATTGTGGCTATATGTTCGATTATTTATTTTTTATTGATATCAATACAATACAGAGTAAGGATGATTATCAAATATTTAGTCGCTTAATTAAAAATTCGCTAAAGTTTAAAACAAATATTATGCTTACAGCTAATGAGGAATCGTTATTGACCATAAAAATAAGAAATCGATTAGCAAAGCGCTAATCGATTTTAAGCCAGTTTTGAAAACAAATTTTTGTTTTAGGACAATTGTTGCTTCCAACAAGAACTAACTTTTCTTTCGCTCTAGTTAAGGCTACATACAAAACACGTAATTCTTCAGAATAAGTTTGATATCGATTTAGAGAAACGGCCTCCTCATATCCTTTTGAAATGATATTGGAAGATGTAGAGTAATATGTTGTGTACGAAAATTCTAGTGTCTGTTGATCACGGTGTACTAATATCTCTGGACTCAATGCTTGTTGGCTAATACTCTGATCTAAGTTGGGTAAAATTACAATTGGAAACTCTAATCCTTTTGCTTTATGGATTGTCATAAACGTAACATATTCTTTCGAATTAACCTGCTCAGAAACATTGGCTTGGGGTTCATCTTTACCTGACTGAATCATTGCTGAAAGCCAATCGATAAATTGTTGTAAAGTGATGTTTTCATTAGAACTTATTTTTCTTGCCATTTGTTTTAACTTTATTAAATTCGCATAAATTTGAGTAGAGCAACCATTCTTAATATTTGTAAACTTATAAATAAAATCTAGAATTTGAGCCGGTGTCCATATGCTTAGTTGACAATGGATTTTATTGTATAGATTTTGCAAAGTCTCTTCGTGATCAATGAACATAGTATCGATAGCTTCTATAAGATATTTTTTAAGAAAAGGGGTATTAAGGTATTGTAAAATTTTTAGCGCGTCAATAATTTCTTTTTGATTGAAGAAATCCCCGCTATCAACTATGCGCACAGGAATTTTTTTGTTTGAGAATTCTTTTATAAAATCTCTCATTTCGAAATTTTTCCTAAATAATATACAGTAGTTTGAAGCGACATTATTTTCTAATTCTTCCTGTATCCATTCAGCAATTTTTTTTGCTTGAGATTCTTTTTTGTCACATAAAATCCATTGACATACTTTTGAAAAATCAATCTCATTCTTGTTTTCTCTTGGTTTTAGGGGTTCTTGATAAAAAACATACTTTTCATTTTCTTTCTTAATATTGTCAAATATGTGATTTACAAAAAATACTATATAAGGTTCAGAACGCCAGTTTGTGGATAAAGTTAGGACAACCCCATCTTCTCTAATCCATTCTTCTATTTGAGAATATGAGTCAATGTCTGCCCCACGAAATTCATAAATTGACTGCTTTAAATCCCCTACAACAAATAACGCGGGAGATCTCTCGGGATCCTCACATATTAGCTTAACCATTTCAGCCTGGTATAAAGATGTATCTTGAAATTCATCAATAAAAATGTATCTGAATTTATTTTGAACAAATTCTAAAGCACTCCGGTTTTCTTTAAGAATTTTATAGCAATATTCGAGAAGATCATCAGTGTCTAAAAAATAATATTTGTATTTCATATGCCGAGTGTGAATTTGTTCAATTAATTCTAGCAACTCATTTTTTAATCTTCTTTGTATGGATTCTTCTAAATTCGCATAGCGTTTAGTTTTCTGAATGACTTGTAAAATATCTAGCCCTTTTGTACGCAGTAACTGATAAGCTTGGGTAACAATTCCTTTTAATTTGTGAATAGGCATTATATTTAGATGTTCAATAGTTTTTTGATGTTGCCGTTTTTGCTTAATCCATTCCTCAATAACTTCCTCAATCACTTGTTTGTGCGATTGTGTTTTTATAGAAAAATTAGGATTGAATAGAAGATAGTCATTATAATATGGACCTATTTCATCTAAAATATTTCTACAAAATTTATGAATTGTAGATATTTGGCAGTAATTTAAAGATTCTAATTCATACCGAAATCTTCGCTTTTCCTCGTTAGAAGAACTATTTTTCCACTTTTGATAAATTCGTTTTTTCAAGCGAGTTTGTAGTTCTTCAGTAGCCTTGTTGGTGAAAGTAATAATAGCCATATCCCTAATAGATAAGGAGGGGTCATTTTCAATAAGTCTTATAATTCGGCGGGTGAGAATTTCTGTTTTCCCTGTACCCGCCCCAGCCTTTACTAAAATTTTTCTGCTTGTTTCATTAATGACTGCTAGTTGTTCTTCAGTCAGTTTCATTGGTTTGAATCTCCTTTTCTTTACAGGCTTTTTGGAAAGCGCAATAGTTACAATGGGATCCGGTGTTCTTTGGAAATTGATTTGTTGAGAACTTTTTCGCATAGTAGTGTAATGTTTCTTCAGCAACATGTTCTTTGCGGCAGAAGTTGCTAAGTAAGTTAAAGTAATCATCTTTGATTTCTTTTAACCGTTGTTGTTCCTCACGATGATCATTTGTATGAAATGATAGTATTTTTCTCATATTTTTAATTGCGTAATAATGGGTTGAGGTTCCATATCTTACTTCTAACTGTCTTTCTCCATGAAATTCATAAGAATCGATTTTTACAGTGTGACTTTGGGTCTTCAATGAAAGTTTCGCGCTTTTGTGATTAGCTTGCGACAAGATTTGTTTAATTAAATTTGATAAGTGGACGCTGGTTCTCATTTTGACGTCTTCCCAGAAGCGTTGTCCCATTGGAAAGAATGGTTTAATCTTAAGTTCTGCTTCGTGAATTAGTGCTGGCAACGCTCTCTCGATTTTATTTAGTTTTTGAACAGATATATCTGGGAATTTTTCTATTAGCTTTACTACAGCTTCTTCGTATAAGTAAGAAACAGCGAAATTTTGTAAATGGAATATCGTTGAGTAAATGTGTTCATCTGAGATAGTCTTTTCATAATAAAATCTTCTAGGACAAAATCTATAAACAGCTATATCTTCTATGGTAATAACTGTATCTGGTCCGAGAGGTTTTGGTTTTACTTGTTTTGTTACTATATTGGTCTGTTGAGCTATCCTACTACCTTCAAATAAAAAACCTGCACGCATTAACAAATCCTCAATTGTTTCTTTTGAATTAGAACTATCTTCTTCAATACCCAAACAACTAGCAATGTCGTTTAGATAATGGGAAGGGGATAGTTCGATACCATCTTCGAATTTTGAATAGGAAATAGTCAGTTTCTTTTTAGCTGCATTTAAGGCGATATAAAAATGATAGATAGATCTATCAAGATAATAATGAACTAAAGATATATCATTAGGGAATCTTTGAGCAGTCGTTTGATTTAAAATTTTCCTTTCTATACTTAAATTGATTGGCCAACGATATTTAATTGTTTCCGGATACATATTTTGTGTGAAACGTGTCAAAAAAACGTATTCATATTCTTGGAATTCAACATTGTTTGGTCCTGTTACTGAAATTTTATCTAAATCCCTGTTATCCATTTTCTCGTATTCTTTGTCAGTCATAATAGTATGAATTCTTTTTGCAAACTCTTTTCGACTAACTAGTAGATGGTGATCCGATGATAAATTCTCTGCAATGGATAACAAACGTGTTTCAATTTCTGGATCGATACAGCCAATAAAAGGTGAATTTTGAATATAGGAGATCAAGTCATACATATGATCACGGAACGTCATTTGATCGCAAGTGATTAATTCTTTGCTCACTTTCTCTATAATTTCAACAGCATTTTTTAAATGAAGCAGCTCTTTTTCAGTAACATGGTAGAGAGGATGATGAAGAAATTCCTCTGCGAGCTGCGACTTTGCACGAATCAGTTGTTCAAGCGTATTATACCATTCGCTAAATGACTTACAATCTTCAAAAAAAGCTTTTAGAATCTCAAATGGTCTGATTAGCTCCTTGAAATTCTCGAAGAAATTTGCATGGATCAAATCAGTAAACATTTTGATATCGAAAATATGCTCTATCCCCAAAGCATCAATTTGGTCATCTGTATAAATTTTTAAAAGATTGTTAATAGCTCTACCATGTGGCAGCTGGATCAAAGGACGTTCAGGGACCAGTACTTTTAGATTGTAAATTTCTGATAACTCACGAACTACAGGTCTCAACTCCATTGGATTCGGTGTTAAAATAGCAATTTTCTCTGGTTTTATTGATTTTTGATGGATAAGTTGAGCTGCCTGTTCAACTGTTCTATCTAGTTCCTCTTCTTGAGAGGTGAAACGCAAAATTTCCACAGAACGATCATCAATATCTTTAACTTTTGAGTGAAAGATAGATATTGCTAGTTTTTCTGAAACATTAAGTTTCATTTTTTCATTTTTAATAGACTGCCAATTTGAAATGGGAACAAAACTACCGTATGTTTTCTTAATGGCTTCAAAGGCTGGATGCTTTTCTATATCTAAGTCGACAGGTAGAAAACATTTTATAGGTTTATTTAAAGATTTAAAACGATTAATCAACATCTGATGTTTGGGGAGAATTGGTAGAAAAGCCCCGTCCAGCAAGAGCATTTCAAAATCGTTGAAGTCGTACTTTTCTATTAATTGAACACTTGCTTGACCAAAGTCTAACAATTTGTTTTGTGAGAGTGTTGTTGTATATTGTTTGTATAAATTACACACAAGTTGCCATGAATCAGATTGATCTAGGGTGCGAATCTGTTCGATAGTCAGACCTGTTTGTGAAAGTATCAAGAAACAGTCTGAAAGGTCTGTTATTGATAACCTCCATGCTAAGTTGTTAGTATATTGGTTTTCTGAAAGAATACGCTCAATAAGAATTAAGGATTCACGCTTAGATAGAACTTTTAGATCACTCTTCGTAACGAGGTCTTGTAGGAAATTATCCATTTCGTATAATCCGACATGTTTCTCACGTATTTTTTCTTCAATTCCCCTGATATATTTCTTTTTGTAAAAATTCATTCGTCTACGATATAAAATAAGTGTTGGTACGATATGTAAGTTCTTTTTTGAATTATTACAGATAAGATAATTCTCAATCCATTTTTCGATATCACCTGTGTTGGGCGAACATAGTATTTCCATTTCAATCCCACCTACTATATATTTTCTGATTTTTATAGTATAATACAATGGTGATAATAAGCAATACCAATTAAAAGGCAGGGATAAAAATCATGCACGTTGAAGAAAAAAAAATCATAGAAGAGATATGTGAGAAATACAAACTTAAACCTTCTTATTTCACGGAATTATTTAATATAGAAAAAGAATATGCAGATCGAAATATGGAAACAAGAAGAGGGATTTATAAAGAAATCAAAAGTAAAATTGACAATTGGATAAGATAGGGGGGGAATCCATGATATTTGAATATATTAGATTTAAAAATTATCGACCGTACTATGGAGAACAAACAATGTATTTTCGCGACAAAAATAAAGAAAAAAATAATTTCTCTGTACACAAAAGAAATATTATTCTTATCGGTGGGCTCAACGGTCATGGAAAAACATCCCTAATTAATTCTATTTTTATTTGTTTTTATGGACGTAGAAAGTTTAAGCAAAAAGAATATAACGAACTCCTGAGAAATGCAGTAAATAAGAAACATATTATGGAAGGTGGGAAGGAAGGATCGATTGAGCTAGCGTTTACTGATGAAACAGGAAGCTATGCAATTGAGGTAATATTTAATCATGATGAATTAAAAGAGATACGTCGTGTATATGAACTAAATCAGGAACTCAAAAAAATCAGAGAAATTGCCACAACTGAACAAGCTTTTTATGAATTCATTGATCAGCGAATCCCTATGGATGTGTCGCAGTTTTTCATTTTTGATGCAGAAAAGATTCGTGATTTAGTAGGAGAACAAGAGCAGTCTGAAACAATTAAGGCGATTCAAAGAGTAGTTTCTTTAGAACTTTACAATCAATTATTAAAAGATCTAGATCATATTTCAAGAGAATTAACAAACGACTTAAGAAAACAGGTGAAAGATGAAGATATTAAGAGTTTGTTTGAACGCTTGGAAGAAATAAATGAAAAATTAGATAGGTTTGAAAATGAGGAACAAAAGATAAATGAAGAAATAGCAAATTTAAGTGAAGAAGAAGTAGAGTTACAACGTAAGCGTAGACAAATGATTTCTAGCTCCAGTGCAACTAAACAACAATTGAATAGATGGATTGGGGAACATGAGCAAAAACTAAAGCATCATAAGGATTTCTTGAAAAAGTTTAAAGAAAGGGACTTGCAACAACTCATTTTACTTCCTGCAATACGTGCTTTGAAGCAAAATCTAAAAAGAGAAAAAGAGTATCTCGAAGCCAAGTACAGAGAAGAGCTGCAATTTGTTGACTATGAAAATTTTATTGTCAAGCTTTTAGAAGTTGAAATTGATCCTCCGTTGACAGAAAAACAAAAAAAACAACTTAAGATAAATGGAAGAGAAGTGTGGGCAAGATTAAATAATATTCAACGAAGTGTTCTTAAAGAACAAATTCAAACTATTCACGATGTATCCAATAAAGATTATCAAACACTTATTAATTATCCTGAGGCCAGATCGAGGGATATAAAGCCGATAATAGAAGAAATGAAAAAAGCTGAAGAAATGCTGCGTAAATATCAGTCTCAATTAGAAGATGCACCTGATGAGATCGATACGTCAGAGATTGATGAGAAAATTAGAGTATGTAATCAGAGATTAGGGGAACTGCGCATAAAGAAAAAGCAGCTATACTCTCTTATTCGCAAACTGAGAGATGAACGTTTTCGGATTCAAAGTGAAATTACAAAGAAAGAACAGGAAAAAAATAAACCGGGTCCAATTGAGCAAAAAATTGATTTAACAAACCGTCTTCGAAATGCTACTCAAGAGTTTATTGATCGAGTCACATTATTAAAAGCGAAACAGTTAAAATTAGCTGTTGAAGCGATCATTGAACAAATGTTTAGGAAAAATGAATTTGGAAAAGTAGAATTTCACCAGGAAAAATTCACGCTTACCATTTATGATCAAGAGGGAAAAGTAGTTGATTTGATGTCAAGATCTGAGGGGGAAAAGCAACTCATTGCTCTGGCGATGATTTGGGCGCTTACAAAGGTATCAGGAAAACAAATACCGTTTGTGATTGATACTCCACTTGCTCGTTTGGATAGCATTCATCGGTCTAATCTTGTGAATCACTATTTCACTAAATTGAGTGACCAAGTGATCATTCTATCGACTGACACAGAAATTACTCAAGATTTTTATGAGGAGCTGGCTCCATTTATTGAAAAATCGTATTTATTAACATTTGATGAACACGAAAAGTACACAAAAATAGAAGAAGGATACTTTTTTGAGAAGGTGACAAATCCATGGCTGGCGTAAAATTATCGAAACACGGTTATGAAATCCTTGAAGTCGTGATGACTGAATTAGAAATGGAGCGTCCAGAAGTTCTTAGGCTAGCCTTTGCTAAAGGATTAACTGAATCAGAAGCGATTCAGGAGGTTAAACGAGAACATTCTGATTTTGAATTTCCTGTTAGTGTTATTGCAAAGGCGGATGAGATTCTGTTAGTTAAACATTTAATTATCGATAAGGCTCAGACACAAATTGACGAAAAGAAATTGGATAGGCTGATTTTAAGTTGCGTTGAACAAGGACTTGAAATTATGAATCAAGAAATAAAACAGCTCTCAAGTGCGGATAATTACTTGCTTTATCTGATTCAAAAACATACAGTATAAAAGTTGTAATTATATAAGAAATAAAATAAATACTCAATAAATACTCTCTGATATATGTGCTTTACTTTGTAAAAAAATGTATTGATTAATAAAAGGCAGCCAAGCGTTATGACTCGGCTGCTTTTATATTGTTAGGCGCTCTACATGTTTCTTTAAATTCTGGATAAAATGATCTATTTTATTTTTATCGAGGTATTTATTCAACGAAATTCTAAAAGAATTTTTGATTTCTAAAGCATTTAAACCAATAGCACCTAGTACATAAGACGGTTCATTAATTGAGCATGCTGATCCAGTAGAAATAGCAAATTCGTCTTTAAGCCCCCGAATAATTAGTTCATTGTTTATTCCTGGTATTGTAAAATTAATAACTCCAGGGATTTTTTGTTCTGGATGCCCGTTAAATTTTATGTCCGGAAATTCTTGTTTGAGCATTGATACTAAATATTCTTCAAGTTCTAACAGTTTAGCTCGGTGTTCTTCTAAATGAATTTTTGCGACTTCAGCAGCTTTTCCAAGACCGACGATATTATGAACGCTTAATGTCCCAGAACGATAACCATCTTCTTGACTTCCGCCATGCAAAAGCGGTGTAATTTTTGTCCGTAAACCTAACTCTCGTTTGCGAATGAAGCATGCACCGATTCCTTTTGGTCCATACATTTTATGCGCAGATAGCGAAAGGAAGTCAACGGGTACTTTCGACAAATCAACTTCTATTTTTCCTAACACTTGGGTGGCGTCCGTATGAAAAAATATATATGGATGATGTTCTTTCACGTATTTGGCAAGCTCCTCGATATTATTAAGAGTACCTATTTCATTATTTCCCCACATAATCGAAATAAGAATTGTATCCTCACGAATCGCATCTTTAAGAGCTTCCAACTGTACCTGGCCGTATTGATCAACATCTAAATACGTTACTTCGAAACCCTCGCTCTCTAAGAACTTGCACGTTTCAAGTATCGATTTATGTTCAATTTTAGATGTGATAATATGCTTCCCTTTATTTTTGTAATAGTGAGCGACTCCTTTTAAAACAAAATTATTGCTTTCAGTCGCACAACTTGTAAAAATAATTTCATTCGGTTGGCAGGAAAGAAGTGAGGCCACATGGCCTCTTGCTTCTTCCACAGCCCTTTTCGCATTTTCTGCTAATGTATAATATTTACTTGAAGGATTTCCGTACTCTTCGTTTAAATAAGGCCACATAGCTTTACTTACTTCTGGATCGATGGGGGTTGTGGCACTACTATCTAAGTATATCATCGAATCATCTCCATTTCGAAATTAGCTAAACTCCTAATAAATTTTTCATAATTTCCAGCATATTTGTATTCATTTTCGAGTAATTTCGCACCGCGATCTAAATGTTTTTTTATAAGAGTAGGGAAATATTCTTCGTCAGTAATGGCTCTTCCAAGTTGTTGAGCAATAATTGCTTTATATGCAAAATCATATACCCCCGTCAAAGTATTTCGATTAAACTCTAATCCGTTTGTATCTGACTCAAATTCTTCAATAGGGTCTTCTAATAACAAAGAGAAAGAAATAGCCAACCTTGCTAAAATGTTTGGTGTCAAATTTGTATTTATTTGCATTTGTTTTAAGATTTTCATTGTATCTTTGGATGTTTTGAGACGAAATTGCATAGATTAGTTCATCACCTTTTGAAAGAAATAGTTGTGATTAATTTCTACCCGATTTGTTTCTCTGTTAAAACACAATACAAACTCTTGTTGAATATGCGGTTTAATTTTTTCGTAATAATATTCATCGATTTCAGTGTTCGTTGAGAGAATGATTACTTGTTCTCCTGCAATTGGTAAGTATTTATCTATAAGATTTTCCTTATGAGTGCGGTCGAGACGTCCAAATAAAGTATCTAATACTAACGGAATCTGTTGTTTGGACGCTTTTAATAATGCCCATAATAGAGATAAAAAGAATATTTGTGTTTCTCCGGCAGAAAGGGAATGTTTAAACACTTGACTATTCGTATGATTAAGCATAGTCATTTCAAAAGTATAAGGATCAATTTTAAATGAATTTAAAAATTGTCCTTTTCGCATTAATGAATTAAACATTTGTAAGAAGTATGTTTCAACTGTTCCGAGATATTTATTAACTTGAATTTCTTGGTATTTAGTCAAAACTACATTAAGTTTTTGGCACAATTCAAAAATATTACCGTCTTTTTGAGCTTTATATACTCGTTTCGCTATTCGTTCTTTTTGTGCAACAAGTTCATGATAGAATTTTTCCGCTTCTGTAAGTTTAACTTCGTTGTTTTCAATCTCAAACTTGATTTGCTCGTGAAGACGATGTTCTTCATTGAGCTTGTTGACAATTTCTTTTAGAGTATCATCTTTTACATTGTGCTCAATTTGTTTTTTCGCATTGTAAATTTCATGAGTGAGATGTTCCATTCTTAAGAAATAATGATCTATATCTTTTCCACTAAATTGACGAACAGATTCAAACAACTTGTGCATAGCACGTTTTTGTTCTCTAGTCATTCCATGAATGATTTGGAACTTGTCTATATTGATTCCTACTGGTTTCAGTAGATTAAATAATTTAGTACTTATCTCATTCATAAAGGCTGAAGAAGCCTCATTTCCATCTTTGTCAGTAATACAAAATTTATGAGATAAACTTTTTAGTAAATGTGGGAGAGTTTGTTGACCGAACTCATCTTTTAACATTTCATATTTTTGTACTCTTTCTTCATTCTCAAGCTGAGTTATTGCCTGTTGAACAAGTTTTTTAGTGATAACAAAAGGTAGAAGGGAAGCAGTGATCTCTCTAACTTCTTCGGATATTTGTCTCTTTTCTTGTTCCATCAAAAAAATTTTATTATTTAACTCCTCACGTTCGCGCGCAATCATGCCCCCATGACTAGAGAATTCGCGCTCTAATTCTTGTATTCTCACTTGTGTGTCTTTTAACTTTTCTTTTAATTCAGCTATTCTTGTTTCTAATCGATGAATTACAGTTTCTTGATTACGTAAATCATGTTCAATTTGCGTATATTGTTTTTGTTCATCTGTTAGATTTGAGAAGACGTTTTCTTGTTTTAAGTATTTGAATAAATCGTCTCTAAGAATATCAAACAGGTCCAAATTAAAAAGAGTCATAAACGCTTCTTTTACATTCTGTTCAAACCGTGAGTCCAATACATATTGTTGTACTTTTTCTCCATCAAAAAAGAAAAAATCGAACAGACTTGGTGGTAAATAGCGTCTTAAAAAGTTGTAAAATTCTTCAGCCTCTTTTTCATTGAAGATATTATTATCTTTGTAAATTTGAACATATTCTTTAAAAGAATCTTTATTGATTCTCCATTCCCTGTGGATTTTATAATTTTCCTTCTCACCATGATTGCGGATCGTGAACTCTACTTCGATACTTGCTTTTTTTACACCTTCTGAAAGTGCATATATGTTGATCTTATCTTTAATATACTCCATGTACTTATTGTTTGTAGATTTATATCCAAGAAACAATGGGCCGTAGATTGCTAATTTGATAGCAGATAGAAAAGTGGTTTTGCCAGCACCATTTTCACCACCAATTAAAATGATGTTACCTCTTTCGTTTTTTTCACCAAATGAAAATTCATTATGTCCGTAGTATATTCCAAAGTTATTGATTACCAACTTATTGATTCGCATATTTTTCACCCGTTAACTTGTCAAAGTGTAGCCATTCTTCGTTGAGAACTCGATTGATTTCTTTTAAAACTCCATGTCTATGTTTATAACCATAATGTTCGAATTCTAAATTAATCAGCTTCTGCATTAGTTCAAACTCCACTTTTTCTTCAATACATAATTGTTTTAGTAGGTTTATATCTTCTTTTTCTAAGAATTCATTTTTCTCAATATTCCATTCAGGCTTTCTCCCGTATACTTCTTCATAAATTGTGACGACAGAGTCTTCCCAATCTCCTTTATTGAACCAGATTCGCCGAATTTCTTTTAGTTCTTCTAAAGTGATGAGTTCATATTTTGGATAGTCTGGATGTTGTAACTCTTTTTCGGTCTCAAGAAGTTTTTTCAGGATCTCTTTGCGATACTCAAGTGTATACGGTCCTAAGCCCTTACGTTTATTTTCGTCGTCACCAACTAAGTAAACAGCACCATTCATTCGCTTTTTTTCGCGATTTTCTTCTTTATCACGGTTCTCAGATAACCAGTTTCTAAAACGAAGCAAAGGAGTCAGCCACTCGTCCCCAGATTCGATGAAGCCTTTCAAAGATTTATCTTCTTGTACGACTGTACACACCCAACATCCAAAACGACTGTTCCCGCACGATGGAGTTGATTGATCAATTACTAGAGGACACTCACCTTGGCTGTCCTGGTATAGTGCCAACAGATCATGATTGTCTGCTCCCCATGGGTTCGGAACTTGTAAGAGATATGTCCAAACATCATCTAATGAAAAATCTTCAATAGGAGCATAAACATACGAATTTGGGAGTTTAGTATGCCTGCGTAATACTTTCCCTTCTATTTTATGAGTATTCATTACCTGAGCTCTCGTTGCACTCTCTGATTTTCTTACACCTAAAACTACAACAGTTTCTCCAAACTCAGATACTTTATTGAGAATGAAGGTGTTTGCTGGATCAATCTTTAACCGATCTGTACACCATCGAAACTTTTGTCTCGGAGCGGGGTATCCTCTACCGATAAGATTAACCCAAAAAGTGTTTTTTATATCTGGCATCACTTTTTCTACATGTATAGGTAGTTCTAAGTCTTTTGCTGACTTTTTAATTTTTAATAATTGCTCATTAATATGTTTTGATACTTTTGGATTTTCGACCATTGTATCAGAAGAAATAATGTATACAGGCTTTATCAAATCTCCTTTGCTCATTGACGATAAAGCGTAGAATACAACTTGTACAACAACAGTAGAGTCTTTTCCACCACTAAAACCAATTACCCATGGACGGTTATCAGACTTATAGACTTCTTGAATATCTTTATATAAATCTTCCTTTTTGTACTTAGAGAAATAGTTTAGAGCCATTTCTAAAACTCCTTTTTAAGAAATTCATATTCTAGCTGTTCTTCTTCTTTGCTTAATGGTAATCCTAACTGGGCTTTGATTTGATTTTTTGTTAATTTGATTGATTGTTGATTTTTGTTAATTCTACCATTTTTATTATAGGCTCGGTGGAGCCAAAGAGAAGTATTGGATCGACTCCAATCAACTCGTCCAAGATCTTTAAGTATATGTTCCCAGCTTTTTGGGTTGTTTATACGAAGTTCATAGCCGATCATTCCAATTGCTTCAAGTATAATCCCATAAGAACATAGATAGTTAGTTCGTAACTCGTGAGCGGTCATTTGTTTATTGAACACAAGTTGCCACTCGTTAATATTTTGTGTTAAAATATCCCAAAACCTTTTCAAGAAATTCTTTGTATCTTCTGAAATTCTAGATCCTTTTTTTAAGGCTACTAAATTTTTATTAGTAGCGTAGATCGCGCTAAGTGTAAAGATTTTTGGGCTGAATTTTGATAATGATGAATTTTCCATATCAGTCAATATTCTTAATAAATCATTTGATTGAATGATTTCTTTGGTGATGATTGATAGTTCATCACGCCAGTCATACAAAATTCCAATGGATTTTGTAGAGGTCACAGCGTGTTTGTTCAAATCTGCAAATAACTGCTGACTTCTTTTTAAACCTTGATCGTGAAAGAAGACAACAGAAATGGTTTCATTTCCTAAATCAGGATTTATGCTGATAGCCTCTTCAATAGCAGCTCGACGGTGTTGACCATCGTTAATGAGAAATCGAGCATCCATGTTAATGACGAGCCTTCCAATATTCTTATTGTTTGTATGGTCATATGGGATAAAATTCATTTCACCATCTACAGATGCAGTAATGGAAGAAAACACATAATCGTTTGGATTTTCTAGAATATACTTTGTTATTTCAGGTATCCTATTTCTGTTTAGTAGCCGCTGAGCGCGAAATTCAGGGGGGATTTCTTCTTCATCAAACAAGAAAATTTTAGGTATTAATTTTAAAGGACACATAGCTACATAATACTCACGGTTTGCTTGAACTCCTCGTACAGCAGGGAAATTGTACGTAAAATCATAATCCATATGTATAACCCTCTCTTATTACGTACGTAATATTGTTTCGTTACTTAATTTATCATATAATATCAGCTGTTGACAACTTTTTTGGTGAAATGAAAGGGGATTAATGAGATGGAAAAATGCACGAAATGTAATCGTAAAGATATCGAATTATTTGAAACTGGTGATTTGAGAATAAACCATATCGAAATGATGTGCGAAAATTGTTTAATGGATATGTTTCAAGAAAAAATAGAAAAAGAGAATATTGAATGTGACGAGTGTGGCGCACAAGCAAAGGTAAGAATAGATGATGGAATTGCTTGGTTTTACTGTGAAAAAGGGTGTGAAGATTTTTTTTATGGGGAATATTTGTTAGAGCCATTAGATCCAGAAGATGATGATGTATGGTTTTAATATAAAAACGTACTTCCGTCTGTATAGTTATCTCTGTTGATTATGGGGGAGTTAAGGTGGGTTGGAGTTTACAGATTGGGGAGATTAAAGAGCACTATTTAACAGAACAGCAGATTTGGCAGATGTTTAATGTTTTTTTCTCTTCTAAATCGAAAAACACAACAACTTATAAATTTGGACTGATTAAATCGATCATTGAAAATTTATATAATGTAAATGAAAATTTAGAATTGAGTTATGATCTTTTGTTTGAATCTTTCACAAAAATTTACTGGAATCTAGTTATACATCATCATTTAAGACAAGGGAATCATTCAGTGAAAAGTTCAGAAATTGAGAAGGTATTAACAAACTTCCGAGAAAAGTACGGGATTCCAGACAACTTTCGCTTTGACAAACTTTCCTTGATCTTGCAGTTAGAGCTTGTGCAAAAAATAAAAAGGAAAGCCAAACGTTATGTAATAGGGGCGCTTTACGGGGATTCAAGAGAAGTTATTTATGAATTTGATTTGAAGAGAGAGTACATGAGATTGAATGGTAGTGTGTATAAGTTTATGTTGAAATACCAAAAGGTGCTTACGTATTTGACGAACTATCATCTTGCCTTGCTTTTAGAGAAATACAATAAAGCAGAGGATACGGTTCATATGTTAATGAAGGTCGAAAACGTTTCAAAAAGGTCTTCGCTTGATGAATTTTACCATATTCTTATTTCTTTAGGAGAGAATGCATGTTTTTATTGTGGAAAAACATTAGGTAACCGAGCAGTCGTCCATGTTGATCATTTTATACCGTGGAGCTTTGTACAAGCAGATCACTTATGGAATTTAGTGCTAGCATGTCGCAATTGCAATATTTCAAAGCGAGATCAGGTCGCTAAACCGTCTTTTTTGAATATTCTCATTGAACGTAATGAGAGACTTGTTAATTTGAAAGAAGATATAGTTCAAAGAAAATTCGAAATGTATCGACCGGAAAAATTAGAAAATTTGTATGAATATTCTGTTGTAAACGGTTTTGATAACTTATGGACCCCTAATGTAGATCGCTAGTGATAATATTTCGGTTCTCGATTTTCTACAACGCATGATTTCAAAAAAGAAAGGACCCCATACATGAACAATCGTTGGAATGCGTTTATCTACAAATGCTGGGCGCCCGTTTATGATTTCTTTTTTAATCGTGGGTTATTTTACCAAGCAAGAAAACAAGTGTTTGGCGGAATGGAAATTCCAAAAGGGGGCAGTGTATTATTTGTCGGAGTTGGGACAGGTGCTGATTTAGCGTTTTTTTTCGCTAGATCATATTCGAGCGGTAGGAATTGATTATTCGCCAGATATGCTAAAGAAGGCAAAACAAAAATACTCATCTGTTGAATTGAAGCAGATGGACGCACAACGTTTATTGTTTCCGAACCAATCGTTCGATATCGTAATCGCTAGTTTAATCCTTTCGGTTGTTCCACATCCTCATCAAGCAATGGCTGAAATGATGCGTGTCACAAAAAGTGGAGGACGAATCATTATATTCGATAAATTTTCGGATTCAAAGCGCTCGATACTTAAACGAATCATCCGTCCATTTCTTCAAGTATTAGGGACCGATATCGGTCGTTCGTTTGAGCAACTATATGAAGCGTACCATCAAGAATGTCGAATAGTAGAGGATATGCCGGTCATACTGAAAGGTATGTACCGAAAAATTGTTATAGAGAAAAGCTAAGGTAGCCTTATTTAGAATGGAAATTGAAAACATATGATGATGCTTCACGACATGATGAGTTGTTTTGAGGGCGTTATATACGGAACAGATTGTGAACGTTTTCGAAGGGAGCAACGTATTTATTGAGCCAAAGATTTTAGAAGAACGCCAGCGACAAATAATCGATTTGTTGGCAAGATGTCCATGAACAATGAACCACCGGAGGATAATCAATGGCTGTATATCAATTTTACGCAATCATTCAAAAAGACGAAGAGGATGATGGCTATATCGTTACTTTTCCAGATTTGGACAACTGCTTTACCTTTGGAGAAACGTTGGTGGAGGCTGTAGAGATGGCAGAGGATGTATTGTTGACAGTGCTCGACTATATGGAAGAAATAGGGGAGGACATCCCTATTGCTTCTTCTGTCGAAAAGCTAAAGGAACTCTTGCCTAGCGGCGCCAGCCTTGTAAATATTGAGATTGATACAGATACACTTACAAACGTGAGCTAGTTTACGTGATTTTAGCGAGAAAGCTCCTGTCTTTAGGCATAGGGGTGAATCACATTTCATCGTCTTGAATCGGACGCACAGGGCGCAAGGCACCATCGAGTAGGGTCTTGCGGAACAAAGGCGGGTTCTGCACGCAGGTGTACGAGAAGCCCTTTTGTACGCAAGAACCCCGCGACTTTAGTCGTTGGGAGATTCAGAGATTGGCTACCGTAGGCAACGGTACGAGCGACTAATAGATGAAGGAGCATTTCTATGAGAAGATTAACACAAATGACCCTAGATGAATTATACGACCGTGAAGAACAGCTTCTTGAAGAGTTGAATAGCGGTGAGGCAAAAGATTGGATTTATCATGAAATTGTCGATGTGTATGAAAACATGTACCGTTACTTATTCCGTTGTTCCGCAGAGGAAAAAGAGGAACATGGATTTGAGTATGTGAAAAAACGGCTCGTGAGTTATTTGATTCATTATGGAACGTATTTGAAAACACAGCTTAGAAAAGATGAGCGTATGGCGAAAACAGCGTTTCAAAAAGCGTTAAGATATGATTCGGAAAATCCGATTGCCCATTATCGTCTCGGGTTTTTAGCGTATAAGGAGAAAGAGTACGCAAAGGCGCAGCGTTACTTTGAAAAAGCGCTTGAATATCAAAAGACGTATTCGAATTCGGAGTTTTGCTTAAATGAACGACAGCTATATTATGCTCATCTGTATTTAGCGAATAGCGCCTTGTTTATCGCAGAAAAAACGTATCGATCGCTTGAGAAATTTCCTGATTATATAAACGATCAAGAGAAACCTGCGGAACTTTCGTTTTTGCATGAGTTGCTACAGCGAAACGAAAATATTTTAACGATGCAGGCATTTACGAAATGGACACCGGCTGGTAAAGCGTATTGTTCAAAAGAAGAATGTGAAGAAATCATGATGGATCCTCCTAGAGATACGGTTGTTCTTTATTTTTCTGATTGTGAAAACGTTGTAGCTTATAACGGCAGCGAAGTATGTTTGCCACGCGATCCTGCGGAGATGCTTTGTTATTTTTTAGTGAAAACAAATCAAGAGCGTCCGGCAACGAAATATGATGTAGAGGTGTTTTTTCGGCGTAGAGAGAATGACGGGATTCGCACAAATACGTTTATTCAAAAAGTAAGGCGTCTTCGGGAAAGGCTAAGTCGCGTTCGAGTGCCCGATATGATCGACTCATGTCAGTTTCGAGGGGAAACCGCCTACTATTATAACGGTCTTGTCGATTATATCCTTATGTATCGAAGTGATTATACGTTTATGTTTCGTGACGATTTGTGATGACATGTGTGTCATCGCTCTTTTTTTATACTAAGTTTGTAAATGATGAAAAGGAGCGATGATGCGATGAAAACATGGAATCAATTATTTATTCGCCAAGGGTTTGTTGTGGAGGAAAAGCATCCGAATGAGTTTATTTGTACAAACGAGAGAAAAGAAAACGTCGAGTTTTTGTTGAAAAGTTTGGATGTAGCGAATGTCGATTATACGTTTTGGAACGATGTATTAACGATTGATAGCCCACCGATTAGCGAAAAACAATGGCTGAAAGCAGTCGATTTTCCTCAGCGTGGCGTTTGGGAGGCGATTGGGGTAGAGGAGCCGAAAGTATTTGAGTTAGATACGTATATGAGCGGTATCATTCGTGAGTTGAATCGTTTGGGGCTACGTACCGTTTTTTGCTGTGACGGGCATGAGGAAAGAAGTCCTTATGTGTGTTTGGATGAGCGGACAAATATCGAGAAAGTGTTGCAGTTGTTGAATGCACTTCAAGTTAATGTTCACTTGCGACATTCTCGTTTTCATAAGGTCGTATTTTTGACAAAAAGAGAGCAGCTTCTTGATCTCGCCGAGCACATGCGGAACGTACAAGTCGATTGGTTAGAACAAGGCGAACAATATATCCGAAAAATGTTGTTTTTGCATACATTGGAAGAGTTGCTTAGCATTTCAGGGGAAAGTGGAAATGAACATCATATTCGTTCGGTCGTATATGAGAAACTTGCGCCATATGTCGATCGCATCACAACAGATCAATACGGAAACTTGCTTGCACAGAAGAAATGCCAAACCGGACATGGACCGACGATTTTGTTGAACGCTCATTTAGATACGGTAGAAGCATTCGCGCCAGGAAGAACGATTGTGAAACAAGGGGCGATTTGGTCGAGCAGTAAAGGCATTTTAGGAGCGGATGATCGCGCTGGGGTGGCGGTATTGCTTGAAATGGCGAAATGGCTTGACACATCTTCATTTAACGGAACGATAAAATTTGTTTTTACCGTAGAAGAAGAGTGCGGGCTTGTTGGAGCGCGGAAGCTAGAGGAATATTTTCTATGGGACGTTGATGCAGCGATTGTTGTTGATCGGCGGGGAAGTGGGGATATAGTCACATCATGCGGCACGATTCGGCCGTTTTGCGATATTCGCTACGGACAGTTTTTTGAACAAGTAGCTCGTGACATTGGATTAACTCATTGGACATGTACGGCTGGTAGAAGTAGCGATACGAGAATTTGGGCAGAACATGGCATTCAAAGCGTAAACTTATCTGCAGGATATGAGTGGGAACATACGGACGACGAAATATTAAATACGGATGCTTGTTATGGAACGGTGCAACTCATTCAAGCGGTGCTTAATCAATGGCGAGACTTTTCAACAATGTTGCGCAATTTGCGTCGTGGTGATCGAAACGATGTATGTTATGTTGGTCGAAATGATTTACGTCGTGTCGATCGAAAAGTTGTCAAAGTGGAAAGAGTGTCAAAAGTGAAATCGAAGCAGATGGAATGATTCATTTGGCGCTGTGAAAAGGACGTCGCTTAGGCGTCCTCTTGGTGGTGTGCTCGGCATGGGTGCAATCTCTAGGGTGAAAGTCCCAAACTGCGAAGGCAGAAGTAGCAGTTAGCTTAACGCAAGGGTGTCCGTGGTGACGCGGAATCTGAAGGAAGCGAGCGGCAAACTTCCGGTCTATGGAAGGAAAGATTGCACTCTTACCCGAGGAGGTCTGATGGATACGTGAAGTACCCTTCACAACCTACTTAGCGATAAGTAGCTGAACCATCAGAAGTCAGCAGAGGTCATAGTACGAATCGGTCTAGAACGATTCGGAAGGACCGAACAATCAAGAGAAAATAGCCCTTGGCATTCAGTCCGTCATGATGAACACAGAAAACGAAGTGCCTCCCAAGAGAAAGGAAACGGTGAATCCCGTGGGGGATCTCTTGGAGGCTGGAGTGACGACTGGCATAAGAAGATCAGCTATTTACGGAAGGAAGAAGAACGATGCTCTTGAATAAAAAAATTCTTGCGTCACTGATCTTGATTGAACCGCCGTATACGGAACCGTACGTACGGTGGTGTGAGAGGACGGAGGTTAATTACCTCCTCCTACTTGATTATACGTGTGAGCGGGCTGCTAAATCTGTGCAGTTTCATGATTTGTATGCATCGAAAGAGGAAAGAAGAAACAAAAGGCGTATATGTTTTTTAGGAAGTGGAGCAAAAACAAAGGAGAAGGAAAATGAAAAAATGGGCAGTGATGTTATTCTATACGATTGGCGTCGCGGCAGTCACGTATGTATCGTTTCGATTAGCTCTTTTTGGAATTTTCGAAGCAACGCAATTTCCGAATCGGCTCTTTTTGTTCGGGCTCACATTGCTTTTATTCGGTACGTTAGCCATTGGAGCGGGTGCAAGAAAGTATATATTTTCTGTTTCTAACAATAAGCAAGAAAGAACGAAGCTGCAAGCAAGTTTTCTTTTATGCACCGTAGCGGCGATTTGGGTGACGATTTGGTTTTTAGTTTAGGGAGTGGCGGAAGGTCATCGCCCCTACACGATTCCTACAGACTCTTGGTTTGTCAAAAAGATCCGCTTTTTCTTTGTTTGTGTTAAGATAAAAGCAAAAAGAAATGGGTGAAAGACGATGAAGTGGGAAGAGATTCGGAAAGCTTTTCCAAATCGTTGGGTGCTTATTGAGGCGGTGGATGCCTATACAAATGAGAAAAACGAACGTGTTTTAAACAAATTAATCCCGATTGAAACGTTTTCGGACCCAATGAAAGCAATGAGTGAGTATAAACATCTTCATAAGGAAAATCCTCATCGAGAATTGTATGTTCTTCATACGAATCGCAAAGAAACAAATATTGTGGAAAGAACATGGACGGGAGTGCGCCGAGGATGATAGAGCTTCGTATCGAAGAAGGGATGTTGCTCGCTACATTGCAGTTAACCCATAAAAATAAAACGATTGAGTTAAAAAGAGCGTTAATCGATACCGGCTCAACAGGCACCATCGTATCTGCTGATCAAGCAGCAACAATTGGAATCGTTCCAGAAGAAAACGATTCTATTTATCGAATTAGCGGGGTGGGGGGAACGGAATTTGTTTACGCAAAAATTGTAGATGAAATCATGATAGGATCCATGAAAGCAGCAAATTTTGAAATTGAATTTGGTGCGATGGAGTACGGAGTAGAGCTAGATGCGATTATAGGACTTGATTGTCTTTTGCATATTGGCGCTGTCATCGATTTAGAAAAACTTATTCTTTATGCACGCTAGTGGAGAGATGAGGAAGGAAAGCAGTTCACAAATGGTGAATGGCTTTATCCTGAATCCGTGACACATGAACAATTTGAGCCCAATTCTAAAAGGAGAATCCTCATTCCGAATGTTTGTCGCGCATTCAACGTGCTATATATGGATACTTTTGATATGTTACGTTGTTTACGGGTTAAATTTTAGTTTGTAATTATGCTGAGAACTTGCAAGAATCATAGATTAGGCCTGAGGGGTACTGTTCTTAACTTTTTCATTCTTTTTCTTAAAAAATTCAGAAAGGACTCCACTCATGAACAACCGTTGGAACGCGTTTATCTACAAGTGTTGGGCACCCATTTATGATTTCTTCTTTAACCAAGGGGCGTTTTATCGAGCAAGGAAGCGAGTATTTGATGGAATGGAGATTCTAAAAGGGAGTAATGTATTGTTTGTTGGGATTGGAACCGGTGCTGATTTGGAGTTTTTCCCTCTAGAGCATATTCATGCGATAGGGATCGACTATTCGCCAGACATGCTAAAGAAGGCGAAAGAAAGGTATTCATCTGTTGAATTTAAGCAAATGGACGCACAACATTTATTGTTTCCGAACCAATCGTTTGATATCGTAGTCGCCAGTTTAATACTTTCTGTTGTTCCAGACCCTCATCAAGCAATGGCAGAAATGGTGCGTGTGACAAAAAGAAGAGGGCGAATAGTTATATTTGATAAGTTTTCTGATTCAAAGCGTTCCGTACTGAAACGAACCACTCGCCCATTTCTTCAGCTAATGGGCACTGATATCGGTCGTTCGTTTAAGCAACTATATGAAACATGTCAACACGAATGCCGAATAGTAGAAGACGAACCGGTGATGTTGAAGGGAATGTATCGAAAGATTATCATGGAAAAAAGATAGAGGGATGGCGTTGATTTGCTTTTCATGTTTTACGAATAGGACGTCGCTTAGGCGTCCTTTTTTGGTGTGCTCGGCATGGGTGCAATCTATAGGGTGAAAGTCCCGAACTGCGAAGGC
>NZ_PEDM01000036.1 GCF_002742685.1 Anoxybacillus flavithermus
CAAATGAAGATAAATCGCTTGGTAGCGTTCATATGCTCGTTTACTTTTTGCTTCTTTCATGGCAGTGGACAACTTTTCGATCTCGTCTTTGTGATTCGGCATCGTATTTTTTCTCCGTTCCCCTATTTTCTCCCTTACTTATTCGCTGTGGAACGGGAGAAAACCTTTATTTCAATTGATATAGAATAAAAAACAACATTGTTAGTCCATAGGGCATTTCGAATAATACAAAACTTGACACACTGCGTGAACAAAAGTCTTAAGCCTCCATTCGTTCTCGGGAGGTACGCTCATATCTCAAAACACTTTTGTTAAAAAATAGAAGGATAACACTTAAAACTATACCTATCCCTATTATAGGCAATAGTCCTTTATAGAAATAATCACCTAAAAAACCGAAAATCGTATTTCCTATCGGCATAAAAATTATCGCAATTGTAAATATAAAAGAAAATACCCTTCCTAATAGCTTCTTATCAATATTAGTCTGTATATAAGTGAAAAAAAGAACATTAAATCGTGTTAAGAAAAAACCAAAGAAGAAAATTACTCCATATAATACATAGAGATTACTGAAGAATATCAATAAAATAAAAACACTGCCACATAGAATTAATTCTCTAGAAATATGAACTAACTGAGATTTACCTTTAGAAAAACTTAAAAGGAAAGCCCCTATAATTCCCCCTAATGCTTCCGATGATAGGGCTAGGCTATAGACAGTACTATCTTTGTATAAAGAATTAACTAACACAGGCAAAATTATGTTATAACCCGCTATAAAAAAATTTACTAGGGATACGGCTATAAGTAACCTTATCAATAATGGCTCTCTTCTTACATACTTAAAACCTTCAACAAAATCTTTGAAATATGACCTTTCTTTATTGGATTGGATATAACTATATTTAATAAAAAATTCCATAAAAGCAGATATTAAAAAGGAGACACCGTTAATTATAAATATCGCGCTTATACCAATAAAATCTAGAGAAAATAACCATGCGCCTACTATTGGCCCTGAAACTTTAATTATTTCCGAAGATGTCGTTAAATAGGAGTTAATTGTTTTAATTCGATTCTCATCAATAATCTCAGGAATAATTGCTCTCATTGTAGGCGAAAACAAGGAAAAGGAAACACTCAATGCAATATTCACTGCTATAACTAAAGGAATGTTCACATTTCCGTCATCGACAAAAAATCCTAATATTATACACACTGATCCAGCTATAATATCCATTACTATCAGTATGTTTCTTTTATTGAGACGATCTGAAATCACCCCACCAAAAAGATTAATAAGTACTGATGGAATTAAACTAATAGCTGTTACAACACCTAAAACTTTTGCACTACTAGTCACATCCACAATCCACCAATTCAAAGCCATCGCAAAGATTACACTCCCCAGCTGAGATGTGGAGTTACCAAACAAAACAAGAAATTCATTCCTACTAAGCATAATATCACCTATCATCAATTGTTTGTCTTATAAATATAGAGGTATATAACTCTGCCTGTTTCTAAGGATCAGACAATTCCTCATTAAACAGACAGAGTTAAATAATTGCATCACGATCTAAAGTTATGGATACTACTAAAAATGCGTTCCTCGGATACATGAAGATCTTTATACATTTCCTCGTTTAAGTTAGCTGGCTTGTTTAAAAACGCAATATAAATATGGTCTTTTGTTGAAAAAGAAGTGATAAAAAAAGGATTATCTTTCAAAGCACTTAAGTTTCTTCTCGTTTCTTCTAATGATTCTAACATGACATTTAATTGCTCATTTTTAATTGTTCCTAAGTAGTTTGTCTTAGCAACCGGGTTGATACCGTAAAGATGGTATAAGTCTTTATGGGTTTCGCTCATATTTGGAAAACCTTTTGCAAACAGATAAATCGGATTGAATCCATCTCTATACATGGAACAAACTTCTTCCATCCTATTTTTAAATTCCTCAAATGTTTCTTCCGGTTTTCCTAAAAGAACCATCGAAGTATGATAATCACCAATACAATTACTGAAATCTAAATCTTTATATTTCCTGATGTTAACGATTGTTTGATAGATGAACTCTTTTTGTCCAATAACCCTAGATAGAATCTGAGTACTGATATAATTCATTTTATCGATTATATCGAATGTTGTTCTGAGTTTACTATCAAAATGAAACTTCAATACTAACAAATCATCACTACTTTGTACTCTCGCCCTATTGACATTGACTTTTAGGAGTTGTTTTGTGTAATCACAATTACTAATAGACTCTAATTTATTTTTACTATCCATAAACTCTATGAAATCTTTATATTCCGGCCTACTTTCTAATTTATGACCGTTTAATACATTCATAAATTGTTTAATCAAAATGTGTTTGTTAGATAAGTCTGCGATGTTGTGAGATAACACAAACACCACCATATACTTTTGATGTAATTCGAAAATTGCAACAGTATATAGTAGCGCATCTAAAGGATTGTTTAAGACGACTTCTGCCATCGTTTTCGTGAGTTCTTCAACGAATGAGATTGCAATATCATGTGAATATTCAGACAGATTAAATAATGGTATTTCATAGCTATCCATATCTAATTTAACCTGTTTAAATACAATCTGTTCATTATCCACAGATATGACAGACCTTAATAATTCATTAGATAGAATAATATCTTTACAACCTTGGATAATCTTTTCCATTTTAAAATCTTTTTTTACGTCAATTTTGATGTCAATGACACTATTAAAATTATCTTTAATGTAATTCTTTTGGTGATAATATACTGGATAAACTTTCTCTATTGCACCTAACAATTTATTATTCTTATAGTATGACCTAGAGACTTGCGATTTTATATGATCGATGTCAATATCTTCATTTGCATTTCGAACCTGTTTAGTTATTTCATTTTCCTGCTCTAACCTATTTTCTATATAACTTGCTAGTTCACTAACATTTTGGTGATTATATAAAACAGATTCGTCTAAATTAATGTTATAATAATTCTCTAACTCTATAATTACAGATATGACATCTAATGAATCACCACCTAAATCAAAGAAGCTGTCATATAAAGACATACGATCTATATTTAAAGTTTCCCTGAATATACGTAAGATGTTTTTCTGCGTATCGGTAACAACATTTTGAATAACATTTGATGGAACGTCAGTATCACCATAATAAGACATAAGCGCCTTCGTATCTATTTTTCTGTTAATCGTTAGTGGAAATTGATCTATTTGTTTATAAAAGTTCGGAATCATATATGAAGGCAAAAAGTTTTTCAAAGTCTTCTTTATATCATCGGATTCGATTGCTTTTTTCCCTTGATAAAAGCAATAAAGTTTATTGTTTTTATATAACACCTTAACCATGTTTATTTCTTCTATTTCTTTCAAAATAATATCTTCAATCTCCCCTAATTCTACGCGAATCCCATTTATTTGAACCTGATAGTCTTTCCTTCCTATGAACTCTATATTTCCATCGCTTAATCTTTTAGCATAATCCCCCGTCTTATAATATTTTTTCCCATCTATAAATAGGAATCTCTCGTCATTGATAGTAGGTAAATTCAAATATCCCTCAGCAACTCCCTCACCGGAAATATACATCTCCCCCTGCGTATCTATTGGTACCTCCATTCCCTTGGAGTCTAAAATTTTAATTTGTACCCCATCAAGCTCTTTTCCGATCGGAACACTTAAACGATTAAAATCATGATCAATTCTATAACGTGTTGCATATACTGTACATTCAGTTGGACCATATAGATTTTCAATACAAACATTTTTTAAATACTTCATAGCTTTATGAGCAAGGGAAACTTTGAACTCCTCACCTGCTACCATTAAATATTTCAAATTTCTATCTAATTTATCGATATCATCCTTATTTAATTTATCTAGCATCAAATTTAAAATCGCAGGCGAGAGTGCCATATGTGTTACTTTATGAACTTCTATTAAATGAGCCAGTTTTCTAAAATTACGTGAGTTCTCTTGTGTTGGTATTACTAAAGCTCCCCCACCGTAAATCCAGCCAAAAATTTCAACAACGGAGACATCGAAGGTGAATGGTGTCGATAAAATATACTTGTCATCTCTAGAAACTGGATAGTATTTCTGCATGTTATTGAGTATATATTCTAAATTTGAATGCGAGATTTTAACACCCTTTGGCTTTCCTGTACTTCCAGAAGTGTACATTAAATAAGCTAAATTTCCATTTATTTCATCAAATAATTGTGAGTAATCCGACGTAATAACATTTCTAATATCAATTTGTTTAACGTTTACATTTAACAGTTCATCCGTATTTTTTAAAATAATTTTGCTATTCGAATCCTCTATTAACATATTGATGCGATGAACTGGATATTCTGTAGATATAGGTAGATAGGCAGCACCTACCTTTAATACTCCCAAAATACTTATAATCATTTCTGGACATGGGGGCATATAAATTGGAATAAAAGCATTTGTATTATAATTATTTTTATATAAATAGTTTGCCAACTTTGATGATAGCTCATCTAATTGTTTGTAAGTCATTTTCTGATCTTCGTATATAATAGCTGTAGCTTCAGGTATTTGCGAAACTTTATCTTTGAATTTTGCTAAAACGTTGCTCAAACAAATCACGCTCCTAAACTAATAATTATTTTTTATTTTTATAAAAGTAAATTTAACCCACAAAAACATTTATTTACAGATCACTTTATGTAAAAGTATAACAAAAGAAAGAAAAATTCAATAATTTTCAATATAAAATTAACCAATAAAATATGAATATTAACTCAAAATAAAAATATACCCATTTATCATTCTGTCACGCCCCTCACACGAAAAAACATTTCAGTTGAAAAAAACAAAAAGTTCGTTTATTCTGAATTTTATACAATAACATAATAAGTTCACGCAACAGGTGATTCACACATGCTGTGAATCTTAAAAGGGAAGTTTGGTGAAAATCCAACACGGTCGCGCCACTGTGATGCAGAGCTGTTTATCACAATCCACTGTTTCATTTGAAATGGGAAGGAGATAAACAGCGATGAAGCTAAGTCAGGAGACCTGCCTGTTGTATGCACTTACGACCTACGCGTCATAGGGAGGAGTGAGGACATATGATCTTGAGGCACTTCATGTATCTCAATACGAGCTAGCTATGCCCTCCTTCTGTTGAAAGAGGGTTTTTTGCTTGAATTGAGATATGAATAACTGGAGGTGCTTAACTTGTTCATTCGTAGTTCAAATGTAGGATATCCGCGCATTGGTGAAAAAAGAGAATGGAAAAAAGCATTAGAATCTTTTTGGAATGGGCAAATAGACAAAGAGCAATTCATAAAAACAATGGAAGCGATTCGACTCGATTCGATTCGTAAACAGCTAGAGAAAGGAATTGATCTCATTCCAATCGGAGATTTTTCTTTATACGATCACGTGTTAGATACAGCATTTATGTTTGGGTATATTCCAGAACGATTTCAACAAATAGACGATGCGCTTGAGCAATATTTTGCGATGGCACGTGGGACAAATGGGCAACATGCGCTTGAAATGACGAAATGGTTTAATACAAATTACCATTACATCGTGCCTGAAATTGGACAAACAAAGCCAAGATTAGTGGAGAATCGCCTATTGAAAGAATACAACCTTGTAAAAGAAACATTCGATTTAGAAACAAAACCTGTGTTGCTTGGACCGATTACGTTTCTTTTGCTTTCTAAGCAATACGAGCGACACGAGTGGCGCAAACATCTCGCACAATTAGTTCCTGTTTATGTGGAATTATTCAAACAACTAAGCGAAGCGGGCGTGTCATTCGTCCAAATCGATGAACCGATTCTCGTTCAAGATATAGATGATGACATAGTCGATACATTTCGTGATGTATATGAAGTTTTTCATCGCGATGTACCAAATATAAACCTTATTTTACAAACATATTTTGATAGCGTATCGCATTATCGTGAAATCGTTGCTTTACCTGTCGCAGGCATTGGGCTTGACTTTGTACATGATAATGGCGAAAACATGAAAAACATAAACACCTATGGATTTCCGAAAGATAAAATATTAGTTGCTGGGATTGTAGACGGTCGCAATGTATGGAAAAGCTCGCTTGCACAAAAAGCGACGCTCCTTCACCATCTAGCAAACGTTGCTGAAAAACTCATTATTCAACCGTCTTGTAGCTTACTGCATGTTCCTGTCACGACAAAACATGAACATACATTGCCGACGGAGCTTGCTGGGGCTTTATCATTTGCCGATGAAAAATTAGATGAGATACGTATGTTGACAGAGTATATGAACGGAAACGTAACGATCGACGAGCTAATCAAATACGATGAACAAACAAACGTTTATTTCGCCAAACTTCACCACGAACAAGAACAAACAGCCGAAACCGTTCCGGTAAGCCGCGTGCCTTACACCGAACGACGAAAAGCACAACAAGGCCATTTACAACTTCCGCTGTTGCCGACAACGACGATTGGAAGCTTCCCGCAAACGAGCGACGTGCGCCAAGCTCGGATGAAGTGGAAAAAAGGCGAATGGAACGACAATCAATATAAGTCGTTTATAAAGAAAGAAATCGCAAAATGGATCGACATTCAAGAGCAACTTCAGCTCGATGTGCTTGTCCATGGCGAATTTGAGCGTACAGACATGGTTGAGTTTTTCGGTGAAAAGCTACAAGGGATGGCATGCACGACAAACGGCTGGGTGCAATCATACGGCTCGCGTTGTGTGCGCCCGCCAATTATTTTTGGAGATATTGCTCATTTATATCCAATGACTGTAGAAGAAACGGTGTATGCTCAGTCGCTGACAAATAAACCTGTGAAAGGAATGCTGACAGGTCCTGTGACAATGTTAAACTGGTCGTTCGTTCGCGACGATATTTCACGCAAACATGTGCTGATGCAGCTCGCCCTCGCCATTCGTGAGGAAGTATTGCAGTTAGAAAAGGAAGGCATACGCATCATTCAAGTCGATGAGCCAGCGTTACGGGAAGGATTGCCGCTCAAAAAAGAGAAACATGCATCATATTGGGAAGATGCCGTTATGGCGTTTCGTCTCGCTACCTCATCGGTGAAAGAGGAAACGCAAATTCATACACATATGTGCTATTCACAGTTTGAACATATGATGCATATCATTGATGAGCTTGATGCGGATGTCATTTCCATTGAATCGTCACGAAGCCATGGTGAACTTGTTTCATCATTTGAAACATATGAGTATCAAAAGGAAATTGGCTTAGGGGTGTACGACATTCATAGTCCACGCATTCCGACAAAAGAAGAAATAAGTGAGCAAATCGAACGGGCACTTCGGGTTCTTCGTCCAGAACAATTTTGGGTCAATCCCGATTGTGGATTAAAAACGCGAAAAGAAAAAGAAGCAATTGCCGCACTCAAAGCGATGGTGGAAGCCGCACACGAATATCGCAAGCGACTCTTAGCTTACGGAGGGATGAAGTCATGGAAGTGAGCGTCGAGCAGTCGAAAACGATTCAAACACGGCTCGTATTGCCTTCTGATACGAACCATCTCGGCACGATTTTTGGTGGTACCGTTTTAGCTTATATTGATGAAATTGCGGCAATATCCGCTATGCGCCATGCACGAAAAGCAGTCGTTACCGTTTCGATTGACAAAGTTGATTTCATTTCGTCCGCGAAAGTAGGCGATATTTTAAAGCTTGAAGCATTCGTCTACTCGACCGGACGCACATCCATGAAAGTATTCGTCAAAGTCGAAACAGAAGATTTATTTACAGGCGAACATCACTTAACAACCACATGCTTTTTAACAATGGTCGCCATCGATCAAAACAAAAAACCGACGCCTGTTCCAAAAGTCATCATTAGCGAACAGGAGGAACAAATCGTACAACTGTATCAGCAAAACAATAAGGTATAAATATTTATACCCATGGCGCTAGTCGAGAGCTAACGCCATGGGTTATATTCATTTGTTTATCTATGCCAATGCGATAATATGAGAATAATAGTGATTGTTTTGACGAACAGGCTCTTTAAGTCTATTTTTTTATTTTTTATGTTAGCGAAGTTGCTCATCTACAGAAATTTAGATGAAACTGCATTTTCAATATCTGTCCATTCCCCATTAATTGCAGTTAATATTTTATCTTGTGGACTTTCTAATACAGTTTTTTGATTAATCATATTCGAAAGTAAACCCATGTTTACCAATCTTAGGTTCATCACCAAAAGATGTACTTGCATCTGCCATTAAAGTATGTTAGCTGTTTCTAGACGAACCCGCAATGCAAAACGATGGATATTTCTGTATCCGTATCCCCGACGTTTGATTAGCTTGATCTTGTTATTCGTTCCCTCCATTTTTCCATTCGAATAAGGTGACAATATGCACGATATGATTTCATCTGTTCGTTTGACAAGCGATTTTGCGATGGCGCGTACAGCCAAACAAGGACAACATACATATCGGTGAATCCAAGCCTCCAAACGTCGTTTCGCCTGTTGCTCGTCTTTGCTTTTAGACACATAGCGAAAATGTTGGAGAGATTGGTAGACAGACTTTAAGTAATCGCTTTCCCATTTCCGTACGATTTGGCGTTCTTCCTCCGTCAAATTATCTGGTAAATTGATGAACTCTTTGATAAACGGAGAGTACATGCGAATTTTCCTCTAATGGTTTGGTTTAGTCACCTTTACCATACAGGAAAATTCGCATTTTTTGTACCCTCTATTTTCTCTATGCACACCAATCTTAAATCATCAAGTACAACTTGTGGTGAAGAGCCTTTATGAATCCTATAAAACTCATTCATTACCCTTAATTGAATGTAAAAAAAAGTATATACCACATATAAAAGGGAACACAGCCAAAAAGTTTCTATCTAATATTTGAGCTACCGCAACAATTATAAAAATAATCGCTATTATGAATGATTTTTTTCCACGGATCATTATTTAACTCTCCTCGTATAGTATGTTTAGAAAGATTTTTTAATCGAATTTCCAGTTTGTTTGGTATGCTCCTTGACAATCGCATATTCTTGGGTGACTTGCCCACGGGGGAGGGGCGCCCCTCCCCCGTGGGTCGCAAACCTATTTCACAAACATCGGGGTTGGACTTTTCGCGATGTTCTTGGATAATGATCTTAAGGATCATCGGGGACACTCTTCTTCCTCCTGTAGCCTTGACTACTCGTGAAGTCTGTCTCCCCGGATCCTGTTCGGACGTCTAACCCCGAGGCTCGACGTTGGCTTCCCATGCTGGAAGGATCAGCTTCCAGGCAGCCCATAGCCCAACGTGAGTTCTCATACGCGAGGGTGACTGGTCAACAAGCGCGGTCCGGGGCATCCCGAAGAGTCCCAACCCCACGATCCTACTACGATTGGAGGTGATCTCATGAAACTCTACGTCGGGATTGACGTGAGCTCAACGGACTTATACACGTGTATCATGGATCAAGAAGGAAACACGTGCGCGCAATTTAAGACGGATAATCATCTGCTTGGCGCGACCTTCCTTCGCGATCAAATCCTCCTGTGGGCCAACAAGCTCCAACCATCCGAAATTCTCATCGGGATGGAAGCTACTTCGGTCTACAGCTGGCATCCAGCGATGTTTTTCCACCAACAGGAGGAGCTGAAATCTTGGAATGTCAAAGTGTTCACTATCAATCCAAAGCTCATTCGCAAATTTAAAGAAGCGTACACGGACTTGGATAAAACGGACGGCATCGATGCGTGGATCATCGCCGATCGGCTTCGCTTTGGCCGTTTGAAAGTGACAGCTGTCATGCAAGAACAGTTTATCGCCCTTCAACGGCTCACGCGCATGCGCTATCATCTCGTCCATCAGCTCACTCGAAAAAAGCAGTACTTCCTCCAACACTTGTTTTACAAGTGCAGTTCCTTTACCCAAGAGGTGGACAGCTCCGTTTTCGGACATGCCATCTTAGAGCTTCTTCTCGAGTCATTTAGCTTAGACGAAATCAGTCAGGCGGACGTGCAACAGCTCGCTGACTTCTTGCGCCAAAAAGGACGCAATCGCTTTGCCGATCCGGAATGCATCGCCAAGTTCATTCAGAAGGCGGCTCGTTCGTCCTATCGGCTTTCCAAATGTGTCGAGGATTCCATCGACTTGCTTTTAGGCCTATCGATTCCATCCATCCGTAGCCTTCAAGCGCAAATCAAAGAGCTAGATAAAGTGATTACTCGCCATTTGGAAGGCATTCCAAATACGTTACAAACGATTCCTGGCATCGGACCTGTTTACGCTGCCGGTATCTTAGCCGAAATTGGACAAATCGATCGCTTTGACAACCAAGCCGCCTTAGCAAAGTATGCAGGTTTGACTTGATCCAAGCACCAGTCCGGTCGGTTCCAAGCCGAGGAGACGTCCCTCATTCGTTTCGGCAATCGCTATCTCCGTTACTACCTAGTGGAGGCTGCCAACTCGGTACAACGGCATGATGCGTCGTTTCGCACCTATTATCGGAAGAAGTATGAGGAAGTACCAAAGCACCAACACAAACGAGCCCTCGTCCTCACCGCTCGAAAACTCGTGCGTGTGATCGATGCGCTGCTACGCAACGGTCAAATCTACACGCCAAGAAAGGGGGAAGATCGATAGGGATATCGATCTAACTGATTTTGCATCAAAACCAAGTTAATGACATCGGACAAGACTGGGCTTCTTAAGTATTGCCTTTTTTCGGATCATCGGACAATCAAATTTCCAATTTCGATGATGTTTCACCTTGACATATTACCGCAGGACTTTTTTAATTAATGTTTGTTTATAAAGCGACATTAGATAAACTGATGATTTATTTTTTTTTATTATTCCTATGTCGGTTCTTTAATAATTAAATTTTAAAAATCTTTGTTTGTAAAAATATTTACTGTAAAAATGTAAGAGACTAAAGTAACACTAATTGCAATAATAGAAAAGGAAATAATCGGTTTGTCTATTATGATAGAGAGAACACCATTAGCCTTATTAGATGATAAAACCTTTCCCACTGCATTTGTCATAAGGAAAAATGATACAATTCCAATTGAGCTTGCAACACGAAATCCAAACTTGTAATGGAGTGGATAGAAAATAGACGTCAAAAGATATGTGAAACATAATGAAAGCAACAATACTTTAATATCGAACAATTGATTAAAAGTCATACTTGTATCAACTACATTCATTAAAATAATACGTATCAAAATATAGGAAGTATATGAAAATAACCACCATATGCTAATCATTATGTATTTTGCATTTATAACAGAGCGTCTCGTAACGGGTAAACTGAGAATAAGCCTGTTTTGATTTTTCTCACTCTCTCCCGTATTAAAGTTTGTATAAGTTACCATGAAATAAGCAATAAATGCTATACTTAAGCTGTATATTACGATCGCAATCAGATTTGAGCCTGAGATATTTTTGCCCATTGAAAAAAAATAGAGTAATAATAATAAAGGTGAAAAATAGGCAATTTTTTTTTGGGTATATAAATCTTTTAAAATTAAACGAAGCAAGGTATATCTCCCCTTTCTCTCAACCTTTGAAATTATAAATCCAAGAGGATTTCCTATTTGTTATTATTAGATTTCACTAAATAATACATTATTTCTTCTAATGAAGGTTTTTTAAAGCTTAAGTTGTACTTTGAAATGATTTTTGTCGCCCTACTAGTTTCAAAAAATGCCTCAAATCCGAGCAATGTTTCCTTGAGTGATATGGGTTGGAAGGCCTGGACTACTTCTTTAAGATTCAATGACCCTGTTATTATTACATAATGTTCAAGTAATTCTTTTATTTTTTTACAAAAAAGAATTTTCCCATCAAGAATGAATGTAATGAAATCAGCAACCTGTTCTAAATCAGTTGTAATATGTGTCGAGAAAAAAATCGATCTATCTTTATTTTTGATAATATCTTTTAAGATATCCAATAGTTCTCTTCGGAAAATCGGGTCAAGCCCTGTAGTCGGTTCATCCATAATGATCAATTCTGCATGATGAGAAAGAGCTACAGCTAAGGCAAACTTCATTTTTGTTCCCTTTGACAAATGTTTCATTGGTTTTGTTAGAGGAATATTAAACTCGTTGACATATCGGTAAAAAATATCATCATCCCACGTGTCGTAGAATAACGAGACAATTTTTTTATTTTTTTCCACACTTAAATCCTCAAAAAAGACATCTTGATCATAGACAAACCCAATGCGCTGCTTTAATGCTTTCAGATTTTTATAATAATCTACACCAAACATCTTAACATTACCACTGTCAATATGTACGAGATCCATAATACAGCGGATCGTAGTGCTTTTACCTGCACCGTTTGGACCAAT
The DNA here is from genome assembly GCF_002742685.1 of Anoxybacillus flavithermus. Taxonomy (GTDB): domain Bacteria; phylum Bacillota; class Bacilli; order Bacillales; family Anoxybacillaceae; genus Anoxybacillus; species Anoxybacillus flavithermus_E. Next base: position 12,376 of record NZ_PEDM01000036.1, read on the forward strand.
AAAACCCATGATATAGCCCTTTTCGAGAGAAAAGCTAACATTTTGTAAAGCAAAACCCTGAAACACTTTACACACATTGTCCAATTCCAAAATGTTCTCCAATTTTCGTTCCTCCCTTTATTATCAAAAGTGAAAAGGTTAGATAAATTGGTCTGGCTTATTATTTTTTAAGCCATTCCTCTTATTATCTCATGTTCAATAGCACGTTCCGTTTGTTCTAAAGAAGGTTTATCATGTTGTAACTGTATTATTTTATTTATAAATTGTAGCCCTTCCTCCTGATGTGAAATTATTATTAAAATATTACAAAAATCACTCTCTTTGAGTATTTCCAAAATAAGTTTTTTTGTGTCGGCATCCAAATTAGATGTTGCTTCATCTAGAATAATCAAATCCCTTTTTTTAATAATAGCTCGTAGAAAGGCAATTATTTGCGCTTGCCCACCAGAAATACCTGAACCATTTTGTACTATTTCTGTCTCTAACCCTTTTTCAAGTCTATTTATATATTCTGTTAAGTGGTATTTGTTTATTAAGTTAATTACGTCATCTTTTGTTTTATCTTTTTGTCCATATAGAATGTTGTCTAATACAGTTCCTTTAAAAAGAAATATGTTTTGAGAAACAATTCCTATTTTTTCTCTAATTGATTTTTTATCGATTAAAGCTAAATCTTTTCCATTAATTAAGATGCTTCCTGATGTAGGTGAATATAATCCAGTTATTAATTTAATTAAGGTAGTTTTACCTGAACCATTAACTCCACGTATTAGAGCTTTATCTCCCTTCGAAATATCAAGGCTCAAATTATTTATAATTAAATCACTTTGATCATTATATTTAAAATCAACTTTATTAAATGTTATGGTCTCAATCGATTCATTCAAAGGTTGACATCTTTCGGAATCTTCACTGTCTAATGTTAAAAACTCTTTAATTCTTTCTATACTTACAAGGATAGGTTTCAAGGTTATTTCTAAACTACCCAAAGATTGAGTAGTGGCAAGAAGTGTAGTTAAATATAAAGAAAACGATGTGTAAATGCCAATAGTCAATTCATTTCGCAAAATTAATATTCCTGAAACCAGCAAAACTAAGACTGTAACAAGATTGTTAGTTAATACTATATTCTGCACAAAAAGTATAAAATGTAAGTTTTGTTTTATAACACTCTTTATCGTGTCTTTTAATTTACATTTAAGTTTCCTTATTTGTGCATCCTTACCATTTAGCATTTTTATATCTTCAATTCCGTTAAGCATTTCATAGACTTCACCATTTAATATGGCAGAGGTTTCATAAACATTTGTTGTACTTTTGGATATCTTTCGAGATGAATTTCTTGATATAAAATAATAAATCGGTACAATAATTATGACTAATATAGTAAGTTTGACACTTAGACTAATCATTATTACTAAAGAAAAAAAGAAATCAAATATTCCTATAAAGGTTCCCAAAAATGTCGGAGAAAACAATGTTGCTATATTACCAGATTCTGATATTCTACCAAGAATATAACCTTTTTCTTTTTTATTTAAAAAGCTTAATGGAGCGTCTATAACCTTATTTACCATAGATATTCTAAGTTCATTGACAACATTTTGCTGGACTTTTGTAAAAAAATACTGATAAACTATAGATAAAATGTATCTAATGACATAAATTAATGCTAAAATTAAGGTGATTTTATACAGTTCGGAATAGCCTTTTTTGGTTAATAAAGCTCTATCAATTACCTGACCTACAAAATAAGGTATTGGAGAAGTTATCAACGAAGAAATAATCATCCCAATTATTCCAATAATAAGCCAGAATTTTGACTTTTTTAAAATAGGAAATAAAAATGATATGCTTTTATAATGTTTAAACATATGCTATTACCCCTTTTTATGTCAATGGTTAGCAATATCCTTTTAACTGGTTCATCACCACAAGATGTACTTGATGAGTGATACTTTTTCCTGAACAGGAATATGAAAAAATCATTAATTTGCTGATTCTTCCTCACAAGCGTCATTAGAGCGTGTTATAAAAAATCAAGTACAACTTTTGGTGAGGATCCTTTTAACTCTATAATTTCCAATTCCGCCTCATCATCGAAAATGAAAAAACGTATCTTGACGTTTTTGTATCAAAATGCTTGGAAATCGAAACACATACAAACAAAAGTATGTGTCTCGATTAAAAAGGAAATATTTTTAAATAAACACTATCATATATACTTTTATGACAAATAATATTTATTTCTAAATTTAGGTTAAGATTTTTTACAGATCTTCAAACGTTAATTTCTCTTTAATTAAAGCTGGGACTTTATTTGCATACCATAAACATTTATCTCCCATTTTCTTAGCTTTAACAAGTCCTCTTAATATACAAGCACTACAAAAATACTTGTGATCACAATTTGCACATTCTATAGAATCAATTTGTGGCGAACGTAAATTAAAAAAGCTATTAATGTATTCTGAATTATCATCATAGATGTCTTTAATGTTACTTTTGAATACATTTCCAATATTAATCCTGAAATATTCCATATTATCCATTGTACAGATTTTTATATCACCATTAGAAGAAATTACACAATGAGATGCTACACATCCACAATTTTTATTTTTACTACGATCACCTTCTATTATTGATAAAAAATTACCGTATTTTCGATGAATTCTTTCTAGCCTTTCTTCTAATTTTATTGCATCTTCCTCATTAATGAATAAGTCTCTATCAGATTTCTCTGCTCTACCTAATTCAACAACAGGTGAAACTCCAAAATGTTTAATACCTAAGTTATGAACCCAGTCTGCTATCTCTTCAATCTCATCTATATTTTTACGAGTAACTATTGTTGCTATCCGCATTTGCACGTTATTTTTTGCTAAATCTTTAATATTCTTTTTAATTTTATCTAAAGTATTTGGGACTTTAGTAAACCATGTTAAATAATTGTCATCTAAACTATGGAGATCAATTTGTATAAATATTCTTGACTTGTTTTTTATAACTATATCTTTAATTTCACTTGTAAGTGCTAATCCATTTGTTAACAATGAAATTTGGTCAAACTTTAAATCAACCGCATGCAATAATATTTCTTTTATTTTTGGATGAGTTGACATTTCGCCACCAGTAAGCTCAACTATTTTAACTCCCATATTTTTTAAGTCACTTAATAGTGATGTCGCTTCGTCTAAACTCATAACTCTATGTTTTACATTTCCAAAATCACCATAACAATGTAGGCATCGCAAATTACATTTATTTGTTAATTCAATAGATGCCACAGTAGGATAAATAGTACTTTCATCTACTAAATATACAGGTGTCTTTTTTGGATAATCTTGAGTATTAACCTTTAAATTATACGTATCTGACATATTGTATAAAAAATATTTTACTTTTTCATCAATACTACTAAAACTTTCGTTATATTTTGACGATAAAGAAGATATTATTTCGTTGTATGTTTTTGTACCATCTATTAACTGAATTATTTCAGCAGCTGTGTCATTTAATGTAAACATCTGAATATCTTCTCTATTCGGCATACCCTCAATATTATCCTTTTTAACCAATATTATTGTATTATTAGGATATCTTCTAAGTTCCAACCCATCACTCCAATATATGTATTTATTCAATTTAATCATCCCCCAAAAACATTTTTACTTTAAAAAATATGCTCTTTTATCATGAACTTAGTATTAAAAAAAGATAACCCTGTACTCTCGATTAATCTGTTGTATGAAACATATTTTCCTAGATGGAGTTCCACTAGTGTTCTATTAGTTTAATTCGCAAATTGTTTTTATTTTTTATACAATGCTACTGTGAAGCTACATAAAATTGAAAGTACAGGGTACATAACTACACATCCAACTCGGAATTTCTTTATATTCCAATTACTCTGCTGTATTTAATCCAGAAAGGGCAGAAATAAGTGTTAGATATGTGACAGTACATGCAGCACAAGCTAAACATCCCCAGCAAGTAATTCCATTAGGTTGTACTTCAGGTTTATTCATGATCTCCCCCCTTTTAACTGTTATTAAAATCTATGAACCGGTTCATGAATAAATCTATCAAACACAATTCAAAAATTTTGTCGTAATTTGTCAAAAAGCATTAAATGTCAATTATTTTTCACATTATTCAAAAATTCTTCTTTCTTATATACACATTAAAATTACCTCTTTTTACTCCATTTATTTCACTTTTAACATGATTAAGTTCAATTATTTTTTTCCAAAAATAGAAGTTTTAAAATTCCCCAGAAGATCCTCATTGATCCTCTCCATTCTTCTTATTGGAGCCTTTTTCCCCCTTTAGGTTGAAAATCATATAATAATGCAGTAATCACTCTAACATCGTTGCTGCAAAAACTGAATCCCACTCGACTTTCCCACATTTCCCAAAGCTTTTGTTGGGAGTGATGATTAATCAGAACATGCTCCTATTGCCGAACAATAAGTAATGAGCGCTGTGGTCGCTTAAATCAAACTGAACAAAATTCAATTGATTAAATTGAACAGTTTTTTTTACCAGTTAAAAACGCGCACTTTACATGGAATGGTGTACATGATAACCTCGCTTCATAGGGCAGATTCTTATTATTGCCTGCTTTCTGTGAAAAATCCTGCATGCAGACGATCCGTGTCAAATGGCAATGATTTCGCTCGATTTTCCAATAAAAAACACACGTCCGATTACATACATCGTAATCCATGACGTGTGTTTTTTTATCATTTCTTCTAAGCTTTACTCCACCGTTACCGACTTCGCTAAGTTGCGCGGTTTGTCGACGTCGCAGCCACGGTGTAATGCCGCATAGTAAGCAATTAATTGCAATGGCACGACAGACGCAAGCGGTGTGAGCATCGGATGAACGGCTGGAATGACGAAACGGTCGTCCTCCATGTCTAATCCTTTCATCGAGATGATGCACGGATTGGCACCGCGAGCGACAACTTCTTTGACGTTCCCGCGAATGCTTAAGTTGACATGTTCTTGTGTCGCTAGAGCAATCACTGGTGTGCCATTTTCAATTAAGGCGATTGTGCCGTGCTTCAATTCTCCACCTGCAAAGCCTTCTGCTTGAATGTAAGAAATTTCTTTTAGCTTTAATGCGCCTTCTAATACGACATAATAGTCAACCGCGCGACCGATAAAGAAGCAGTTGCGCGTTGTCGCTAAATACTCGCGCGCAATTTGTTCCATTTCATGTTTTGCATCGCAAAGTGTATCCATCGCATTGGCGACAATGCCAAGCTCTTTCGTCACATCAACATCTAGCGCCATTCCTTTCGCTTTAGCAGCTACCGCAGCTAACATGGCAAGCACCGCAATTTGTGCTGTATATGCTTTCGTTGATGCAACTGCGATTTCTGGTCCAGCATGAAGAAGAAGCGTATAGTCTGCTTCGCGCGATAATGTCGAGCCTGGTACGTTCGTAATCGTTAATGATTTATGACCAAGCTCTTTCGTGCGCACAAGCACCGCGCGGCTGTCCGCTGTTTCTCCGCTTTGTGAAATATAAATAAATAACGGTTTTTCCGATAAAAGCGGCATGTTGTAAGAAAATTCGCTTGCGATATGCACTTCGACAGGGATTTTCGCCCAGTTTTCCATTAATTGTTTACCGACCAATCCAGCATGATAGCTCGTACCGCAGGCGACGATATATAAGCGATCCGCTTCATTGACTGCTTGCACGATTTCTTCGTCAATCGCTAGCTCGCCTTGTTCGTTGCGATATTTTTCAATTAAACGGCGAATGACAAGCGGTTGTTCGTCAATCTCTTTTAACATGTAATGTGGATACGTTCCTTTTTCAATATCGCTTGCATCCAATTCCGCCACATATGGCGCGCGCTCTACCACTTCACCATTTAACTTTTTAATCGTCACTGTTTCTTTTGTAACGATCACCATTTCCTTATCCATCAACTCAACATATTGGCTCGTCACTTGCAACATCGCTAATGCGTCGCTTGCGACAACGTTGAACCCTTTGCCTAATCCGGCTAAAAGCGGGCTTTTATTTTTCGCCGCATAAATGACACCATCATTTTCTGCATCAATTAAAGCAATCGCATATGAACCTTTCAATAGCGAAAGCGCCTTACGAAACGCTTCTTCTACCGATAATCCGTCGTTTACAAACGTTTCAATTAACTGCACAATGACTTCTGTATCTGTATCACTTGTAAACGACACATGCGCTAAATAATCACGTTTTAACAATTCGTAGTTTTCGATCACACCATTATGCACAAGGGTAAAGCGACCAGATGCGCTTTGGTGTGGATGGGCATTCACGCGGTTTGGCACGCCATGTGTCGCCCAACGTGTATGACCAATGCCAAGCGGTGCGTCTACATCTTCTGCGACAATCGCACGCAAATCCGCAATTCGTCCTTTTTCTTTAAACACATGTACACCAGTGTCGTTCAATAACGCAATCCCTGCAGAGTCATATCCACGATACTCTAATTTCTCTAATCCGTACAATAAAATTTCTTTTGATGGTTGTTCACCAATATAACCAACGATTCCGCACATAACAAGTCCTCCCTAATCATAGGGGCAAGAAGGGGCTCTTGCCCCTTTAAATGTTTAATTGCGATGAACGTTCTTTCCTTTGTGCAAAGAGTCGCCTCTTTGTTTTAAGAAAGAACTTGCGGCTGTCATCGCCTCAGCCGGGAGGCATCCGCCGAACACTCGATAAACCTCCTCCTCGTCAACTAAGCTTTTTTCCCGTCCAAAGCTTAGTCCAGGCGCTTTTGTAAAATTTGTTTTCCACTATCCTCCTTCCATGTAAGATGTCAAACAACAATAGTTTACAACAACAAAGAGGCAAACGTCAATGTGTATCGCTTACCCCTGTATAAACAAAATATGCATAAATGGAATAAACCGTTCCATTTATGCATATTGTTTACTGAACACATGATTATGCGCCAAAATGCTCACGTATAGCAGACGCAATTCGTTCAACGTATTGATCGCAAAGTTCATCGGTTGGTGCTTCTGCCATCACGCGAACGAGCGGTTCCGTACCAGACGGACGAACGAGAATACGACCGTTTCCAGCCATCTCTTCTTCTACTTCGCGAATGACACGCTGCACCTCTTCGCTTGCGATCGCTTCATGTTTATCTGTGACTTTCACGTTCACTAGTTTTTGTGGATATTTTTTCATTTCCCCCGCTAGTTCAGAAAGCGGCTTTTTCGTCATTTTCATAATGTTGACAAGCTGTAACGCCGTTAGTAGCCCATCTCCTGTCGTATTGTAATCAAGGAAAATAATATGCCCCGATTGTTCTCCACCTAAATTGTAGCCGTTCTTTTTCATTTCTTCGACGACGTAACGGTCGCCGACAGCTGTTTGTACACTTTTGATTCCTTGCGCTTCAAGCGCTTTATAAAAACCAAGGTTGCTCATGACCGTTGAGACGACCGTTTGATGTTTCAAGCGCCCTTGTTCATGTAAATATTTTGCGCAAATATACATAATTTGGTCACCATCAACGATTTGACCGTTTTCATCAACGGCAATCAACCGATCACCGTCACCATCAAACGCTAACCCTACATCTGCCCCTTTTTCCTTCACAAATGCCGCTAACGCCTCCGGATGTGTTGAGCCGACACCGTCGTTAATATTTAACCCGTTCGGTGATGCACCCATCGTAGACACATCGGCATCTAAATCAGCAAATAAGTGCGTTGCTAATGACGATGTCGCACCGTGCGCGCAATCAAGCGCGACGTGAATACCTGAAAAATCTTCATCTACTGTTTGCTTTAAATATTGTAAATATTTTTGTCCGCCTTCAAAATAGTCGTTTACTTGCCCTAAATCTTTCCCGATCGGGCGCGGCAACGTATCTTGTTCACTATCGAGAAGCGCTTCAATCTCTAACTCTTGTTCATCAGAAAGCTTAAAACCGTCTGGTCCAAAAAACTTAATTCCGTTATCTTGGACAGGGTTATGCGAAGCGGAGATCATGACCCCTGCTTGTGCGCCTAAAGCTTTTGTCAAATACGCTACACCCGGTGTAGAAATAACACCGAGGCGCATCACTTCTGCCCCGATGGAGAGCAGTCCAGCTACAAGCGCTCCTTCAAGCATATGACCAGAAATGCGCGTATCGCGACCAATTAATACTTTCGGGCGTTCTTTATCTTTCGTTAATACGTAACCGCCAAAACGACCAATTCGAAAAGCTAATTCTGGTGTTAATTCACTATTGGCAATCCCTCGCACACCGTCTGTTCCAAAATACTTACCCATGCTATCGCTCCTTTTATAGTTACTCATTTCTTGTAATACGAATCGTTGCTTCTTTTTGTGGTAGTCTCCATCGAACGTTTTGAGGTCCATTGACTTCAATTGGAACGTTATGTTCTCCAATGCCTAATTCACTAACATTTAAGTATACCTTAATATCTTTCAATTGAATATCATTCAGTACACGTTGAGCCCCTAAAGCCGTTAGCGTAATATTTCGATCAGCAGGATCGATAAATTCAGCCTTGTATGCGTCGTTTAGTCCAATGATTTCAATTGGAACTTGATCAAACGTTCTCTCTTTTTCTTGTTCAATTTCAATTAAAATTGTAACTTTTGCTGGATCTACAGCTTTCACTCCTTTTGGAACAGGTACATCAACTTGTAAAGTAGTATTATCTGTAATATCGCTTAAATCGACTTCCATGCCACTAATAAACTCGATATCGTCGATCTTTGCTTTTGGTCCAAAAATCGTTACTTCGCTCGGAATGACTTCCATTTTGACAATGCTTAATCCTTCTCGTAACGTTCCTTTTCGTTCAATTTTTAAAGGAACGGTTTTACTTGGGCTTTTAATCGGCACAGTAATATCGACAATGGATGGTTCCACATCAAGCGGTAACACATTTCCTTCTTTATCATACACCGTTACTTTCGACTCTCGCTCAATCGTTTCTTCGACTCCTTTTAAGTCTACACGTGCCTTTACTAATGCCACTTTATCAATTAATGTTTTTGCTCCCGTCACTTTCACAACATTTGGCTTGACAATTGGCTGTTCTGGTGAATAACCTTCTGCAATTTGTGATTTATTAATAAAATCGACTTCCACAGAAAAATCTCTTGACACACGCTCGTCAATTGTCACAGTAATTGTCGCTGGATCAATGGTAACGCGTAATTTTTCAGAAATATTTCGGTATTTCAAAGGGACGGTATGCTGACCAATTGACAATTTAGATAAATCTACATACACTTCAAAATCTCGTTGCAGCTTTGTTGGCGTGACGATACTTTTCGGTCCTTCAAGCATCACGTTAACCGATTGAGGAATGCCAGAAACAACAAGGTTTTCTTGATCGTAATACGCTACGACTGGGACGTCCGTCACCGTTTCAACATCCGTTTGTCCAACCGTATTTCGTGACATACTATTCGATTGTGTTTCAATATTAACTGAAACGTAAATCATAAGCGCTAACAACAAAGAAAAAATGCGTATAAACCATGGGCTATTCATCCATTTATCCACTTTTTTTCGCCCTCCACTGCCAACGAGATGAAGAAGTTGCTTTCGGTTGAACGAGCTCCTTCGTCAGCAATTCTCGTAATACATCTAATTTTAAATCTCGGTAAAGCTCCCCATTTTTCGTGACAGAAATTGCTCCTGTTTCTTCGGACACAACAACGGTAATGCTGTCTGTCACTTCACTAATACCCAATGCAGCGCGATGCCTTGTGCCAAGTTCTTTAGAAATAAATGGGCTTTCCGACAGCGGCAAATAACAAGATGCCGCAGCAATTTGATTTTTTTGGATAATGACAGCTCCATCGTGAAGTGGTGTATTCGGAATAAAAATGTTAATGAGTAATTCTGATGAAACGTGCGCGTGTAATGGAATGCCGGTTTCAATATAATCGCCCATTCCTGTTTCTCGTTCAATAGAAATAAGGGCACCGATCCGCCGTTTTGCCATGTACTCTGTTGCTTTTACAATCGCTTCGATCATATGCGTTTGTTCTTCCTCTTCAGGGGTCGTACTTCGCGAAAACAGTTTTCCTCTTCCTAGTTGTTCAAGGGCTCGGCGTAATTCCGGTTGAAAAATAATGATGATAGCTAAAAAACCCCATGTAATTGCTTGGTCCATCAACCATTGCAATGTGCTTAATCCAATGAAGCTACTTACAATTCGGACAAGAATAATGACAATAATTCCTTTAAGCAGTTGCACCGCTTTCGTGCCGCGCACAACCATAATGAGCTTATAAATGACAAACCAAACGACAAGAATGTCCACAAACTTAATGAGGTAATTTACAAATGTCGGGAGCTCTCCAAATGGCATTCTTACACTTCCTTCACTCATTCTAATTGCTCTCACATGTAAAAAAGCCATCAATATGGATGGCTATTTCGTTAATGTTTTGGCGATATTATAACCGACTCTTTTTACATTATACCAAATCCAATCAAATACTTCATTAACTTCTTCAATTTGTCCGGTTACTTCACCGGCAGCAGCTAAATATTTATGACCGTTAATGACCGTCACATCGCCATGCACTTCTCCCTCAATTTTAATATCACCGTTTCGGACAACAATATCGCCTTCAACAATTTTCCCTTCTGGTACGATGACCGTATGATTTTGAACAATTAAATGTTCTTGTTTAGAAAATGAAAATTCATTATCCTCTTGCCAAACTGCCCATAAACTGCTCGTGCTTAGCAAAAGGAACAACGAGGCGGCAGTCAGAAACGGATGATGAGTAAACCATCGTTTCCAACGCACACGCCGTTTTTCACGAGGTAAATTATACATCACTTTTTTAACGAAATCGTCTGGAGGGGTGAAGTGGGAAACATTTTCGACAAACGCCACCGTTTTTTCCAATGCATAAAAATGCTCTCGACATGCTTCACATTGTTGAATATGGTTGCGCAATCGTTGCTCTTCTTCTTTTTGAATGTCTCCGTCTAAATAATCATGCATCCATTGAACGATTTTTTCAGAGCATGGCATCTGTCTCACTCCTTTTTTCATCATAAATGGCCTAAATGTTTACGCAATGCTTCACGACCACGATGAATACGCGTTTTCACTGTACCAATTGGCAAGTTTAAAATGTCACTAATTTCTTGCAGTGATAGCTCGTCAATATATTTTAAGACGATGACCGTGCGATATTTTTCTGGTAGCTTTAAAATCGCTTCTTGTACCATTTGTTGTAACTCTAAACTTTCTAACGCATCTTCCGGAGAAGTTCCCTTATCTGCAATCTGAGAGTACATCGTGAGCCCGTCTGTCCCTGACACTTCTGCATCTAAATAAACATCGGGCTTTTTTTTACGCATGCGGTCAATCGATAAATTTGTTGCAATACGATACAGCCAAGAAGAAAACTTCATGGTTGGATCGTATGTATGAATGTTGACATACGCCCGAATAAACGCTTCTTGTGCAGCATCTTCCGCTTCATGACGATTTCCTAACATGCGATAGCACAGTTGATAAATTTTATCTTTGTACATTTCGACAATGTCAGCAAAAGCACTTTGATCTCCTTTTTTAACTGCTTTAATACGTTGCCTAATAAACATGTCCATTCCATATTTACCTCCACATGGGGGCTACTATTTTATACGAATAACATAAAGCAAAGTTCCATAAATCGCAACGAATATGTTAATATTTTTAAAAAAAATGGAGAGGGGCATCATGCCACCTCTCATACAAGCTTCTCACCAAACAATGATCCCATTAAAGCAACAGCGGTTGCAGCTGTTTTATTCCGCTCATCTAAAATCGGATTGACTTCAACAAATTCCGCTGAAGTGATGATTTTTGCCTCAGCTAACATTTCCATTGCTAAATGACTTTCACGGTACGAGAGCCCTCCGATCACTGGTGTTCCAACTCCCGGTGCGTCATGTGGATCAAGTCCATCTAAATCAAGGGACAAATGTACACCGTCTGTTCGCTCTTTTAAATAAGCAATCGTCTCTTCCATCACTCTCGTCATACCTAGACGGTCAACCTCATGCATCGTATATATTTTAATTCCTTTTTCCTTAATGAGTTGTTTTTCCCCTTCATCAAGTGCACGAGCACCGATGATTACAATATTTTCCGGATTCACTTTTGGACTATATCCACCGATCATCGTTAAAGCCGGATGGCCAAGCCCTAAACTTGCAGCGAGCGGCATACCGTGAATATTTCCAGAAGGCGACGTTTCCTCCGTATTCAAATCCCCATGCGCATCATACCAAATGACACCTAAGTTTTTATAATGTTTAGCTACTCCTGCAAGCGTCCCGATCGCAATACTATGATCGCCACCAAGTACAAGCGGAAAACGACCTCTTGTTACAACTTCATCGACCGCAGAAGCAAGTTTTTCATTTGCTTCAGCAACCGCTTTCAAGTTTCGTAATTTTGGATTTGTCACATCTTGAACACGCTCAGCACGACCAATTTGAATATCCCCTAAATCTTCAATATCATGATTTAAATTTTCTAAACGCTCTACTACGCCAGCGTAGCGAATGGCACTTGGCCCCATATCAACGCCACGACGTGTTTGTCCTAAATCCATTGGCACTCCAATAATCGAAATGTTCATCTTGATCTCCTCCCCTTGCTGTATCTAACGTTTATTGTACATGAGGAGAAGCAGTTGGCTCAACTCGACAACTTTTTGAATATTTATTCTATACTAAACAAAACTAAACAAAAAAACCTTAGGTAGTACCTAAGGTTTCGAACGTATGGAGCCTATCGGGATCGAACCGATGACCTCCTGCGTGCAAAGCAGGCGCTCTCCCAGCTGAGCTAAGGCCCCATGGAGCGGAAGACGGGACTCGAACCCGCGACCCCCACCTTGGCAAGGTGGTGTTCTACCACTGAACTACTTCCGCAAACAGTGAGCCATGGAGGACTCGAACCTCCGACCCTCTGATTAAAAGTCAGATGCTCTACCTGCTGAGCTAATGGCTCGTCATAAGAAAGGATTCTAAGTTTTAGATATATGCCCAATCGTACTCTACCTGTCCCTTCCTCTACTAGGCTATTCAAGATGCCAAGCGCGTCGGGACAACTCGCAACAAATTCAGCGGAGCTTTGCTCGTTGCTGAGCTAATGGCTCGTTATAAGTTAAATTATAATTAAATGGCTGGGCTAGCTGGATTCGAACCAGCGCATCACGGAGTCAAAGTCCGTTGCCTTACCGCTTGGCTATAGCCCATCGATCAAATAAAAATCATGGTGGAGGGGGACGGATTCGAACCGCCGAACCCAAAGGGAGCGGATTTACAGTCCGCCGCGTTTAGCCACTTCGCTACCCCTCCGCGGATGGTGCCGGCTGCAGGACTTGAACCCGCAACCTACTGATTACAAGTCAGTTGCTCTACCAATTGAGCTAAGCCGGCAGTTACTTTTGATCGACTACGTTATATTATCCAATTTCCTGTTGTTTTATCCAAATATATGGTGGAGGATGACGGGATCGAACCGCCGACCCCTTGCTTGTAAGGCAAGTGCTCTCCCAGCTGAGCTAATCCTCCATAAAAGATGACCCGTACGGGATTCGAACCCGTGTTACCGCCGTGAAAGGGCGGTGTCTTAACCACTTGACCAACGGGCCAACATACGACACACAAGCTTCCAACCGGGCTTGAACCGGTGACCTCTTCCTTACCATGGAAGTGCTCTACCAACTGAGCTATGGAAGCACTGGCTCCGCAGGTAGGATTCGAACCTACGACCGCTCGGTTAACAGCCGAGTGCTCTACCACTGAGCTACTGCGGAATAAACATGTAAGTGGTTCATACTGCTTAACCATTATTTGAAATAAATTTTACTGCCTCTTCCTCTAATCGCATACTCAATGATGATCGATGCGTCGAGGCAACTCGTAGCTTAATCGACGAAGCATCGCTCGTCACTGAGCTACTGCGGAATAATCTTGCCCGGCAACGTCCTACTCTCGCAGGCGGTGTCCCGCCAACTACCATCGGCGCTGGAGAGCTTAACTTCCGTGTTCGGGATGGGAACGGGTGTGACCTCTCCGCCATCGTCACCGAGCAATAATGCTTTAGACAAATGTTATTATAACGGAATATTTTTTGTTGTCAAGCCTTTTTTATTCCTTCAAAACTAGATAACAGGGCTTGGCTGAACAGTCGCCTTCGCTTTTCTTATGTGTTTAGTTAAGTCCTCGATCGATTAGTATCCGTCAGCTACACGTGTCGCCAC
>NZ_PEDM01000037.1 GCF_002742685.1 Anoxybacillus flavithermus
ACTGTAAATACAGCTTGTTGTACCGTCAACATGCGATTCACCTCCTTGTCTATCAGTATTCACATCATAGACAAGAAATACAAAAATATTCAGCTCACTTTATGATGTGGCTGAATAGTTACCATCCGACGAAAATTACATACTATTCTAATTCAGAAACTCGTTTTTTCATCTCTACTAATAATTGATCAAATAAATGAACATATCGCTGGCGAATATGTTCATAAATTTCCATCGCTATTTGTTCATCGTATGTATGTGATGTCCTATTTCGATCTTCTAACATTTGAATCCACGCTTCTCCATCTTGAATAAGTCCTTCTTTAAATGCTTGTTTAATCGTTTTTCGCGGACTTGTTACTTCGTTGTTTCCGTTATATTCTAAGTAACTTTTCATCCATTTCCATGCTAGTTCGTACGCAAATTCAAATCGTTGAATTGTCGCGTCAAGAACTAGGTCGTCTTTTTCCACATCACGCGTAATGCTTTGATGTAGTTTATTTAATGCTTTTTCAAAGTCAAATAGTTTAGCAATGATTTTATTCATCGTCACAACTGCCTCCCCTCGTTCATTCGTTAAAAAAATTGCCTTTCCTTCGAGATCAATGTACGATTTGAGTTTTTCATTGCTGATCTTTTCATAATCAATAGCATCCACAGTATAAATGATATTTGCTTCTGCTAAATCGTCTTGAATGCGGTACAGCTGCTCGTTATGGCTTCTAAACTTAATCGCAATATCGATATCCGACGTTTCTTTATAATCGCCTCTTGCCCTTGATCCGAACAAAATCACTTTTTCAATGATGTTCGCATAATTTTGAAACACACAAATGAGGTTATAAAAGGTTTGCTTTTTTAATCCGTACATGTTTGTACTCAATCGCCCATCACCACCCACTTCTATATCATACGAAAGATGTTTTTCTTTATTATCGCTCTTATGTTACATAATTGAAACCCCTCTTAGCGTTTTAGCCAAGAGGGGTTTTCCATTAAAACATTTCGGATACCGTTTTTGCTTGCATATGAAGAAGTAAGTAGTCTGGTCCACCTGCTTTCGAGTCTGTTCCAGACATATTGAATCCACCAAATGGATGGTAGCCGACGATCGCACCTGTGCAGCCGCGATTAAAGTAAAGGTTTCCGACATGGAACTCCTCGCGCGCTTTTTCTAGGTTAAAGCGGTTATTTGAAATGACAGCGCCTGTTAAGCCGTATTCGGTGTTATTGGCGATTTCAAGCGCGTGGTCAAAGTCTTTTGCTTTCGTGAACGCTACAACAGGTCCGAAAATTTCTTCTTGCATAATGCGCGCTTTTGGATCAACATCGGCAAACACCGTTGGCTGAATGAAGAAGCCTTTCGAGTCGTCTCCTTCGCCGCCTGTCATGAGCTTGCCTTCTTGTTTACCAATTTCGATATATTCCATAATTTTGTTGTACGCCGATTGGTCGATGACCGGTCCCATAAATGTGCTTTGTTCTTCTGGGTTGCCGACTGTTAATTGTTTCGTTAACTCGACGACGCGGTTTAATACTTGATCATACACTTCTTCAAGCGCGACGACACGCGAACATGCCGAACATTTTTGACCAGAAAAGCCAAAAGCAGAGGCAACGATGGATTGAGCAGCTAATTCTAAATCTACTTCTTTGTCGACAACGATCGTGTCTTTTCCACCCATTTCCGCAATGACGCGCTTGAGCCAAATTTGTCCTGGATGCACTTTAGCCGCACGTTCATAAATGCGAATACCGACATCGCGAGAGCCTGTGAAGCTAATGAAACGTGTGCGCGGATGGTCCACTAAATAATCGCCTACTTCCGCACCGCTTCCTGGGATGTAGTTTAATACACCTGCTGGAAGGCCTGCTTCTTCTAACACTTCCACAAACTTATATGCCACCACTGGCGTTGCACTCGCTGGTTTTAACAATACTGTATTTCCTGTCACAAGCGCAGCAACCGTCGTTCCCGCCATAATCGCAAACGGGAAGTTCCATGGCGAAATGACAACGCCAACGCCAAGCGGAATGTAGAAGAAACGGTTTGTTTCTCCTGGACGACTCTCAACAGGAATGCCATCTTTTAATTTCAACATTTGACGTGCATAATATTCCATAAAGTCAATCGCTTCAGCAGTATCTGCATCTGCTTCTTTCCACGGCTTCCCTGCTTCTTTCACAAGCAATGCGGAAAACTCATGTTTGCGACGGCGCACAATCGCTGCAGCACGAAACAAAATATCTGCGCGCATTTCTGGCTTCGTTTTGCTCCACCACTTAAACGCCGCATCGGCTGTTTGCATCGCTTTTTCTGCTAAATCTTTATTCGCTTTCGCTACGCGACCAACAACTTCTGTTTTATTTGCTGGGTTGATGGAAACAATTTTATCTTCTGTCATGATGCGTTCGCCGCCAATGACAAGCGGATAATCTTGACCGAGATAAGCTTGTACCGTTTTTAATCCTTCTTCAAACGCTTTTTTGTTTGCTTCGACTGTAAAATCAGTAAATGGTTCATGTTTATAAGGTTGTACCATTTGTAAGCCCCCTTTGTTGAAATTACAAAAGCGTTTTCATACACACAATTTCATTCTAACGGATGGAGCATACATATTCAAAT
Organism: Anoxybacillus flavithermus; assembly: GCF_002742685.1. GTDB lineage: Bacteria > Bacillota > Bacilli > Bacillales > Anoxybacillaceae > Anoxybacillus > Anoxybacillus flavithermus_E. The sequence continues at coordinate 2,627 of NZ_PEDM01000037.1, forward strand.
TTTTTATGGTTGGTAGATGTGAACAAACGGTTCATTTTTGTCTGGGCTTTTTATAATGATACTTTCCGGTCCGCGCACCGAAGAAATGTAAACGGAAATCGGCATATAATCAGGCATTTTCTCCATGAGAAGACCTGTGACGTATTGCGTAAATCCAATAACTTCTGCTTTTCCGTAAAACTGCATAACAATGTCGATTGTCAATTGTTGTAGTTGGTCATCGCGGTAAAATGCCCTACCGATCACCCCTGTGTAATTTGGAAAAAATTCTTCAATATCGGATTTCAAATTTAAAAACTTGACTAAATCATCGCGATGGTTTTTTTCCGCTTCATCCGATGGAAACACGTAATATTCTTCATTTATTTTTTCCCAATCTTGAATGGAGTTACTTCCTTTGTCAACATAACCAACCGCAAAAAAGTGCCCTGGAACAATGGACGATTTCGGTTGTTGTTCAAATAAGCCAACAACAATCGGTACTTCTCTTAATCCATCGATTTGACGTAAACGAGAAACAATTTCTTCTGCTGCTTTTTTCCCCTCTTTCTCCATATCACTTTTGGAGATTTTTACTTCGCGTGGATATCCTTCTTCTGTCTCGTAATAATGAACGGAATTCATCGCAAGCCCAATAACCACTCCGCCTAATTGCACTTTATCGTTACCTGCTTTCACTAAATAGTTATGTTCTAAAATATGTGAAATGTAAAGCGGGTGTTTTTTATTTTTCTCTTCATTTGTGCCTTCGTTCCCAAGCGAAGGATTAAGTCCTTCCCCATCCCCTTGTTTCCGTTTGAGCCATGACTCAATCGTTTTTCGATCTAAATATTGCCCTTGTTGGAATAAATATTGCGATGGAGAAAACTTGTCTTGCGCAATGCGCATTAAACCGAGTTCAAACTCATCCATATCTAATCTTGTATTTACATTTTCAACGACAAGCCCGCGCGCCTCTCCAGGTTGAAAAGGTAAAATAGTACGATAATACGAGTTAGAAATGTTGTACTTTGGAATAATCGCCTTTTGTTTTTTATTGTCCTTTTGTTGCACAACTTGTTCTTCTTGATTAAATTTTGGCGCGCATGCTGACAAAGTAAGAAGCATACAAGTGAGCAATATGATCCACTTTTTCATCGTTCACACCTGCTTTGATTGTCGTATTTCTTGAAGAAAACGCGCTTCATCCCAAATCGTAATGCCAAGCTGTTTCGCTTTTTCTAATTTTGATCCAGCGTCTTCACCGACAACGACAACGTCTGTTTTTTTGCTGACGCTTCCTGTCACTTTTCCACCTAGCGCTTCAATTGCTTCTTTTGCTTCGCTACGCGACATCGATTGTAACGTACCTGTTAAAACAAACGTCTTACCGGCAAACGTTGAGCTTATATCGACTGTCTGTTTTGCACCTTTATACGTCATATTAACGCCATGTGCTCGCAAACGTTCAAGCAACTGCTTCACTTCTTCTTTTGAAAAATAGGTAACGATTGAATCCGCCATTTTTTCACCGATTTCGTGAATGGCCGTCAACTCTTCTTTTGTCGCTTGTTGAAGACGTTCCATCGTTTCAAAATGTTCCGCTAACGTTTTGGCGGCTTTTGCGCCAACGTGGCGAATACCTAGCCCAAACAATAAGCGCTCAAGCGAATTTTGTTTCGATGCTTCAATCGCTTGTAGTAAGTTTGTTGCTGATTTTTCACCCATTCGTTCTAATGCCACAAGCTGGTCTTTTGTCAATGTGTACAAATCTGCCACGCTGCGAACGAGACCATGTTCAAATAGTTGAGCAATCACTTTTTCGCCTAATCCGTCAATATTCATCGCTTGACGTGAAACGAAATGAATGAGCCCTTCTCGAATTTGTGCCGGACATTGTGGATTAACGCAACGGAGGGCAACTTCATCATCCAGTCGAACAAGGTCGCTCGCACACGCTGGGCAATGCGTTGGCATATCGAATGGTTTCTCTTGTCCCGTCCGTCGCTCTGGCAATGAACGTACAACCTCTGGAATAATATCGCCCGCTTTTTTAATGACGACGTAATCGCCAAGACGAATATCTTTTTCACGAATGTAGTCTTCATTATGGAGCGATGCACGCTGTACAATCGTCCCTGCCACACGCACAGGCTGTAAAATAGCTGTTGGAGTGACCACACCTGTTCGACCGACACTTAGCTCAATATCAACAAGTTGTGTCACAACTTCTTCAGCCGGAAATTTATACGCAATGGCCCAGCGTGGACTTTTCGCTGTTGCTCCAAGTTGCTTTTGCTGTGCAAATGCATCTACTTTAATGACGATTCCGTCAATATCATACGGCAATAACGCTCGCTGTTCATGCCACTGCTCGATGTAAGCAAGCACGTCATCAATCGTTTCACATACTTGTCGTGCTGGGTTAGTTTTAAATCCGAGCTCATCTAAATAACGAAGCGATTCACTATGAGAGACAAGCCCGAGTTCTTCGCCGTTGACAACACTATATATAAATACATCTAGTTGACGAGCAGCGGCGACTTTTGGGTCAAGCTGACGAAGCGAGCCAGCTGCCGCGTTGCGCGGATTAGCAAACAATTCTTCTCCGTTCATTTTGCGCTTTTCATTTAACTTTTCAAACGATTGGCGTGGCATATATGCTTCCCCACGCACTTCAATCGTTACTTGTTTACGCAATCGAAGCGGCAACGAGCGAATCGTTTTTAAGTTTTCTGTAATATCTTCACCAGTCGTCCCGTCGCCGCGAGTTGCACCTTGTACGAAATAGCCATTTTCATAACGGAGCGATACCGCTAAACCGTCAATTTTTAGTTCACATACGTAACGCACATCGCCAACTTCTTGACGAACACGGCGATCAAAATCCCGTAAGTCTCCTTCATTGAAAGCGTTGCTTAAACTAAGCATCGGCACACGGTGGGTAACTTTTTTAAACGCTTCTAATGGGGCGCCACCAACGCGCTGTGATGGAGAGTCCGGCGTTTTATATTGCGGATATTGCTCCTCTAACTCCATTAATTTTCTCATTAATTCATCATATTCCGCATCAGAAATAGACGGTTGATCTAACACGTAATATGCGTAATTATGCTTTTCAATTTGTTCGCGCAATTCAGCAATTTGCTTTTCAACGTCATATTGTGCCACGTTTTTCATCCTTTCTACACTTTCGTAATCGGAGCAAATTTGGCCAATAGTCGCTTAATGCCGATTGGACTTGAAAAAGCAACGTCTAGCTCTTGATCACCGTCGCTTTCTTTTACACGAACGATTGTGCCAATTCCCCATACTTTATGACTTACTTTATCGCCTACGCGCCATCCTCCGCCCGAAACGGTAGATGGACGTTGAGATGCTGACGGTTTTGTCACCCGTTTATGCGCATATTCAATTAACTCTTCAGGAATTTCATCAATAAAACGAGATGGGGCGTTAACATGCGTTTGTCCAAATAACGTACGCATATGCGCGCGCGTTAAAAACAGTTCTTCTTCCGCACGAGTAATGCCGACATACGCCAAACGACGCTCTTCTTCCATTTCATCTTCATCATTTAATGAACGGTTATGCGGGAAGATCCCTTCTTCCAGTCCGACTAAAAAGACAACAGGAAACTCTAATCCTTTTGCGGAATGAAGTGTCATTAAAACGACGGCATCATTTGTCTGTCCTTCGCTATCATTATCAAGTTGGTCGATATCTGCAACAAGCGCCAAATCCGTTAAAAAGGCAACAAGGGACTTGTCTTCATTTACTTGTTCAAAGTGTTGAGTTACTGATAAAAACTCATCAATGTTTTCCAGTCTGCTATGCGCTTCTAACGTTTTTTCTTCGCGAAGCATATCGCGGTAACCTGAACGATCGAGTACATCTTCAACAAGCTCGGTGACAGATAAATAATGCTGCATTTGGCTCCAATGATGAATTTGTTCGCGAAATTGCACGAGCGGTGCAGCGATGCGAGCGCTAATTCCCATTTCTTCAATGGAACTAAGCGCATCAAACATCGATATCCCTTGACTAGAAGCATATGCTGCAATTTTATCAATTGTCGATGCACCAATACCGCGCTTTGGAACGTTAATAATACGAGTTAAGCTAATGTCATCATTCGGATTCGCAATTAAGCGTAAATACGCTAAAATGTCTTTAATTTCTTTTCGATCATAGAATTTTAAACCGCCAACAATTTTATATGGAATGTTCGCCTTCAATAACATTTCTTCAAGCACGCGTGATTGCGCATTCGTTCGATATAAAACGGCAAAATCTTTATACGTTCGTTTTCCGGCATCAACATATTCTTTAATTTTTCCAACGACAAATTGTGCTTCATCGACTTCCGTCATCGCTTCGTAATACACAAGCGCATGTCCTTCACTATTTTCTGTCCAAAGCTTTTTCGGTTTTCGTTGTGTATTATGCTCAATGACCGCATTGGCTGCTTGTAAAATCCGTTTCGTTGAGCGGTAATTTTGTTCAAGCAAAATCACTTTCGCATTCGGATAGTCTTTTTCAAACGATAAAATATTGCTAATATCAGCACCGCGCCAACGATAAATCGATTGATCAGAATCTCCAACGACACATAAGTTTTGAAATCTCTTAGCAAGCATGTTCACAAGCAAATATTGCGAGCGGTTCGTATCTTGATACTCATCGACATGAATGTATTGAAACTTTCGTTGATAATATTCCAACACTTCCGGAACGCGTTGGAATAATTGGATCGTCGTCATAATTAAATCATCGAAATCAAGCGCATGATTGCGCAACAATCGCTTTTGATATTCTTTATATGCTTCCGCTACAAGCTTTTCGTATGGATTTGCTGCTTGCTCAGCATATTTTTCTGGCGTCATCAATTCGTTTTTCGCGCTGCTAATTGTACCTAAAAGCGCTCGTGGATCATATTTTTTTGGATCAATATTGCGATCTTTCAAAATATGTTTTAACACAGACAATTGATCGGTTGGATCCAAAATGGAAAAGTTCGCATGAATCCCGATTCGATCAATGTCACGTCGCAAAATGCGGACGCACATCGAGTGAAACGTAGAAATCCATATATCTTCTGCCTGCTTTCCGACGATGCGCTCCACACGCTCTTTCATTTCACGCGCCGCTTTGTTTGTAAATGTAATAGCTAAAATGTTCCACGGAGCAACGTCTTTTTCCGCCATTAAATAAGCGATGCGATGCGTTAACACGCGCGTTTTGCCACTTCCTGCTCCCGCCATAATTAAAAGCGGTCCTTCCGTTGTTTTCACTGCCTCTTTTTGCTTTTCATTTAATCCTTCCAACAGCATATGTGCTGACATACTCATTTTTCCACCACCAAAACATATGTTCTCTTTTTTATTCTCCATTTATATCGATTTTCCTTTTACCGCTTCAACTGTTTGTAATGCCATTTGTAAATTTGTATAAATAGCGTTTCCGACAACAACTGTATCAGCCCACATCGCCATCTCTTTCGCTTGCTCTGGTGTATGAATGCCACCACCATAAAACAAACGGGTGCGTTCTAGCGTCCGTTTCACTTTTTCTACAAGTGTCACATCTCCGTACCGTCCGCTATATTCTATATAAAAAATCGGAAAACGATACATATGTTCTGCCATTCGAGCATATGCAATGACATCTTCTTCTGTTATATTCGTTCGTGCATTCGTCAATGATGCCGCTTTACATTCGTCATTTAAAATACAATACCCTTCAACAAAAAGTTCTTCCCAATTAATTAAATCTCCAAACTGTTTGACCGCTTCGTGATGCAAGTCAATTAACCAAGTCAGATCGCGGCTATTGAGTACCATCGGAATGAAATAATAGTCAAACCCAGGTGTAATCGCCTCGATGTTCGATACTTCTAATGCACATGGAACAGAAAAACGGCGCACGCGCGCAAGTAAATCAATGACGTTTTCAAGCGTCACACCATCCGTTCCACCAACAATGATCGCATCCGTCCCTGATTCGCATACTTGTTCTAATTGTTCATCTGTTATTTCTTTATTCGGATCTAATTTAAATACATGTCGCCATGTTGTCATCTCATTCATCTTTTTCACCTCATCTCATTATAACAAAAATCATAGCAAAAAATCGTAAAAAGAAGCTGACTCATTGTGAGCCAGCCTCCTCCTGTTGTTCATTATAAATGCGATCAAGTGCCATCGCATACGCATCATTTCCGTAGTTTAAGCAACGCTTGACGCGCGAAATCGTCGCTGTGCTTGCCCCTGTTTCTGTCTCAATTTTATGATACGTATATCCTTCACGTAACATCCTCGCTACTTCTAGTCGTTGCGCAAGCGCTTGTATTTCGTTGACCGTACATAAATCATCAAAAAAACGATAACATTCTTCTAAATCTTTCAGTGATAAAATCGCTCGAAATAATTGATCGAGCTCTCTGCCTCTTAACTTATTAATTTGCATATGTTTCCCCCTACTCATATTGTACTTGTTGAAGATTTGGAACAACTTGAATCCATGTTTTTCCTTGTACAAACCCGAGCGGAACACCGTTTTTGTACGGAAGAAGACGTCCATCAACATTTTTCCATTGTACTTCCTGCATCGTTCCTTTTTGGAATAAATATCCTTTCCCACCCGATGTAAAGTCAATATCTCTCCGACCATAGTCATCAATAATTCGATGTGTTGCTTCAATTACAAACACATTTTCTATCGCAATCGGTGTGTGCGTCTCCCGATCTACTGTCGGCTCACCGCCACTCGAACGAACGTATTTCGTTCCGTCATATGCATAATGAACATGAGCATACGATCGCTTAGAGTACACCACATCAATATTCGTCGCTTTCACAGCATTCGTCAAGTCGTTTGTAAAAAAAGGTAGCGGTTTGACTTCTTCTTCGAAAGCATAGCCGTTTTTTTCAGCCCCTTTTTTAATATTTTCAAAAGAAATATATGAATTGTGTGGTGCTTTTCGTGAACGATCTCGCCAAAATAACGTTCCGTCATAAAATAAGCCATTTACGTAATCTGCAGCACCAGACTTTAATAACGTTTGTGCCTCCGGACTCCAACCGTGACATACATATAGCGCATGAAAGCCGTTGCTTAATTGAATAAAATAATCTCTTGCGCTTCGAACAGGACCAATGACTTCAGGCTGTTCACTTTGATAAATCGCTAACAGCCTTGTAATATCTCCTTCAGCAAGCACTTCATACACGATGTCTGCTTTATGTAACCCCGACTGTGGTCGAGCGGCAGGATAGTTATTAATCATCACCGCAACCGCACGTTGCATCGCTTTTTCTTTTGTTGGCATGCCTGTTAGCGGAAATATCCATGTTGTCTCTTCTGTTTTTTGTTCATTTTGTTGTTCCACTGTTTTTGGTGGGGACTCCTTTTCTTTTATGTTTGACTCTGTACGTTGACATCCGGTGCCGAACATAAACACCGCCATGATCATCAACAGAAAAAATAATCGCCGCAACATGAACCCAACCTTTCATTTTCCGTTCCTTTTATATTTTAACGCATTATTGTCGGAAAGAGTACTGTTTTATGCATCACATCGTAAATTCCTTTCGGTGTAATGCGGACATAAGGCAAATGTGTCGACGATAAAAAAAGGAGAGTGTAAATTGGATCCGCAAACGCATAACCGCGCGCTCGCAACAGTTCGCCGAGCGTTTTTTCTTCTTCCATTAACACTTCCATCGGTTTTGCCGACATTAATCCGCCTAAAGGAAGCGGGATTTCATGAATGATTTCTCCGTGTTCGCAAAGGACAATACCGCCTCCGATTTGTTTCATACGTTCAAAAGCAAACAACAAATCACGTTTACTTTTCCCAATTAAAATAATGTCCCCTGTATTAGAGTACGAACTAACAAGTGCTTGCACATGTGTCGCAAACCCTTTTAATATAGTGTTTACACGCCATTTTCCGTTGCGATCAATAAGCATTAAAAAGCTTTCATCATGATCTGTTGATAACTCATCAGCAGATGTATCAATCGAAATCGAATATGGCTTAATAATGACCGAGTTCTCCATATACATCCCTAACGGCATTGAAAACTGTAAATCATCCATCTGTAAGTCCCAAGATAGCGAAAGTGGCGAAAGACCGTGTATATCCCAATTAACTGTTGGAAAAGCAGCGACAGGTACACCGTCACGTTTGACCCATTGTCCACTCGCTAAAACAGAAATAGGAGTCGGATTAGAAGCATGTTCAAGAATATTAATATGCGCAATGCGTCCTGGCGTAATGCTTCCGTGCAAATGATCGATATTATAATAACGAGCGACGTTCCATGTGGCCATGCTATATGCATCAATATCACTTACTCCTTCTTGTAATGCAATGCGAATCATTTCGTCGATCATTCCATTTTCATAAAACGCAGGTGTTGAGCCATCTGTCGTAAACATGCAATGATCGTAATGATGAATGCCGCATTGTCTCATTTCTTTAAGCAACGTCGGCAAATCAGGGCGAATGGACGAATGACGCAATGATACGGTATATCCTTGCATTAAACGCTTATACACATCGCTTCCGGTCATCGCTTCATGGTCCGCATCAGCACCAAACAATTTCATTTTTGTTAACGTTCGGTCTGAAGCTCCCGGAAAATGACCTTCCACTTTTTTGCCAATCTTTTTCGCTTCCTGTATCCAATGGAGAATGAAATCGTCCCCTTCTAACAGCTTTGGCCATCCAGTCAATTCGCCAACTTGTAATACCGCATCATTTTCCAGCCAGCCTTTCATGTTTTTATATGAAAAAAGATGTTCTTCTCCGTCCATTTCTGTTTGCGGATCAAGTCGACACCACCAATACATCGTCACCGGTTGTTTTTCCATAGCGGACAAAAAAGAAAACGCTTTCTTTTTTGTTAACTGTAAAAAAAGGAATAGATTGTCATTAATAAGTGTTGTTGTACCGTGCTGTGCTGCATATTCCGCTAACGTATGGGGATTATATAACTGAAACGGATGAGCATGTGGCTCCATATAGCCAGCAACAAGCACTTGATTCGAGCAGTCCACTACTTCGCATGAATCGAGTTGCTTCGGTTTATTTGGACCGACATATACAATTCGGTCATCGCAAACCCAAACGTTTCCTTGTACCCATTGACGTATGTATGGATGTAAATATGTTGCGTTCATGAACACTTTTGTCGGCGCTTGCTTTCCGTCAACAATTGCAACGTGTTTACGAATTTGTTCACTTTTCCATCGATACCGTTTTTCCATCATGATCGCTTTCCTCCTAAATCGTACCATCATCTATACACATTTTAACGGATGAAAGCGAATTTCACAAACAAAAAGGAGGAAAAATATGAAACAAAACATTGGTGTCATTAACGCGATGATTCGCATAACGTGCGGATTTACGATGCTTGCTTGGGCAACTGCCAATCTTTCTCGCAAACCTTGGCGCGAATCGTATATATGGGTCATCATGCTCGCTGCGATGAAAATTGCGGAAGGTATCGTTCGTTTTTGTCCTGTTATGGCGTTATTTGAACGATATCAATGCCATTGTGACAGCAACAATGAGAAAGAGAAAGCGATTCCGATTGAGCCAGTTAACCCTTCGTAACAATAACCCCCTTGTATGCATACAAGGGGGGAAAGGAGAGAAAGTATGATTGCTGAATATATAACAGATACATTCTTTATTCTTATTCTTTTAATTGGCAGCATCGTTGCCCTTAGTTTTGTATACGTTCGCAAGCGACGTGCCCGATAGCTTTATACCCAATGTCGCGCCGATAAAATAGTTGATCACATTCAATATACTTTATTTGTTCATACACAAGACGCTGTGCTTCTTTCAATGTTTTTCCGCTCGCAACAACAAGGAGCACTCGTCCCCCATCTGTTACCCACTCATTGTTTATACGCTTCGTGCCAGCATGGAAAATTTGTGCTCTCGTTATACGTTCTAGACCACGAATAACAGCACCTTTTTCATATTGTTGAGGATATCCTTTCGCCGCTAAAATGACCCCAATCGTTGTTTCGTCGCTCCAACGCAATGTAATTGGGCGATCTTCCAGAATTGAAACAATGACCTCAACAAGATCGTTTTGTAACCTTGGTAAAATCACTTGCGCTTCTGGGTCGCCAAATCTTGCATTAAATTCAATTACTTTCGGTCCTTCTTCTGTCGCGATTAATCCTGCATATAAAAACCCTGTAAATGCACAACCTTCTTGTTTAAGTGCCTTAGCTATCGGCTTCACAATTGTTTCAACCGCTTCATGCACCATTCGTTCACTAATTTGTGGAACAGGAGAGTAAGCGCCCATCCCTCCTGTGTTCGGTCCTTGATCGCCATCAAACGCGCGCTTATGATCTTGGGCAATAACCATCGGATATACACGTTCTTCATGTACAAACGTCATCAAGGAAAATTCTTCGCCCTGTAAATATTGCTCAATGACAACTTGGGCACCAGCTTCACCGAACTTTTTTGCGACCATGATATCATGCAACGCATGAAGCGCTTCGTCGATCGTCAGTGCTACCGTGACACCTTTTCCAGCCGCAAGTCCATCCGCTTTAATAACAATCGGCGCCTCTTGCTCACGCACATAACGTACCGCATCATGATAATCTGTAAATGTCGCATAACTCGCTGTCGGGATGTTGTACTTTCTCATCATTTCCTTTGCAAACGCTTTGCTTCCTTCAATCAATGCTGCTTGCTGTTTTGGACCGAAAATGCGCAACCCTTCACCTTCAAAACGATCGACAATACCTGCTAACAACGGAGCTTCCGGACCAACAATCGTTAAATCAATTGCTTCTTTTTTCGCCCATTTCACAAGCGCTTCAACATCCGTTTCTGCAATCGGAACGCGCGTAGCAATACTATCCATCCCATCGTTTCCTGGCGCGACATATACGCGCGTGACAAGCGGGCTTTGGGCTACTTTCCATACAAGCACATGTTCACGACCACCACGCCCGATAATGAGCACTTTCATCTGTCGTTTCCTCCTTTAATGTTTAAAATGCCGTACGCCTGTAAATACCATCGCAATGCCATATTCATTTGCTTTTTGAATAGAATCTTCATCGCGAATCGAACCACCTGGTTGAATAATGGCAGTCACTCCCGCCTGTGCAGCTGCCTCAACGGTATCGCTCATCGGGAAAAACGCATCAGATGCTAGTACAGCACCTTTCGCATGCTCGCCGGCTTGTTCTATTGCGATTTTTGCCGCACCGACACGGTTCATTTGCCCAGCGCCAACACCAATCGTCATCCCGTTTTTCGCTAGTATAATAGCGTTCGATTTGACATGCTTCACCACACGCCAAGCAAACGTTAAATTCGACCATTCTTCTTCTGTTGGTTTTCTTTCTGTAACAACTTGCAATGTCGCATTATCAATCGTATACGTGTCTTCGTCTTGAATAAGAAGTCCACCACGTACCGATACGAAAAATGGTTCTTTTTTCCGTTCTGCTTCAAAATCGACCGTTAACAAACGAATGTTTTTCTTTCTCGTTAAAATGTCTAGCGCTTGTTCTGTAAATGACGGAGCGATTACAATTTCTAAAAAAATGTCATGTAATTTCGCAGCCGTTTGTTCGTCGACTTCACGATTAAGCGCCACGATGCCGCCAAAAATGGACGTTGGATCAGCCTCATAAGCTTTTTGAAACGCTTCTGCAATCGTTTCACCGACACCGACTCCACACGGATTCATATGCTTCACCGCCACCGCTGCCGGTTCGGCAAATTCCGCAACAATTTGTAGCGCTGCGTTGGCATCGTTAATGTTGTTGTACGACAACTCTTTTCCGTGCAACTGCTTTGCTGCTGCAATAGAAAACGGTGAACTGAGCGGTTTTTCATAAAATGCAGCCGTTTGATGCGGATTTTCACCATATCGTAACGATTGTTTTTTCACAAACGTCATCGTCATCGTTTCCGGATACGTTTCCCCAACGATGTTTGTCAAATATTGCGCAATCATCGCATCGTATGCTGCTGTATGGCGAAATACTTTCGCAGCTAATGCCCTTCTCGTCTCAAGCAATACTTCACCATATTGTTTTAGCTGTTCAATGACTAGCTCATAGTCAGTAGGATCAACGACAGCTGTGACATAAACATGATTTTTCGCCGCCGCTCGAAGCATTGTTGGACCGCCAATATCGATATTTTCAATCGCTTCCATAAACGGAACGTTTGGCTTTGCGATCGTTTCTTGAAATGGATATAAATTGACAACAACAAAGTCGATTGGCGTAATGGCATGCTCTTGCAACTGTTTTTTATGCGTTTCATCATCTCGAACAGCTAACAGTCCACCGTGAATATTTGGGTGCAATGTTTTTACCCGTCCGTCTAAAATTTCTGGGAAGTTTGTCACATCAGAAATGCTTACGACCGGAATGCCATGCTCCGCCAATACGCGTTTCGTTCCGCCCGTTGAAATAATTTCAACACCTAACTCAACTAGTTGTTTAGCAAACGTAACAATTCCTTTTTTATTTGATACGCTAATGATCGCTCGCTTTTTCATCCTTTGTACTCCCTTTCTCCGTCAACAATTGTTGAATGACTTGCGGATATAATGCATGCTCAATTTCATGAATGCGACGCTCGACGCTTTCTAATGGCTCTCCGTCATCAATGTATAGTGCCCGTTGTGCAATAATTGGTCCTGTATCCATTCCTTCATCAACGTAATGTACCGTTACCCCTGTCACTTTCACGCCATAACGGTACGCTTGACCGATTGCATCTTTGCCCGGAAACGCTGGCAAAAGAGAAGGGTGAATGTTTATCATTTTGTTCGGATATGCTTGTAAAAGCGTCGGACCGATCAGCCGCATATAACCAGCCAGAACAACTAAGTCGATTTCTTTTTGTTGTAGTTGTTGTAAAATCTCACGTTCAAATTGTTGTTTCGTTTCATATTGTTTAGGGTTAAAAACAAATATCGGCACGTGTTCATGCATCGCTCGTTCAATCACTTTGGCATGTGGTCGATCACATACAAGAAGCGCCACTTCGGCTTGAATATCTCCTTTTTTTACGGCATCAACAATCGCTTGAAAATTCGTGCCACTTCCTGAAGCAAAAATAGCTATCCGCTTCATTCGATTTTTCCTCCAGCAAACGATACACCCGTTCCTTCTTTTACACGACCGATGATATACGCTTTCTCTCCACACGATTCAAGCAACTGCACAACATCTGGCACGATGTCGCTATCGACAGCTAACACAAAACCGATACCCATATTAAAAATATTGAACATCTCCATTCGTTGTAGCTGTCCGTGTTGTTGTAAAAAGCTAAAAATTGCTGGAATGGGCCATGAACCGTAATCAACTTCAGCTTGCAATCCGCTCGGTAACATGCGTGGAATGTTTTCGATAAAACCGCCACCTGTAATATGTGCCATCCCTTTTATATGAAATTGTTTTAACGCTTCGCGTACCGCTCGAACGTAAATGCGCGTCGGGGTTAACAGTTCTTCGCCAAGCGGGCGAACAAATGGTTCATATACGTGATCCAATTGCAAATTCGCATCTTTTATAATTTTTCTCACGAGCGAATAACCGTTGCTATGCAAACCGCTCGAAGCTAAGCCGATCAACACATCGCCAGGAACAATCGCTTCTCCTGTAACTAATTTTTCTTTTTCCACTACTCCAACGGCAAATCCGGCTACATCGTATTCATCTTCAGCATACATACCTGGCATCTCTGCTGTTTCTCCTCCAATGAGCGCACACCCAGCTTCGACGCAACCATCAGAAATTCCTTTTACAATATGTTCGATTTTTTCAGGTACCGCTTTTCCGCAAGCGATGTAGTCGAGAAAGAAAAGAGGCTCCGCCCCTTGTACGACAATATCGTTTACGCACATCGCTACGCAATCGATTCCGATCGTATCGTGCCGATCGAAAGCGAATGCAAGCATTAGTTTCGTCCCTACACCGTCCGTTCCAGATACAAGGACAGGTTGTTTATACCCGAGCGAAGATAGATCAAACATTCCCCCAAAGCCACCTAAACTTCCGAACGCGCCAATTCGAGCGGTTTTGGCGACATGTTTTTTCATCCGCTCTACCGCTTCATATCCAGCTTCAATATTCACACCGGCTTGTTTGTACACATGTGCCAACGTGCTCTCCTCCAATCTTCGTCGGATATTGTCCTGTAAAACAAGCTAAACATTGCCCACAGTTTGCTGAATCGTTTGATCTTCCAATCGCCTGCAAAAGCCCTTCTGGACTTAAAAAAGCAAGAGAGTCGGCTTCAATGAGTTGCCGAATTTGCTCGATCGTATGGTTAGCTGCAATAAGCTCTTCTTTCGTTGATGTATCAATACCATAAAAACATGGATGCGTAATTGGCGGTGAGCTAATGCGCACATGTACTTCCGTCGCCCCTGCCTCTCGAAGCATACGTACGATACGCTTGCTCGTCGTTCCACGCACAATGGAGTCATCAACCATGACTACTCGTTTGCCGGCTACAACCCCACGAACAGGTGACAATTTCATTTTTACCCCTTGTTCACGAAGTGCTTGAGACGGTTGAATAAACGTCCGACCAACATACCGATTTTTAATGAGCCCTAATTCGTAAGGAATACCTGTCGCTTCCGCGTAGCCAATCGCCACCGAAATGCTCGAATCCGGTACACCAGTGACGACATCTGCTTCAACAGGTGCTTCAAATGCTAACCGCTTGCCAAGATTTTTCCTCGCTGTATGAATGTTAATACCATCCACGTTGCTATCCGGACGAGCGAAATAAATATATTCCATGCTACAAATGGAGCGAGACACCCTCGGGGCGAAACGCTCAGAGCGAACACCTTGCTTATTAATCATAATAAGCTCCCCAGGTTCCACTTCTCGCTCATATGTGGCACCAATGACATCAAACGCACACGTTTCCGACGCCACAACGTACGCCTCACCTAAGCGCCCAAGCGATAAAGGACGAAAACCATGTGGATCCAAAGCAATATACATTTCTGTTTCTGTTAAAATAAGAAAGGCAAAAGCTCCTCGTAAATGCGTCAATGCTTCTTTAATTCGCTCTTTTAAAATCGGCTCATCACTACGCTTAATTAAATGAGCAAGCACTTCGGTATCAGACGTCGTTTGAAAAATGCTCCCTTGTTGCTCTAAACGAAAGCGTAATTCATCGGCATTCACTAAATTTCCGTTATGCGCAAGCGCTAAACTACCACCTTGTGAACGAAACAAAAGCGGCTGAACATTCGCATATCCGCCCCCGCCCGCAGTAGAGTAACGGACGTGGCCGATAGCAGCCATGCCCGTTAGTTTTTCTAATTCCCCGCGACTAAACACTTCCGTCACTAAACCAAGTCCTTTATGAAACTGGAGCGTTCCGTTTCCTCCAACGACAATGCCCGCGCCTTCTTGTCCGCGATGTTGTAAACTATGCAGCCCGTAATACGTTAACGTCGCTGCTTCCTCGTGTCCCCAAATACCGAAAATCCCACACTCTTCGTTTAATCCTTTGATTTCAGCAAGCATGGAATAGCTCCTTTCCATACATTTCGCATCGTTTCTACCGGAATGTGAACAATGCATGTATCTCCACTTGTCACGTGAAGCGCTCCGTCATTTGTCACTTCCCCGATACACACTGCTTGAACAAGTTGTTCAAATGTTTGCTGATCCTCTTTTTTCACAGAAACAACAAAGCGGGACTGCGTTTCACTAAACAGTTCAGAAACGACGTCGCCACTGATCGCCACACGTGCACCTAAACCTTTTGCGCTCATTAAACATTCCGCAAGGGCAACAGCTAAGCCCCCTTCTGATACATCGTGTGCTGACGCGACAACTCCAGCTCGAATGGCAGCGAGAAGTTGGCGTTGTCGTTTCGCTTCCACATGTAAATCAATCGTTGGAGCTTTGCCGAAAATACGACCTGTTAGCCATTTTTGTAGCTCGCTCCCACCAAAATCTTGCTTAGCTTCCCCAATGACATAAATCAAGTCGCCAGGTTGTTTAAATGCTTGTGTCGTCACATGGCTCATATGTTCAACGATGCCAACCATGCCGACAATCGGTGTCGGATAAATGGCTTCGCCGTTCGTCTCATTATAAAGCGATACATTTCCGCTAATGACAGGCGTTTCTAGCACACGACACGCTTCACTCATGCCGTCTACTGCTTTTTCAAGCTGCCAAAAAATTTCAGGCTTCTCTGGATTACCAAAATTTAAACAATCCGTGACAGCAAGTGGCTGTCCCCCAGAACAAACAATATTGCGCGCTGCTTCTGCGATCGCAATTTTCCCACCGACTTCTGGATCTAAGTATACGTAACGAGAATTACAATCCGTTGTCATCGCTAACGCTTTATTCGTGCCACGAATGCGTAAAACAGCCGCGTCAGACCCCGGGGCAACAACCGTATTTGTTCGCACCATATAGTCGTATTGCTCATATACCCATTCTTTACTTGCAATCGTCGGCTGGCTTAACAACGCAAGCAACGCTTCTTCATAATTATCCACTTTCGGTACATATTCCGTCGCTTGAAACTGACGATAATACGCCGGTTCTTTTGATGGCTTATGATATACAGGGGCATCTTTCGCAAGCGCATCAACTGGAATTTCAGCAACTACGTCCCCGCGATGATACAAACGCAACATATGGTCATCTGTGACACGCCCGATCGCTTTTGCCTCTAGTCCATATTTTGAAAATACATCCATGATTTCTTGTTCGCGACCTTTTTTCACAACGAGAAGCATGCGTTCTTGTGATTCAGACAGCATCATTTCATACGGTGTCATTCCCGTTTCACGTTGTGGAACGAGATCTAAGTTTAGTTCAATGCCAGAACCTGCTTTGCTTGCCATTTCCGCCGACGAGCTTGTTAAGCCAGCCGCCCCCATATCTTGCATACCAACGAGTGCATCACAATAAATGACCTCCAAACAAGCTTCAAGGAGCAATTTTTCCATAAATGGATCTCCGACTTGCACAGCTGGACGCTTTTGTTCAGATTGTTCCGTTAATTCTTCCGATGCAAATGTCGCCCCGTGAATACCATCACGCCCTGTTTTCGCCCCAACATACATAACTGTATTTCCAACACCCGATGCGATTCCTTTTTGAATATCTTCGTGACGAATGAGCCCGACGCACATCGCATTTACAAGCGGGTTTCCTTCGTACGCCGCATCAAATTGCACTTCACCGCCAACGGTCGGAATGCCGACACAATTTCCATATCCTGCAATCCCTGCGACAACGCGCTCGAATAAATACTTCACACGCGGTGACGTTAATTCGCCAAAGCGGAGCGAGTTTAATAACGCAATTGGTCTTGCCCCCATCGAGAAGACATCGCGAATAATTCCCCCAACACCCGTCGCTGCCCCTTGATACGGCTCAATCGCAGACGGATGGTTATGGCTTTCAATTTTAAATGCTACCGCTAATCCATCTCCAATATCGACAATACCCGCACCTTCTCCTGGCCCTTGCAATACATGTTTTCCTTCAGTCGGAAACTTTTTTAATACAGGTTTCGAATTTTTATAGCTACAATGTTCTGACCACATGACAGAAAAAATGCCCGTTTCTGTATAATTAGGCAAACGTCCAAGAATGCGCTCAATCATCGCAAACTCTTCATCTGTTAATCCCATGTCACGATATAACTTTTTTTCTTTAATCATTGTTGGACTTGGCTCAAGTAGTAACGACATGTGCATCCCTCCAATATGTCACAATTGATTGAAACAGTTTCAATCCGTCTGCGCCTCCAAGCAACTCATGGACAGCCCGCTCAGGGTGTGGCATCATCCCAAGTACATTTCCTTTTTCATTGACAATCCCTGCAATGTTTTGTAAGCTACCGTTTGGATTTTCTCCCTCATATCGAAAAACAATTTGATTGTTGGCGGTAAGCTGTTGTAACGTCTGTTCATCACAATAGTAGTTTCCCTCTCCGTGCGCAATCGGGATTGTAATTACTTCCCCGCGTTCGTATTGTGATGTAAACATCGTTTCGTTATTTTCGACACGAAGTTTGACTGGACGGCAAATAAACGTTAACGTATTGTTGCGTCGCATTGCACCTGGGAGAAGTCCTGCTTCAAGTAAAATTTGAAATCCGTTACATACACCTAAAATCGGTTTCCCTTCGTCGGCTGCTTTTTTGATCGCTTTCATCACGTTAGAAAAGCGTGCAATCGCTCCAGAGCGTAAATAATCCCCATACGAAAAGCCTCCCGGCAAAAGAATGGCATCAAAATCATCTAAGCTATCAACATCATGCCAAACGTATTCAACTTCCTCCCCTAGTTCATCTGAAATGGCATGATACATATCGACATCACAATTGGAGCCCGGAAATACAACGACTGCAAATTTCACTGAACGACAACCTCCTCAATCTCGTAGCGATAATCTTCAATAACCGTATTTGCTAACAATTTTTCGCACATTTCCTTTACGACTGCATCGATATCGCGGTCACTTTTTTCCACCAGTAGCTCCATAAACTTTCCGATCCGTACATCTTGCACTTCGCGATAGTTTAAGCTATGCAATGCTCCTTTTACCGCATTACCTTGTGGATCTAATACATTTTCACGCAATGTGACATACACCTTTACTTTGTACATGATAATCCTCCTAATCGTTGTAAAAGTTTCGTATATGTTTCTGTTAAGTCGCCTAAATCGCGGCGAAATACATCTTTATCAAATTTTTCTTTCGTGTGTACATCCCATAATCGACACGTATCTGGGGAAATTTCATCCGCTAATAACACCGCTCCCGTCTCATCTTTTCCAAATTCTAGTTTAAAGTCGACAAGCTGTAAGTCACATGAACGAAATAAAGAAGTTAAAATGTCGTTAATGCGTAGTGCTACTTGCTTCATGTGCAAAAGCTCATCACGAGAGGCGAGCTGTAACAAAGCGATATGATCTTCTGTTAATAGAGGATCGCCTAAGTCGTCATTTTTGTAGTAAAATTCTACAATCGGCTTCTCGATGACGGTCCCTTCCTGAAGACCGATTCGTTTCGCTAGACTACCGGCGACAATATTGCGGACAACAACTTCGAGGGGGATGATCGTCACTCGTCGCACAAGCTGTTCGGTGTCAGACATTTTACGAATAAAGTGATTGTTTACACCCGCTTCATGCAACAAGGAAAATAGTAAACTTGTAATCTCGTTATTTAGTCTTCCTTTGCCAACAATCGTCGCTTTCTTTTCGCCGTTAAATGCTGTTGCCTCATCTTTATACTCGATCCATAGCACACGTTCTTCATCTGTCACATACACTTTCTTCGCTTTTCCTTCGTATAGAAGGTGTTGCTTTTCCATATTTTCTCCCCCATTTATACAGAATATTAGGAATTTTTAGTGTGTAGGCAAGGCAAATGCCTTACCTACTATAAGCCAAGTCGGCTAAAAATCGTATCAACATGTTTTAAATGATAGTTGTAATCGAAGCAATCTGCGATTTGGTCCTTCGTTAAACGGCTTGTAATCATTTCATCTTCCTCGATTAACGAGCGGAATGGCACTTGTTTTTCCCACGCTTCCATCGCTTTTGGTTGTACAAGATCATACGCTTCCTCGCGCGTCATACCTGTGTCAATAAGCGCTAGCAACACGCGCTGAGAATAAATAAGTCCGAGAGTGCGATCCATATTTTTCTTCATGTTTTCAGGGAATACGGTCAAGTTTTTCACGATATTTGTAAAGCGGTTTAGCATGTAGTCTAGAGCAATCGTTGCATCCGGTAAAATAATGCGCTCCGCTGACGAATGCGAAATGTCACGCTCATGCCAAAGTGGTACATTTTCGTACGCCGTTAACATATAACCGCGAATAACGCGAGCCATTCCTGTCATATTTTCTGAACCGATCGGATTGCGTTTATGTGGCATGGCTGATGAACCTTTTTGTCCTTTAGCGAAAAATTCTTCCACTTCACGCGTTTCACTTTTTTGCAATCCTCGAATTTCAACAGCAAATTTTTCAATCGATGTGGCAATTAAAGCGAGCGTTGCCATATAGTGCGCATGGCGATCACGCTGTAACGTTTGCGTCGAAATAGGTGCAGGCTGTAGGCCGAGTTTTTCGCATACATACTGTTCGACAAACGGATCAATGTTTGCGTATGTACCGACAGCGCCAGAAATTTTACCAACGCGCACCGTTTCGGCTGCTTGCTTGAACCGTTCTAAATTGCGCTCCATTTCGGCATACCAAAGGGCTAATTTTAGTCCGAACGTCGTTGGTTCAGCATGAACACCGTGTGTCCGCCCCATCATGACCGTATATTTATGTTCAATCGCTTTTTCTTTTAGTACAGCAATAAAGTTCTCTAAGTCACGCAATAAAATTTCATTTGCTTGTTTTAATAAGTATGATAATGCTGTATCAACCACATCCGTAGACGTAAGGCCGTAATGTACCCATTTTCGTTCTTCTCCTAGCGTTTCTGATACCGCACGCGTAAAGGCAACAACATCATGGCGTGTCTCTTCTTCGATTTGTTTTATGCGGTCGATGTCAAAAGACGCATGTTGGCGGATTTTTTCCACATCTTCTTTTGGAATGACACCTAACTCCGCCCATGCTTCACATGCTAAAATTTCGACTTCCAACCAAGCACGAAAACGGTTTTCTTCCGTCCAAATGGCGCCCATTTCAGGTCTTGTGTAACGTTCAATCATACGTTCATCCTCCGATCTGTCCAAATGGAAAATTCGTCTATTTTTCGTTGCATCGCATCGACATCGTCAACCAACCATGTGATATGTCCCATTTTCCGCTTCGGCTTTGCTTCTTTTTTGCCATAAAAATGAACGTGTGCCTCACCCAATTGAGCGATGTTGCGAATCACAGCATCCACATGTTCTCCTAACACATTGACCATCATTGCCGGTTTTAACAATTTCGTACTGCCAAGCGGCCAATCGCAAATGGCGCGAATATGTTGTTGAAATTGCGATGTGATACAACCGTTTATTGTATAATGACCTGAGTTGTGCGGTCTAGGGGCAAGTTCATTCACATACAATTGTCCGTTTTTAGTCAAAAACATTTCAATCGCTAACGTCCCTACAAGTTGGAACGCTTCTGCTAACTGTTTCGCATATGTTTCAGCTTGTTCGATAATGCGTTCACTCACCTGAGCCGGCGCAATCGTTTCATGTAAAATGTTGTCGCGATGAATGTTTTCGACGACAGGAAACAGCGCCATTTCACCAGAAACATTGCGTACAACGATAATGGATAATTCTTTTACAAAAGGAACCCATGCTTCTAACACACACTCACCATAGGCTAAAAGTGAACGAGCTTTATGCACATCATCTAAACAACGAATGACAACTTGCCCTTTTCCATCATATCCGCCACGGCACGTTTTCAATACAGATGGAATGCCTATCTCTCGAATCGCTTTCTCTAGTTCCTCTTCTTTGAGCACAAGGTGATAAGGCGCAACAGGTAAACCAGCAGACTGCACGGCCCGCTTTTCTTTCCAACGATGTTGTGTAATCGCAAGAAGCTCGCTTCCTTGAGGCACATATCCTCTCTCTGCTAATTGATTCAACGCATCCGCATCAATATTTTCAAATTCATATGTGATGACATCACTTACTTCAGCTAACTGATGTAACGCTTCTTCATCGCTATATGAAGCGACAATTTCAATGTCAGCTACTTGAGCGCATGGAGAATGCGGAGTAGGGTCAAGTACAGCAACGAAAAACCCCATCTCTTTTGCCGCAATTGCCATCATTCTTCCAAGTTGCCCTCCGCCAATAATACCGATCGTTTGCCCTGGAACAATCGTTTTAGTCAAGTTGATCACTACTTTCCATCACTTGTTTTCGAATCGTTTCACGCCGTGCCCGTAACGCCTCCATATATGTTTGTTCATACGTCCCGAGTATCGACGCAGCAAGCAATGCCGCATTTATGGCCCCTGCTTTTCCGATGGCTACCGTTGCTACTGGTACACCACCTGGCATTTGGACAATAGATAGTAATGAATCTAGACCGTTCAACGTTTTGGACATAATCGGGACGCCGATAACCGGTAATGTTGTTTTCGCTGCTACCATTCCTGGTAAATGCGCAGCTCCACCTGCCCCAGCAATAATGACTTTAATTCCTCTCTCTTCAGCCGATTCAGCATACGTAAACATAAAATCTGGTGTACGATGAGCTGAAACAACTTTTTTCTCAAATGGAATATGCAATTCTTCTAATATATCACACGCATGACGCATCGTTTCCCAGTCCGATTGACTTCCCATAATGACAGCGACAAGTGGCTGCATCCGTACTCACCTCTTTTTATCATTCAGAAAAAAATCCAGAACGACGCCCCTCTATCATAAGGGAAAGCATCGTTCTGGACATATTTCGCCCTAGGGTGAAAAAAGCCAATAAGATCCTTTCCCTCATAGTCCAATAATTTACGGTTATTGGGTAGAGACTTTCGGGCCATATTCCCAAAATTATATGAGGGTTCCATAACGTATTCACTTACTTTCATCTTACCAACCATTTTTAATGGATGTCAACACAAAATCGAACATTTTTAAAAATGAAATATTTAATGTTCGGTTTTTACTTGAAAATCACCATTTTACCTTTTTCATCGTATAGTGAAAAGAAAAAAGAAAGAGGGGAAAACAATGGACTGGACAAAACAATGGGAAGCATTTTTTTCTAATCCTTTTTGGAATGCATCAAACACCTTTTCTTCTCATTCACCTGGCATCAATATGTATCGTCGTGATCATGAGTTGCTTGTTGTCGTAGCTATCCCCGGTTTAGAGAATGTACGTGATGCAGAAGTATATATTCATTATAATACATTGGAGATCAAAACGAATGTGACATTACATTTTGAAGGATTTGAACTAATTGAGGAAGGAATTATACAGGGACCATTTGAACGAGTGATACAACTTCCTTTTCCTGTAGGTGAAAAAGTAGAAGCTGTATACGAGAATGGGTTGCTTTTTATTCAATTACATCGCCTTATTCCTGATCATATAAAGAAAAAAGTAGAAATAAAATAAAAAATGAGCTAACCGATATTGGTTAGCTCTTCACTATGGGGGAGAGGATTGTAAAAGCGTTAAACGCAAATACATGGACAAAAAAAGTTAGAGAACAAAATGGAGATGCTCTCTAACTTGCTATGTCCGCCCGGCAACGTCCTACTCTCGCAGGCGGTGTCCCGCCAACTACCATCGGCGCTGGAGAGCTTAACTTCCGTGTTCGGGATGGGAACGGGTGTGACCTCTCCGCCATCGTCACCGAGCAATATATAAAGGATAATTCCTTCAAAACTAGATAACAGGGCTTAGCTGAACAGTCGCCTTCGCTTTTCTTATGTGTTTAGTTAAGTCCTCGATCGATTAGTATCCGTCAGCTACACGTGTCGCCAC
>NZ_PEDM01000038.1 GCF_002742685.1 Anoxybacillus flavithermus
AGCATTTCGGTCATTTTCATTTGCCTAAAATGCCCCTCAAACTGTCGAACTCGGGTGAATCAGACGTGCTCTATCCAGCTGGGCAATGTAGGATGGGCAAAATAAAAATCCTCTTGCTTATGCAAGAGGATTTTTTACGTCCCAGGAGAGATTCGAACTCCCGACCGACGGCTTAGAAGGCCGTTGCTCTATCCAGCTGAGCTACTGGGACACATCAAAGACATATCATTGTGGTTTGGACAATTGTTATTGTAATGATGTTTATAAAAAAAGTCAATAGGGGCGATACAATTTTCTTGCCCCTATTG
Organism: Anoxybacillus flavithermus; assembly: GCF_002742685.1. Taxonomy (GTDB): domain Bacteria; phylum Bacillota; class Bacilli; order Bacillales; family Anoxybacillaceae; genus Anoxybacillus; species Anoxybacillus flavithermus_E. The sequence continues at coordinate 309 of NZ_PEDM01000038.1, forward strand.
TGTTGTGTATGTCGTTGTCAAATCATGAAGCAGTTGGCCATCGATGTTGTAAAAATGTACGGTTGTATTTTTTTCATCTACGTGAAGCATGGCGTATGTTTTTTCACGGCGCATGCGCGGCAAATAAATGCTTCCTGGATTGATGAAAAGGACGTCATCGATTTGTTCGCATCCTGCGATGTGCGAATGACCGAAGCAAACGATGCGTGCCCCGACTTCTTTTGCTTTATAATATAGGTTCATGAGCGTCATTTTGACGTTGTACAAATGACCATGTGTAATGAAAAAGCGAACACCGTTCACATCTTCAACAAGATCGGTTGGAAAACGACGTTCATGGTCGCAATTTCCTCGCACAACAAGCATATGTTGCAACGCTTCATGATCGCTCGTCAACTCCGAGTCACCGCAATGAATGATTGCATCGACATGTTGTTTATGACGTGAAACGATCGTTTGTAATTCGTTTGTTAATCCGTGGCTATCGCTTAAAATTAATACATTCACGACTCATTCCCCTTTTCAAACAGCTTGTCCCATATGGTCAAAAGATGTTGTAACGCTTTTGCCCGATGGCTGATTTCATTTTTCTCCTCTTTTGTCAATTGGGCCATCGTTCGTTGTTTTTCAGGAACGAAAAAAATCGGATCGTATCCAAAACCGTTTTCACCTATCGGTTCTTCTGTTATATATCCTTCACATACGCCATCTACTGTCGTCACTTCTCCGTTTGGTTTGGCAACAGCGAGCGTACAATGAAAACGAGCTGTTCGGTGTTCAAAAGGCACGCCTTGCAGTTTTTTAAGCACTTTTTCAATGTTTGCTTGATCATTTTTTCCTTCGCCGGCGTAACGAGCCGAGTATACGCCCGGCTCACCGTCTAACGCATCAACGATTAATCCTGAGTCATCTGCAATGACCATTTCATGAAATATGTTCGCAATCGTCTTTGCTTTTAATATCGCGTTTTCTGCAAACGTCGTTCCCGTTTCTTCAACATCTGGTATGTCATCATAGTCAAGAAGGGAGAAAAGTTCAATTCCTTTTTTTGCAAACAACTGCTGAAACTCTATGAATTTCCCTTTATTTTTTGTGGCAATGATCATTCGCTTCACTTCATCTTCTCCCCTTCCGAACGATGTTGCATAATCTGTTCAGCGATCGGACCAAGCGCTTCTTTTTGAAGGACAATAAGCTCATGAATACCTTTTTCAGCAACCGTTAATAAATCGAGCAATTGCTCATATGAAAACGTGGCTTCTTCCCCTGTTCCTTGAATTTCAACAAATCGTCCCGATCCTGTCATCACAATGTTCATATCGACTTGTGCTTTTGAATCTTCAATATAGTTTAAATCTAAAATGATGCCATGTTCTTCATCAATTCCGACAGATGTAGCTGCTAAAAAATCCGTGATTGGGATAGATGATAATTTTTTCTCTTCAACCATTTTTCCGAGCGCCAATGCCATGGCAACAAACGCCCCCGTAATTGATGCTGTACGCGTTCCACCGTCCGCTTGAATGACATCGCAATCGATCCAAATTGTTTTTTCCCCTAATTTTTGTAAATCAACAACAGAGCGGAGCACACGACCAATTAATCGTTGAATTTCCATCGTTCTTCCTGACAACTTCCCTTTACTTGCTTCGCGAATATTTCGTTGCTCTGTCGCACGAGGAATCATCGCATATTCTGCGGTAATCCACCCTTTTCCACCTCCACGCATAAACGGTGGAACTTTATCTTCGATGCTTGCTGTACAAATGACTCTCGTATCGCCAATCGAAATAAGCACAGACCCTTCCGGATGTTTTAAATAGTTCGGTTCAATATGTACAGGACGAAGTTCGTCATTTGTTCTACCATCTACTCTCACACAAAATCCTCCTCAATATATGTTCACGAAATAAGAGGCAGGAATACTGCCTCTCGACAATGAATCTTTATATAGTATAGCAAAAAATTGGTTTCAAAAACTACCTGTGTTCACATTTTGCGGTCTTGTGACAGGTTCTGATAACGGTTTTCCACCTTCATCGACCAATTCTGCTTTTCCGTTGACCGTAATGGCGACACTCTCTACTCCCGGCTGTTCTGTTAAAGACAAAACTAAACAATTGAGCACATGCCTAGACACGACATTTTTCTCCACGCTGCCGTAAATCGCTTCGTTAAAATTTAACGTCACTTTTCCATTTTCATATTTTGGCGCTTCTAACAATTTGGCATCTGCTTGAAAATCACTTAACAATCCAGAGCCATAACTTGGCCCTTTAATTAGCTCATTTACAACTGCAGCTAATTCATCCTGTTCGCTATTCGGTACGCGTCTTGTTACCGGTACATAATATGTTTGTTTCCCATCTTGCGCTAAAAAGTAAACGATGACAGGATGTGTATTCGTAATATCAACAACACCGTTTGTTTCAATGTTAATTCCATCGTCCCTGCTTAATTCATCACTAATTGGTGTTCCGTTAACCGGCATGACGCTTTGATCATGACCGTTCATACGAATTTTCACCCGCTTCACATTATCAAATTGTGTCACTGTCCATGTGATTGCTTGTAAAATACGTTTTTCATCTTCTGGGCGATAGTTCGCAAACTCTTTTGAAAAATCGATGACAAGTGTGCCGTCTTGTTTTAAATTGACGCTCAACACTTGCGTATCTGCCGGAAGCACAGCACGAAATCCGTTCGGAAGCAACTCTGAAATTGGTCCGTTTTCTACTAAATATTCAAGTACTTGTTTTGCGGCTGCATTTGTTTTTGGTAACGCAAACGTTTGTGGAACGACAAAGCCGTTTTTATCAATTAAATACAATTCACGTTGCACTGTTTCGGTCGCTTTTTCTTTTTCTGCTGTTTCTTTTTCTTGCAATGCTTGCTCATCTTGTACATACGTTACATCTTTTGGCGGATCAATTTCTTTCGTTGCTTTTTCACCTCCAAACAGCCCACATCCTGAAAGAATAAATATAAACATTGTGGCAATAACCCATACGCGACGCATGGACTCCCCTCCTCATACGGTTTGTACTACTATGTATACGAGCCGTCCCAAAAAATAGAACAAAAAAATCCTTCAGCGAATGCGAAGGATTTTAAGATAATTGAATCGTTTCGACATGTTCAATAGGATGACCGAACCATTTGGACGCAATTTGTTGAAACGTTTCTTTCGGTCCAGTAGTAAAAAATATATGCTCGCGACGTTTATCTCCCGTATAAAGCAAATCGCTATGATGCAAAATCGTGCTCACTTCGCGCGCTGTTTCATCACCAGAACAAATGAGCTTCACATGCTCTCCCATGTATTGTTGAATGAGTGGGCTTAAAAGTGGATAATGCGTACATCCTAAAATAAGCGTATCAATCGGTCGGTCTTTTAATGGTTCAAGAGACTCAGCAACAATTTGTTTTGCTTCTTCTCCTTCAAATTGTCCGCTTTCCACTAAAGGGACAAACTTTGGACAAGCTAAACTTTCTACTTTCACGTCGCTATTGATCGATTTTAATGCTTGTTCGTAAGCACCGCTTTTCACCGTTCCGATTGTTCCGATAACACCGATATGATAGTTTTTTGTAATTTTTAACGCGGTGCGTGCACCAGGATGGACGACACCGATCACTGGAATGTTGAGCGTATCACGAATTTCTTCTAAAGCGACAGCTGTGGCAGTATTACATGCAATGACAAGCATTTTCATATCATAACCGAGTAAATAGTTCGTCATTTCCCACGTAAACTGCCGAATTTCTTCTCGTGGTCTCGGTCCGTATGGACAACGTGCCGTATCTCCTAAATAGACAATTTGTTCTTTTGGTAGCTGGCGCATAATTTCCCTTGCAACTGTTAATCCACCAACACCTGAATCAATTACTCCAATTGGTCTTTCCAATGTATTCGCCTCATTCTTTGTTGATGTATGACAAAACATTTTTCATTATAACACACATCAAATCAATAGAAAACCGGCTGCCTAAAACGAAAAGGCGAGCCGGTTCTCTTTATAGTTCAAGTTCCCCCATTCGAAGCAATTCAACGACAGCTTGTGAGCGCCCCTTTACTCCAAGCTTTTGCATCGCATTCGAAATGTGGTTGCGAACTGTTTTTTCGCTAATGAATAGTTCACTAGCAATCTCTTTCGTTGTCTTGTCTTGCAGCAACAGTTCGAATACTTCTCGTTCTCTTTTTGTGAGCAGCGGCTTCTGATTCAAGTGAATAACCCTCCTTGCTTTTACCAGACCGAAACGGATGGGTATATATTTAGTCAACATATCGTATGCAAGAAGGGCGTTAACGGTTACATATTTTCTATTAATCGCGCTCGTGCCTCATCGTGCCACGCCACTCCTTTTCCTGTCGTTTTTGACATTTGGACCATCGTCCCACGTCCTGTAAACGCAATTGCTCCATTTTGCTTTTTTCCAACGTAATGCAAATCAACAGAAGAGTTGCCGATGTGTGCAACTTTGACACCGATCTGTAGCTGTTCACCAAAATATACTTGTTGTAAAAAATCGCATTGTAAATTCGCAACGACTGGAATCGCATCATGGTCTTTTCCTAACCAATCGTTCATAAAACCGAGATGTTCGAAAAATGCGATACGCGCTTCTTCAAAATATACAAAAGGTACCGTATTGTTTAAATGACCAAACATATCCGTTTCTGAAAAACGAACACGCACCGGATGAAAAAAAGAAAAACGTTGCTCCCATTCTTTTATGTCATCAATATAAGATATTTTCACTTTCCCTCTCCCCCTGTACAAAAGCGATCTAGCATCATATATGAAACGTAAGGCCGACTCTTGAAGAGCCGACCTTGTTGTTACACTTCATCGCTACCGAAGAAATTGCGGAACATTTGAATCGTTGCTGCACGGTTCAATGCCGCAATCGATGTTGTAAGCGGAATGCCTTTCGGACAAGATTGCACACAGTTTTGTGAATTTCCGCAGTTTGCTAATCCACCGTCACCCATAATCGCTTCAAGGCGCTCCGCTTTATGCATCGCCCCTGTTGGATGCGCGTTAAATAAACGTACTTGTGAAAGCGGTGCTGGACCGATAAAGTTCGATTTACTATTAACATTTGGACAAGCTTCTAAACATACACCGCACGTCATACATTTTGATAACTCATATGCCCATTGCCGTTTGCGCTCTGGCATGCGCGGTCCTGGACCTAAATCGTACGTTCCATCGATTGGGATCCACGCTTTTACTTTTTTCAACGAATCAAACATGCGACTACGATCCACTTGCAAATCGCGAATAACAGGGAATGTGCGCATCGGCTCCAAACGAATCGGTTGCTCGAGTTGATCGATCAGTGCGGTACACGATTGGCGTGGCTTGCCGTTAATGACCATTGAGCAAGCGCCACACACTTCTTCTAAACAGTTCATTTCCCAAGCAACAGGTGTCGTTTTTTCCCCTTTCGCATTGACCGGATTGCGCCGAATTTCCATGAGCGCCGAAATAATATTCATATTCGGACGATACGGAATGACAAACTCTTCTTCATAAGGGGCTGTATCCGGACGGTCTTGTCTTGTGACGATAATCCGAATCGTTTTATTTTCGCTCATGATTTCACTTCCCCTTTCTTTTTCGTGTAGTCGCGTTTGCGCGGCTTAATAAGTGACGTATCTACTTCACGATAATGGAACGATGGACCATCCGGTGTAAAGCTTGCCATCGTTGTTTTTAACCACTCTTCATCATTTCGCTCAGGAAACTCTGGCTTATAATGCGCTCCACGGCTTTCGTTACGATTGTAAGCACCAAGCGTAATGACGCGAGCAAGTTGCAACATGTTGTAAAGCTGACGTGTAAACGATGCACCTTGGTTGCTCCATTTCGCTGTATCGTTAATGTTAATGTTCTTATAACGCTCAAGCAATTCTTGAATTTTTTCATCTGTTTTTAATAGTTTATCATTATAACGAACGACCGTGACGTTATCTGTCATCCATTCACCAAGCTCTTTATGCAAGACGTAGGCGTTTTCTGTGCCGTCCATCGCCATAATTTGCGCCCATTTTTCTTGTTCTTGTTTTAAATAACGATCGTATAAAGAAGAAGGCATTGCATCTGCTGATTTTTCAAGCCCTTTCATATATTCAACTGCTTTTGGACCAGCTACCATTCCACCATAAATCGCAGATAATAACGAGTTCGCACCGAGACGGTTAGCGCCGTGCATCGAATAGTCGCACTCGCCTGCCGCAAACAATCCTTTAATGTTTGTCATTTGATCATAATCAACCCATAATCCACCCATTGAATAGTGGACAGCTGGGAATATTTTCATCGGTACTTTTCTCGGATCTTCACCCATGAACTTTTCATAAATTTCAATAATGCCACCTAACTTAATATCAAGCTCTTTCGGATCTTTATGCGATAAATCTAAATAAACCATGTTTTCGCCGTTAATACCGAGCTTTAAGTCGACACACACATGGAAAATTTCACGCGTCGCAATATCGCGTGGAACGAGGTTTCCGTAAGCCGGATATTTTTCTTCTAAGAAATACCACGGTTTTCCGTCTTTATACGTCCAAACTCGCCCACCTTCTCCACGCGCTGATTCACTCATTAAACGAAGCTTATCATCGCCCGGAATAGCTGTCGGATGAATTTGGATAAACTCTCCGTTTGCATAATACGCACCTTGTTGATATACGATCGATGCTGCTGAACCTGTATTAATGATAGAGTTTGTTGACTTCCCGAAAATAATCCCCGGACCGCCTGTTGCCATGATGACCGCATCTGCTGGGAATGCTTTAATCTCCATCGTTGTCAAGTTTTGCGCGACAATTCCGCGACATACTTGCTCATCATCTAAAACAGCACCTAAAAACTCCCAACCTTCATATTTTGTCACTAAACCAGCGACTTCGTGACGGCGCACTTGTTCATCAAGCGCGTAAAGAAGCTGTTGTCCTGTCGTTGCCCCTGCGTATGCAGTACGGTGATGCTGCGTTCCACCAAAGCGCCGGAAGTCAAGCAATCCCTCTGGCGTACGGTTGAACATGACACCCATGCGATCAAGCAAATGAATAATGCCAGGGGCAGCTTCACACATCGCTTTTACCGGAGGTTGATCCGCCAAAAAGTCCCCGCCGTATACTGTATCATCGAAGTGCTCCCACGGAGAGTCTCCTTCCCCTTTTGTGTTGACCGCACCGTTAATGCCACCTTGTGCACAAACAGAGTGAGACCGTTTCACGGGAACTAATGAAAATAAATCTACTTTTACACCCGCTTCGGCAATTTTAATGGTTGCCATTAAGCCGGCAAGACCTCCACCAACGACAATGATTTTTCCTTTACTCATGTCTCCTCACTCCTTCTTGTGGATTAAACGAATGCTAAAATCGCGCGTATACCAACAATCGAAAGCGCGACAAAAATCCCCATTGTCACGTATGTAGAAATTTGTTGTGAACGAGGAGTCACTGTAATACCCCAGCTAACGAAAAACGACCATAGCCCATTCGCAAAATGAAATACTGCAGAAACGATCCCGACAATATAAAATGCAAGCATAAACGGGTTGGCAACGATGTTCGCCATCATGTCATAGTTTACCTCTGCACCAAACGCAGCTTGAACGCGCGTTTCCCATACGTGCCAGACGACAAAAATGAGCGTAATAATCCCCGTTAAGCGTTGCAACATAAACATCCAGTTACGAAAATATCCGTAACGACTGACATTGTTTTGTGCCGTAAATGCGATATATAGCCCATAGATGGCATGGAATAATAGCGGAAGAAAAATAACGAAAATTTCTAAAAAGTAACGAAACGGTAGCTGCTCCATAAAAGCGGCCGCCTTGTTAAATGCGTCTGCTCCTCTTGTTGCAAAATGGTTAACAACTAAATGCTGCGTTAAAAACAGCCCGACTGGAATGACTCCGAGCAATGAATGGAGTCGACGATAAAAAAACTCTCGATTTTGTGCCATACATAACCCCCCTTGAAATTGTCATCTTCCTTTTCTATGAGCTCCCATCCGCATCTACTAGACAATGAACAATAGAAGTGTAAACACTTCCATTTCCATTGATCATTGTCACATTCATTGTACTCCCAGAATGTAGGAGCGTCAAGAAAAGGTGTTCACGAAATGTTCAATCATTTAAAATTTTAAAACAACTATACTTCTAGTGAAGTCCGAAATAAAAGAAAAGTCAATACTGTTTTTCATGTTGTTGTGCGCTATAATGAAAAAATAGAGAGGGGAATTGAACGTGAGCGGGCATGAACAGTGGAAACAAATAAACATTTCTGCTTTTAGCGACTTTTTATTTCGGCAAGAATTGTTGCCAAATTTGTTCGGAAAAGAAACGCCATTTATTTTGTATTGGGCAGGAAAAGATTTAGCGAGAAAATACCCGCTAGCTACAATCGATGATGTCATCGCTTTTTTTGAACAAGCGGGTTGGGGAAATTTATCGCTGCTTGAAGAGAAAAAAGATCAATGTGAACTTCGATTAGAAGGACCGCTCGTCGCGATGCGGTTCGATTATGGTGGGGATTGCACGTTTCAACTGGAAGCAGGCTTTCTTGCTCAACAGTTCGAACAACAAAAAGGATATGTGACGGAAGCGTTTGAACAACAAAAACGACGGGCCAAAATCGTTTTGTTCACTGTCAAATGGGATCGCAAAGATGAAAGCTGACCGACGATGGTCAGCTTTCGTACGTTTGAAGCGCTTCGTAAATTTTTTGGGCGACATGTTTTGGAACGTTTGCTTCTTGTAGCTGTTCAACCGTTGCTTCTTTCATTTTTTTTATCGATCCAAAATGTTGCAATAGCGCTTGTTTTCTTTTTGCACCAACTCCCGGAATTTGATCGAGAATGGAATGAAACGTAGATTTTGAACGAACTTGACGATGAAATGTAATCGCAAAGCGATGCACTTCTTCTTGAATACGCTGCAACAAATAAAACTCTTGACTATTTTTTTCTAACGAAATGACGCTTGGCGGATCGCCGAACAATAAATGTGATGTGCGATGTTTATCATCTTTCACTAAACCAGCAACGGGAGTCGACAACCCGAGTTCGCATTCTAACACTTCTTTGGCGGCTTGTATTTGACCTTTTCCACCGTCGACAATGATTAATTGAGGAAGTGGCAGACGTTCGCGCAATACGCGCGTATATCGTCGTCGAATCACTTCCCGCATCGAATCGTAATCGTCCGCTCCTTGCACTGTTTTTATTTTATATTTACGATATTCTTTTTTTTCTGGTTTTCCGTCAATAAATACGATCATTGCAGCGACAGCGTCCGCCCCTTGAATATTGGAATTGTCAAACGCCTCGATACGATGGGGAGTTTGAATTCCCATTGCTTCTCCTAATCGTTCAACCGCACGAATCGTCCGTTCTTCATCACGTTCAATTAAAAAGAATTTTTCTCGTAAAGCAATTTGTGCGTTTTTACATGCTAAATCAACGAGCTCTTTCTTTTTCCCGCTTTTCGGCTGTGTAACGTTCACTTGCAGCAGATTCATTGCCATCTCGCCATCAATGTCGCGCGGCAATACAACCTCACGCGGCTTTAAATGATACTCTTTACTGTAAAACTGCCCTAAAAACGTTAAAAACTCTTCCTCTGGCTCTTGATATAACGGAAACATCGACACGTTTCGTTCGATGAGCTTCCCTTGTCGAATAAAAAATACTTGTACGCACATCCATCCTTTATCGTACGCATATCCGAAAATGTCGCGGTCAACGAAATCGTGTAAAATCATTTTTTGTTTTTCCATTAATGTTTCGATATACGAAATTTGGTCGCGGTATTCTTTCGCCCGCTCAAACTGTAACTGTTCCGCTGCTTCCATCATCTTTTCTGTCAATGTCTCTTTGACTTCTTTATAGCCGCCGTTTAAAAAGCGCGTAATTTGTTCAACAATTTGTTTATTTTCTTCTTCCGATACGTGATATTCACACGGTCCTAAACATTGTCCCATATGATAATATAAACAAACTTTTTTCGGCATCTTCTCACATTTTCTTAACGGATATAAACGATCGAGCAATTTTTTCGTTTCATGAGCTGCTTGGGCGTTTGGGTACGGACCAAAATATTTCCCTTTATCTTTTTTCACCGTTCGAGTGATGATCAGACGTGGATGTGTTTCTCCAGTAATTTTAATAAACGGATAACTTTTGTCATCTTTTAACATGACGTTATATTTCGGATCGTATTTTTTAATTAAATTCATTTCTAAAATGAGTGCTTCTAAATCCGAGGACGTCACAATATATTCAAAATCAGCAATTTCATTGACTAACCGAAGCGTTTTTCCGTCATGTGTACCCGTAAAATAAGAACGGACACGATTTTTCAGCACCTTTGCTTTCCCAACATAAATGACTGTCCCGTGGGCATCTTTCATTAAATAACATCCCGGTTGATCGGGCAAGATCGCTAATTTTTCTTTTAATCGCTCATTCACGTTCTCCTTCCTCCCGCCATTCATATACAGTAATACGCCCATATATAGGATCAGACAACAAGCTCGACTCATACGTTCGAACTTGGTGAATATACGGACGAACATTTATTCCTTGCGCTTGAAACCCTTTGACCACATGATCAGTAACATACACTTTTGCATGTGGAAATGCCGCTTTTTCACGCTGGAAAACGTCAAATGAAAACACGCGCGCATGCGGAAACGCAACACGTAAATATTCAAAAACACGCGTCTCTTCCCACGTAAATATAATAAAAGGCTTTTCTTTCTGTTCAAAATCATACGCCAACTGATACGTCGCTGGCAACCGTGTCGCTTGATGCTTGATCCCTTGTATGCCGATAATCGTTTGTGATAGGAGTAAAACAAGCATAACAATCAACCGAAAACGTGATAACGAACGAAGCACACTCACGAATAAAAAAAATGAAACAATGACGACAATCGGCAATATATGTCTTGGCTTTTCAATATTTTGAGCAAACAATGCCCATAAAAAATATGTCAATAAAAGCAGACGATATAAAGATGGCAATGTTATTCGTTTCCATGTCATAGTCAACAAAACAACAAAGCAACTTAGTAGCCATATTGACTGCTTTGCTATACCCGTCCAAATGATATTATAAAAAACAAGGATACATACCCTCTGCAAAAATGACGTTTCATCCGTTGAAACTGTTCCTCCCCATTTTGTAAAATGACCTGTTGTAAATGAAAGGGCTAACTGCCAAAACCCTTCCCCCTCTGTTGTAGCTACTGCCATAATCCAAATAAATTGAAAAGCAACCGCTCCGAAACTGTATAGCAGAAGTTTCTTCGGGCGATATGCTCGCTTCCACCAAACATATAAAATACCAATCCCAAAAGGAATGTACGATAAGCGAATACCAAGCATAACGCTAAACAACCATAACGGGAGCAATTGCACATCGACACGATCCGAGTGAAGCGCACGTTGTAAACTCCATACATACCACCATAAAATAGCGAGTGCGCTTCCTTCCGACATCGGTTGCGACACGATAAGCATGACATAACTAAGCGATTGAACAAGTGCAGTAACGACCCATGCGTACTTTTTTTCCACAAACGTTTTTGCAAGCAAATAAATAGGAATCGTCGCACTCATCATAAGTAATCCGTTCCAAACGGCTAGTGCCTTAGCAGGATTGTCGATAAACGAATGAATGAGCATACCTCCAAAAATAAAGTACGGATATCCCGGGAAATGCGGCTGCATCGCAAGCAAATCATATCGCTCAAGTGCGAGGGCAAAATCCACTTCATCCCACGTTGCCGCAAACGGACTAGCATAGACGAAATATGATATATACACAACCACTAGCGCAATAATTGAAACGATTCGCACAATAAACCCTCCTAAGCAAAAAAGTACAAGGTTCCCCTTGTACTTTACATCACTTGTTGTTCAAGCACCTTCTCATTTTTTTCGTTTTTTTCTTCTTTTGCACTATAACGTGTTTTCACAAGTAAATAAATGACGACGAAATAACCAATATATGCTAATACTTCCTCGAGTGACGGCATCGATGAGTAACCGAATAACGCCTTAAGGAAAATGCCAACATCCCCAGAGAGAATAGGCTCTTGACCTGTATCACGCACGAAATGTTCATGATCAATCGGATGTTCCGGCATAAACCATGTAATATCGTAAACATGCGGCATCACGCTACCGATAATTTTTAAATCTTGCAACATTGAAACACCTTGCACAAGCAATCCAGCTGCAATCAAAATAATAAATGCACCTGTCACTTTAAAAAACGTTTTTAATGGTACACGCATCGTTCCTTTAAAGAACATGTAACTGACAATAGCAGCGATCGTTAAACCAGTAATGGCACCCCATCCTTGTACTGCCGCTCCGATGTTTCCACCTGTAATGGCAGCGAAGAAAAAGACCGTCTCTACTCCTTCGCGCAGTACAACTAAAAACGAATGCATCACCATGCCAAATACGTCGCCTTTAGACACGTATTTGCTCATTTTTCCTTCCATACTACTTTTTATATCTTTACTATGTTCCGCCATCCAAAAAACCATTTGCGTCAGTAAGATGGAAGATATAAAAATAATGCTTACCTTTAAGTACATTTCGCTCGCCATCGTTGAAAAGCCGGTTAGCACCACTTGGAATAATAATGCGACGATCGCGCTTGCAAACACAGCTAATCCTGCGCCGAGCCAAATATATTTCACATAACGTGATTGATCAATGCGCTTCAAATACGATGTAATAATGCCTACAATTAATAGCGCTTCTAACGCTTCACGAAACGTAATGAGCAGTGCTTGAACTTCCATCCTACACGACCCCTTTCTTTACTTCCGCTTTCTTATCGCATACACTACAACGGCAATAATAACTCCTACAATCACAATGATCGGAATCCAGTTTTTCATATCGGACAAATCTGTCCATTCCTTCTTTTTTGCTGCTGCTAATCGATCTAAATCTTCCTCTGTAAAATGACCTGTTTCAATATTTTCTAATTCAAATTGATCTTGCAACGCTTGTAAAATAGTTTTTTTGCTTTCTTTAAATTGATTGATGTTTGACTCTTTTTTCCCTACTCCAAACAACCCAGGATTTCCGAGCGATTGAAGGGCAGCATCAAACTGTTGCTTTAATTTTTCATCTATCTCCGCATCTTTTTGTTGCACGATTGGAGAGAGTGCTTTATATGTAGCAAATGCTTTTGCCAATAAACGTTTGCTCGTATCATAGTTATCGAAATTCTTTTCTACATTTTCCAAACGGCGCGCAACGTTTAACACAAGCACTTTTTGCATCGCTGAAACGATCGTATCTACATCTTTATTTTCAATCGCCTCTAAAATGATGGCAGACGGTTCAGGCCCCATATGCATATCGATTTCTTTTTGCACCGTTTCGTAAATAGCTCTCACTTCATCAAACTTTTTCTCTTGCGCTTTCGCGACCATCTCTTTATACGCTTCAGCAACCGCTTCTTCGTTCGGATCACCGTATGAGTAAGCAAACGAAGACATAGGGGCTGAAGTGAAAATTAATATCATTGACAAACAAAAAAATAAAAACTTTTTCACTCCGATCTCCTCCTTCGATGATAATGATAATAATTATCATAATTATTGTCAAGAAAAAATGCTAGAGAATCACTCTCTAGCGTTGCTGAATAGAGCGCATATGTTTCCGTTTTACTGGACGGCACATTTCTTTCGCGATAGCCGGAATAACATGTTTCAGGTAAGCAGTAAATTTAATAAATGATTGTCCCGTCGTTCTTACTTGATATACAATCGGGATTTCTTTTAACCGAAATCCTTTGCGTACTAAATTTAATGTCAATACTTGAGCGTAGTTGTAATCGTGAATAATTTCTGCTTCTTCCATCGCTTGACGCGAAAATGCGCGCATCCCTGATTGACCGTCGTAAATCCATGTTTTTAATAAAAGCGACTGAAGCAACGTAAACATATAGTTTCCAATTCGCCGATGCCACTTCATTCCGTGAATCGTCCCTAAAAAACGGGATCCCATTGTATAATCTGCTTCTCCACGTAAAATAGGCATAATGAGATCAGGAATTTGCTCTGGCGGATATTCATTATCAGCATCAATCATGACACCGATGTCTGCACCGAGTTTAACACATTGTTGTAAACCTGTACGTACAGCTGCTCCTAATCCACGATTTCGTTCGTGTTGATAAATGAAATCTGCTCCCGCTTGTTTCGCTGCATCAACAGTACGATCCGTTGATCCATCGTCGACAACAAGGACGTACACTTCTATATTCGGATGAATATGTCTTGGAATACGACGAATGACTTTCCCAATTGCTTCCTCTTCATTATGCGCAGGCAAAAATACAACGACTTTCATCATTTTCCCTCTTTCTTTAGCGCTTCGACTAACACAGGGCCACGGCTATGACTTGGATATGGAGCTCCTAACAAATAAGCGATCGTTGGAGCAAGAGAAACAAGGCTATGTTTTTCGTCAATACGCTTTCCTTTTTCAATCATTGGACCGTACATGAAAAATGGAACGTATCGCTCTCCCTCATCTAAATGACCATGTCCACCAATTCCGTCCGCTTGTCCATGATCCGCGCAAACGATTAACGTCGTATTGTCCATTTTTCCTTGTTCGTGTAACCATTCGACAAATTGTTGAATCAGTTGATCAACTTCTTCAATTTTTTCTACATACTCATCATAATGTACACCGCGGCTATGGCCTGTTTGATCCGTTCCAATAAATTGAACGACAAATAAATGTAAGTCTTGTTCCATCATGATTTGTTTTGCACGCTCCATAATGTTACGATCTGCCACATCGTTATGCATGACAGCTGTAACCGTTTCGACATCATTTCCTAGGGAATCGACAAGATGAGCGATACCGAGAACTTTTCCCTTTTTTTCTATTTTTCGGAGAGAATCAAAAATACTTTCTACTCGAATACCTAGCTTCCATACCATATTTGAACGAATGCCGTGCTCAAACGGATACGTTCCTGTAAGCATCGACGTAAAACAAACGACCGTCCGAGCAGGATATACCGTTTCCATTTGTGTAAAATCGGTTCCATTGGCACGAAGCGACTTTAAAAACGGAGCTTTTGCTTGTTCAAAACGATCTTTTCTCATTCCGTCAACAACGAGCACGATGACGCGATCGCTTAACGGTTTCTTATTTGGCGGCACGTTATTTGTATAATGATCGATCATTTTTGGTTTCCAATCAAATAAATAACGATGTAAAATAAACGACCATACAAAAACAAATGCGTAAAAAGCAATAAATGGCGGAGTATGTACATCATGTTGTACTCCGTATTCCCATACAGAAAGAAGGAGTAATACTTTTGGCAATTGTTCCTGTGCATTCCCGCTCGTTGAATCGCTATTTTTTAGCACAAGTTTCCAAAAACGAGTAAAATTCAACCATGTCGTTCCAATACGTAAATGATAGTATAATGTTCCCCAAAAGAAAACGGTAAAAAAGAAGTAAAGACTAACAGCAAGTAAAAGTAAACTCGTCGGTACGAACGACCAAATCATCAAAAAAATGATATACGGAATCCACAAATAGTTGCGTAAAAATAACGGATAGTCATATACATAGTACAAAACGAAAAGAGGGATCGTTAACAATAAGCTACTCCCTAATCGCTTTATTTCTTCCAACGTGATGCCATCAAATAAATGGAAAACAATCATCGTCCCGATAACAAAAATAGGGGTAAACGGCTTTCCTTCATTTAATAAATTCCAGCACCTTGCCGCGATTTTTTCAAATTTCGATGCTTTTTTCACGCTACGTCCTCCTTTCGAACGAATGTCCATAATGTCGGGATGCGCCACCATACGTATAGCCCAACAACATAGGAAAATAAAAATTTAAATAAATGGGTTGCTAGCGCAAGAGCATATGCTTGTTCCCAATACGAATGAATGCGCGTTAGCGCAAATGCCATAACGGCTTCATACGTAGCTAACCCTCCTGGAGTCATTTGAAATATTTGTCCTCCAACGGTCATACTATTTACCCATAACGATTGAGCAAATGAAAGTGGAAAAGCAACCATTTTCGCCATTTCAAACAAAACGACGGCTTCACATATCCAACTGAACACAATAGCAACAACAATTAACACAAAGCGACGGCTCTTCCATATCATGTTCCAATGTTGTTTATGTTTTTGTAACCATAACAAATCGATACGTCGAAGGACGAAAAACAAAACAACGATTCCACCAAACATGAGGGGGAAAATCATGGCGGAACGGATAATCATGTGCATATAAACAATCGCTCCTAAAAAAGCAAACAAAAATAAAACAACCAAATCCAAAAGACGCAATACAATAACCGACTCGGCAACAATCGAAAATGGAATGCGATTTTGTTTTGCACATATGCCAACGCGAGCGACATCACCGATTTTAATTGGAAATATGTGATTTATGAATAAACTAGCAAATAATCCATCGACACACGTTTGGAAATGGGCGTGGGGCAAATACCATTTCCATGCGATCGCACGTAACACAAAGGCGAGCCCATACATAATAAGCATATAACTCGCATGCCACGGTTGCGAAACAAGCCTGTGCATAAGATCAAACAACAGTCGTGCATCGAAATGATGAATCGTCATCCATATAAACGCTACAATACTTATCAAGCTAATGAGTCGCATTAAAATCTTTATTTGTTTAGTTTTCATATTGCTTCGCCCATTCAATCGTCTTTGCCAATCCTTCCCGCAACGATATGCGCGGTTCGTACCCGATTTTTTCTTTCGCTTTTGTAATATCAGCCCATGTAGCAACAACATCACCGAGGCGAGTCGATTCGTAATGAACACGCATGTGTGGAAAATGAGTACGCAACTCCGCAAGCAATTGCTTCATCGTCACAGGCTGACCAGCCCCAAGGTTAAATACATCACTTTCTTGTCGTTCTAGTGCTCGAATCATTCCATCAACAATGTCATCAATATACGTATAATCGCGTGCCGTATGATCGCCGTAAACGGTAATCGGCTCATCACGCAACAACTGACGAATAAACTTACTCATCGCCATATCCGGACGTCCCCACGGCCCATATACTGTAAAATAGCGAAAAATTGTCATCGTATAGCCATATATGTGCGCATATGCGTGGCAAAACGATTCGGCACTATATTTCGCCGCTGCATACGGAGAAATCACTTGACCGTTTGCCATTTCTTCTTTTAATGGTTGAAACGCTCGGTCACCATACACAGACGAAGAAGAGGCGAATAGCACGTGCTGAACTCCTACTTCCCCTGCTGCTTGTAATACGTTTACTGTCGCTTTCACATCGTAATCAATGTATGCTAATGGCTCCGATAACGATGGCTGCACACCTGGTAGCGCAGCTAAATGGAATACAACATCCGGTCGATGATGGAAGAAAATTTGTTTCAACAAATCCATTCGAAGAATATCTACATTGTAAAAATGAAAAAAGCCGACATTCTCTATTTGTTGGAGCTGGCGTTGTTTCCGGCACGTTGAATAATATGGATGGAAATTATCGATAACAACAAGCTCATGCCCAAGTTTAAGCAATTCTTTTCCTAGATGACTACCAATAAATCCTGCTCCACCTGTGATACATACTTTTGCCATTTGTATAACTCCTTCATCGTTCATCGCCCTACTATTGTATCAATCGAGTAGGAGGAGGTGATTAACCTCCGTCCTCTCACACCACCGTACGTACGGT
>NZ_PEDM01000039.1 GCF_002742685.1 Anoxybacillus flavithermus
GCCTTCGCAGTTCGGGACTTTCACCCTATAGATTGCACCCATGCCGAGCACACCAAAAAGCCGCACGCATGCGGCTTTTATCATTCATATCCTCTTTCACGAGCTCTTGCTTCATCTTTGATTTCTGCTCGCATCGCCTCAATTGCTTCTTCACGGCGATGATTTTTTTCCCTAATTTTTTCACGCTCCTCTGGACTAGCGAACGCCATCGTCTCTTCTGCTCTTTCAATATTCTCAAGCGTATTTTGTACCATGTCCTGTAATTTTTCTACATTGTCACGACGATCATCATAATTTGGCTTCATTTTATCATCCTCCTTGTAAAAGTAAAATGTACACTTTTATCGTGCACGTTTTTCTTCATGTTATACAAACTTTATTGTTTATCATAATATAATTATGTAAACTATATAAGGGCGAATATTCGCCCTTATTCACCCTTCGTTTGAATGACTTGTGGATGTTGACCAGATTGATCTTGCATTTGCTTTCCTTTATTGCCACCTGCTGCTCTTGGCTTCGTACCGATATGTTGTGGTACAAATGGTTGTTGATTACTTTTTGGATTGCCCATTTTTTATCCCCCTCTCCCTCATAGTATGGCTAGATTACTCTGCTTTATGAAGCCAACGTGTTTCCATTTTCTCTTCCAATTTTTCTAATGCCCTCGCATCGTTTAATAGTTGTCGTTTATTTTCCATCACGAGTTCTGCAAATGTCCGTTTTCTTATTTTCCTCATTACGTATTCACCTACTTTTCGTTTTTTTCTATCTTTTCCAAACATAATGACAAATATACAAAAAATAGCCGATTCCTCGGCTATTTCCCCCATTTCTCTACATATTGCACCATTTGTTCATACGACATCGGACCGATTTGCTTTTCACGAATGATGCCTTGTCGATCGATAATAAACGACGTCGGAATCGGTTGAATATCATATTGCTTCATGACATGTCCATCAACATCTAGCACTACTGGAAACGTTAAATGGTACTCTTTAATAAACTCACGTACCTTCTCTTGCGAATCCCTTACCATTACATTTACAGCTAAAATTTCCACTTGTTGATCATATCGTTCATAAAACTTTTGCATATCTGGCATTTCTGCACGACAAGGCGGACACCACGTTGCCCAAAAATTCACAATAACTGCTTTTCCGCGTAATTGTGAAAGTTGAACCATTTGCCCGTCGGTTGTTTGTAAAGAAAAATCAGGAGCCTTCATTCCTACATGAATACCGGTTGCTATCGTTTGTCTTTCGGTCATATGTTCCCAAAGCATATATGCAAAAAAACTAAATAAAATAATAATAGCGAGCCACTTTTTCATCGACATACCGCCCTTCGATTTTTCATCTTAAAAAAAGGCGCATATGCGCGCCTTATCGAATATTTTTATGCTCGTTGCTCATTTTTTTCACTTCAACTTCAGCATATGAAGCAAACTCATTATTGAAGTCGTTTTTTTGTTTTGCGTTATTGTTTCGTTGCGCATTGGCATTTCCTAATTTTGTTCGTCCCATCGCTTTCCCCTCCTTTTTATACATGATGCACAAATAGTATGCGCGAATGGGACGTTTTACACTACGACGATTTGTTATTTAATTTTTGGACATATTCCTTTACCATGTCAACCGTCACATATTTTCGCTGTGGTACAATTCCATTTTTAGCTAATTCATTTATTTGTTGTGTTACTTCGTTAATGTTGTGTACAGAAAACGATTCGCCGCGTTGACATAAAGAGACGGCTTCCTCAATATACGCTTCTCGTTTCGCGTCTAGCTCGATAAACGCCCGAACGAGTGCATGTTGCTTTTGTGAATGTGCTGTAATCGCTTGGTGAACTTCATTCATCATTCATTCCTCCGATCATATCGTAAATATGTTGTAATTCGTCTATTGGTGCTTTAGCCGTTAATGCGGCAAATAAACCTGTAAAATGCTCATTTAGTTGTTCACGCATATGACAATGAAGTTGTTCAATAATCACATTCCACTGTTTTGTATAATGCGCGAGCAACCGTTGTTTTTGTTCAGCTACATACGCCGCAATCGGCTCATGTAATTGTTTTTCTAGCTCTTCTTTCATGAGCCGTTTTTCATCTTTTTCAAAAAATGATTTTGCATTTTTGTACAACGAAAGCGCCTTTTTAAACACGTTGCGATCGATTTGCTCAAAAGCGATCGGGAATTGTAACGTCGGAAAACTTGAAAGATCGACCTTTGTTACAATAAGATCATGCACTTGCTTCCACTGGTTTTCTAACGCCATAAAATGAAGATCGTACCGCTTATTTATAAACGCTTCTATTCGCAAGCTAGTTGCACGCATTTCTTGCGCCAAATCAAATCCGATGGAGTATAAAAACTCATCTAAACATAATTGTAACGCCTTTTTTATATTTGTTTGTCGGTCATGCAAAACAGATGGATTAAACGATTCTTTAAACCAGTCTGACAGACGGAAAGAAATGCGCTGTTGAATATAATAAACTAATTCGTTTAATTCTTGCTCGATAGCATGAACGTCATGATTTGTTTCGTATTGTTGAATGATGCGCTCAAGCTGTTGCTGTTCTTGTTGCAATATGTGCAACTTTTTACGTTTCATTTCATCGCTTTGTCTCGCCTCCGTAATGTATTCTGCTAGTCGCTTTTTCGCTTGTTTTATTTGCAAGCGAGCGGAAGCAAGCGCTAGCGAGCTAAGCTCTTGATGAATAAACGGGTAAAACGCCTGCTCAAATGCGCCCATTCCCGAATTTGATAGCACGTCATGTTTCCACAACTTCCTACTTTTCTCTGCAAGTGCCCATTTACTCGATAATGGAAAAAGACGTGGATGGCGAATACCAAATTGCAAAAGCTGCTCTTTTACATAACGAACGACCGACTGCAATTCCTCTTCTGTATGAGCTAGGTCAGCTGCATTAATGATGAAAAACATTTTATCTAAACTAAATGTATCTTTCACACGACCAAGCTGAATTAAAAATTCACGATCCGCTTTGGAAAATGCATGGTTATAATATGTGACAAAGAAAATCGCATCAGCATTTTTAATGTAATTAAATGCTACTCCTGTATGACGAGCATTTACAGAATCGGCTCCTGGTGTATCGACAAGAATAATATTTTCACGAGTTAATGGGCAATCATAATATAGCTCAATCCATTCAACAAAACACGATTTCGTTTCATTCGCCACATACTCGTGAAAGTGTTGAAGTGAAATCGTAAGCAATTGTCCAAGCTTTTCTTTCATTTGTTCATACCCACGCACAACGGCTTGCAAAAACGCCCAATGTACACGCTCTTTTGCATCAATAGCTTCATTACGAATGGCTTTTTCACTTTCTTCGATCGCCTCTTGTAATGAATGAACTTGCACGCCGAAAAAGCGCAAAGAGTGTTGCAAATCGTTTAAAAGCTGTTGCTCCGTTTTTACTTGTACAACAACGGTACCATGCGGAAACTCATCTGTTGGTGGAACAATTTTATTAATTGTCGCCGTCGTTGGATGCGGTGAAACAGGTAAAACGTGTTCACCGATTAGCGCATTTGCGAACGAAGACTTTCCCGCACTAAAAGCACCAAACAAAGCAATCGTAAACGTACGTTGTTGAAGTTGGTGAATTTTTTCGCCCATTTCGTTTGCTAGCTGTTTCATCCCTTCAATCGGAGCAATCATTTGGCTAATGACGCGTAGCTTTTCGATCGTTTGCTCAACCGTCTCATTTGCCATTTGCACCGTTTGAATTGGACGTTCTTCTTGCACCGCTTCCTTTTCCTGCGGAACTTCTTCTTTCTTTTGATTGCTTATTCGCATCGTAAACGTCTCGTGAATAAATGGATAAATCGCATCATCGCTTAACGGTGTTGCATGGTCAACGACTTTTTGCAATTGTTCACGCGTATGTTTACGATGATAAACAAGTTGTTTCAATTGTTCCCAACGCGCTCGCTCCTTTATCAGCTCATCTAGTTGTTGCTCATATATATTTAACCGTTGTTGCTCCTTCCCTTTTTCAATTATTTGCTCCGCGAGTTGAAGAGCCGCATCGCGATATAACCGTTTTATTTCATTCGCTATATCGTTTGTATACGTTAATACATAATCGCCTGTAACAAGCGGCTGATTTGGCTTTCGTTCAACAATCCATTGTTCTGAAAACGGAACAGTTAATTGTTGAATACGATGTAATAACTCGTGGTTATGAACGTCATATTGTTGATAAAAACGTTTCAGTAGGTCACGAACATGCCATTCTAACTGACTTTCGATTTTTTTTCGCAAATCTTCATAAAAAGCACGCAGTCGTTTCCGTCGTTCTTCCTCTGTTTTTTGCTTTGTAAACAAAAAACCAACTTTAAAATCAGGTTGACATGCTTCTAAGTAGGCACGAGCATGCTCTCTCGTTTCATAAGGCATCATATAGGCGTTATGCAACGTCGCTTCTAACTGCTGTTCAACATGCTGCTTTGCACTCAACCACGTTTTCTTTATATAATCAATCGCTTGCTCCGTTTCTTCCATTTTCTCAAGAAGCATTCTTTCATCCTCAAACGAAAGCGATTGACGAATATGTTGCTCTTCTTCCTCTTGTTGAGCGATAAGCATCTGCATATGATTATCAATCATTTGCTCGACAGCAATACGTATACTTTGCTCAAGCCGCTCCTCCTTTTCACAAAAAAGCAACTGCAACAACTGTTTTAATTCATCGAACTCATTATGTACATGCTCTTTTTGTTTCAGCGAAGTATAAAACATGCGTTCAAATGTGACTCCCCATTGCTGAAATGCCTCTTCAACAGAACGAGTAAACTGCGAAAACGGAAGCTCTTCTTCACGATGTTTATCAATTTGATTTACAACTAAGTATAACGTTTTTCCGTACTGTGACAACCGTTTTGTAAACTCAAAGTTCAATTCTGCTTGAACATGGTTATAATCCATTACATAAAATATAACATCGGCTAAATGAAGAGCAGACTCTGTTGCCAAACGATGGGCATCATCTGTCGAATCAATTCCTGGTGTATCCATAAGTACAATTCCACTTGGAATTGTGTCTGTTTCATCGCTAATTTCAATCATATCAATTGTATCGCCATCTAGACAAAACGTTTTTACTTCTTCGTAATCGTAAGGAGCTGCGTATTCGATCGCTTGACCAGACTTATAATATACGCGTGCATACGGTTTCCCTGCTTTTACTTTCACAAGATTTGCACTTGTTGGAATAGGGCTAGACGGCAACAGTGAATCACCGATCAATTCATTAATTAAACTAGATTTTCCTGCAGAAAAGTGTCCGCAAAAAGCAATTGTAAACTCTTTATGATACACTTTCTTAATTAATTGTTTCGTTTTATTCGCCTGAGCAATGTCACCAATTTTGATAAATTCGTCATGAAGTGCAATAAGACGATATAGCCATTGTTGCAATGATTTTGTTTTTGTCATACGCATGTTTCCCCATACCCCTTTTAAAAAAATCTACCTTCATTTTACTGTAGTTCGCAAAAAAAATACATAAAAAATCCCCTGCTTATTAGGGGGATTTTAATAAACGTAGCGCCTGCTCCTCTACACGAATACGAACAGATAAAAGGTACGCGTTACATATTGTAAATATGACAGCTGTCCAATAGGCTTGAAACATAAGCGGAATAACAAGGAATTCCAGAACAACAACGAGGTAATTCGGGTGACGAAACCATCGATACGGACCTCTCTGTACCCGTTCTGCTTTTGGCAATACAATAATTTTTGTGTTCCAATACCTCCCAAGCGAAGCGATAATCCAAAGGCGGAACAACTGTAATACGACAAATATGTTAAACAAAACAGACCACCATGGTGACGGACGTTTACGAATCCCTTCTAGCAAGAGCGAAACAAAAAATAAGCTATGCATACAAACAATATATTTATAGTGATTTTGCCCAAATTCTTTTGCCCCTCTCTCCTTCATCCATCGTTCATTTCTTTTCGCCCAGTACAACTCAACAAATCGCTGAACAATTAAAAAGAAAAACACTTTCCATTTCATGATTTCTCTCCCCATTTTAACAGTAGAAGCTCACAGCTAAATCCCGGTCCCATCGCCATCATTAAACCGTGTTGTTGTTGAGTGATAGGTTGTTGTAAAAAACGCTGTAAAACGGCAAGCACAGTCACAGACGACATATTTCCGTACTGTCGTAAAACATGAATGGCATGAGTTAACTTATGTTCGTCTATATGTAAACCATCTTGATAGGCATCAAGTACTTTTTTACCACCTGGATGTACAACAAAATGTTCAATTTGCGAAACATAAATTCCGTTTTTTCGTAAAAACAATTCTACGATTTCACCAATTGATTGACGAATAAGAGTCGGAATATGCCTAGAGAACACCACATAAAATCCGTTATCTTTTATATCCCATCCCATAACATCTTCCATGTTACGCATAAATATCGATTGCATATCGATCACCTGTGGAGCTATCCTTTGTAACTGCACATCATCTCCTACAACACATGCACAACCTACCCCATCGGCAAATAGTGATGTGCCAATAAGATTGCTTTTTGACACATCCTCCAGTTGAAAAGTGAGACTGCAAAACTCTACCGCAAGGACAAGCACTTTCGCTTTTGGATATGCTCGACAGTAATCTACCGCTCGAGCAATGCCAGCTGCTCCCCCCGCACATCCGAGTCCCCATATAGGAATTCGTTTCGTATGTATCGAAAAAGGCAGCTCGTTCATTATTCTTGCCTCAATGCTCGGTGTAGCAATCCCCGTCGTTGAAATAAAAAAAATAGCTTCAATATCTTCGAACGGAATGTTTCCACGATGTAAACAACGTTCAATTGCTTCTTTTCCATATTGAACGGCATGTTCAATATATAGTTCATTTTTCTCGGCAAACGAATGAGGTGTCATATACCAATGTAAAGGTTGTACAAACGACCTTGATTGAATATGGTCATGTTCAAAAATCGATAATAGACGATCAATATGCTCATAACGGTGTTGAAACATACGTTTTATTGCAACCATTACCTCGTTTTGTGAAACGCGGTAAGGAAGTTCAGCTAATTCTACTGCAACGATGCTCGGCATACATTTCCCTCCTTTCATTAATGATAATATTTTTCTGATAAAGGAATTTTATGCATATTAAGTAAAAAGCTTTCCTCACCACAATAGGAGGAAAGCTTTCGACGTTTTGAAAGGAGGTATGTTGTTGTGCACTTTCATTATAACGCAATTTATTGTTTCGTCACTATGTTTTTTATGTTTCTTTGTCTAGATTCGCCGAAAAGTGATGTAATTGAAGCGAAAAATTTGTTATGATGAAGAAAAAAAGGGGGGCTTTTTATGGCTTTAGGCGAAAAAATTACAACGATTTTGAATGGAACGATCGAATCGATTCGCTCTGTCATCCCGTTAGCAATGACAATTGAAAAACCTTCATTGTTTACACAACCTTTTGCCCAAACATCTATTAGTGTATTGATTGGAATGACCGGAGACTTACGCGGACGCCTTATGATTGAAGGGCATGAGGCGATGTTCGGGAGTATCGGAGAAACGATGTTCGGTATGCCTTTAGAAGGTGAAATGCTCGAATCATTTACTGGCGAACTTGGCAATATGATCGCAGGGAACTTAGCAACGATCGTATCCCAAAAAGGAATTACAATTGATATTACTCCTCCTACTGTTCTTGTTGGCCAAACAAAAATTTACGGTTTTGATAAAGCATTTCGCGTACCGATTCACTTTGAAAGTAAGGGAGAATTGCAGCTCATTTTAACAATTGATAACGAATAAGTGCGAAGAGAAGCTTGCGTTTGTGAGCTTCTTTTTCATTTTTTAGCCATCTTTTTCTAAATATTTCACACTTTTTTCACAACCTCACAAAATTCATGTGACAAAAGTCACAGCTACTCCTTATTTTTACGGTTATGATGATGTTAAAGTAACGAATGAACAATTTGTGAAATGTACCAAGAAAACGTTTCATTTCGCAAATTGTTTTGTATGATGTAAGTGTATATATTTCTAATTAAGGTTTATTTAGGAAAGGAGGAGCGCAAATGAAAACTCAATTAAACACAAACACACCAAAAACAAAAGTAGAGAAAGAACCTGCATTAAAAGGAACGCTCGCTTCTGTTTTGTTTTTGGGATTTTTCCTCATTTTCACGTGGGTAAGCGTATATTTCTTGTTTTTGAATCGTTTATAGAGAGAAAGGAGACGAGACGTTATGCACATGCATAAATATGAAAAAATTTGGCTGTTTTTTGGCATCGGTTCGTTATTCGTATTTTTAGCTGTCTTAGGGGTTGGTGCATTCGCACAAGGAACACAGCCACCAAGCTGTTTAACAACGATCGATCCGGAAAAAGTCGATCAAACACCACCATTTGATAAACCTGGGCTTATTAAAACTGGAGACAATGAATATCAACTAAATATCGTTGCTTCTGCATTTGCTTATACACCAAATCAAGTAGAAATTCCAAAAGGAGCAAAAGTAACGATTAACGTGGCAACAAAAGACGTCATTCACGGATTTGAAATGGCTGGAACAAACGTAAACATGATGGTTGAACCTGGTTATGTAAGTAGTTATACACAAACATTCGATAAAGTCGGTGAGTATGTGATTTTATGTAACGAATATTGCGGTGCCGGTCACCACTTAATGACAGCGAAAGTGAAGGTGGTTGAACAATGATGAACGGAACTTGGAAAGTAGATGCACGTGATGGCAAATTAGCAATGGCCCATATTTATGTCGCTTTCGTTGCGCTGGCTTTAGGAGGACTCGCTGGGCTATTACAAGTGCTTGTACGCTCAGGAAAATTTGAATTACCAGCAGGCATTAGCTATTATACGATTTTAACAACTCACGGTGTATTACTTGGACTTGTTTTAACTACATTCTTTATCATTGGTTTCCAGTTTGCTGCTGTAAGTCGTACTGCTGGAACGCTTTCTGATCGCGTACGATTTTGGGGATGGGTCGGTTTTTGGCTCATGACGATCGGTACAGCGATTACTGCCTTTTACATTTTAATTGGTGAAGCTTCTGTTTTATATACGTTTTATGCACCGTTACAAGCACATGCAGGTTTTTATATTGGTTTAACACTTGTTGTTGTCGGTAGCTGGGTAAGCGGATTTGCGATGTTCGCTCATTATGCGAAATGGAAAAAAGCTCATCCTGGTCAAGTAAGTCCGTTGCTTACATTTATGTCTGTTGTTAACATGGTGTTATGGCTCGTTTGCTCACTAGGTGTAGCTGCAACTGTATTATTCCAGCTCATTCCTTGGTCACTAGGTTACGTTGACCGTATTAACGTACTTGTGAGCCGAACATTGTTCTGGTATTTTGGTCACCCGCTCGTATATTTCTGGTTATTGCCAGCATATATGATTTGGTATGCAATTATTCCGAAAATTATCGGTGGAAAAATGTTTTCTGACTCTCTTGCGCGCATGTCGTTCATTTTATTCTTAATTTTCTCAATTCCTGTTGGTTTTCACCATCAGCTTGTGGAGCCTGGAATCGATCCAGCTTGGAAATACTTACAAGTTGTCTTAACATTTATGGTTGTTATTCCATCATTAATGACAGCGTTTTCGATGTTTGCAACTTTTGAGATGTACGGTCGCTCCAAAGGAGCAACAGGATTGTTTGGATGGTTACGTAAACTCCCTTGGAATGATGCTCGTTTCTTTGCACCGTTTATCGGTATGTTGTTCTTTATCCCTGCTGGTGCTGGTGGTCTTGTCAACGCATCACATCAATTAAACCAAGTTGTTCATAACACGATTTGGGTAACGGGCCACTTCCACTTAACATTAGCAACAACCGTTGTATTAACGTTCTTTGGTGCAGCTTATTGGCTCATCCCACATTTAACAGGACGTGTGATGACAAAAGCGATGAACCGTTTAGCGATCATTCAAACGATCGTTTGGTCGATTGGTATGATTTTTATGTCTAGCGCAATGCACTTTGCAGGGTTGCTAGGCGCTCCTCGCCGTTCAGCATTTTCAACATACGGCGATGCACCACAAGCGTTAGAGTGGATTCCTTATCAAATCGCTCAAGCAGTTGGCGGAACAATCTTGTTCATCGGTATTATTCTTGTACTCATTATCGTTACAAACTTAGCATTTTTCGCTCCAAAAGGTGAAACTGAGTTTCCAGTTGCTGAAGTGGCTGAACAGGCTGAGCGTACACCGCTCGTATTTGAAAACTGGAAATTATGGATCGGCATTGCTGTTGTACTCATTTTAATTGCATATACTGTTCCATTTATCGATATGATCCAAAATGCACCTCCTGGCTCAAAAGGATTTAAACTTTGGTAAAAAAAACCGGGCATTTGCCCGGTTTTTTTATAATCGATAAATATGTTTGTATTTTTCTTCTAAATAGCGAATCAAGTAGGTTGGGTTTAACCCTTCTCCAGTTACTTCATGCAAAATGTCAAGTGGCTTTTTTGTCTTTCCATATTGGTGAATATGGTTTGTAAGCCACTCCCGAATACGCTCGAATTGCCCATTTTCAAGCAGTTGATCAAAGTCCAACAATTGTTTTTCCATTGCATATTTAAACTGTGCGGCATACATATATCCAAGGGCATACGATGGAAAATAACCAAAACTTCCCCCAGCCCAATGTACATCTTGAAGAATTCCTTCTGCATCACGTTCCGGACGAATACCTAAATACGCCTCGTATTTTTCATTCCAAATGTGTGGTAAATCTCTCACTTCAATCGCGCCATCAAACAACGCTTTTTCCATTTCATATCTAATAATAATATGTAATGGATACGTCAACTCATCCGCTTCAATGCGAATAAGAGACGGTTTTGATTCATTAATTGCACGATAAAAATCATCCAATGAAACGTCAATAAAATGCGGAGCATATTGTTGTAACAAGCTATAATATCGCTTCCAAAACGAATAATGACGAGCAATAAAGTTTTCATAAAATAGCGATTGTGATTCATGAATCCCCATTGATGTGCCATCGTAAAGAGGTGTACCCGCTAGCTCTTTAGAAATATTTTGCTCATAAAGAGCATGACCACATTCGTGAATCGTACCAAATACGGCTGTCCGAAAATCGTTTTCGTCATATTTCGTTGTAATTCGGACATCTCCTTCATTTAGCGTTATCGCAAAAGGATGTACCGTTTCATCGAGCCGCCCTGCATCAAAATCGTAGCCTAACTCTTTTAAAATCGCCAAACTGAACGCTCGTTGCTTTTCTTTCGGGAACGGCTGAAATAAAAAGCTTGTTTCCGGCTTGTGTCGCGACTCGCTAATTTGTTGAACGAGCGGAACAATATGATCGCGTAATTTTGAAAATACACCGTCTAGCAAATCAACAGTCACACCTGGTTCGTATAAATCTAATAACGTATTATATGGGTGTCCGTTTGTCCCCCAATATGTGATAAAGCGTTTTGTAAAATCAACAAGCTCCTTTAAGTACGGTTCAAAAAGAGAAAAGTCAGATTTCTCTTTCGCTTTTTCCCATACACTTTCCGCTTTGGACTGTAAAATAACGTATTGTTTATACTCATCAGCAGGAATTTTTTTATTGCGCTCGTATTCTTTCTGACATTCTGCCAACGTATAACGGGTGACCGGCGATAATTGTTCCTGTACAGACTTCGGTGAAAGTTCCGCAATATACGCAGCCATTTGCTCTGAGGTCGACATATGAAATACATCTTGCGATAACATCCCGATCACTTCTGAACGTTGGTCAACCCCTTTCTTCGGAGCCCCTGTACGCAAATCCCAATACATAAGCGAAATAGCTTCTTTATACGCCATCATTTTTTTGACATATTGCAAAAACTGTTTTTCCATTTCTTGAATATTTTTTTTCATCATTCTTCCCTCCATTCCATTGTATTTGTTATTCTACAATACTTATAAATATTCCTTTATTTTTGATGTACATCTGTCGGTAATACACGTTTGATCGCCTCGATCACTTGCATTGGCTCATCGTCTGTCACAAAAATACATACAATTCCTCGATCATCCCGCTGACGAACGAGACGCCCTACCCCTTGTCGCAATCGTAAAACCATATACGGAACGTCCACTTCCCAAAACGGATTGTCCGTTTGTTTTCGTTTCGTCTGAAAAACAGGGTCATTCGGCGGATAAGGGAGTGACCAAATGATGACGTTACTTAGTGACGGACCAGGGATGTCTAATCCTTCCCATAAATGTTGGGCACATAAAACCGTTTCTTCTTCATTTTGAAAACGCGAAACAAGTTCGCTAATTTCTTGATCCCCTTCAAATAAAAAAGTAAATCCTTCTTCTTGTTGAGCACGAGCTTTGAATTCATTTAATTGTTCGCGCGTTGGGAATAATACAAGCGCACGCCCGTTTGTTTCACGTATTTTTTCTATGGCGTACGCATATTTCTCTTCAAATATGCGTTCGTTATTCTCAAATATTGGCATATAAATCGTCATTTGTTCATCATAGTCAAATGGGGAATCGACATGAAATGATAAATATTCGTCGATACCAAGACTTTTTGCCATATAATCAAATGAGTTTTCATTCGATAATGTAGCAGATGAAAAAATAAATGGAATATGTTTAGAAAATACTTTTTCACGCAACACTTCTTGTACCGTTCTCGGCATGATGACAAGCGTGTTACCATCGAGTGACGACTCAAGCCATGTAATTGCGTCCCGATTATGAATGAATAAATATAGTGAATGGTGAATTTGATCTAAATATTCATCAACAACTTTCAATTGATAATGGTCAATCGTATACGTTTCACTCTCAAATACGAGTTCGTCTCCGATTTGTTCTACTTTTGTTCGTAGCGTTTGTGCCAATTGCAAAAGAGACGGAGTGAATGTTAGTTCTTGACGATTCGATCCTGGTACCGCTTTAGCATGATTCATCAATTCATCAAAAAATCGTGCACTAAGTTCTAATGTATCCTCGATTAAATAAGCTAATTGTTCGCGAATATCATTTTCTAACAAACGAGAAAGCAACGTTTCTAATGTCGTTTCTTTCATACGGTATGTTAACGCTTTTTGGGCAGCAAATTCTAATAAATGTCCTTCATCAAAAATGACACAACTCGCTTCTGGTAAAAGCGGCAACTGTCCTTCACGTTTCCGCGCTTCATACGTCCAAATATGTTCCATATAAAAATCGTGAGAACAAATAATTAAATCCGTTGCTTTGCGATAATAATCGCGTGATAACGTTTGGCCACAACGATGACGCTTTTCACATGCTAAACAGTCTTGAAACGGGTCCCAAGCAATTTTTGACCATTGCTCGTCGCTTAAATGAGCATAATCTTTTCGATCACCATAATGGTAAAACGTTTGAAGCGGAGCATGATCATGAACAAATGGAGGCAATTCGTCAAAAATTTGCTCGTACAATTCTTCCTCTTCCGTCATTAATATATCGTCCAATTTGTTTAAACATACATATTGATCTGGTGATTTCGCTAAGCGAACGTCGATGTTTATGTTTAAAACGTGTGAAATTTTAGCAATATCTCCTTCTTTTTTTACAAGCTGTTCAATTAGCGTTTCATCTGCACAAGCAATAATGGCAGGTTTTCCAATATATCGTGCATAACAAATGGCATAAAGTAAATATACAATCGTTTTTCCTGTTCCTACTCCTGCTTCCGCAAACATTACTTTTTTCTCTTTAAATGCTCGTTCAAGCTGAAATGCCATAAAAATTTGCTCATCACGTAGTTCAAACCCTGCCTCAGGTAAAATATCGTAAAACACGTCCCCGATCCATTCGTTCAATTTATCAAAAAAATTTTCATTTTTACTTAATACAAACGGATATTTGCTCATATTTTTTAGCCCCTCCATCAATTTAAACAAAGTACACAAACATTAATTATCGACCAAAAAAAGAAAGAAGTCAATGAAGTTGAAAAGAAAAAGAAAGCTGTCAATGAGACAGCTTTTCCTATGAACGCGGCGGACGAGGTCCCCAAAATTGATAGTATTGCGTTTCAATGAAACCATTGAATAGTTTTCGGCGTTTTGTCGCTTGCTTCCCGTACAACTGCTCAAAGTGGCGATGTGAGGTTAGTATATAAATCGACCATGTATCGAGTGCAGCAAATGTTTTTCCCATGTCACGATATAACTGTTCTACTTCTTCCTTTTCCCCTAATCGCTCACTATAAGGGGGGTTTCCGACGATGACACCGTACTCATCTTTCGTTCGAAAATCTTTTACCTGCATTTGTTTAAATGTAATTAAATCTGCTAATCCTGCTTCTTGCGCATTTGTTTTCGCGATATCTACCATGCGATGATCAATATCAAATCCGACAATATGTAGTGGTTGATCATAGCGCGCTAAGTCTTCCGCCTCTTCCCTCGCTTCGTCCCATAAGCGAGATGGAATCCAACTCCATTTTTCAGATGCAAAATCGCGGTTAAATCCTGGTGCAATATTTTGACCGATCAGCGCCGCTTCAATCGCAATCGTTCCCGACCCACAAAACGGATCAACGAATGGACGATCTGGTGTCCAATTCGTTAACTGAACAAGCGCTGCTGCTAACGTTTCTTTTAATGGCGCTTCTCCTTGTTTGACACGATATCCTCTTTTATGCAGCCCAGCGCCGCTCGTATCGATTGTTAATGTAGCAATATCTTTATGTAAAGCGACTTCAATACGGAATGGTGCACCTGTTTCGTCGAACCAAGAAACACCATAATGTTGTTTTAAATGTTCAACAATCGCTTTTTTTACAATCGCTTGGCAATCGGATACACTAAACAATTTTGATTTAACCGACTTCCCAACAACAGGAAAATGGGCATCCATAGGTAAAAACTGTGCCCACGGTAGCGCTTTTGTTTGTTCAAATAGCTCATCAAACGTCGTTGCACGAAATTCGCCTACCTTCACTTTCACTCGATCCGCTGTGCGAAGCCATAAATTTGTGCGACAAATCGCTCGCTCGTCTGCAACAAACGTCACTTTTCCATTGTCCACCTGACAGTCGTACCCGAGCGCTCGGACTTCATCTGCAACAATGGACTCAAGCCCCATCGCTGCAGTAGCAATTAATGTGATCTGCCCCATATTCATTCACCTTTCATTGATATATTCATCCCATTCTTGAATAAAGTGCTGTACCTCGTCTATAAGCATTGGCTTAGCAATGTAATATCCTTGCACCATATCACATTGTTGTTTATTTAAAAATTCATATTGTTGCTCTGTTTCGACCCCTTCGGCCACGACAGATAAATGCAAATGATGCGCCATCATAATAATTGTTGAGACGATCGTCGCATCATCGCTATATAAAGATAGGCGACGAATAAACGATTGATCGATTTTTAAAATATCGATTGGGAAACGATGCAAATAACTTAATGAAGAAAAACCTGTCCCAAAGTCATCAATAGCTAGTTTAAAGCCGCACTGTTTTAACTGTACAAGTTTTTGAACGGATTCCTCTGCATTTGGCATAATCGTACTTTCCGTTAGTTCTAATTTAAAAAAGCGCGGATGTACATCCTTTTGTTTAACAATTGTTGATAATTGCTCAACGAAATCATCTTGTTGAAAATGAACAGCAGAAATGTTTATTCCAATTTTCATATGCGGAGCGAATTGATGAATCGCCTTCATATGTATACATGCTTGTTCGAATAGCCATTTTGTTATCGGAACAATCAATCCTGTTTCTTCTGCAAGCGGAATGAATTGCGCGGGGGAAACGACCCCGATATTTGGTTGTTTCCAACGCATTAATGCCTCAAGTGCTTCAATTTTCTTCGTTTGCATATTGACAATCGGCTGATAACAAATGAATAATTCATTTCGTTCAATCGCTTTTCGTAAATAATTTTCTAACGTCACTACTTCGCTTTGATAGTCTAATTTAGCCGTATATAGTTCAAAACGATTTCTTCCGCTTTCTTTCGCTTTCTGCATGGCGCGATCAGCGCGACGTAATAATGTTTCCCCATCATCCCCGTCGTTTGGGTACGTGCTTATGCCGATGCTTGCTGACATATATACATCTTTTCCGTTTAACATAAAAGGAGCTTGTAATGATTCAATCATTTGTTCTGCTATACTAACAGCTTCTTGAACATCTTTTAGTTTAGGTAAAATGACAACAAATTCATCTCCACCAATACGAGCTAACGTATCTTTCGTGCGCAGTAGCTTTTTTAAACGATTGGCTACCTTTTTTAACAATACATCTCCATTATAATGGCCAAGCTCATCGTTAATATATTTAAAGCGATCTAAGTCAAGAAACAAAATCGCTAATTGCTGATTGTAACGGCGTGCCATATCAAGCAAATGTTGTAGACGTTTCGTAAATAATTGTCGATTTGGAACGTTGGTCAACAAATCATAGTTCGATAACCGTGCGAGTTGTTCCATCGTCCGCTTATGTTGTGTGACATCTGAAAAAATGGCTACATAATGCGTCGGGTTTCCTGCGACATCATAAACGGCTTTAATCGTTAGCCATTCGACGAACAACTCGCCATTTTTACGTTTGTTCCAGATTTCTCCTTTCCAAACGCCGTGATCGCGTATCGTTTCCCACATATTCTCATAAAATGTTCGATCATGTAAACCAGAGCGAAGAATATTCGGTTTTTTACCGAGCACTTCTTCTTGCGTATAACCCGTTACCGTTTCAAAAGCTGGGTTAGCTAATAAAATATGTCCATCACTATCTGTCACGATAATTCCTTCGTCCGCTTCTTGAATGATGGCATGAGACACCGATAAAAATGTATCTAAACCAAACAAAGATGCTAACTTTTTGTTCACGACAAACTCTCCCCTCGTATTCCGAAAAAACAAAAACTCCCCTGGCGTGATGCAGGAGAGTGATGCCATGAACCATGTTCTGTAAGCCATGTTCTGTTCCGTCGTACTGCAAACGGCTTGCGCCTCGTACTTCGGTGGTAATCATCTATCTACAGGCTGTACGCCTGTCCTTCTCTCCGTTCATTTCCTTCGAGAAGGTGCCCCTACCATCATTTGGGTTTCTCGCTCGTGGGGTTTACCGCGTTCCACTCTTGCCGTTTCCAGCAAGACTACGTCACTGTGGCACTTTAAAGGTAGTCGAGCCATATCCATTGAGGGACGTAGGCTCTTTCCCTGCCGTCAGCCCAGCTTATCGCCAGACTGCCCTAGCTTATGCATTCGCTAGGCACGAACACTACGGGCATCTCAGCACCGTGCGAGCATGGACTTTCCTCTACGATGCATACACATCGCAGCGATTACCCGAACATGATTCATGTAAGCATATGTTAGTATATCCGAAACGATAAGCCAAATCAATGGAAAAATTTAGAACATTTATTCGTAAAGTTTGTTTCCGAAAACATGTTTTTCTAAATTAGAAAGACGTTGCAAAATATCAAAGTTCGTCGTTCCTGTTTGAGATGGCTGACGTTTTTGTGCCTCCTGCAATTGGCTTTTCAATTTTGCATTTTCTTGTTGTAATTGTTCAATCATTTGATGAAATGTTTCATAGTCTTTAATGACTAAATCGAGAAAGCGATCCACTTCATCTTGATTGTATCCGCGCATGCTTATTTTAAACTCTTTTTCGAGAATGTCTTTTGCTGTTAAGTTGATGCGATCTGAAAGCACGTTTGCTCACCTCAATTATCCATGTCTACACCTATTCTTTCAAAAAAAGCAGTCGTTGTCAATTTTTCATTTTCACAAACTTCGTCTTTTTTTCGAATCGAGTAGGAGGAGGTGATTAACCTCCGTCCTCTCACA
>NZ_PEDM01000040.1 GCF_002742685.1 Anoxybacillus flavithermus
ACCGTACGTACGGTGGTGTGAGAGGACGGAGGTTAATCACCTCCTCCTACTCGATTTTTTATTGATGAAATGCCCCCTTCCTTGGCAGTGAGGGAGGGGGATTGCTTTTTATTATAGTTGCAGAGTTTTTTCTCGTATTGACGCACGTTTCCGACTAATTTCGACAGTTTTTGTCATCTTTATTTTGATACAATAAAACCATGTCGAAATAGGTTTTAACTAACAAATAAGGAGTTCCGATGTTACATGTCCAAAGGAATGATTGATAACAAGCAACGTGGTTTAGTAGGAGATGCGCTCAAAAAGCATATGCAAAAAGGAAGCAAACTCTCTATTGCGGCAGCTCATTTTACGTTATATGCTTTTGTAGAATTAAAAAAGGAGCTTTCACAAATCGAGGAGTTGCGTTTCATTTTTACGGAACCAGCATTTGTGAGGGGTGATCATTTAGCGAATGAAAAAATTGCAAAAAACGAAACATTGTTATACGGTGTGGAAGAAGAGCAAAAATATAAAGCCGAGCTAAACCAAGCGTACATAGCAAAAGAATTTGCGAAATGGTTGAAGCAAAAAGCGAAAATAAAATCGGTTACTACGCGCAAAATTGAAGGCGGGCTATACCATGTCCAAAATAAAGACGGAACGCAAATTGGATTGGTCGGTGGCGCTCCTTTTTCCAGCCCAGGACTAGGCTACAGCAACTCGTCCAACATGTATATTAACACGATTACGGATGATGAAAAGGAGAATATGGAATTATTACGACAATTTGATGATATTTGGAAAAACGAGTATGCCTTGCAAGATGTAAAGGAGCAAATTTTGCGCCAATTAGAGGTATTGTACCAAGAGCACACGCCCGAATTTATTTATTTTGTTACACTTTACAATCTTTTTAAAGATTTT
This sequence comes from Anoxybacillus flavithermus, assembly GCF_002742685.1. Taxonomy (GTDB): domain Bacteria; phylum Bacillota; class Bacilli; order Bacillales; family Anoxybacillaceae; genus Anoxybacillus; species Anoxybacillus flavithermus_E. The sequence continues at coordinate 907 of NZ_PEDM01000040.1, forward strand.
CTGCAAGAAACGCGCGATTACAGCACGTTACAAACGAAAACGGGCTTTGAAAAGACAACGATTTGGAATAAACTTTATGACTTTCAGCGCGATGGTGTGGTTGGAGCGATTAATAAAATTGAAACATATGGAGGCTGCATTATTGCTGATAGCGTCGGATTAGGAAAAACATTTGAAGCATTGGCAATCATTAAATATTACGAATTACGAAATCATCGCGTTCTTGTGCTTGCGCCAAAAAAATTGCGGGAGAACTGGGAAATTTACCGCGCGAATGACAAGCGAAATATTTTGCTAGAAGACCGCTTCTCTTATGATTTGCTAAATCATACCGATCTGTCGCGCAAAAGCGGATATAGCGGAAACATTAATTTAGAATACGTCAACTGGGGAAATTACGATTTAGTCGTCATTGATGAATCGCACAATTTCCGTAACAATGACCCGCGGAAAAGCCATATTACTCGCTATTCACGTTTAATGAACGATATTATTAAAGCAGGCGTGAAAACAAAAGTGTTGATGCTTTCCGCAACTCCTGTTAACAACAAACTGGACGATTTAAAAAACCAAATTGCTTTCATTACGGAAGGGAATGATAAAGCATTAGCGGAAACCGCCAATATTAAAAGCATTAACCAAACGATTCGCCGTGCACAGTCGCAATTTAAAAAATGGAGTAACTTACCTGAAGAAGAACGAACGACAGAACGACTATTGGATATGCTGAGCTGGGACTATTTTACATTGCTTGATTCACTAACGATTGCTCGCTCGCGCCGTCATATTGAAAAATATTATAATGTGAACGCGATCGGGAAATTCCCGCAACGGTTAAAGCCGATCAATATAAAAGAGACGATTGATGCAAATCATGAATTCCCATCGCTCTCTATCATTAATAATGATATTTTACGTTTGCGGTTTGCGCTTTATTCGCCGATGAAATACATTTTACCGCATAAGCAGGCGTTTTATCACGAAAAATACGACACGAAAGTCGCCAATGGACGTGTGTTTAAACAAACAGACCGTGAAAACAATCTCGTCTATTTAATGAAAACGAACTTATTAAAGCGTTTAGAAAGCAGCATCTACTCTTTCTCGCTAACATTAAAAAGTATTATTGAACAAATTGATACTCAATTGTCTAGGATCGAGAACGAGGCTACTAACATTGGCGAGTTGGCTGAGATTGACATGGAAGACGATGAATTAGAAGAAGCATTTGTCGGGGCAAAAGTGAAAATCGCCCTGCGTGATATCGATCGTATCCGTTGGAAGCAAGATTTACTATATGATCGTACCATTCTACAAAAGTTATTGGATTATGCTAGCCAAGTGACACCGGAACGCGACCAAAAAATGTTGACGCTTAAAAAGATGATTCAACAGAAAATCGCACACCCAATCAATGGACAAAATAAAAAGATACTCATTTTTACGGCGTTTGCCGATACCGCAAAATACTTATATGAACATTTGCATCGCTGGATTCGGCACGAGTTCCATCTTCACTGTGCAGTAGTGACAGGGAAAGACCGGCCGAAAACGACGTTTCCGATGCAAAAAACGGACTTTAATAACGTTTTAATGCATTTTTCTCCTACGTCGAAAGAGAGAAGAAAACTAATGCCTGATATGACAGACGAAATTGACATTTTAATTGCGACAGACTGTATTTCGGAAGGACAAAACTTGCAAGACTGTGATTATTTAATTAACTACGATATTCACTGGAATCCGGTGCGCATTATTCAACGGTTTGGCCGGATTGACCGAATTGGAAGCAAAAACGAGCGAATTCAGCTTGTGAACTTTTGGCCGCCAATGGAACTCGACGAGTACATCAACCTTGTCGGCAGAGTAAAAGACCGTATGGCAATTCTCGATATTTCATCGACCGGGGAAGAAGATGTCCTTTCTGGCAACAGCAACGAAATGAAAGACCTTGAGTATCGGAGAAAACAACTGGAAAAACTACAAAGCGAAGTAATAGATTTAGAAGATATTTCTGGAAATATTTCGCTAACCGACTTTACGATGGATGATTTTCGCATGGACTTATTGAATTTTATGAAACAAAACAAAGAAATGATCGAAACAGCACCTTTCGGACTGTTTAGTATGACAACCAATAAAAATGAAAAACTAAGAGACGACATTCATCCAGGAGTTATTTTTTGTTTAAAGCAAATCAATCATTTTACGACTACCCATGAACAAAACGCCCTTCACCCGTACTACTTAGTGTATGTGAAAGAAAATGGAGAAGTATTATACAACCACGTCCATGTGAAAAAAATTTTGGATTTATACCGGTCATTATGCCACGGAAAAAACGAAGTAGAAAACCAGTTATATGCGGAATTTTACGAGGAAACGAAAAACGGAAAAGAGATGGGCGTATACAAACAATTGCTTGAACAAGCGGTAGAAGAGATTGTCGGAAAAATCGATCAACATGCAACGTTGAACATTTTCAGCTTAGGAAATTTAGATCAACTGATGACAACAGCCAATACGAATTTACAAGATTTCGAAATTGTTTCTTATCTTATTATCAAAGGGTGAGAATGATGGCTGGAGTTGCGTTTTATCAAATGATTGGTTTGGATTCTCACGTTCGTCCGCTTCACAAAAAATTGGATAAAAAAACGTTTTACGATTTTGCGGATTTAAACAAAAAAGAAAAAGACTATGTTACGAAATATGTGGAGCGGATCGAGTTAACGTATGTATTAACGCCAAGCAACATGAATATCCAGCCATTCATCAATGAAGAGTACCATTATGAAGGGGTTATGTTTATCACCATTCGGTTAAGAGAGGAAACAAAAGATTCCTACGTTTCAACGATCGGCGAGATCATTCAAGGAGCGCTTCCGAATCCTGTTGTCATCGTGTTTGAAAAGCAAGGGAACATCCAAATGGGTACGTGTATAAAGCGGCGAAACAAAGTGGACCGGTCACAGGCGGTTTTAGAACAACAAGCTTACACTCCGTGGTTTCCGCTCAATGAAACGAATGAAACCGTTCGGCAGTTTATCGCGTCCATACATATGAAAAACGTATCATTTGCGCATTTCTTTCAGTTTTATCACGATATTCACCGTGCTGTCCAAGCGTTTCAACATGTCCATGCAGTTGGTGCGTTTTATATCGCAGCAAATGAACAATCGCAGCAACTGATCGCACAAATCAAGCAACTAGAAACAGAAATCGCTGCGTGGAAAGCGAAGCTAAAAAAAGAAACGCAATTTAATCGCAAAGTAGAAATGAACATGAACATTCACGAATTAACAACGCAAATCGAACAATTAAAACAACGATTAAAATGAAAGGGGAAAAACGATGGAAAAGCTAGACGGAAAATCTTTGGATTTAGTGCAAACAAACATTGAAGCATTAAAACAGCTATTCCCAGAAGTCGTGACGGAAGGAAAAATCGATTTTGAGAAACTAAAGCTTGTGCTTGGCGAAGAAATTGAAAAAAGAAACGAGCGATACGAATTTACATGGCACGGCAAGACACAAGCCATGAAACTCGCGCAAACGCCGTCAACCGGAACGCTTCGACCAGACAAACAATCAAGCAAAAACTGGGACACGACGGAAAACCTTTATATTGAAGGGGACAACCTCGAAGTATTGAAGCTATTGCAAAAATCATACTTCGGCAAAATTAAAATGATTTACATCGACCCGCCATACAACACTGGAAAAGACTTTGTTTATAAAGACGACTTCCGCGATAACATTAAAAACTACAAAGAAATGACGCAGCAAACAACAAAAGCCAATACGGAAACAAATGGACGGTATCATACCGATTGGTTGAATATGATGTACCCGCGGCTAAAACTGGCGAGGAATTTGTTAAGGGAGGATGGATTTATATTTGTGAGTATAAATGATAGTGAGCAGGCTAATTTAAAGAAGATAATGGATGAAATTTATGGGGAAGATCACTTTCTTGCTCAGATTATTATCCAATCCAATAAGCGTGGTCAAACATATAAAGATATAGCGAACACTCATGAATACTTACTCTTATATTCTAAAAGTGAGCAGTCTTCCTTATTTGAAATATTGAAACAAGACAACTCTTTACCTTATGAAGATAAAAAAGGTAAATTTGATCTTTGGGAATTGAGAAATCGTAATCCTAAATTTGGTAGACATAATCGACCGAATCTTTATTTTCCTATCTATGTTTCCCCCTCATTGACAGACGAGAATGGTTATTCACGAGTATCTCTCAAGAGAACTAATGAGTATTTCATAGAGGTTTATCCGAAAAATAGTCAAGGAAAAGAGAGTTGTTGGAGATGGAGTTCAAGTAAAATAATGGAAGAAGGTGATTTGGGAAGTGAGTGCCCTACAATTATAGCTAGGCAAAAACAAAACGGTGATTGGAATATTTACGAAAAATCTAGAAAAAGCACAACAAAACCAAAATCTCTATGGAATGAAACGGAAGTAATAAATGAACAAGGAACTATTGAACTAGGTATTTTAAGTTTAGGAGCGTATTTTGATCATCCTAAACCGATTCACCTAGTTAAGAAGATACTGACTATTTCATCAGAGAAAAATGATATAATTCTCGACTTCTTCTCCGGCTCAGCAACGACAGCCCATGCGGTGATGCAGCTAAATGCCGAAGATGGTGGAAATCGGAAGTTTATTATGGTTCAACTGCCAGAACCGACTGCTGAAAATTCAGAAGCGTATAAAGCCGGTTATAAAAACATTTGCGAAATCGGAAAAGAGCGCATTCGCCGTGCAGGGGAGAAGATTGTGCAAGAAACAGGGAAGACGGATTTAGATATCGGGTTTAAAGTGTTTAAATTGGACTCTTCAAACGTAAAGCCATGGGATCCTGATTTTGAGAACTTCGAGAAAGACTTAGTAGAGCAACTAAATAATCTAAAAGAAGACCGGACAAAAGAAGATTTATTGTATGAAATTTTATTAAAAATCGGTCTGCCGCTGACGACGTCGATTGAAGAAATCGACTACAACGGCAAAACGATTTACAACGTCGGGTTCGGTGCGGTGCTACTATGTTTAGAAAATGACATTGATTTAGACATTGTCCACGAAATGATGAAACATAAGTCCGAGCATTTATCGCCGAAAGTCATTTTTAAAGAATCGGGCTTTATGAATGACTCGGTGAAAATAAACGCCATTCAAACATTGAAAAAGAACGGAATCAATGATGTAAGGAGTGTGTAGGAAATGAAGCTAAAGTTTCATGGATGTTTAACCTACCAAAAACAAGCAATTGATTCCGTCGTCCAGATTTTTAATGGACAAGAGCTGAGCCAGTCAAATTTTACTGTTTCGTATGGACCAAATGCCGGAATGATTCAAACAGCGCTCGGGATAGGAAATCGTTTAGACCTTACGTCGGACGAAATCTTAAAAAACGTTCAAGACGTGCAAATGAAAAACGGCTTGCCGCGCAGCGAGAAGTTAGACGGTATGAATTTCACAATCGAAATGGAAACAGGAACAGGGAAAACGTATGTGTACTTGCGAACGATTTATGAATTAAATAAACATTACGGTTTTACAAAGTTTGTCATCGTTGTACCGTCGGTCGCCATTCGCGAAGGCGTTTATAAATCGCTGCAAATAACAAGAGATCATTTTAATGAACTATATGACAACAAGCCGCTAGAATATTTCATTTACGATTCACAAAAACTGGACCGCGTCCGCAATTTTGCGACCGCTACGACGATTCAAGTGATGGTTATTAATATTGATGCTTTTCGCAAAAGCTTTGAAGATCCAGAAAAAGAAGACAAAGCAAACGTCATCCACCGTCCGAACGATCGCTTAAACGGGTATCGGCCGATTCAATTTATTCAAGAAACGAACCCGATTGTTATTATCGACGAACCGCAAAGCGTCGATACGACGCCAAAATCAAAAGAGGCGATTGCGTCACTCAACCCATTATGCACGTTGCGTTATTCGGCGACACATGTTGATAAATACAATATGATTTATCGGTTAGATGCGGTCGATGCTTACAACCAAAAACTTGTTAAGCGAATTGAAGTCATGTCCGTCCGCTCCGAACCATCGTTTAATGTGCCTTACATCAAGCTAGTAGATGTGAAGGAACGAAAAGCAACGATTGAACTTGATGTCGAGACGCGTGGGAAAGTGAAGCGAACGACGAAAACGGTGAAATATGGTGACGACTTATATGACATTTCTGGAGAGCGCGACATATATCGCGGTTATATTGTTGAGCAAATTGACTGGACGCCAGGGAACGAATCGATTGAAATTAACGGTCATTATTTACGAATCGGCGATGTCATTGGCGATATGGATGACGATACGATTAAACGATACCAAATTCGCAAAACGATTGAAGAGCATTTAGATAAAGAATTACGCTTGCGTCATCGCGGTATTAAAGTGCTTAGTTTATTTTTCATTGATAAAGTAGCGAATTATCGTGACTACGATAAAGATGGCAACCCGATAAAAGGGAAATATGCCGTGATGTTTGAAGAAGAGTATCAGAAACTCATTCAAAAACCAAAATATCGTACATTGTTTAACGATATTGACGTTAATATCCCGATTGAAAAAGTGCATAACGGCTATTTTGCGCAAGATAAAAAAGGAAGGCTAAAAGATACGAAAGGGAATACAGAAGCGGATACAGATGTATATAACCTTATTATGAAAGACAAAGAACGGTTGTTAAGTTTGGACGAGCCGCTTCGCTTTATTTTCTCGCACTCCGCTCTGCGTGAAGGTTGGGACAACCCAAACGTATTTCAAATTTGTACATTAAAAGATTCAGCGGGAACGTACGTATCGCGACGCCAAGAAATTGGGCGCGGGCTGCGCTTAGCCGTGAATCAAAACGGTGAACGAGTGCAAGATGACAGTGTGAACATATTAACGGTGATGGCGAATGAATCGTATGAAGAGTTTGTCGCTTCTTTGCAAAAAGAAATGGAAGAAGAAACAGGCGTGACTTTTGGCAAGATCGAAAAACACATATTTGCCAAATTAACGTATATCGATCCAAATACAGAGGAACCGATGCAAATGGGCTACGATTTATCGGCTAAGTTGTACGAAGAGCTGAAGCAGCATGGATATATTGACGGTAAAGGAAAAGCAAAGCCGGAGCTAAAAGAAGCGATAGATAATGATACATTACAAATGAGCGATGAGTTTCAGCCTTGGAAGCAAGCGATTTTGCATGAAATAAATCATTACTTGCAGCACTTGCCGATTAAAGATGCGACGAAAAAGAAAAGAGTACAATTAAATAAGCAAGTGTTTTTTGGTGAAGAGTTTCGCCGGCTTTGGGAGCGAATTAAATATAAGACGGTCTACTCCGTTCAAATCGACAGCGATCAACTCATTCAAAAAAGCATAAAAAGCATTCAAAACATGCCGCGTATTGAAAAAATTCGTATTATCAGCCGAAAAGATCAATTGGCGATCGACCGCGTGGAAGGAGTGCAGCTGGAAACTGTCAGTGAGCGAGTGGAAGACTATGTTACCGCTCACCATACGTTGCCAGATATTATTACCGAACTGCAAAACCGTACGAATTTGACGCGAAAAACGATTGTTGAAATTTTGACGGGCTGTAAACGTCTTGATGACTTTAAAAACAATCCGCAAAAGTTTATGGAAGAAGTCACAAAAGTCATCCAGCGCGAAATGAAATTGCTTTTAAAAGACGGTGTAAAATATTACAAAATCGGCGACGATGCGTATTATGCCGTCGAGTTGTTCGAAAATGAAGAGCTGCTTGCGTATTTAAACAACAACGCGATTCGCAGTGAAAAATCGTTGTTCGATCATATCGTCTACGATTCGGATATCGAAGCGAGCTTTGCACAGCGATTTGAAAAGGACGAACATGTCAAAGTATATGTCAAACTGCCACATTGGTTTAAAATCGACACACCAATCGGTGCATACAATCCCGACTGGGCGCTTGTGATTGATAAAGACGGTGAAGAAAAGCTGTACTTTGTTCTCGAAACAAAAGGAACCGACTGGGAAGGCGCACTCCGCCCAGAAGAAGCGGCAAAAATCGACTTTGCCCGCAAACACTTCCAAGCGATCCATACAAACGTCGAATTCATCGGACCGGAGAAAGATGTCAATGAATTTATGCTCCGAGCAATGAGCCGATAGGACAGAACAGGCAAAAGGCAGAGGTTGATAAAACTTCTGTCTTTTTTTATTTTTTCGACAAGGTTTTATAGAATTTTTTGTTGAATCTTGTTATATTGACCATGTAAAATAAAAGAAATAATATTTTAGGGGGGGGATTAAGTGAAATTAATAAAGTTTAGTGTTACAAATTACAAAGTTTTTGAGCAAACGTTCACGATTAACTTCTCTAAAGACTCCATTGTAATTTTAACAGGTCGCAATAATACTGATAAATCGACGATATTGGAAGCTATAAATTGTTTATAAAAGGGGGATATAAATGAAACATTTATTGAATTCACAGGGTTCATATTGGAGAAAGTGGGATCTTCATATTCATTCACCTGCATCTGTTCTTAATAGTGAGTATAGGGGAGACTGGGAGAAGTATATCTGTACACTGGAGAACTTAAAAGATATTAGTGTAATCGGTATTACAGATTATTACTCTATAGAAGGATATAAAAGGGTGAAACAATACAAGGAAGCAGGACGGTTGCAGAACATAGATTTAGTATTGCCGAATATTGAAATGAGGTTAAATATAACTACTTATAAAGATAGGCCTATTAACATACATATTATATTTTCGCCAGAAGTAGATGATTTGATAGAGACATATTTTCTACAAGATTTAGAGTTCGAATATCAGGGGAATCGTTATAAATGTATTGAAAACGATTTGATCACATTGGGGGAGAGATTTTTAGTTAATGATTTTTCTAAAGAGAAGGCGTTATATGAGGGGATGAAGCAGTTTAAGGTGTCTCTCGATGAACTAAAAAAGGTTCTAAAGAACCATGAGAATCGTTTTAAAGATCAGTATATTGTTGTTATTCCTAATAGTAGTGTGGATGGAAACTCTGGTAATAAAGATGATTCCTTTAGAGCAATGAGAAACGAACTTTATCATTTCGCACACGCTATATTTAGTTCTAGTCCCCGTGATAGACAGCACTTCCTTGGAGAAGGACATTTTACTGAAGAACAAATTATTAAGCAGTATGGTAAGCTTATGCCTTGTCTTCACGGTTCGGATGCTCATAATTTTGATCAGATAGGAAACCCTTCAGAAAATAGGTTTATGTGGATAAAAGCTGAACCCTCTTTTGAAGGGTTATTACAAATTCTTTATGAACCGAAGAATAGGGTTGTTATACAACAAGAGCATCCGGATCAAAAATACGATTATGATGTAATTTCATCAGTGAAATTTGATCATAGTGATTTTATAGATAGGGAGATTAAATTGAATCCTGGACTAAATGCTATTATTGGAGGGAAATCATCTGGTAAGTCACTTTTATTATATAAGATAGCACAAGCTGTGTCTTATGAAGAAATTGGAATTAGGGAACAAGATAATTTATGGAAAAACCCATACAAAGATACATTTATAGAAAAAATTAATTTTGAGGTTAAATGGAGAAATGGGGAAATAAGTAAATACGGAGAAAATAAAAAAATAGGAAATGTTACTTATATTCCTCAAATGTATATCAATGCTCTTTCTGAGGATACTGCCAATCAAGTTCTGCAAGGAAAGATACGAGAAATTCTCTTTCAAGATGAAGAAAACAAGAAATATTTAGAAAAAAATGATCAGAGAATATCTGGATTAAAGCAGGAAATTAATAGGTTAATCATAGAGCTTTTTGAAAACTACGATCAAATGTCAGAGTTAAAGAAAGAATTAGAAAAAATCGGGAAAAAGGAAACGATACAGAGAGAAAAAGAAAAGTGGCAACAATTACTACAAGAAAAAATCAAAGTTGCTAGTCTTACTGAAAAAGATGAAGAAGATATGAAAGAGAAGGAAAAAAGTAAAGACCAGATTATCAAAAAGATACAATCATTAGAATATTATAAAAATAAAGATGATAAGTTATCAAACGATTTAAATCTAATATTAGAGATGTTTAATAGTAAAATGGAGACCATTATAGATCAATATAAAGAAAATACTGAGCTATTAGATGAGTTAAGGTTATCTATAAATAGCTCATTTGTAATGGCTCAAAATAAAATAGCACAAAATATAGAAAAATATGTAAAAGAAATAGAGTTAGCGAACAAAGAATTGAGTGAAATTGAAACTTCTCTCTCTTACTTAATAGAGAAAATGAAGGGGGTTTCTGAAATCAAAGTATTAAAAGATAGGATCGCAGAACAAGTTAGTTATTTAAATGAATTGGAAAGAAAAGAAAAAGTTATGACTGAACTAACTAGAAAGAATTCAAAAATTAAAGATGACATTATCGACAGATATCAGAAAATATTCGATATAAAACAAGAAATAAAACATTATTTTAACTCGAAAGACTATTTTAGTAATTTAAAATTACAGGCATACATATGCTTTAAAAATATCGATTTTAATCAACTTTTTATGGGTGCTTTTAACAAGAGAGGAAAATTATTTAATATATTTCCGAATTGTTATGCTAAGGGGGTTTTTGATGAAGAGAGTGATGGATTCATTTTTTCAGAGGAAAAATTCACGGAAAGCATTAAATATTTGTTGGAAACAGTATTATTTATGGAAGATAACAAACTGAAAAAAAGTTACACAAAAAAGAAAGCTATAGAGGAACTTTTAAATCCGGATTTTGTTGATGTGATATTTGATATTGAAAAAGATGGGGATCGATTATCCCAAATGTCTCCTGGAAAAAGAGGACTCATTTTGTTGGAGTTATTTTTGGATATGAGCAATGACAAACATCCGATACTTATAGATCAGCCAGAAGATAATCTTGATAATCGAACTATTTCAACAGAGTTAGTTAGAATTATAAGAGAAAAGAGTCAAGAGAGACAAATAATAATTGTAACTCATAACGCTAATTTAGTTGTGCTGGCTGATGCAGAAAACGTAATTGTAGCAAACCAAGATAAAACATTAAATGAAAACGATTCGCATCGCTTTGAGTACGTAAACGGAGCATTAGAATGCGATTTTGACGACGGAACTAACAAAATTTCTGGTAAAGGTATAAAAACTCATGTTTGTGAAATATTAGAGGGTGGAAAAATGGCGTTTGAAAAGCGAGAGAGAAAGTATAGGTTTTAGATTGATGTAATCCTATCTTTCTTTTCGAAAAAAGATCACGGAGTTTTAGTTTTTGGTACGGTACCTGTGCACTGCGATCCGAAAAGTAGACAGTATAAATTCAGTTCACGTGAAGGAATCAGAGTGGTAAAGCTCTGGTTCCTTTCCTTTTCTCGTCTTTTTCCTAGTGTCTCAGAACCCCGTGAAACTGTCAAGGAGAGCACTTGACAGTCCCACGGAATTCTGAGGAGAGGTCGGTAAGACGAGAAAGAGGAAATATAGCCCACTGGTGCTCGTTGTTAACTAGCCTTTGCATATTGAGTCGGTGTCTGATAATCAAGAACACCTTGTATCCGTTGGTGGTTGTAATAGCGAATGTAATCATGAACGAGCTGCGTTGCCTCTTCCACACTTTTCGTACGTTGCAAATCCTGCTCTATCTCTGTTTTGAGATAGGAGAAAAAGCTTTCTATGCATGCGTTATCAAGCGCATTCGCTTTTCTCGACATACTTGGTGTAATCGAAAATGTATCCATCAGCGTTTTCCATCTTGTTGATCGATATGGCATTCCTTGATCTGAGTGAAGAATTAAGGAATCCTTGATGTGTCTGATTTCTAATGCATACAATAGGGAATCTTCCACAAGTTGAACATCGTGTGTTGATGAAATCTGATGCCCGATAATTTCATTGTTGTGTAAATCCATAACGGCAGAAACAAATAGCTTTTTATCTTCCACGGCAATTTCCGTGACATCTGTGACCCATTTTTCATTCAAACGTGTCGTGGAAAAGTTTCTTTTTAATAGATTTTCATAAATATATCCAGCGGAAGTTGCTTTTTTCACTTTGGCGGGTTGTTTTCGTTTCATGCGAGATTGACATTTTAATCCTAATTCTCTCATTAGTCGACGTACCACTTTTTCACTTACAGGTAGTTGATATTGATTGTTTAACACTGCGTGAATTTTTCGATATCCATATCTCCCTTTATGTTCATGGAAAATCAAAGAGATATATTCTTTTAATTGTTGGTCTTTCTTAGATTCTTTTTTCTTCTTACCCTTTGTTTTCAAGTATTTATAGTAACCAGATTTTGAAATCTGTAGTTTTTCACATATTTTAACGACTGGATATTTTGTTTTGAGCTCGTCTACTACTTTGAACTTCGCTGTCTTCCCTCCCTTTTCAGAATTTGCAGATACTTTTTTAAAATTTCATTCTCCATCTCTAGTTCTCGTATAATAAAATCCTTGTCCATTTCAGGATGATTCCTAACTTTTCGTTTTAGTCCTACTTCCCCGTACATTTCATACTGATCTATCCATTTATAAATATAGTCAGGATCTGTAATCTCAAGATGATGTGCAATGACTTTTACACTCTCTCCCGCCAAGGCTCTTTGAACGGCTTCCAGCTTCAATTCTGAAGAATAGCTTTTATAAGTTCTTTGTTTTTTCGACATGTTCATCGGCTCCTTCCTGTCTTCTGTATGGACATCTTTTTCCCGATTTATACATGTCTACTTTTAAAGGCTCACTCCACTGTCACGCCCCGAAGATTGTCGAAGTTTGATAGAGACAGAGAGTCGTTGGGTGGCTCTCTGTTTTTTCATTTCCGAAGCAGGAATGTTGTTTTTGCTGTCGAAAATATGCAACAAAACAGAAAGCGAGGTGCATATATGGCGGTTGACCATGATCGGTTGTTTAAGGAGCTGATTACGACGTTTTTTGAAGAGTTTCTTCTTCTCTTTTTCCCGCATGTGCATGAGCATATCGATTTTCAGCACGTGTCGTTTTTGTCGGAGGAATTGTTTACCGATGTGACGGCGGGGGAGAAGTATCGCGTGGATTTGCTGGTCGAAACGAAATTGAAAGGGGAGGATAGCCTTATTATCGTCCATATCGAAAATCAAAGCTACGTGCAGCCATCGTTTCCCGAACGAATGTTTATTTACTTTAGCCGCTTGTTTGAAAATACCGAAAGCGCATGTTGCCGATTGCGGTATTTAGCTACGACTATCTTCGCCATGAACCTTCCTCGTTTACGCTCCAATTCCCGTTTTTCGATGTACTCCAATTCCGATTTCTTACTGTGGAGTTGCGCAAACAAAACTGGCCGTGATTACATTCGCCACGACAACCCAATCGCCGCTGCGCTGTTAAGCAAAATGGGGTATACTGAAAGTGAACGAGTGGAATTAAAAAAACAATTTTTACGCATGATCGTACGAATGGAATTAGACGAAGCAAAGCAGCGATTGTTAATCGGCTTTTTTGAAACATATGTCAAACTGTCGGATGAGGAAGAACAGCAATTACGAAACGAGGTGAATGAAATGGAAACGAAAGAAAAAGAACAAGTGTTAGAGTTAATTATTTCATATGAGAAAAAAGCGCTAGAAAAAGGGTTGAAAGAAGGACTACAACAAGAAAAACGCCATATTGCGAAAAAGATGCTGGAAAAAGGCTACGACGTACAGACAATCCATGAACTGACGGAGTTGTCTGTGGAAGAAATTGAGAGGTTGAAGTGATATCGTGTATGTCAAAACCAAAAGAAACTAAATTTCGTGATGCCTGTCACGCCCCTGAAGCATATCGAAGTTCGCTAGGGAGAAAGATAAAAAATTGCCCACTTTTATCGGAAAATTATTTTTCATTCGCAAAAGAGCCATTTCTCGGCTCTTTTTTTGCTTTTGCCGCGAAAAAAGGCGCCGCAAAATTCAATTTTCTTCATTTGCATTTCCCTTATTTCCCGGTTTTAATCAAATTGTACCTCTACATTCCACGAAAGGATGATCCTCATGCAATACCTCGATTTGAAAATGGATTTTATGTTTAAGCAGCTGTTTGGCCATCCGAGCCGAAAGTCGATTACGATGGCGTTTTTAAACGCGCTGTTGCATCGAACAGGTGATGACCGAATCGTCGATGTGCAGTTTGAAAACACCGAACTGACGAAAGAAACAGAAGACGGAAAAACCGGACGGCTAGACGTCATCGTTCGGACGAATCGTGGCGAGCGCATTCATGTTGAAATTCAAATCATCCCGCAATACGGCATGCCGGAACGGCTGTTGTATTACTGGGCGCGGTTGTTTTCGTCTTCTTTATCAAAAGGAGAACGATATGACACACTTCCCCCGACGATTATGATTGCCATCCTCAACTACCCACTTTTTCCGCACGAAACTGACCGCTTTCATACGATATTCCACATCCGTGAAGATGAAGAACAGTTTCTTTGGAGCGATCACCTTGAATTTCATGTGCTTGATTTGTCACAATTTATGGTAAAATGGAAGAAATACCGTCGGGATGTGAAGCAGTCACCCGAATGGCCGTGGCTGACGATGTTGTCGGCGGTGGACAGCCGGACGAAAAAGATCGATGAAGAAATGGTTCGCGAATT
>NZ_PEDM01000041.1 GCF_002742685.1 Anoxybacillus flavithermus
GTGCTGCGTGAACCAGAGGTTAAAATTTTAATTTGGATGTATATAGTTTACTCTTGACTGGTTGCACAGGAACAAAGTCTTTTGAAGGGACGCTTTATAGTATTGGAGAAAATCATTTTGTCGTGGACTGTTCCCATGAAGTAAAGAAAAGGAAAAATAACGTAGAGGATATAAGCTATCCTTGTACAGTCCGAATCACAGATCAAACAAAATTCAGTGATGAAAATGGCAACAAATTAAATGTTGACGACTTTACGGAAGGAGTAACTGTGAAAGTCATTCTTGCCAATCCTCAGACTATAAGTCAAAGTAAAGAAAGTAGAGACATTGAGGCTAGGGAGATTATATTGCTTAATTGTGTTGGTTGGTTTTTTAAAAAGACGTTTGCAATAAATGATACGTTGGACAAAATATGTTTGAACGTTTCCGCCATCCCATATGGGGTGGTTTTTTGTTATACTTGTTGCATCGATACATAGAAAGGATAGCAGACGATGGAACGAAAGCATTTGTTATTAATCGACGGGATGGCGTTATTGTTTCGGTCGTTTTATGCGACAGCACCACGTTGGATGATCAATAGCCGTGGGGTGCCGACGAATGCGGTATATGGGGTAGTGAAACATATTGAAGCGGCGACAAATGCGCTTCAACCGACGCATGTCGTTTGTTGTTGGGATATGGGAAGTACGACGTTTCGCACGGAATGGTTTCCAGACTATAAAGCGAATCGAGGTGAGCCACCACATGAATTAGTTCCGCAGTTTGATTTAGCGAAAGAAGTGGTTGCGATGCTTGGTATTCCGAATATCGGTGTGCTCGGTGCCGAAGCGGACGATTGCATCGGCTCGCTCGTCAAGCAATATCGCGAACATATGCAAATTTCTATTATGACAGGAGACCGGGATTTATTTCAGCTTCTTTCGGAACGTGTCACTGTTTATTTGCTGGCAAAAGGCATCGGCAACTACGAGGCGTATACGCTCGAACGCTTTATTGAAGAAAAAGGGATTCAGCCACAACAGCTCATCGATGTGAAAGCGCTTATGGGTGATCCGAGCGACAATTATCCAGGCGTGCGCGGCATCGGGGAAAAACAAGCGTTTAAACTCATTCAACAATACGGCTCGATTGAAGGAATCTTGGAAAATTTAGCGAACTTAACAAATGCACAGCAACAAAAAATAACCGAACATCTCGACTTGCTTCATTTATCGCGAAAACTGGCAGCCATCCATTGCGATATTCCAATTTCGTTGCGATTGGGAGAGGCAAAATGGGATGGAGAGCAGAAGCGGTTTGCGGAAGTGTTAGAAGTGATTCGGTAAGGGGTGAGGATGATTGAAAATATTAAGAGGAAAAAAGGCGGTAGTAACAGGAGTAAGCCGGCAAAATGGAATCGGTGCGGCGATTTGTGAAGCGTTAGCCGAAGCAGGGGCAGATATTTTTTTCACGTACTGGAGCGAATACGACCAAAAGATGCCGTGGGGGATAGAACAAGACGAACCGCTTCACATTCAACGAAAGCTAGAAGCGCTCGGTATAGCGTGTCATTGCGTAGAATTAGATTTGGCGCAATGCGAAGCGCCTAAAGCGCTACTAGAACAAGTGCGTGAAGTGTTCAGCGTGCCTGACATTTTAGTGAATAACGCTTGCTATTCTGTTTCGCTTCCTTATTCAGCGTTAACAAGCGACATGCTAGACCGACATTATTTTGTCAATGTAAGGGCGCCGATCATGTTAAGTGTGGCATTTGCCAACATGTTTGAAAAACCACAAGGCGGACGAATTATCGTGATGACATCAGGACAGTCGCTTGGACCGATGCCGGGAGAAAGTGCATATGCAGCGACAAAAGGGGCAATCGATGCGTTTGTGAAAACGTTCGCCGTCGAAGCAGCCGAGAAAAAGATCACCGTAAACGCAATTAATCCAGGACCTACCGATACAGGATGGATGGACGAAGAATTAAAGCAATACCTTCTTCCGAAATTTCCGTTTGGCAGAATTGGTACCCCAAAAGACGCCGCGCGCCTCGTTCGCTTTTTAGCAAGCGACGAAGCTGAATGGATTACCGGGCAAGTCATTCATTCCGAAGGCGGATTTTTGCGGAGATAGGGGGGTCACACAAATGCATAACAAAAAAGCATTATTATTCACTTTTTTCCTTATTCCAGTGCCATTTATTTTTCATTTTTACGAGTACGGACGCTATATGGAAAGGAAAGAAGCACCATTTTTACTGATTGGATTTTTGCTCGCTATTTTGCTAGGGGGCGTCATCGCAGCAAAGATAAATATATTGCTCGTTAGTTTGTTAAATGGAATCAATTTAGTGCTCTCTCTAGTTTTCGCCGTCGTTTTTATTCCAGATGATCCTGGGTGGTTTACCGTAGTAGGGAGGAACGGAGCCGTCATTTTTATTTGGATGGTTTATTTAGGTGGACAAATTGTCATAAAAGGAGTATTGTATGTTGTGCGGAAATAAAAACCAGCCCCACGTGGAGGCTGGTTTCTATTTTCGCACTTGCCCATTTCCATACACGAGCGTTTTTGTTGTCGTGATGGCGCGCAAACCCATTGGACCACGAGCGTGCAGTTTTTGCGTGCTAATGCCGATTTCGGCACCGTATCCAAACTGTTCGCCGTCGGTAAAGCGGGTAGAGGCGTTATGGTACAAAACAGCGGCATCGACGCGAGCGAAAAATTGTTCCACGTGTTCATTGCATTCGGAAATAATCGCTTCGGAATGTTTTGTGCCGTAGCGCTCAATATGTTCAATCGCTTCGTCCACCGTTTCGACGAGTTTTACCGCTAAAATCGGGGCTAAAAATTCAGTCGCCCAGTCGGCTTCTGTCGCTTCACGAACGAACGGATAAGTAGCCGCCAGCTGTTTGTCAGCACGCAATTCGACGCCTTTTTCATGCAACGTTTCAAGCAATGCCCTTATATGTGGCCATTTGTTGTGAATGACCACCGTTTCGACCGCATTGCAGACGGAAGGGCGTTGCAGTTTAGCGTTCATGACAATATCAATCGCCATCTCTTTTTTGGCAGAGTCATCAATAAAAAGATGGCAATTGCCGACGCCTGTTTCTAATACTGGAATCGTTGCGTTTTCGACGACCGATTGAATAAGACCAGCGCCACCGCGCGGGATAAGAACGTCCAAATATTCTTTTAAACGAAACATTTGTTGTGCCGTTTCACGGCTCGTATCTTCTAGCAGTTGAATCGCATCGGTTGGAACCGGTGACTGTCTTAACGCCTCTTGCATGACGGAAACGAGCGCTTTGTTCGAGTGAATGGCGGAAGAACTGCCGCGTAACAAGACAGCATTTCCTGTTTTTAAACAAAGACTAGCCGCATCGACGGTCACATTTGGCCGAGCTTCATATATCATGCCGACAACACCAAGCGGTACGCGAATTTGTTTTAAGAGTAGCCCATTTGGCCGCGTCCATTGTTCGATCGTTTCGCCGATTGGATCTGGCAGGTGAATAACTTGGCGAACGCCATCGGCGATTTGATGGATGCGTTCTTCAGTGAGTTGCAGCCGGTCAAGCAACGAAGGGGAGAGACCGCTTTCTTTCCCGTTCGCCATATCTTTTTCATTTTCTTCTAAAATGTACGACATTTGCGCAATCAACACTTCCGCAATCATCGAAAGCGCTTCGTTTTTTTCTTCTGTCGATAAGATAGCTAATCGGTTCGCGGCTTGTTTCAACTTTTTTGCTTTTGTTAGTAATTCACTCATCCGTTTTCGCTCCTTTCGTTTTTAGCGGACGGGCGTCCGTTTTTTTAAACATACTAAGTTGTCGCGATGAATGACTTCTGGGCGATGGTGGAAGGAATATTGTTTCGCTTCCTCGCTTGAAAAACCTTTTACTTTTACTAAATCGTCAGCAGCGTAATATACTTGACCTCTCGCGATGATTTCTCCTTTTTGGTTCACGACATTTACGACATCAAGCGCTTGAAACGAGCCGAATATGTTTGTTACACCAGCAGGTAATAAACTTTTTCCTTTATGCAATAGCGCACTTTCTGCTCCTTCATCAATTTCAATCGTACCTGCGACTTCGGAATGGTACGCAATCCATTGTTTTCGCATTTGCATATGTTCTTGAAAAGGGGAGCCGATATACGTCCCATCGCCTTTTCCTTCTAAAATATGTTTCAATTTTTCTTTTCCTGTTCCTGTACCGATAAAGACGCTGACGCCGAAGGAAAGAGCCTTTTGCGCTGCAAGTAGCTTTGATTTCATGCCCCCTGTTCCGACTGCCGAACCACTTCCGCCTGCTTGTTCCATCAGTTCGTCAGTAATTTCGGAGAGAAAATGATATTTTTTTGCGTCTGGGTGGCTCGGGTGTTGGTCATATAGCCCGTTAATGTCCGTTAAAATGATGAGCGCATCGGCATGTAAAAAACCGCTCACAAGCGCGGATAATAAATCGTTATCACCAAACGTTAACTCTTCGACTGCAATCGAGTCGTTTTCGTTAATGATCGGAAGCACGCCACGTTCTAACAATGTAGAAATTGTCGCAAATAAGTTGCGAAATCGGTCGCGATCGTAAAAATCTGCGCGCGTTAACAACAATTGACCAGTCACGATGCCAAACGAATGAAAGGCGGAAATGTAGTTTTGCATCAGCACCCCTTGCCCAACTGCGGCAGCTGCTTGTTTTCCGGCGATCGTTTTCGGTCGCGAACGATATCCAAGCAAACCGAAACCGGCCGCTACTGCCCCTGATGAAATGAGAATGACATCGTGCCCGAGCTGTTTGACATAAGCAAGTGCTTCGACATGTTCACGAAGCTTTTGCTCCGAGAGCGTGCCGTTTGCTTCTGTTAAAGAGCTACTGCCAATTTTGACGACGATTCGCTTCTTTTTCACCATCCCACTCCTTTCCAAAAAATAAAAAACGCTTTTTCGCCCTTGTCGAAAAGGACGGAAAAGCGTTGATTCCGCGGTACCACCTTTTTTGGCGCTAAGCGCCCACCTCTTGCCCTGTAACGTAGGGGAGACGGCTTATGTTTGCATAAGCGGCCGTATAGGGTAGGTTCAACCGACTTTCCGTGAGGAACCTTCCAGCCTACGGGTTCCACTCTCTTGCACGTTCCATCGGTCTACTCGTCCCGTGCCGTTTTCGATATAAACGATTTTTTCAGAATTATCTACGGAAATATTCATTTTGTCAAGCCCGAATTTTCCCATCGATTCCGCGCAGTTTCCGTTCGTGTTGCATCGTTTTTGCGGAGAGAAAATCCACCGTTTCTTGCGTTTCGGTTAGCTCGACGCGCAAGCTAGCGATTTTCGTGTCAAGTCGATCAAACCGTTCATTCACTTCTGCACGAAATTCTTGCATTTCTGCGCGGAGCTGATCGCCCATTTCATGCATTTCCGCCCGGAGTCGCTCGCCCATTTCGTGCATTTCATGGTGAATTTTTTCCGAAAATAACTCTAACGCTTTCACAATTTCTTGTAACAATACGTTTTCTTCCATTTTTTTCTCCTTCCTTAGGTCAAATAGTGGTAAACGATCTGTTGCGAACGTGAGGGACTATGATTGGCGATAAAGGCTGCGAAGTTTTCGTTCATGCTGGAGCGTTTTAGAAGAAAGCAAATCCACCGTTTCTTGCGTGTCGGTCAGTTCATCCCGTAACCGATCGACTTTTTCGTTTAGCTGCTCAAATTGTTCGTTCATTTCTTGTTTAAGAGCGTCGACTTTTGCTTCTAACTTGCTTTCTACACCGCGGATCTCTGTCCGAAGCTGCTGTCCCATCTCTTGCATTTCCGTCCGAAGCTGTTGTCCCATCTCTTGCATTTCCGAGCGAAGCTGCTGTCCCATCTCTTGCATTTCTACCCGAAGCTGATTGCCCATTGCCTGCATTTCCGTACGGAGTTGATTGCTCATTTCCTTCATTTCGTGATGAATTTTGTCCGAGAATAGCTCGAGCGCTTTGACAATTTCTTTTACGATCGTTTCTTTCTCCATTTCTACTTCACCTCCCTTTCCCTATTATAAAATAAAGAAAATGAGAGAGAAAAGAGGAAAAAAGGCCCCTCATCTTGCAAATCAATGAGGGGCTCTCCTTATTCGGCTTCGTCATTAAACTTGTCTAGCATGGAAATGGTATCAATCAAATGGTTGTTAAAAATTTGTCGGGCGATGGCTAACAGTTCTTTAATCATCGGGTCGCGTAACGAGTAGACGACGCGGTTTCCGTCTTTTGTTCCGTACACAATGTTTTTGCTTCGCAACACCGCTAGCTGTTGCGAAACAGCCGATCCTTCGCTACCGATTAACGTTTGCAGTTCGTTAACGTTTTTATCTCCTTCACACAATAATTCTAAAATGCGAATTCGTAACGGGTGGGCGAGCGCTTTAAAAAAATCCGCTTTAAATTGCTGCAGTTCTAAATTCAATGCATCTTCTCTCCTTTATTTCTTGATAACTGTTCGTATCGCTTGAGCGCCAATAAAATTCCTTCGATAATCGCTTCTGGTCGAGGAGGACAACCAGGGACGTAAACATAGACAGGAACGATTTGATCAACACCACCGTAATTAGCATAGGTGCGCCCGAAAATTCCGCCGCCGCACGCACAAGCTCCAATAGCGACAACCATTTTTGGCTCGGAAGCAGCGTTATACGTTTTTATTAGCGCCTCTTCTAAATGTCTTGTCACTCCGCCAGTTACCATTAACATATCCGCATGGCGAGGAGAGGCGACAAAATCGACGCCAAACCGTTGAATATCATAAATTGGATTAGTTAATGTATTCATTTCAAAATCGCAACCATTACAAGAACCAGAATCGACATGGCGAATATGCAGCGAACGTCCGAGCACTTCTTTCATTCTTTTTTGCAGCGTCCATCGCAAATCAGCTGTTTGCTCTTTTTCGCTTTTCATTGTATCATACTTCCTTTCCCGCTGTTAAAAGTTTCGCAAATGTT
This sequence comes from Anoxybacillus flavithermus, assembly GCF_002742685.1. Classification (GTDB taxonomy): domain Bacteria; phylum Bacillota; class Bacilli; order Bacillales; family Anoxybacillaceae; genus Anoxybacillus; species Anoxybacillus flavithermus_E. Next base: position 6,969 of record NZ_PEDM01000041.1, read on the forward strand.
GCTTGTTTGTTCACTGTTAGTTCGTTTTTATTTTTTGTCGCTAGTCGATACTCGTTTGTGATGTGAATGGCGTTCGTTTCGCATACTTCTGCACAAATGCCGCAAAAAATACAAGTAGTATAAGATAAAGAAACGGTAATGGCATCGTCGTTTTGCTGGAATGTGATCGCTTTCGCAGGGCATGCGGTTGTGCATGCTTGGCAGCCAGTGCATTCATTCGAGCCAAAAATCGGCTTGCCGCGAAAACGTTCCGGTGCTTCTGTCAATAATTCGGTTTTTGTTACCGTCTTTGTTTTCCATATTTTCTTAATAATATCAAACATCGCTATTCCCCCCTTTTATCGGTCGCAACAAGCATAGCAAAGCTCAAAACTTTTATTAATGAGCGGAAAATCAGGAACGATATTTCCTTTGACCGCAAGCGGAACCGCAGGCCAGTTGCTGTAGGTAGCCGAGCGAATTCGATATCGGTAAATCGTTTGATCCGGACCAACCATGAGCCAATGCACCGTTTCTCCGCGAGGCGACTCGCACCATCCCATTGCCGAACGATACGGCGGTAGCGGTGGGAGGGGAGTGAACGTATCGCCGCTAGGAAGGGAGTGCAGTAGCTGTTCAATAATCGCAATTGATTCTAACACTTCGTCAACACGAATGCGCACCCTAGAAAGAACATCGCCAACTTCGTAAACCGGGACGTGAAATGAAACTTGGTCATAGGCGGCATACGGCTGGTCGCGGCGAATGTCGACCGAGCGTCCCGACGCTCTAGCGGCTACCCCAACGACTTCCAACTGATTCGCATGTTCTAAAGAAAGCACGCCGGTCGTCGCCATTCGGTTCATGGCAATATCATGAGAAAATAGCAGGTCAACGAGTTCTTGAAACTCTTTTTTGACATACGCTAATGTTTGCGCAATCTCTTCTTTCTCTCGTTCGGTTATATCGATTCTTACCCCACCAAGGCGAACGACACCGCGTAAATAACGATGGCCAGCAACACGTTCATTTAATTGTTGCAGCGTTTCTTTTAAGCGCGCCCCTTGGCTAACTCCGACCGCAAACCCAAACCCAGCGCATACGTTTCCGACATCGCCGATATGGTTATACAACCGTTCCAATTCTAAAAATAGCGTACGTAAATAGGCGGCACGGGGTGGAATTGTCACTTCCCCTAGACGTTCTACCGCTTGAGCAAATGCTGTGCTGTGAGACAACGCACAAACACCGCATGTTCGCTCTGCAAGAAACAACGCTTTTTCTAGCGGCATTCCTTCGCTTGCTTTTTCTAAGCCGCGATGGGTAAAAAATAAGCGGGCATCTAAATGTAAAATCGTATCGCCAACTGCCCCGAAACGGAAATGGCCTGGTTCAATAATACCGGCATGAATCGGTCCGACAGGTATTTCCGTCACGTCTTCGCTGTCGTACGGCATAAACGCTTCTCGACTCTGAACGCGTGGAGCATGGCGATCGAGTGGAAAATCTTTTCGTAAAGGATGAAGATCTTCCGGCCAATCTCCGTGCAAAATGAGCGGGCGTGGGTCGGGATGCCCTTGTGGCCTGAGCCCTAGCAAATCTTTAACTTCCCGTTCATACCAATTCGCAGCGGGCAACTGTACCGCAACGGACGGAAACGTTGGATCGAGCGGGTCGATTAACGTTTTCACGGTGATGAAATGACGGAAAGAATCGAAAGAAAATACATAATATAAGGCGAAAAAGCCGTGAATGTCCCGCTCATCATTTCCGACCATCGTAAACAACCGCCCTTTTTTCTCGTGCCAAAGAAAATAACAGACGTCTGGAAGTTCTGTTTTTTCTACGAGCATAACCGTTTCTTGTGCGCTGTTTTGTTCCATCGACCGCACTTTATTTCCAAGCTGTTGTTTCATTCGTGAAAGCCACTGCTTTATCGTTTTTTCCATTATGATTTGCCCCCTTGCAACACAACCGCCACTTGTTGAATGATTTCTTGAAAGAACGGTGGAACGTATAACCCGAAAACGATAACGGCTATTAATGGAAGAAAGAGCGCCACTGTCGACCAACGACTCATTTCTTTCTTTTCTACTTTCGCCGGTGCTTCTCCGAACGCCATTCGTACGACATAATACATCATCCCAGAAAAAATAAGGACAACGAATAAAAGGAAGAGAACGGTCGCTGCTAAATGCCCACTCTGAAAGCCAGCACGCATAATCGTAAATTCACTGATAAAAATGTTAAACGGCGGTGTTCCAGTAATCGCAAACGCCGCAATTAAAAAAATGCTTCCTGTAATCGGCATCGCTTTTACCACACCGGAAATACGATCCATTCGTTTCGAATGATATTTTTGATTGATATTTCCAGCCGCAAAAAACAATAACGATTTTGCCATAGAATGATGAAACATATGGAGAACAGCCCCATAAAGACCGAGCGCTCCACCAATGCCAACACCAAGCGTAATAATGCCCATATGTTCCACGCTAGAGTAGGCAAGCATACGTTTTAAGTCGTGTTGGACGAGCATAAACGGAACAGTAATCGCAATCGAAAGCAACCCAAAAAAGATGAGATATGGTGCTGCTTTTCCGTCTAGCGTCGTATTGACAATCGTATATATGCGAAAAATGCCATAAAGCGCCGTATTCAACAACACCCCTGATAATACCGCACTGACTGGCGAAGGAGCTTGGCTATGGGCATCCGGTAGCCAAAAATGCATCGGAGCTAATCCGGCTTTTGTACCGAATCCGACTAACACGAAGATAAAAGCAATAAGCGTCCATTGCGGATTTAGTTGTTTAGCTGCTTGATTTAAGACGGTCCAATTTAATGAATCCGCACTTTCTCCAAATAAATCCACTCCGGATAAATAAAGAAAAATAATTCCTAATAATGCAAAGGCGATACCGACGCTTCCCATGATTAAATATTTCCATGCCGCTTCTAGCGACGTCCCTTTTCGATAAAAAGCGACTAATAAAGCCGACACTAACGTCGTCAATTCGATACCAACCCAGAGAAATCCAAGGTTATTGACAACACTGACCGCTAGCATCGTTCCGAGAAAAAGATGAAACCATAAATAATAATGCCGCACTTTATAAGCGTCAATGATTTTTTCTGCCACCTCGTGATGCATATATCCAACCGAATACAGGGAAGCGACAAACCCAATTAGTACAATTAGCATGACATTAAAAGCACTTAAAGCATCGATATAGATTAGACGATGCCAGCCTGTGATTGGTGCATGAAAAAATACGTTTTTGGCGATAAAAAGACCAACAACTACGTTGAACAACGCAGCGGCTACTTGTAGTTTGTTACCAATGCGAACGTTTATTTTCCAGCAAAGCAATGCTGTCATCAGAGGAATGATGAGCAGCAACGACACTTCTCCCATGTCAATCATCCCTTCAAATTGCTCATTTTTTCGATATTCAAACTTTCAAACGTCGAATGAATACGGAAGGATAAAATTCCGATGATAACGACTGTTACGAGCATATCAAAGAAAATGCCTAACTCCACCATCATCGGCATGCCATAGCTAATGGCTTGTGCCACTAAAAACAAACCGTTTTCAATCGTAATGAGTCCGATTCCTTGCATGAGCGCCTTTTTATGGTCAACCATAATAAACGTGCCGAGAAAGACGAGCGTAATCGACACCGGAAGATATGGCGCGCCAAATTTTGTGCTCGGAAGATGGAGTCGGGAAGTAACGTAAAACCCCGCTACTGACAAAATAATGGCGATTAAGAGCGACGAATATTTAGAGGTCACTCGCTCTACTTGCCGGTGCACATCAATTTTTTTAATCGTATAGTGCAAAACAGCTGGAATAATCATCGCTTTAACGACCAACGTTAATACTGCCGCCACGAGCAAGTGAGGGAGTTTCGTTTGATACCATAGCGCACCTGCCGTCAGTGCAAGCACGAACGACTGAAACGCTAAAATCGACACCGAATCGCTTATTTTTCGAATTTGTAATAACCGAATTGCACTAATCAATAAAAGCATCGCAATCCACTGTTCCATCGCTCACCCCTCCTATTCAAACACCCGAAGCAAAATCGCCATTAAAGATAAAATCATCGATGAACCGAGCAGCTTTGGCACTTTAAACAGCCGAATTTTCGCATACATCGTTTCAATGAACGCAAGAAGCATCCCAAGTGCGAGTAATTTCGCTACGTACAACAAAAACGATACGAATATATGCTCACCCTCAATCCCCCATGGGAAAAACAAATTGATAAAAAGGCTTAAAAGCAATAGCTGTTTTATTTGCGCTGCCCACATCATTAATCCTAGATACCGGCCGGAATATTCGAGCAACATTCCTTCATGAACCATCGTCAACTCTAAATGAGTATCCGGATTGTCCACCGGAATGCGTCCTGTTTCGGCAATGACGACGATAAGCATGGCAAAAAAAGCAAGCACGTACGATGGGGCAAACCAATCCCAGCCGTTATGTGTAAGCGAAACGACAAGATGAGGAAGTTTCATCGTTTCGCTAGATAGACAAACAGAAAACAACGCTAACAATAACGCCGGTTCAGCGATGGCAGACAGCGCCATCTCACGGCTTGACCCCATGCCGCCGAACGAACCGCCAGCATCAAGAGCGGTAAGCGCGGTAAAAAAACGCGCAACGCCAAACAAATAGACGACAAGAATAACATCTCCTATAAAGTTCCATTCATTGTGGAGGCTATAAGTAGGAATAAAAATCCCAGCCGTTACAATCGAAACGAAGACGATATACGGCGTAACAATCGATAGCCATGACGAATGATGAGAAAGAACCGCGTCTTTTTTCATAAACTTTATGACATCATAATACGGTTGCCAAATGCTCGGTCCGATGCGGTTTTGCATGCGTGCTTTCGTTTTTTTAATCACCCCTTGAATAAACGGGGCAAGTAAAATGATAATTACCGCCTGTAAAACCATTGAAAAAATCCATCCCATTTATGTTGTGAAGATAGCCGCAAACATCGCGCGACTTCTTCATTCCCTCCTTCCATTATCGAATCCATAACAGTAACACGATCAACGTGATAATCATATAGGCTAAATAACTTTGCAAATTTCCGCTTTGAATGGCTCGCAACCGTTGTGACAACCAGACCGTACCAAGAATGAGCGGGCGGTATAGCTTTGTTTCGATGATCGCTTCTGTTTTTAACCGATGGCGAATTCGTTTCGGGTAGTACGCGTATTCTCCTTGTACTTCTACTTTTCGTTCGATTCCATAGAGCCTTTTGAAAATCATTAGCACAGGATGGGAGTAAGACGTCCCGGTATATTCCATCGTTTGGACAAGCGGCGTTCCACAGTTCCACGTTTCATCGTAGCGATTGTTGCTTTTTCCAACCCACACGCGAAGTAGCGTAATTAGTAAAAGAAGTATCGCAAAGAAAATAATCGTCGTCCATCCGAGCGAAATCGACTCGGCCGAACGGTGGAACGGGATGTACAACATCGCGCGACCAGTTAATGACTGATGGAAATAGCTTTCAGTAATTCTGTTCGTCATGCGTAAAACCAATCCTGGCCATACACCGAAAGCGATAGTACCGCAAGCAAGCACGATCATCCCAAACCGCATTGCAAGCGGTACTTCGTTTGCTTTCGCAGCGTGCGGTGTACGCGGCAAGGCGAGAAACGCAGTGCCAAAATGTTTTACGACACTTCCGGCGACAAACGCTCCTGTCAAGCCGAGCGCTGCAGCTAGAAGGCCACCGACGGTCTTCCAAATAGGATGATCGAGCGAAAACGAAAGATGAAGCAACGATTGAAATGTTGTCCACTCGCTCATAAATCCGTTAAGCGGTGGAAAAGCAGCAAGCGACATGCCACCGATGAGAAAGAGTACAGCGGTCCACGGCATGCGGCGAATAAGCCCGCCTAGTTCGTTAATGTTTTTCGTATGCGTCGCATACAGAACAGAACCTGCTCCCATAAACAGCAATCCTTTAAAGATGGCATGGTTTAATACATGATACAAAAGTGCCGTCAACGCTAACGCCCCTAAGAGCGGCTCGTGATACGAGCGGAACAAAAGGGAAGCTCCTAAGCCCATGAAAATAATCCCGATATTTTCCGCGCTGCTAAACGCAAGAAAACGTTTCATATCATTTTCCGCTACGCCGAATAAAATGCCCAATACGGCAGAGAGGACGCCAATCCCAAGCACGACTGCCCCCCACCATGTCGCCCCGCCTTTTAAAAAGTCGTAGTTCACCCGAAGCAATCCGTAAATCGCCGTTTTAATCATCACGGCAGACATTAAGGCAGATATATGGCTTGGTGCGGCTGGGTGTGCCCGCGGCAGCCATACGTGTAACGGAATCATTCCCGCTTTCGTTCCAAATCCGATCAACGACAGGAGAAAAATGATGTTTTTAACGGAAGCTGGCAAATGAGCCGCCGTTTGTGTAAACGATGAAAAATCAAGATGTTTTGTAAAGAAAAAGAGCGTTAAAAACGAAAGAATGATAAAAACTGTGCCAAAGTGGGTCATGACAACATACACATACCCTGCTTTGCGCGTTTCCGCTTTCTCATGTTCAACCATGACTAATAAAAAAGAAAGAAGCGACATCAGTTCCCAGGCTATTAAAAATGAGACGCTATGATCGACCGTGACGACGGCGATCATTGATAGTACAAACAGGTTCAACCCGCTCCCAAGCAGCCCCATCGGTTTTTTGCCGTAATATTCTGTGACGTATCCGAGCGAATAAACCGACACAGCAATCGTTACGAATGAAATAACGAAGAGAAAATAGGCGGAAAGCATATCGACTTTCAATCGCAACACAACATCGGATACGATGGTCCATGCAGTCACGATAATTGGGTGTTTTGTCGATAACACGAACAATGCGGTCGTTGCCCCAAACAATCCGCCAAAAAAAGAACTGCAATGAGCGAGAACGTTTGCCCATTTCGTGCGTCGGCTAAAACAAAGAGCGCTGAACGCGCCAAAGACGAAAAGAAGTAGCGACAGCACAAACAGGCGTATTGCAAACTCTCCCATCTTATCACCTCTAAATAAATGTATAATGGAATATTCAATAATTCAAATATACTAATGAACACAAATACTTACAAGAAAATTTTTTTGCGAACCGTTTCCAAAGAGAAGAAAGCGCTTACAAAATGACAAATGATGTCGTATACTAAAAACGTAGGGGGTTTATTCACAGCAAGGGGGATTTCAATGAACAAAGACAAACGATTCGACACGCTCGTCATTCATCACGGATACGATACGAAAGAGCACCTTGGTAGCTTATCCGCGCCGATTTTTCAGACGTCCACGTTTACGTTTGCAACAGCAGAACAAGGAGAGGCGCGTTTTGCTGGCCAAGAAGAAGGGTACATTTATTCGCGGCTTGCCAATCCGACAGTAAGGGCTTTGGAGGAAAAAATGGCATGTTTAGAAGGTGGAGAAGCAGCGCTTGCGTTTAGCTCGGGGATGGCAGCGGTATCCGCAGTTTTAATGGCGCTGACAAAAGCGAACGACCACATTATTTGTTCGCAAGGGGTGTACGGATGCACGTTCGGACTGTTGCAGCTGTTGAAAAACAAATACCACATTTCCCATGATTTTTGCGCGATGGAAACAGAAGAAGAAATTCGTCAGCTCATTCGTCCAGAAACGGTGTGCATTTATGTCGAAACGCCGATTAATCCGACAATGAAGCTGATTGACTTGCAAATGGTCGCTAACGTGGCGAAAGAATACGGCATTCCCGTTGTCGTAGACAACACGTTTTGTTCGCCATATTTGCAGCAACCGTTATCACTCGGTTGTGATATCGTCATCCATAGCGCAACAAAATATATCGGAGGGCATGGGGATGTCATCGCTGGCATTGCGGTCAGCACAAAAGAAAAAATGGCAGAAATCGCAAAAACGACGCAAAAAGACGTCGGCGGCGTTCTTTCGCCATTTGATGCGTGGTTGTTGTTGCGAGGAGTGAAAACGCTTGCGGTACGAATGGAACGCCATTGCGATAACGCGGAAAAAATCGTCGAGCAACTGAAGCGGCATCCGCGTGTAGCGAACGTCTATTATCCAGCCGACGTGGACCATCGGGATTATTCGATTTATCAAAAACAAATGAAACGCGGCGGTGGGCTTATTTCGTTTGAAGTCCAAGGGACAAAAGCAGACGCCCAGCGGCTTTTAAACCATTTACGCCTCATTCATATCGCTGTCAGCTTAGGCGATACCGAAACATTAATCCAACATCCAGCGACAATGACCCATGCGGTCGTCCCGGGAGAGGTGAGAAAAAAAATGGGTATTAGCGACTCGCTCCTACGCCTATCCGTCGGACTAGAAGCATGGGAAGACATTTGGGAAGATTTAGCGCAAGCATTAAACCAACTATAACGAATCGAGGGCAGCTTCTCATGGCTGCCCTTTTTGGTGTGCTCGGCATGGGTGCAATCTATAGGGTGAAAGTCCCGAACTGCGAAGGC
>NZ_PEDM01000003.1 GCF_002742685.1 Anoxybacillus flavithermus
TATTAGGCACGCCGCCAGCGTTCGTCCTGAGCCAGGATCAAACTCTCCATAGAAAAGTTATCCTTAGCTTCTGTACGCTTTTCGCTTCGTTCAGTTTTCAAGGAACATCTTGTCGTTTTTTGCGACTTTTTTAATCTAACATATCGTTTTTTTTGTGTCAAGAATGAATTTTTATATTTTTGTATTATCGCATCATAACAGCGACGTTTTAAAATATAGCACGTTCTTCTTTAAAATGCAACTACTTTTTTAAATTCTTTTTACATGTTTCCCGAACATATACGCTCCTATTCCAACAATGATAAAAAACGATCCGATTGCTTGTGATAAATAAACGTTTTCGTCTAACCATATATAAGCCAATATAATTGCTCCAATAGGTTCGAATAAAATAGCCATCGACACCATCGCAGCATTTACCCATTTCATCGCCCAATTAAAAAGAGAATGACCAAACAACGTTGGGATTACAGCTAATAAAATGAAATTAATCCAGTCATTCACATCATATGAAAAAAAAGAATACCGAAATAGCGCCACATATCCACTAAGTACAATAGAAGCAATGCCATAGACGATATACGTATATGTAATTAAAGAAAATTGCTTTCGTAAATGTTGACCAACTAACCAATAACCTGTAACCATAGCACATGCAATTAATGCAAGTATATCACCGTAAAGCGCTTCGCCACTTACCCGAAAATCCCCCCAACTAATAATGACACTACCTAAAATAGCGAGCAACGCACTGATCCATTCGCTTTTTGTTATCTTTTCTTTAAAAAAGAAAAAACCTCCCACAAAAGCAAATATTGGTTGCAACGTAACTAAAACGACGGAACTTGCAACAGATGTGTAACGAAGCGATTCAAACCAAAGAATAAAATGAAACGCAAGCAATGTTCCAGACAATACTGCAAAAGCCCAATCTTTTTTATTCATCTGTTTCGTTTCTCGTATATGTTTTACAATAAACAACGGAGTCATGAAAACAACTGCGAAAAAGAGGCGATAAAATGCGATAACAGCTGACGGAGCATCTGTAAATTTAACAAAAATTGCTGAAGTGGAAATAGAAAGCGCTCCAATAATTAGTGCTATATATGCCTTCATGTTCGTCATCCTTTCGAATATACTTAATTACGAAGAAAAGGAGGAATGTCTCATGGACGCCCATGTACTTATGAAACTTGGAATCTCTGCTGTTCTCGGGCTCGTTATCGGTCTAGAACGAGAATTAAAACGAAAACCAGTTGGTCTTAAAACTTGCCTCGTTATTTCGATTGTAAGTTGTTTGTTAACCATCGTTTCAATTGAATCAGCATACACATTTCCAAAAAGCGACCATATAAATATGGATCCACTTCGCCTCGCTGCTCAAATTGTATCAGGTATCGGCTTTCTCGGCGCAGGTGTTATTCTTCGCCGCGGAAACGATAGCATTTCCGGTCTAACAACTGCCGCGCTCATTTGGGGAGCTGCAGGTGTCGGAATCGCTGTGGGGGCGAACTTTTATATCGAGGCGATATTATGTGTTATTTTCCTTATCGCTAGCGTCGAACTTATTCCGCTTATAACAACCGTTTTCGGTCCGAAACAACTAAGAGAAAAAGAACTTTCCGTTAAACTCACCGTGCTAGATGCAACAAAAATGTCTGAAGTCATCGATACGATTAAACAAAAAAATATTCGCATTAAAACGGTGCGCATAAAAGACTTAGATAACGGAAATCACTTTGTTGAATTAAAAGTATCTGTCGATCAAAAACGCGCAACAACAGATGTATACGAGTTTATTCATCAAATTCCTTCTGTTCGTGGCGTCGATATCGAAAATATTTAACTTGAAAACGATTCTCATTTATATTAGTATATATGATGAAAATTTCCTTCAAAACAAAAAGGTGGAGAACGACATGTCCTCTATTATAAAAAATATGGAACTTTGTTTCCTTATGCGCCAGCTCTCAAAAAAGGACGAGCTAACTTTCCTCCATTCATATCGAGTGACGAAAATCGCTTTATCTTTTGCTTCATTTTTGAAACTTACTGATGAAGAAAAGCGAGAGCTTCAATTTGGAGCACTCATTCATGATATCGGCAAATTACACATTCCTGTTCATATTTTAACAAAAAGAGGGAAACTCTCAGAAGAAGAATTTGCTCAAATGAAAAAACATCCACTATTCGGTATACAAATATTACAACATTACCATGTTTCATCTGAAATTTCTCATATCGTTTTATACCACCATGAACGATGGGATGGAAATGGATATCCATATAACCAAAAAGGAGAGGACATCCCTTTTCTCGCTCGTCTCGTGGCGTTAGCTGATTCACTCGAAGCAATGACAGGTATTCGCCCATATCGCGCATCACTTACATGGGAAGAAGCTTATGAAGAAATCAAAAGAGGAGCAGGGACACAATTCGATCCACAATTAACATCTTCCTTTTTAGAGTGGATGGAAAACAATGAGGTTCCAATTGAAGAAAATAGCGAAACAATTATGCAAACCATCCCGATGATCTCTTAGTACCGATTGACGAAAAAACAAAATGTTTTTACAATATAAACATGAGGGGCATTAGCTCAGCTGGGAGAGCGTCGTGCTGGCAGCGCGAAGGTCACCGGTTCGAGCCCGGTATGCTCCATAAAAAAACCCTTGCGATGCAAGGGTTTTTTTACTCTTCCATTAATTCTTCTACTGAAACGACGTGACGTTCATGTGTTCGTCCTCCACGCATATGTACCGTTGCTGTTCGATTTGCTTCATCGTACTCATCAATCCAAACGGATTGACCGTGATAATACACACGAATATCATCTGGAGAAGAAATGATTTGTTTCACGCGATTCATATCCAATATGACTCCCTCCTTTCGTTTATATCGTTTGTTTTTGTGAAGAAGAATATGTAAGAAATCGCATCATCTCGTCTACAATGATAAAAACAGGAGGGAAAACAAATGAAATGGCATGAATTTCTCGCTTCATATTGGCGGCTTTCTCCACTTGTACGCATCATATTTACAATCACAACTATCATTTTTTTATTCGGGATTGTCATTCATATCGTTGAACCAAGAACATTTTTAACTGTTTTTGATGGTATATGGTGGGCATTAATTACAACGACAACAATCGGATATGGCGATTTCGTACCGAAAACAATAATCGGAAAATTTGTCGCCATCGCCCTTATCTTGCTTGGTACCGCATTTGTTTCAGCCTACTTTGTGACACTATCAACGAAGGCGATTGCAAAAGAAAACGCCTTATCCGTTGGACAATTGCCGTATACAAAAGAAGGACACGTCATTTTAGTTGGTTGGAACGAGCGCATTCGTCAGCTACTTGCACTCATGCCTACTAACATGCCATGTCTCGTCATCGATGAAACACTAAAACGTTGGGATGTGCCAAAACATGTTCATTTTATTAAAGGAAATCCAACTCATGATGACATATGGGAAAAAGCGAACGTGTCTAAAGCTCACGCCGTTATTATTACCGCTAATCAACATAAAAATGAAATCGAGGCTGACTTGGCATCTATCGTCACCCTTTTGACAGTTAAAGCGCTCCATCCATCCGTATATACTGTTGTAGAAATATTAACGACACCACAAGTTGATAACGCCAAACGTGCTGGGGCAAATGAAATTATTGAAACAAATAAATGGATCAGCTTTTTAATGGCAAATTGTCTTTCGTCTCCAAATGTGTTAAATGATATTGAGGAATTTAAAAAACATCCGTTGAAACGTTTAGCTGTGCGCGATGAATGGATCGGTATGTCTTTCGCTTCCATGCTTACTGAATTAAACAAAGAAAATGTATTACTAATTGGTATTGCGAACGCTCAGAACATTGCCATTAACCCGCCATCGCATACGATCATTCAGTCGACAGATGAACTTATCGTATTAGCGCAATAACCGTTCTTCTAAATCTTTGACGAGCGTTTTTGCCATAGCTACATATTGATCAGGTACCGTTGCATCGGGGTCTTCTGGCTCAGAAAATTGATTAAATGATGCGTTTATATTCCCAATATGCACATTGTCATCTAAGCCACGCTGATATTTGTGGCATAAGACGTATGGGCGTTTCAATTCAACCGTTGCTCCATACGAATCTAGTTGCCCGTCTATCGCGACAAATGGAATCCGTAAAAATTGGTATCCAACATCATCCGCCATTTTATAGTCGAATGAACCGTGATCGTAATCCCAATTTCCACCGATCACATAACCGAGCGGTTTTAATTCCTGTTCTAACACATTTAATAAAAATGTTTTTCCTTCTAATGCAGATGGAATTTCAATCATATCGATCACTCCTCCTCTGTTTGTTATCATACCCAAAAAAAGAGCTTTCCCTGCATCTAGGAAAAGCTCTTTTTTCATTATTTCAATCGTTTTTCAAGTTCAGCCTTTTTCTCTTCGTATCCAGGCTTACCAAGAAGAGCAAACATGTTCACTTTGTACGCTTCTACACCTGGTTGATCAAACGGATTGACTCCAAGTAAATATCCGCTCATGGCACACGCTTTTTCAAAGAAGTAAACGAGATAACCGAATGTATATTCATCTAATCGTGGTAGCGTTACAACTAAGTTTGGTACACCACCGTCTGTATGTGCTAACAACGTTCCTTCAAACGCTTTTGTGTTAACAAAATCAACTGTTTTTCCTGCTAAATAGTTTAATCCATCTAAGTCGTTATCTTCTGCCTCAATCGTCAACTCATGACGTGGTGTTTCTACCTTTAACACAGTTTCAAACAAGTCGCGACGTCCCTCTTGTACATATTGACCTAAAGAGTGAAGATCTGTTGAAAAGTTTGCTGAAGCTGGGAAAATACCTTTTTGATCTTTTCCTTCACTCTCACCAAACAATTGCTTCCACCATTCTGCAAAATATTGTAACGCTGGCTCGTAGTTAATAAGCATCTCAATTGTTTTTCCCTTGTTGTATAGCACATTACGTACCGCAGCATATTGATAAGCAATGTTTTCTTCTAGTTCTGATTTACCGAAATCTTCGCGTGCTTGGGCAGCCCCTTTCATCATGGCTTCAATATCCGCTCCACTTACAGCAATTGGCAATAAACCGACCGCTGTTAAAACAGAGTAACGACCACCCACATCATCTGGAATAACAAATGTTTCGTATCCTTCCTCTGTCGCTAACGTTTTTAACGCCCCACGCGCACGGTCTGTTGTTGCATAAATGCGTTTGCGCGCTTCTTCTTTTCCGTACTTTTCTTCAAGAAGTTTACGGAAAATACGGAATGCAATGGCTGGTTCTGTCGTCGTTCCTGATTTCGAAATGACGTTAATGGAAAAATCTTTTCCCTCAAGTAAATCCATCACATCGCGCATATATGTAGAACTAATGTTGTTACCAACAAAAATAATTTGCGGTGTTTTTCGTTTTTCGCTCGGGAGTGCGTTGTAAAAAGAATGTTGCAACATTTCAATTGCCGCCCGAGCACCAAGATAAGAGCCACCGATGCCGATGACTAACAATACATCAGAGTCTTCTTGAATTTTTTTTGCTGCTTGTTGAATGCGAGCAAATTCTCCTTTGTCATATGCAACAGGAAGATCAATCCATCCCAAAAAGTCATTTCCTTGTCCTGTTTTTTCATGAAGCGCATGATGTGCTACTTTTACTGCATCACGCAAATACGTTAGTTCATGTTCACCAAAAAAAGACAACGCTTTCGAGTAGTCAAACTGAATATGCGTCATGTACGTTTCCTCCTCAATGATTGTATCCTCTTTCACTTTAGCGAAATAAACATCGAGAATCAAGTTCACGAAAACAATGTAAACGGATTCATTATGACATTTTTCGCACTTTATAACGAAGCTTGTAAAATCGCCATGACATCATCATGATTTAACTTTTTGAAATTACCAAATGGGCCGAAAGCCATCGCTTTTTCTACTATTATCGGCAATGATTCTTCACCGATATGATAATCTGCTAATCGACTTGGAGCACCTAAGCTATTCCAGAACGCCCGAAGTTTTCCAATTCCTTCTAGCGCAATTTCACGATCTCCTTTTCCTTCTGGATAAACATGAAACACTCGAACAGCTAGTTGCTTAAACCGTTCAACATGTTCATCAAGTACATGTTTCATCCAATTCGGGAATAAAATAGCTAGACCACCTGCATGTGGAATGTCATGCACCGCTGATACAGCATGCTCAATATTGTGTGTTGCCCAATCACCACGTAGTCCCATACGCAAAATTCCATTTAAAGCCATCGTTCCACAATATAAAATCGTTTCACGATGATCTACATTTTGCAAGTCTTCGATGAGCTTTGGTGCTGTTTCAATGACGGTTCGTAAAATCGCTTCACACATTCGATCCTGTAACGGCGTATTTGGCGCATGATGAAAATATTGTTCTAATACATGTGACATAATGTCGACAATTCCATACACTGTATGATCTTTCGGAACAGTTGTTGTATAAACAGGATCCAAAATCGAAAATTTCGGAAAAACAACGGAGCTACTCCAACCGTATTTCTCCTTCGTTTCCCAATTTGTAATAACCGAATTTGCATTCATTTCTGATCCTGTCGCTGCTAGCGTTAATACTGTTCCTATTGGCAATGCCCGTTGAACTGTCGCCTTTCGCGAAATAAAATCCCATGGGTCCCCATCGTATAACGCCCCCGCTGCAATGGCTTTGGCACAATCAATGACACTTCCGCCTCCAACCGCTAAAATAAAATCAATGTTTTCTTGAAGGCATATGTCAATCCCTTTTTGCACAGTAGATAAACGAGGATTTGGTTCAACACCAGCAAGCTCAGACCAAGACTTATTTAATGAACGCAAAATAGATATGACGTCATCATATACCCCATTTTTCTTAATGCTCCCTCCGCCATATACGATCAAAATGCGTTCATACGAATGAAGTTCCTTTTTCAAATGTTCAATTTGTCCTCTACCGAAAATTAATTTCGTTGGATTATGAAAAACGAAATTTTCCATGTTTATCCCTCCTTCCTTTCATTATTTCCAAAAGAAACAAATAAGTAAAGAAAATTGCATTTTTTATGCATACTTCTCTTACAATGATCCATTCTATAAATGAATACGATGTTTTAAAGGAGGATGAACATGAGTACGTTACAAAGAATCGCACTATTGCTTACTGTTATTGGAGCGCTAAACTGGGGGCTCATTGGCTTTTTCCGCTTCGATCTTGTGGCAGCTATTTTCGGTGGTCAAGCATCGGCTTTCGCTCGCATCGTTTACGCTCTCGTTGGTATTGCAGGGCTCATTAATCTCGTACTTCTATTTAAACCAACAGAAGAGCTTGGACGTACAGAACCAAAAATGTCAAGAACATAAACGAACAACTCACCGATCGCTCGGTGAGTTGTATTTGTTCTTGGCTTCCGCAAGCCATCTTTCGAGTTGGATTTTTAACGGTTGAAATCCTAAAGGAGTCTCGATATTCGTTGTGTCATGATCCACATCACGCAACGATAAGCTAATTCGCTTTGTTTTTTCATCAATAGCGATAATTTTTACTCGAACAGTCTCTCCTACATTGACATAATCATAAATATTTTTTACATACCCATCCGTAATTTCTGAAATATGAATAAGCCCTTGTGTTCGTTCATCAAGCGATACAAATATACCGTATGGCTGTATTCCTGTTACAATGCCAGTAACGACCGCACCCTCTTTCCAATCCAAATGAAACACTCCTCGTTTTTTGAAAAATTGTAACATAATTTGCTTAAAAGGTGTTAATTTTGTGGGCGAGTATAAGTCAGAACATGGTATGATAAACATGTAAATGAATTTCGGAGAGGTGGGAGAATAAATGAGCACAATTGGTGAAAATATTCGCATGTACCGAGAACAGCGAAATATGTCACAACAAGAATTAGCGATGAAAGTTCGTGTAGGGGTAGCAACGATTCAAAAATATGAGTCAGGTGAGCAAATTCCTGATACGCCAACGATTTTAAAACTTTGTACTGCCCTCGATGTTCCTGCATCAGAATTGTTAGAACGGGCAGATTTATCCAATTCATCTAGTCTCGACCCAGAAATTGAATACTTAATTAAAGAAATTGGCATTAAGCGTGCAAAGCTTATTTTACGAAAAGCAAAAGAATTTAGCGAAGAAGATTTTTTGCGCGTCATGCAAATGTTATATGAATTGAAATACACCAAAGAAAGCTGACGATCGTCAGCTTTCTTTACAGTCTTTCAAGAAATCGTCTCATGCGCCGAATCGCCTCCTGTAATTGCTCGAGCGATGATGCATATGAACAGCGAATATATCCTTCTCCACTTGCTCCAAACACATAACCAGGAACAACAGCAACTTTTTCCTCTAATAATAAACGCTCCGCAAACTGCTCTGATGTCATTCCTGTTGACTGAATGGAAGGAAAAGCATAAAATGCTCCCCCTGGCATATGACAAGAAAGACCAATTTCATTTAATGATTGAACAAAAAAGTTGCGCCGTTGTCGGTAACTTTTTTTCATTTGCTCGACATCGCCTGCTCCGTTTCGCAACGCTTCAATGGCTGCATATTGAGCCATCGTTGGAGCACACATCATTGTATATTGATGAATTTTTAACATCGCCATCGCTAAATCTTTCGGTGCCGCAATAAAACCTAGTCGCCATCCTGTCATCGCAAATCCTTTTGAAAATCCATTAATTAAAATTGTCCGTTCTCGCATGTGAGCAATGGCAGGAAAGCTTGTGTATTGTTCGTCGTAACATAACTCCGCATAAATCTCATCTGAAATAACAAGCAAATCATGTTTTGCTACGATGCGCGCGATTTGCACCAGTTCTTCCCTATTCAATACCGTTCCTGTCGGGTTATTTGGCGAACAAATAATTAATGCTTTTGTTTTCGGCGTCACGACTTGTTCAATTTGCTCGGGTTGCAATTTGAATTGGTGCTTTCCACTCGTTTGAATCGGAATTGGGACACCTCCGGCTAACGAAACGAGCGGTGCGTACGAAACAAAGCTCGGCTCAACAACAATGACTTCATCGCCCGGATTCAAAATAGCTCTAAGAGAAACATCTAGCGCTTGACTTGCCCCGACCGTCACAATAATTTCATTTGCCGGGTCGTACAGCACTTCGAAACGACGTGCCAAATAATCGCTAATTTCTTTTCGTAATTCCCATAAACCTGCGTTTGCTGTGTATGATGTATATCCTTGTTCTAATGATAAAATACAAGCTTCTCGCACACTCCAAGGGGTAATAAAATCCGGCTCACCAACCCCTAGCGAAATGACCCCTTCCATACTTGCTGCTAAATCAAAAAAGCGCCGAATACCGGATGGTTGTAACCGCGACACGGTATCAGATACATATGTTTTCGTCTTTTGCATCATGGAGCCACCACGATTCTTCGATCTTGATCACCTTGTTCAAATACGGTTCCATCATGTTTATATTTCTTTAAAATAAAGTGAGTTGTCGTTGAAATAACGGAGTCGAGCGTTGATAATTTTTCAGAGACAAAATGGGCGATCTCAGACATGGAACGTCCTTCAATGACAACAGATAAATCATATGCACCCGACATTAAATAGACGGATTTGACCTCTGGAAAGCGATAAATACGTTCTGCTACTTCATCGAATCCGACACCGCGCTTTGGTGTCACTTTTACATCGATCATGGCTGTCACACCCTCATGCCCATCGACTTTTCTCCAGTCAACAATCGTTGCATATTGTACAATGACTTTTGCTTCTTCTAGCTTTTTTATGATATGCTCCACTTCTGAAACAGAAAGGGAAACCATTTTCGCCATCGTATCAATCGGCAATCGCGCGTTTTTTTCTAACAGTTCAACAATTTCGATTTCTTTTTCAGTTAGCTTCATACGAATCCCTCCTGTCATAAATTTTCACACAATTTAGAAAAAAATGCACGCATTTTTTCAAAAAAAGAAGCAAGTCGACATCGCTTGCTGCTACCGTTTTTTTATGACACCGCATGCGATTCGCTTGCCTGCATTTCCCGCTGGCTGAGACATCCCATCGTCTTTTCCTTCATGGATCACAATAGATGTCCCATTTTTTGTAAACAGACCATTTTTCTCTTCTGATAAATTGACATTCGGAGCCATCAATTGTACTTTGACTGTTCCATCTTCTTTCACGATTAAATTCGGTAAATCACCTGCATGCGCCCCCTCTGGATGAAGAAGACCGTGCTCTTTTCCTTCTGGATTAAAATGTTCCCCCGCTGATTGAAATTCAGGCGTTTCGCATATTCCTTTGTCATGAATATGCATCCCATGCTCCCCTGGTGGAAGTCCCTTTAAATCAATGTCTAGTTTTACTCCTTGAGGCTGTTGAGACATTTTAATCGTTCCAAGCGAGTCGCCGTCTTCGTTAATCATATTGACATCGACGTTTTTTACTTTTTCCTCCATACAACCGCTTATAAGTAATAAAAGGACACATACAATCACTTGGCGCACAATAAGCCCTCCAACTACATATTTACCACTTATTATGCCCCATCTATGTTCATTTAATCGTCTACTTGTTGTTTTTTCAACTGTTCTTCTAATTGTTTCGCTTTTTCCTCTTGACGCTTTGAAATTTTTATAATTACTCGCATTGTCAGCACTGCCGCAATAAAAAATGCCGTAAATGAAATGGCGGCAGGAATGTACTCTGTTTTATCTTCTGGGAAGTATAAAAACAATCCAAATATGATGTCAGTCATATAATCAACCTCTCCATATAGCTTCACACTCATTATATCATAAAGACAATTGTATCACTTTGCAAAAAGGAATATAATTGGATTCGTAAACAAAAAAGGGGAGGCGTATTCGTTTGAAAAACGTCGTAATCCACAAAGTCATTACATTTGTATTCACGGAGGCACAATTGAGGGGGTATTGGAACGAACAGAAACAAAAAATTCCGTTTGAATCTTTAACAAATGAGCAGTTGATGGCATTAGCCGAAGACATGTTAGCAAACTCTTCTCATAGCCAGCTCGAACAACATATTTTGGATCATGGTTGGCGTGTAAAAGAAGAAACAGAAGGACAAGTGCTTGCAGAAGATGACTCACGTGAACATGTGCATGTGGAAGTGATCGATACAACGAAACAAGGGTCGCCATCAACGAAATTGTTTATCGATCGTTTATCGCAAATCGAATGTTCACAATGCGGATTTTCTTTTTATGTTCGCAATGTAAACGCTGACACAGAACATTTAAAATGTCCAAGCTGCCTCCAGCTACTAAAAAACTGAAAGAAGAAAGGAATGACACAACGTGCATGAGGCAATCACTCATGAAGTAAGCAATTTTCAATACTATGCGGCCATTGCAATCTTTTTGATTACATACGCCATTATCATCTCAGAAAAAGTGAATCGTGCTGTCATCGCTTTATTAGGTGCCGCTTTTATGATTATTTTCGGCATCGTCGATTTACATCAAGCATACACGCATCATATCGAATGGGGAACAATCACGCTTTTAATCGGTATGATGATCCTTGTTAGCATTACGAGCAAATCTGGCTTTTTCCAATATGTTGCGGTTAAAGCTGCAAAAATGGCGAAAGGAAGCCCAATTAACATTTTAGTCATTTTATCATTGCTGACAGCTGTTCTTTCTGCCTTTCTCGACAATGTGACAACCGTTTTGTTAATTGTTCCGGTTACATTTTCTATTACACGTATGTTAGAAGTAGACCCTGTTCCGTTTTTAATTTCTGAAGTGCTTTTCTCAAATATCGGTGGTACAGCAACATTAATTGGAGATCCGCCAAACATTATGATTGGCTCTGCTAATAAACATTTAACGTTTAACGACTTTTTATTTAATTTAGGTCCTGTTGTTCTCATCATCATGGCTGTTGTTATTGCTATTTTGTACGTGTTTTATCGCAAACGTCTTCAAGCAAATGCGGCGCTCATCGAACGTCTCATGAAACTCGATGAAAAACAATACATTAAAGATGCTGTACTATTGAAAAAATCCGTTTCTGTTCTTGGATTAACAATTTTAGGGTTTATGCTCCATTCAGTGATTCACGTCGATGCAGCAGTCATCGCCATGACAGGCGCTATCATTTTAATGATGATCGGCGTAAAAGAACACGATTTAGAGGAAGTGTTCGCTTCTGTTGAATGGACAACCATTTTCTTCTTCGCTGGATTGTTTACGCTCGTCGGCGGACTCGTCGATATCGGGCTTATTAAAAGTTTGGCCGAGAAAGCATTAGAAATCACAGGGGGAGATATTCATTATGCGTCTTATTTAATTCTTTGGGTGTCTGGAATCGCATCTGCAACAATTGACAATATTCCGTTTGTTGCAACGATGATTCCACTCATTCAAGATATGGCTGTCGGCATGGGATTATCTCCAGACTCAGCACAAATTGACGTCTTATGGTGGTCTTTAGCGCTTGGCGCTTGTTTAGGTGGAAACGGTACGTTAATTGGGGCATCTGCTAACGTGATCGTTGCAGGTATCGCTTCGCGTGAAGGGCATGGGTTTAGCTATTTTGATTTTCTAAAAATCGGGGCACCGCTCACACTTATTTCCTTGCTTATTTCACACGGCTATATTTTCATTCGTTATTTATAAAAGCGCTCAAGGCTCGCCTTTGAGCGTTTTTCTCTTTTCGTCATATACTGCTTGCAAGGAGGGAGAACGATGTATCCAAACGTTGATATTACACAATTTACACAATCAGCAAAAGCAGTCCAAAAACTATTTAAAGATGCAACAGCTATTTCAGCAAAAATTGCAAACGATCCTGTTTTTGCAAAACAACTAATGGAGAAAGCACAACAATCAAAACAGGAAGACGTACAAATACAACTTCAATCGATTGGTATTGAATCTGAAATAAAAAAAATTTCTTTTAATCCAAATACGATCCATATTACGCTTTCCCCGAAAAAAGGCGAGTCGCCTTGCTGCCAACTCACCTTTTTTCTTTACTGGCGATAATTCGGTGACGCCATTTGTTTTTCACCAATATAGGCTGCATCGCGCAAATCATAACCATCATCTGTTTCGCTGACATGAATGATATCTTCTTTTGCTCCTAATCGATTTGCGCGAAGCAATTGTTCTTCTTCTCTCATTGCTATCCCTCCGTATTGTTATGTTGCACAAGAAAACTCTACTTATGTGTTGACATTTTTTGTTTCATCATATACGATTTTGTTAACAAATATAAAAAGGAGGTTAACAAATGCGTGCGAAAGATTTAACATTTATCGCCATGTTTGCAGCGTTAATGGCGATTGGAGCAAACATTACATCATGGGCTCCTTTTCTTGTCATCGGAGGCGTTCCGATTACGCTACAAACATTTTTTTGTGTATTAGCCGGTGCTATTCTCGGATCAAAACGTGGAGCGATGGCCATGACGGTTTACATGCTGATCGGGCTATTCGGTGCACCTGTTTTTGCACGTTTTAACGGAGGTTTTTCAACGGTGATTGCTCCAACATTTGGATTTATTCTTTCTTTTATTCTTGCTGCATATGTAACTGGCTTACTTATTGAAAAAAGTGGAAATCGTTCTGTAGCTCGCTTTATTATAGCAACAATCATCGGCATGATTATCAACTATGTTGTTGGTACAAATTGGATGTATATGGCATTTAAATTATGGGCTGAAGCACCAGAAGGCTTCTCATACACAATGGCATGGAGCTGGATGCTCGTTCCGCTGCCAAAAGACATCATTTTATCCATCGTCGCTGGTGTAATTGCACCACGCATTTATCGAGCGTTAAACGAACAACAAACATATAACGAATATGTTGCATAAGAAAAAGGAAGTTCGGTTACAGCCCGACTTCCTTTTTCTTTATATATTGTTGTCGAAACACTTGCATCGCTTCATTTTCGTTTAGTGTCATCATCTCTTGCTCCGATAATTTTCCATCGCCACGTTTAACGACATATACGTTCACTGTTTTCTTTCCCCAATGTTTATACACATCATCTACCGTTTCATAATACAAATCAATTTTATGACCTTTAATGGCCGAACCCGTATCTGCAACGACACCATATCCGTATCCCGGAATAAATAAAATCGTTCCAATGGGGAAAATGTTTAAATCTGCAGCGATCGTTGAATACAAATCACGTTTCACACGCACACCCGAATATGTAATGCCATAACTCGGATGATCAGGCGTTTTTCCGGTTGATTCCACCCCAGCCGTATATCCTGTTGCTACAACCGTAACGGACGGATATTGCGACCAATCAAATGCTTCTTCTAACGTCAACGATTCGTTTGTTGTTTGTTGAGATGATAGTTGTGTCGTTTGCTTCTCATGTTTTCGAAAGCGATCGGTGACGTACTCATACGTATCTGATGAAAATAATGATTTAAACGAGAAAAAAGAAAAACGTGAAGGTGAAAACCAATCAGATAGCATCTTTGCTTCAACGCCTGATATTGATTGAAATGTCGTCATGAACGCACACATAAACAATACAACCATGGTCGTTCGTCTTAACCATTTTATACCCATTTATTCACTCCTCCCACGGTTGTATTTCTTTCCAACATTCAAACAAAATATACATCAACCGCAAGAGAAATAAAAAAACCTCCACGATTGTGAAGGTTTAAAACATCCGATATCCTTTTTTTCGCAACATCTGAATGACAACACCTGAAACAATGGCCCCAACAATACCGCTACTTAAAATGATTAAATCCGCACTCGCTAATGATCCAATACGCTCTTTCACATGCGCCAAGGCAGCAGATGGATTTGTCACGTAGTCCATTACAGATATTTGATCGATCCACAATAATAAAACAAATGGGCTTAATATTGCCATCGTCCACGTCGTCCGCAAAATCATATTTAATAAAAAGCCGATACCGAAAAATAAAACGAAAAACAATAAAATAGAAATGAATAAAACCGGAATGCTCATCTCCATACGTTTTCACCTCCAATACACCATTTTAAGTGTACTGAAAGCGAAAACATGAGTCAATTATTGCTTTATCACTACTTCATCTTTTTCTACACCCGTCCCCTCGCAATAGTGACACGTTTCTGAACCACCAACTGCAACGTGAACATAACCGTTCCCCGCACAATATTGACAAGTTGTTTTATTCAAAACTCTCTCCCCCTTTTCTTAATTTTCTGATAATTATACATAAAGAGAAATGATTTGTAAAGAAAAAACGAGCGAAACGTCACTTCGCTCGTTTTATAGTAATTTGAATTTCCCTTTTTTCGCAACAAGTGTTGGGCCACCAATTAAGTAAAGGGCACGGTTGTCAATCACTTTTTTCATCACACTTGCCTTTGCACCCCAAATTTTCTTACCAAATACTACTCCGATGGCGTCGTCATGACCAAGCGAACACACTGTTCCTTTTAGATCTGGTTTAAACGATTGTAATTCCCCTTGACCACGAATTAACACAGCTAAGTTTTTCGCGCAAACTTCCCCTTGTTGCATTGCAATTTGCGCTGTTGGCGGATATGGACGGTTTGTTTCTTCGTTAATAATTAACGCACAGTCTCCAACAACAAACACATCTTCATGTCCAGGGGCACGTAAGAATGGATCGACTTTCACACGACCGCGCATCGCTTCAAAGCCCGATTCGTCAATGACGCGACTTCCGCGTACTCCAGCTGCCCATACAACCGTTCCAGCCTTAATTTCTTCAACTTGGTCATCTTTGCTAACGATAATGCCTTCTGGTGTACATTCTTTAATTGCTGTGCCGATTTTAAACTCGACACCTTTTTTCTCAAGCACATTTACCGCATATTCAACAAGTTCTGGGTCAAAACCAGGCAGAACTGTCGGTGCTGCTTCTACGCAGATGATGCGCACTTTATTTGGATCAACGTCATATTCACGGCAAAGTTCTGGGACACGGTTTACAAGCTCACCTAAAAATTCGATACCTGTAAATCCTGCACCACCAACGACAATCGTCAAACGCTCATCACGTTTTTCTTCTTCTGTGCTATATGTCGCAAACTGATACTCAATATGCTCGCGAATTTGACGTGCAGCGTTGACGTTCGCAATCGAGAAGGCATATTCTTTTAAGCCTTTAATGCCAAACGTTTCAGATTCAAATCCAAGAGCAACAACTAAATAATCATACGTTAACGGCTCATGGTTTTGAAGCAATACTTGTTTTTGTTCGAGGTTGATTTTTTCAACCGTATCTTGAATAAATTTTACTTTACTTTGATCGATGACATCTGCAATTGCATAGCGAACGCGCTCGTGATGCAACGTTCCTGCAGCTGCCTCATGCAACCATGTTGATTCATAATGGTAATCATGTTTGTTGACAAGCGTAATGCTTGCCTCATTGACGCCAATCATCTTTTGTAAACGCGTCACTGTCATTAATCCACCATAACCTGCACCTAATACAACAACATTTGGCTTCTTCAAGCGAATCACTTCCACCTTTTCTTATTTTTTTTAGCTTGCGCTTTTTGAACGATTTTTATCGTTTAGAAAGTTTGTGAATTTATTCACGAAATAGACCAAAAAAATACAACGTTTTGTAACAAAGTTGTCATTTCTACGTTAACATCTTATTCTTTTTTTCTCTCTTTTTCAAGACTTATTTGTTCAATTTTTGGTCATAATTTTTGTCGAGTTCATGTCGAAATTTTCAAAACAACAAAAGCGTTCAACCATTTTTTATGGTATGATAATACGTGAGAATTTACGTTTTAGGAGGAATGAACGTGAAAGAAGATCAAAAATTATACGATATTACCATTATCGGCGGTGGACCTGTCGGCTTATTTACAGCGTTTTATGGTGGCATGCGTCAAGCGAGCGTCAAAATTATCGAAAGCCTTCCACAACTTGGTGGGCAACTTTCCGCGCTTTACCCTGAAAAATACATATATGACGTAGCAGGTTTCCCAAAAATTCGTGCACAACAACTGATTGACAACTTGAAAGAACAAATGAGCAAATTTAACCCAACCGTTTGCCTAGAACAATCCGTGGAAAAGTTAGAAAAACTAGAAGATGGGACGTTTAAGCTGACAACAAATAAAGAAATTCACTACTCCAAAGCAGTCATCATTACTGCCGGAAACGGTGCATTTCAGCCTCGGCGGTTAGAGCTCGAAAGCGCAGTACAATACGAAGGTAAAAACTTACATTATTTCGTTGATGATTTAAATAAATTTGCGGGTCAAAATGTGCTCGTATGCGGTGGGGGCGACTCTGCAGTTGACTGGGCGCTTATGCTTGAGCCAATCGCTAAAAAAGTAACGATCGTACATCGTCGCGATAAATTCCGCGCACATGAACATAGCGTCGAAAATTTAATGAACTCATCTGTTGATGTAAAAACGCCGTTCGTTCCTGTCGAATTGATCGGGGATAAAAACGGTATCAAACAAGTCGTTTTAGAAGAAGTGAAAACGAAAGCCCGCGAAACAATTGATGTCGATGCTGTAATTGTCAACTATGGCTTCATTTCTTCGCTCGGCCCAATTAAAGAGTGGGGATTAGAAATCGAGAAAAACTGCATTAAAGTAAACTCTAAAATGGAAACAAACATTCCAGGTGTGTATGCAGCAGGCGACATTTGCACATACGAAGGAAAAGTCAAGTTAATCGCTTGCGGATTTGGTGAAGCACCGACAGCAGTCAACAACGCAAAATCATACATTGATCCAAACGCAAAAGTACAACCACTTCACTCTACATCGATGTTTGAGTAAAAGAAAGGCCTCCATACAGGGGGCCTTTTAACATTCTTCTGGTGTACCAGCATGTGTCGCTGTGCGGAACGATGAACCGCAACCACATGAAGCAATAGCATTCGGATTATGAATCGTAAATCCGCCACCCATCGCTCCTTGTTCATAATCGATCGTCGTCCCTTTTAGTACAAGCGCGCTTTCTTTATCGACTAATATACGCAAACCGTCTTTTTCAAACTCATGATCATCTTCACGTTTATGATGATCGAATCCCATCGCATAAGATAATCCGCTACATCCTCCTCCATAGACGCCGACACGAAAATAAGCGTTTTCTTCCCCGCTTTCTTTCATCATCTGCTTCACTTGCTCTACTGCTTTTTCTGTTAACAAAACGATTTGCTCCATTCGACCTCACTCCTTTTTAATAGTAGTATACACCTGTACAAATAGTTTCGGCCGCTCCGCGCATCAACACATCTCCGTTTTCTTTCCATGTAATGTACAAATCTCCACCCGCTAAATGGACAACTGTTTCTTCATTTCGCTTCGTTTTTCCGTTTAATACGGATGCCACAACCGCTGCGCACGCCCCTGTTCCGCACGCTTGCGTTACACCAGACCCTCGCTCCCACACACGAAAATGAAGCTCACGTTCGCTCACCACTTCCACAAACTCTACATTAACTCCTTCTGGAAAACGCTCATCTTTTTCCACGACTGGTCCAAGCGTTGTAACAGGTGCCTGTTCGATATGATCAACATAAAACACAGCATGAGGATTTCCCATCGATACACCTGTCATGTAATACGTATGCCCTTCAAAGTCGACTGGTTCGCTAATGACAACATCATTCGCTTTTCCTATCATCGGTATTTCAGCGCGGGATAAACGGGGTTTCCCCATATTTACTTCTACACTATTGACCTTCCCATCTTCAACGAAAACACGAGCTTCAACAAGACCTGATAACGTTTCAATTAGAAACTGTTCCTCTTGAACAATCCCGTGTTCATATGCATATTTCGCTACACACCTCAACCCGTTGCCACAGTTTTTTCCTTCCGATCCATCGCTATTAAAAATACGCATTTTCACTGGAGCCATATCGGACGGACAAATTAAAATAAGCCCATCTGAACCAATTCCCGTATGCACATTTGATACACGTTGTGCAATATACGATAATTCCTCTTCCGCTAAACACTCTTTAAACATATTTACGTAAATGTAACTATTTCCTAGACCGTGCATTTTCGTAAATGAAAAACTTCTCATACTTCCCCTCCGCATACATCTTTAATAACACTATACATCGTCATCATAACCGTGACAACTTTTTTACAAATACATAAAAAGTCGCAGGCAATCCGAGAAACATATAGTATAATATGACTATCAATCATACAAGGCAGGGAACATAATGGATATTTTATATGATCGTACCGTCACATGTCTTGTTTGTAAACAAACATATACAACAAAAAAAGTTCGTTCACGTTTCATCCGCCCGGTCCAACATGACACTGACTTTTGTTCATATTATGCAAGCGAAGAAGCGAATCCGCTTTTGTATTACGTCCATGTTTGTCCACACTGCGGATTTTCGGCAACAGAGGAATTTTCGACATATTTCCCACCACAGACTTTGGAAACAATCCAACAAAATATTTGCGCCAATTGGCATGGGAAAAACTACGGCGGGGCTCGAACATTTGCTGAGGCGATTGATACATATAAACTCGGTATTTATTCCGCCACATTGAAAAAGGAAAAGCATATTGCGCTCGCTGGACTTTATATGCGTCTCGCATGGTTGTATCGTTCAAAACAACGAAATGAAGATGAACAGCGATTTATGCGATTAGCGCTCGACCAATACATCGCTTCTTATGAATCAGACGATTTTATTCATACACATATGTCCGAAGTACGCTTATTGTACTTAATCGGAGAATTATATCGTAGGCTAGGAAAAGAAAAACAAGCGATTATTTACTTTTCGCGCGTGATTGCTAGAAAAAAAGAGACGATTGAAAAAGGAATTGTCAATATGGCTTACGACCGTTGGCAAGAAATCCGTGAAGAAAAGAAGGGGGCACAATAGCCCCCTAAAACATTGGATTTTCCTCAATATACGCATAAACTCGTTCGACAAGTTGCTCCGCATCCTCTGCTGTGACAATATCCCCATTTACCATCGCAAACAATGTATTGGCGCACTTCCCGCAGTACCCTAAACACCCATATTCAACAATATCTAAATTTGGATCTTTCTCCAATTGCTCTAGTGCACGTTGGGACCCATTTGCTAAGTTACTTATACAAAATTCAACGATCGGTTTTAACAATATATTCACCTCAATCTTAATATTATAACACTTTTACAAAAAATGATGTAATATTAACATGTAAAAAACCACTTAATTATTCATGTTTCTCGAAAAAATGTTGTTATTTTGTCACAATTTCGTTATACTTTTAATGGTCGAATTTTATCAAAAGGGGAAAGCTTCCATGAGAAACCTCGTGCTACTTGGTGGCGGATACGGAAATATGCGCATCTTACTCCGCATCCTTCCAAATTTACCAGAACATATTCGTATTACATTAATTGATCGCGTTCCATACCATTGCTTAAAAACAGAATATTACGCTTTAGCTGCTGGGACAATTAGCGACCAACATATTCGCGTCCCATTCCCAGAACACCCTCGCCTATCTTACGTGTTCGGTGAGGTCAAAAAAATTGATTTACATCATGAAGTTGTGCATCTTCAAGATGGGACATGCATTCCGTACGATGACTTAATCATCGGTTTAGGCTGTGAGGATAAGTATCACGGTGTGCCCGGTGCAGACATCTTTACTTATAGCATTCAAACAATCGATAAAGCAAGAGAAACGTATCAAAAAATAAGCAATCTCCCTCCACATAGTATCGTTGGCGTTGTCGGAGCTGGATTAAGTGGTGTGGAATTGGCAAGTGAATTAGTTGAAAGCCGTCCAGACTTACACGTAAAACTATTTGATCGAGGCACGCGTATTTTATCTATGTTTCCTGAACGGCTAAGTCATTATGTAGAAGAATGGTTTCATTCACATGGCGTTGAACTCATTCGCCAATCCAATATTACAAAAGTCGAAGAACATACGTTGTATAACCATGATGAAGCAATCCACTGTGATGCGATTGTGTGGACTGCTGGCATCCAACCGAATCGTGTCGTTCGCGAACTGAATGTTGAAAAAGACAATCAAGGGCGCGTCGTGTTAACACCTAGACATCACATACCGAATATAGAAAATGTATACGTTGTTGGGGATTGCGCGAGCTTACCGCATGCCCCGAGCGCTCAACTCGCTGAAGGTCAAGCAGAACAAATCGCTCAAGTGTTACAAAAACGTTGGAAAGGTGAAGAACCGCCAAGCGAATTTCCACCAATTAAATTAAAAGGCGTTTTAGGATCATTGGGCAAAAAGCATGGATTCGGTCTCGTTGCCGATCGTCCACTAACCGGTCGCGTCCCACGCCTTCTAAAATCAGGCGTTTTATGGATGTATAAGTACCATAACGGATATTAATTTCCTACATTTTTCGTATAAATGCAGAAAAGACAAGATATGTTAGATGTACTTTCTAAACGTTCCATTGAACATGAAGCACAAATTACGGATTTGCGTTATGTAAAATGAATGAGGGCGAGTTACTTCGCCCTTTTTTCAATCGCTTCATAAATGTTTTTTAATTTCGGATTTCCTTCGTCAACAATCTCGCCATTAATGACAACGACAGGATAAAATAAGTCTTCGTCAATGACCTTTTGTGCCCATTGACGTTTTTCTTCGTCTTCTGGTGGTGAAAAAATATCAACATACACAAACTGAAATGAATGGTTCGGATATTTTCGCGAAATGGCAGCTTGAAGCCATTCGTACGTATCTTTTGATGACGGAGCACCGACACAAGAAGCACAAATCGTATCCGCTCCATACACACATATTTCAATCATATTTATTCTCTCCCCTGGAAAAAAGTTAAGTAACGTGAATAGATTTTTTTCATCATGATGATTATAATAAAATTAGTGAAAGGAGTCGATGAAAATGGCAGATCAAGATATTAAACAACAAGTGCAAGAAGTGTTAGATAAACTTCGTCCATTTTTACTTCGCGATGGCGGAGATTGTGAGTTAGTCGATGTGGAAGATGGCGTTGTTAAACTTCGTCTTCTCGGTGCATGCGGTAGTTGCCCAAGCTCAACGATTACGTTAAAAGCGGGAATTGAACGCGCATTGCTTGAAGAAGTTCCCGGCGTGGTTGAGGTTGAACAAGTGTTTTAAAAAAAGGGGTGTACGAAAAGTGCACCCCTTTTGACTATAAAAAATCATTTATTTTTCTAATGCCATTTTATATACACAACTTCCCGCCGTCTCTACTGACAGCATGCGAACATCACAATGTGGAAATGTTGCCACAAGCGCATCATATACTTCTTTCCCTCTCCCTTGTTCAGCAAAACAAAGAACAGTTGGACCAGCACCACTTAGCGCAACACCAAACGCACCATTCCGCTTCGCTACTGCGCGCACATGTTGCAATTCAGGAACGAGACTTTCCCGATATGGTTGATGAAATACATCTGCATCCATCATTTCACCAACAAGCGACCAGTTGTGCGTTAACAATGCAGCGACGAGCACATTACTAATAGCGCTTGCCTCGACTGCTTGCTCGCGCGTAAATGCACTTGGAAGAACAGTGCGAGACTTTTTCGTTTCCAATTCGTACGCCGGAATGACAGCAACTAAATCAACCGGAATGGAAGGGATGTGCACAACATGTGTACGGTCTTTTAAATGACTTCCAATGACTACTCCCCCATATAAAGAAGCACCAACATTGTCAGGATGACCTTCATATACGCTAGCTATGCGCATTTTTTCCTGGTGTGACAAATCAAGATGTCCAAGCTCATTTGCTAGCTCAATGGCCGCTATAATGGCAGCTGCGCTACTACCTAACCCTCTCGTAAATGGGATGTTACTTGATACAAACACGCGACACGGAGGTAGCACTACACCATACTGACGAGCTAGTTGATTTGCTACTTGATAAATTAAATTACTTTCATCTGTTGGAATGCTTTTTACTTCACTTGTTTTCGGAATAAATTCCCACATTTCAGCAAGAACAACTTCTAATGTTAAATGTAACGATACAGCTAATCCGATCGAATCAAAGCCAGGGCCAAGGTTAGCTGTACTTCCTGGCACGACAATTTTTAACATCTCCCCATCATTCATTGAAGAACAGCTCCTTGAATGTGCGCAAACACCGCTTCTTCATCATTTGGCAAAACGATCGGTTGAATATTCGTCGCGTCCATCGCTACATTTGGATCTTTTAATCCATTTCCAGTCAACACCGCAACAATTCGGCTTCCTTTTGCAATTTCTCCGCTCTCCACTTGCTTCATGACACCAGCAATTGACGCGCATGAAGCCGGTTCTGCAAAAATTCCTTCTTCTCGTGCAAGTAGACGGTACGCATCTAAAATTTGGGCATCTGTCACCTCATCAATTTTTCCTCCCGATTCGTTGGCGGCTTGAACAGCATATTCCCAACTCGCTGGGTTGCCAATTCGAATCGCTGTCGCAATCGTCTCAGGATTTTCGATCACTTCATTGCGCACAATCGCTGCTGCTCCTTCCGCTTCAAACCCGCGCATTTCCGGTAATTTTGTGCCATGCTTTTCATGAAATTGTTTAAATCCTTTCCAATATGCTGTAATATTCCCTGCGTTTCCTACTGGGATCGCAAGAATATCAGGCGCTTGCCCAAGTTGTTCGCAAATTTCAAACGCTGCTGTTTTTTGCCCTTCGATGCGATACGGATTGACCGAATTAACAAGCGTGACAGGTGCAATCTCACTTAAACGGCGCACCATTTTTAACGCGTGATCAAAGTTGCCTTGAATTGCAACAATTTCTGCTCCATACATGACCGCTTGCGCCAACTTCCCAAGCGCAATTTTTCCATCAGGAATGACGATAATACAACGCATATTTGCACGAGCGGCATATGCTGCTGCTGCAGCAGACGTGTTACCTGTTGAAGCACAAATAATCGTATCGCTCCCTTCTTCCTTTGCCTTAGCAACAGCCATCACCATTCCGCGATCTTTAAATGATCCTGTTGGGTTCGCTCCCTCTGTTTTAACGTATAACTCGACACCGAGTTTTTCAGACAAATGAATAAGCGGAATGAGTGGCGTGTTTCCTTCATTTAACGATAACATCGGCGTTTGATCCGTCACTGGCAAATAGTCACGATAATGATGTAACAATCCTCTCCACATTACAATGCACCTTCCCCTTCTACGCGATACGAACTTTTCACTTCTTCGACAACTTCTAAATCACGCAACTGTTGCAATACATCACGATAATCTTTTAAAGACGCTTGATGTGTAACGAGTACAATTTCAGCTAAGTCTTTTTGTTTTAAAGGAAGTTGTAAAATTTTCTCGAAACTTACTCCTCGTTCTGAAAAGAGCGATGTAATTTTCGCAAACGCCCCAACTTGATCTTTCACATGAATGCGTAAGAAATATTTAGAGTATATTTCGCTATCGTCTTTTAAACACTTGTCATATTGCGGAGTGACTGCACTTCTTCCGTTCACACCGAGGCGCATGTTTTTCATAACGGCAACTAAATCGGATACAACAGACGTTGCTGTTGGCAAACTTCCTGCCCCCGGGCCGTAAAACATCGTCTCCCCGACCGCTTCCCCATAAACATAAACTGCATTATACTCGTCATTTACTGACGCAAGTGGATGCGTTTCAGGTAGCAATGTTGGTTGCACGCTCACTTCTACTTTTTCACCATCGCGATGGGCAATACCAATTAATTTCATCGTATAGCCAAGTCGTTTGCTGTAGTTTAAGTCTTCCTCCGTAATTCCTGTAATCCCTTTTACATACACATCTTGTAAATCGATATGCATCGAAAAGCCGAGCCGAGCTAAAATTGCCATTTTCCGTGCCGCATCTAATCCTTCCACATCTGATGTCGGATCTGCCTCAGCATAACCGAGCGCTTGCGCTTCCGCTAATACTTCTTCATATGGTCGATTGAATTTGCTCATTTTCGTTAAAATGTAATTCGTCGTTCCGTTTACGATGCCCATCATTTTTGTAATGCGATCAGATGCCAATCCATCTACAAGGCTGCGTAAAATTGGAATACCTCCCGCTACACTTGCTTCATAAAATAAGTCACAACCGTACTCAGATGCAACAGAGAGCAACTCTGTACCGTATAATGCCATTAAATCTTTATTAGCTGTAACGACATGCTTTCCATTTTTTAACGCTTGTAATATATATTGTCGCGTTTCTTCAACGCCTCCCATCACTTCAATGACAACATCAATGTCCGGGTCGTTAATTACCTCCTCTACATGTGTTGTTAATACTGCCTCTGGCAAAACGACATCTCGTTTTTTGCTACGATCACGAACTGCGATCTTTTTTATTTCAACAGGGCAACCAATTTGATGTATTAATT
The DNA here is from genome assembly GCF_002742685.1 of Anoxybacillus flavithermus. Taxonomy (GTDB): domain Bacteria; phylum Bacillota; class Bacilli; order Bacillales; family Anoxybacillaceae; genus Anoxybacillus; species Anoxybacillus flavithermus_E. Next base: position 25,376 of record NZ_PEDM01000003.1, read on the forward strand.
TATCTTGATGATTTTTAATAATTTTAACTACCCCACTGCCAACCGTTCCTAATCCTAACAATCCAACTGATACGCTTTTTACCATCTTCCCCACCTCTTGTTTTTCTGTAATGAACATTTGTTCTTTTATAGTAGACATTATAGAGGATCTCCATTTCTTTTACAATCCTTATTTTCATTATCGTACCATATGAAAACGTTTTATGTTTAAAAATTTTCTAAAAAAATAAAAAAAGAGCCTATTGGCTCTGTACAGGTGTATAAGGCTCCTTTCCTTCTAACACAGCGATCACGTTGCGACAACATAGTTGCATCATCGCGTACCTCGTTTCTTTTGTCGCACTCCCGATATGCGGCAAAGCAACAACGTTCGGTAATTGTAATAGCGGATGATCCGAACGAATCGGCTCTTCGGCAAATACATCCAATCCTGCCGCAGCAATCTGTCGATCGATTAACGCGTCATATAGCGCTTTTTCATCCACAACCGCCCCACGCCCTGCGTTAATAAAAATAGCTGATCGCTTCATTTTCATAAATGCTTCACGGTTAAACAATTGATACGTTTCGTTCGTTAAAGGAGTTAAACAGACGACAAAGTCTGCTTGTTCAAGCAACTCATCAAATGAACAATACGTTGCACCAAGCGTTCGTTCCGCTTCAATATTTCGCGAACGATTATAATATAACACGCGCATATGAAATCCTTTTGCTCGATGTGCAACAGCTTGCCCAATTTTGCCCATACCGACAATCCCAATCGTTTTATGGTGAACATCTGTCCCTGCAAGTAACAGCGGACTCCAACTATTCCATTCTCCCTTTTTTATAAACTCGGTTGCTTCAACTATTCTCCTTGCTGTTGCTAACAACAAAGCAAATGTTAAATCCGCCGTTGTTTCTGTCAATACATCAGGCGTGTTACAAACAATGACCCCTCGTTTTGTCGCTGCCTCTACATCAATATTGTCGTAACCGACAGCTACATTCGCAATAACACGAAGTTTCACACTTTGTTGCAATAACTCCTCATCAATACAATCAGATATCATCGTAATTAATGCTTCCGCTCGGCTTGCTTCTTGAAGCAATATGTCGCGCGGAACGACAAGATGTTCATGTGGCCACATGTTTACATCATATTTATCGTATAACGGAGCAACAATATCGTCTGGTAGTTTTCTTGTAATAAACACATATGGTCTCCCCATACTCTTGACCCCTTTCGCACATTGTCCTCCGTTTCATTGTAACATATTTATAACCAGTCAAGACGAGGGATGGACATAGTAGTTATATCATGAAAATGGCGAAGCTTTCGTTCATATATATCGCTCTCTTTAAACACTTGTCGTAATTGCTGTTCATAGCCTTGTCTTATGTCCCCTTCTGCTCCATAGTAGTTTTCAATCGCTTGAAAATAATGAAGTGGAAATAACAAGCGAGCATAAATCATTCGCCAAGAAAACCGGCTAAACGGTTGTATCTGTTCGTACGTTCGTAAAAAGTGGACAATCGTTTCGTCTGGTTGTTTCATCAGCCATTGGTTTCGTATCCATTCCGAAACATCGCGACTCGCATGATCAAACACCCAATCCATCGGTATTTTCCCCATCTCCCACATTTCTGGTGTAAATTGTTCATGACAAATGGTTCGCATATCGCTACGCATTGGAACTTCGTCTAACTGCGTATCCACAACGTATTGAATCGCATTTTCAACCAATCCTACATAATACGGAAACGTTTCAATAAACTGTTCGTCTATTTCACTTTTTTCAGACGATCTCACTTGCCATTGCCAAAACTGTTCTAATTGATCAATACGTTGTCCCCATAGTTCCCCCCATCGCCCGAACCGATTTCTCGTTGAAACATCATACGGATATGTGCGCCCGCGCTGATGAAATAATGCGAGTTGTTGCGCGGTATCTCCTGTTTTCATTCGGTTTTCCATTTTCCATACACTCACTTGCTTTCCTTGTAACATGCCAATAAAACGTCCTGTTTTCGTTGGAAGCAACGTTGCAATCGTTTCGTCACCTTGTGTTCGCATATACATCGCCATATAATATAACTGCTGTATGTCGCTTTCTTTCTCATTCGTCGGCACCGCAATATATATGTCATTTCCACTTCGAACAAGAAAACGATCATTTTTTGTTTCCATATGATCGATACGAAAATAATAATCCATGCACATCCCTCCTTCTTTCATGTATATGTTTAAAAAATACGTATAAACTTCATATGAGAGAGGAAATGAACGCACGTTTCATAAAAAACACACATACATTGTAAAAAATAAAAAATGAAATAGGTGAAGTTGGATGGAGGAAAAAAAAATAGGAAAAATGGAGCAAATTGCACGACAATGGCTTGCAGATCGCGGGGTAACCATCGAACATATTGCGGAACTCGTTTATTATTTACAATCTAAATATCATCCTGACTTACAGATGGACGAATGTATTCATAACGTCAATCGAGTAATCGCAAAAAGGGAAGTGCAAAATGCATTATTTACGGGTATTCAACTCGATATGTTGGCAGAGAAAGGGTTACTACAAGATCCGCTTCAAACATTTATCGCAAAAGACGAAGGATTGTATGGAGTCGATGAAATTTTAGCTCTGTCCATCGTTAACGTATATGGTTCCATTGGTTTTACGAATTACGGTTACATCGATAAACAAAAACCGGGTATTTTAAAACAATTAAATGATAAATCTTCTGGTTACTGTCATACATTTTTAGATGATATCGTTGGGGCGATTGCTGCTGCCGCTTCAAGCCGTTTAGCTCATCGCGCCGCCCATGTGGAATAAATAGAAAAGGTGCCTCAATCGGCACCTTTTTATATACGTTCGATCCACTCTTTTAACGAATCAACGACGTACGTCGGTTGTCGATCATACGTTTGTAACATTTCTTTCGTCGTCACGCCTGTATGAACGAGAAGCGTATCTATTCCTGCATTCATTCCCGCCATAATATCCGTATCATAGTTGTCCCCGATCATTAACGTTTCTTCTTTCGGCACACCGAGCACTTCAAGCGCTTGTTCCATAATAATTTTTTCTGGTTTTCCAATAAAAATTGGCTTCGTCTGTGTCGATACAGCGACAACAGATGTAAGTGAACCGTTTCCAGGTAAAAGTCCACGCTCCGTCGGAATCGCAATGTCTCCATTTGTAGAAATAAACATGGCTCCGTTGCGAACAGCTAAGCATGCAATCGCTAATTTTTCATAGTTAATGCTGCGGTCAATGCCCATTACAACAACTTCTGCATCTTCATTCGCAAATGTAAACCCTTTTTCTTCAAGCGCTCGACGGATGCCATCTTCTCCAATCACATAAACAGAAGCATTCGGCTTCTTTTCATAAATGTAATTGGCCGTTGCTTGACTTGTTGTAAATACTTGTTCTTCCGTTGCAGGGATGCCAAATTTCCGAAGCTTTTCAGCCACTTGTTCTGGCGTGCGTGAAGAATTATTCGTGACAAACAAATACGGAATACCTTTTTCATGAAGGCGATGCACAAAAGCACACGCCTCTTCAATTCGTTCTGTCCCACGATACATTGTACCGTCTAAATCAATCAAATATCCTTTATATGTTTTCACTTTTGCCACTCCTTTTGACAACTTGCACGTTCAAACTTTAACGCAAAACAGCTATACTTGTCAAAAAGAGAGTAGCGACTGTCAATGATTGTTCATTTTTTTCGCTTAATATGGTAACGACACGCATCATCCCCATCAGCTAAACACGTCTTTGGAACAATTTCCGCCTCGTGAATGAGCGTTTCGAACAAATTGCGCTCACACTCACAAGCAATCGGATACGCTTGTGCGACCTCTGCAATCGGACAGTTATGTTCCACTAATTCAAATGAACCGTCATCGTATTGTAACAACTCGGACATATATCCATGCTCATTTTGTACTGCCACAAGTTCTTTTATTTTCTCATCAAACGATTTATCTCCAAATTGTTGTTCGTATAGCTTTCTCATCCGCTCTTTCCGATTTTGGAACAACTCTGCTACAATTTGTTTTCCGCCCATTTGTTCTAAATCAGCTAAAAAATCAATCATTGTTTGCTGATAATGGCGCGGAAAACGCTGATGTCCTTTGACACTTAATTGATACACGTTGGTCGGTCTCCCCATCGGTTGACGAACAAGCGTCGATTCAACCAATTCTTCGCGTTCTAACGCACTTAAATGACGTCGGACAGCCATTTCTGTAATTTGTAACTGTTCCGCCATCTCACCAACAGTTAACCGCTTTTGTACTTTTAACATTTTCAAAATTTGCTCTTTCGTGGAAGAGGTTTTTTTTCGCATCGCTTTTCACCCTCTTCCATTTTATACGATTTTCCCTATACACACAATTTTTAAACATTTTCATTTAAAAAGGCGGACACAGGTCCAAGTTCATTGTGTAAATACGTGCGAATAGCCGTCGGAAAAGATTGAAGAACATGGCGGTAGTTTTGCAACGCTTTTAATAATTCGTCATGTGGTACATCAATGTATTGCTGCACAAGCTTTTTGCGGAAATGAATGATTTGTTTTAATGCCTCGCCATCTTCATCCGAAAGAACACGTTCATCGACTAAAATGTCAATAATGTCCTCATAACTTCCCGGATCACGCATAATAAACCCATCAATCATCGCATTTCCAACATCAATGATTGATTCAATAATGACATGTCCTATCCGTTCAAGCGCTAGCTTCTCTATTGGCGTATGAAACGGTTGTTGGATATAGGAGACGACTTCCTCCATATATTTCAATGTTTTTTCGATTTTTTGACGATCAACAAAATACATCGCCTATCTCCCTTTCTGTTTTTTTATTTTTATTGTAGCATAGCGCTTTCTTTTACACATCTAACAGAAATTTGTTAAGATGAAGAAGCAAACAAAAACATACGGAGGTTTGAATATGGAGCGTTTCTTTTTATATGATGACACAGTCGATACGAAAACACGATTTGTTAGCTTCGTTGGAAAAAATGAACGGTTTGATTTAGCAATCGTCCAAACAGACCGTTTTTACGGGAAAGCGCTTGTCCTTGATTTACAAAGTAATCGATATGCGATTATCGGTTCAGATGACTTGCAACAGCCTGGGTATATTGAACACATATATAACTTAAATGAAGAAGAGGCAAACGAGTTGCGAAGCTTTTTACATGAAATCGTCGGTTAAGTGGTACGCTATGTAAAAAACGAAAGGAAGAATTCACATGACCGATGAAACATACCACGATTTTTCAACTGTGGAAGCGATGAAAAATTTTCTTGTGCCAGAGACATTGCCCGAAGGTCCATACGGTTCCCCACGGGGCGAACATGAACCTGTTCAAAATAAAAGTACCCCATGGCGAAAAGGGCAAAGATATTACAGCGCGTTTAATTATGAGTATAAGTCGCTTCATCAAAACATTCCGCGCCAAGACCCAGGCGCACATCCCGTTCACGATGATCCAGATGAGAACGAGCAACAACCATACTCATAAAAAATAGGTCAGGTGTCCTGACCTATTTTTTCACTTTCCGCAACACAAAATATGCACATCCAAAATTGCAATATTCAAACAAATATTCCGACAACGTGCTTATTTTCGTATCATATGTCGCCTTTTGATTATGGTCATCAAAAAAGCCTCGCAAACGAAGTTGGTTATATCCCCAATCCCCAACAATGTAGTCATATTTATTTAAAATGTCTGTGTAGCGAGCGCGGAACGCTTCTTCATTAAATCCGTTACGCACATTCTCCACCAGTTCATAACATGTATTATGAATGCAAATCATCGTTCTCACCTCTTCTTTCCATTTCTATCATAAAACATGTCTTTCTCCCAGGCAATCACCATTATGATCCTTTCAATAAAACGAATAATAAAAAAGAAGGGGGGAGTTACTTTGCGTAATACATGGTTATTGACAGGGATCAGCACCATCGCTTTATTATCTGGCTGTGCTCAAATGAACGAATCCACATCTTTGTATGAAAAAAGCGGAACAACCATTAACGTCCGTTCACGAAACGATTTATATAACGAACATGGCGTAAAAAATGGGATGGATTCACGGCTTACTAATTTCGGTTACGTCCGTCATCAAAAAAGCCCTATCCCAGGGGACACGACACAATATGCGACCATTCCAGTATTAAACCGTGAAAACGTTGCGGACTTAATTAGCAAATTATGTACGCAACTTCCAAACGTTTATGACGTTGGAACGCTTGTCACAGACGATACGGTGTTTGTTGTTTACAAAACAGATAGTTCAAATCGGTTTGAAACGGCCGATCAAGTAAAGAAAACAGCTATTTCCGTTGTACCACGCTATTATCACGTGTACGTCTCGGACAACCCACGCATGTTCCAAGACATTGAGCGTTTCGGGCGTTTAGACGCCAATAGTCAACATATCGATCAAATTTTACAACAAACCATTAACGAAATGCTTAAATCGCCACAAGGAAGAAAAGTAAGCAGTGGCGAAAACGAAAATGGTGTACAACGTGAAGAAATGAATATGATGCAATAAACGAAAAGGATGTCCCATCCACATAAAAGGGACATCCTTTTTCATATATTTACCCGTTTGCTTTTGCCGATTGTACTTGTTCATCTGCATGATAAGAAGACCGAACGAGCGGACCGGATTCACAATGACTAAATCCTTTCGCTAACGCAATTTCTTTTAATTCCATGAACTCATGTGGATGGTAGTATTTTTCTACCTTCAAGTGCTTCTTTGTCGGTTGCAAATATTGCCCAATCGTTAAGATGCTGACTCCAACAGCCCGTAAATCGTCCATTGTCTCTAAAATTTCTTCTCTCGTTTCGCCAAGCCCGACCATTAAGCTTGATTTTGTAGGAATATCCGGTTGCATTTCTTTTGCACGGCGTAAAAATTCGAGTGAACGTTCATATGTGGCACGTGCACGGACACGCGGAGTGAGACGACGAACGGTTTCGATATTATGATTTAAAATATCGGGACGAGCGTCCATTAACGTTTTTAAGTTTTCATATACCCCGCCCATATCAGATGGCAATACTTCAATCGTCGTTAACGGATTTTTACGACGGATGGCGCGTACTGTCTCCGCAAATACAGCTGCTCCACCATCTTTTAAATCGTCACGCGCTACAGCTGTCACAACAACATGTTTTAAATTCATTAAACGAACCGATTCGGCGACACGCTCTGGCTCTTGCCAGTCTAATTCCGTTGGCAAACCTGTTTTAACAGCGCAAAAGCGACAAGCGCGCGTACATACATCTCCTAAAATCATAAACGTTGCCGTTCGGCGAACCGCCCAACATTCATGAATATTTGGACAACGCGCTTCTTCGCATACGGTATGCAACTGTTTTTCGCGCATCATTTTTTTTAAGCCTGTATAATGTTCATTCGTATTTAACTTTATTTTTAACCATTCCGGTTTGCGAAGGTGCTGTTCTTTTGTTGACATCTTTTTCACGCTCCACTCGTTAATGTACATTACCCATTATACGAGTTATTGACTTATAATACAAAACAGTTTGTTTTTCCAACATTTTTTATTTATGAAAACAGCCGATTACCTCAAACTAATGATATGAACATCGGTGAAAGGAGAAAAAGTGCGTGAAAACATTATGGTGCATCATTCTTTTTCTTTTCATTCCGCTACAATCATTCGCTGCTGCACCAAATGACTTGTATAATCAACGAATGGAACTTTATAAAAAAGCCGAAGCGATTTCTTTCATTCCATGGTACTATTTCGCAGCTGTTGATCAATATGAACGGAGTATTCGCCAAGCACGTAGAGATCTACCGAAACCAACAGGAGTCATTAACATTTATATTCCTCCTGAGCGATGGGCGGGACCACTCAACAAAAATCAAGAAGATCAAAATCCGTTTACCATTAGCCAATTTGGTGGCATCGGTATAGATGGAAACGGAGACGGCGTTGCAGACAGAACAAACGATGAAGACGTATTATTCGCATTTGCTCGCTTTTTACGATCATATGGCACAGATCATGCACATATTAAGATGGCGCTATGGGATTACTACGAACGAAGCAAAACCGTCGATATCATTTTAGGAAAAGTGAAACTATATAAACATTTTGGAACAATACAACTTGATCAATATGCCTTTCCGATTCCGCGACGGTTTGAATATAGTTACCGCAGCACATGGGGAGATGCACGCGGCTGGGGTGGGCGACGTATTCATGAAGGAACAGACATTTTCGCTCATTATGGTACCCCCGTTCGCTCAACATGTTACGGTATTGTTGAATTAAAAGGATGGAACAAATATGGAGGGTGGCGTATCGGTATTCGCGATATAAACAATACGTATCATTACTTCGCACACTTAAACGGATTTGCTAATGGCATAGAAGAAGGTTCCATTGTGGAACCTGGGATGTTAATTGGTTCAGTCGGTAGCTCTGGGTATGGGCCGCCGGGAACATCAGGTAAATTCCCACCACATCTCCATTACGGCATGTACAAAGATAATGGCTATACAGAATGGTCTTTCGATCCGTATCCTTACTTAAAACAGTGGGAACGACAAGAACGTACGAAAAAAAGATGAGGCTTCTGCCTCATCTTTTTATGATTGACGGCTTTTCTTTACTGCATGAGCAACGCTCGCTGCAAAGCCTCCCCAAATAATTCCCATACCGACAAGCATCATTATCAATGCACTTGTTTCCATTAGCTTGAAACCTCCTTATCCGTCGGAATGGAAAGCACTCCATCTTTCCAACGTTTTACTGAAAGAACAAAACCGAGGACGATGACAAGCGCTGCAATTGTCCATCCATATTTGACGACAAATAGTGTATCGTATCCGCCATAGTTTTCTTTAATGTTCGTTTTTATGCTATCAAACATCATATAACCTAATACGATTGGTGTAACGACAGAGAGCGAAACTTTCCACCAAGCGCCAATCATAATATCTGATACGCTATTTGCATGTGTTTGAAGAGCATTTAGTTCTTTTAACACCCATGCAATGACAACTACTTCAACTAATCCAACAAGTGCAACGCCAAAGTTGTTAATGAAATAGTCGACAACATCTAAGAAATATAATCCTCCGTTCGAAGCGAATACTAATGCGATAAGCGCAGCTACTCCACCACCACCTAAAACTGCTTTTGTTCGAGATATACCAAACTTTTCTTGGATCGCTGAAACATACGTTTCTGAAATAGAAATAAGCGATGTAAGCCCTGCTAATGTCAATGAAAGGAAAAATAATACCCCGAAAAGCTCATTAAACGCAGGGAACTGGTTAATAATTTGTGGGAAGACAACGAATGCTAATCCAACGCCACCTTTAACGACTTCGCTTACTTCTACGCCTTGTTGTTGCGCTAGAAAACCAAGGACGCTAAATACACCGATACCAGCTAATAACTCGAATCCGGAGTTTGCAAAACCTGTAATAAATGCGTTATTCGTAATATCCGATTTCTTTGGTAAATAACTTGAATAAGTAATCATAATAGCGAATGCAATCGATAAGCTAAAGAAAATTTGGCTATATGCTGCAAGCCATACTTTTCCGTTCATAATTTGGTCCCAATTTGGTTTGAAAAACGCATTTAATCCTTCGATCGCTCCGTCTAATGTCACAGCGCGAATGACGATAATAAAGAAAAGAACGATAAGCGTAGGTAAGAAAATTTTATTTGCGACCTCAATTCCTTTACGAACGCCTTTATATAAAACTGCCAAGTTAATAATCCAAACGAGAAGAAGCGGAATAAGGACAGCTGGAACTAAACTGCCGAACGTACCCGGTGTTTCTGCTAGCTTCAAATACTCACCGAATAAAAAGTCTCCTGTATTTTCTCCCCATTTCGATGTGAAAGCAAAATACGTATAAGACATCGCCCATGCAATAACGACGGAATAATACGTTGAAATAACGAATGAAATAAGTACTTGCCACCAACCGATCCATTCCGCTCCTTTGCTGAGACGAGCAAACGTTAACGGTGCTGAACCACGATACTTATGTCCGAGCGCAAATTCCAATATAAGAATTGGAATACCTGCTGTTAATAAAGCAAATAAATACGGGAAGAAAAATGCCCCTCCACCATTTTCATATGCAACGGCTGGAAACCTCCAAATGTTCCCTAACCCAATTGCCGAGCCAGCTGCTGCTAAAATAAAACCAGCACGCGTGCCCCATTGTTGACGATTTTCCATAACAAAATGCCCTCCTTAGTCAGTTGTAATATTTAGAACACAGAAACACAGAAAAAAATGAAAGCACCCCCTGTTCGATTATTTTAATTTTTCAGACTTTTTTGTTTCATTTTAGTTTTAAGTATATCAACGGACAAGCCTTTTGTCAAAATAATATTTTAAAAAATAAAATTTTCAGAATTTTTTATTATTCATTAGGAAGCTCAATAGATGTATTTCCATCTCCACCTTGGTTATAAAATTGTGGAACTTCCCCTTGAATAATCTGAATTGCCACAGGAATATCATTTTGAATCGTTGCTGTTTTTGTTGCGAATGGAATAATAATTTGCACATTTACTTCGATATGAATTGCTATTTCTATTAAAGCATTATTTATGCCAAACGGACGGATATTTTTATTTACGTCCGAATGAACATCCCCAATGACGTAAAAACGAACCGGGATGCGCGGCCCTAAATTTCCTAACAATACGTTATTCGTTGCTTGTCCGAGAGGGATGTAATAAATAATTCCTTTTTCCTTTTCTGTTTCAACTTGAACGTCAGGAAACTCAAGCGCTGATAATTTTCCTTCTGAAGCCGCTTTTAAATTTCTTTGTACACGATTTGTCGTTTTTGCTAATACACGATTCACGACGCTCGCATTAAAATCGATCGCAGAAATTTTCCCTTGTCCGTCTTTTTCAATTTTAATGAAGTTTTCAACATTAAAATCATCTTCAGCAATTTGTTGACTAATCGCATTATTAATGACTAAGTTCGCTAAACGGCGCGTTTCTTTTTCGGCGATCGCCATAAGTGTCGGCTCAATCCCTCTATTAATAAACCAAAGGCTTGCAACAGTCGAAATGATAAAAAAAACAAACGTAATTAAAAAAATATAGCGGACGGGTAGCGGTTTTCTTCGTTTGCGTAGTTGCTGATACAACAAAAATCCCCCCTCTCACGCTATATGTATGCGATCAAGCAGGGGATTATTATTTTATTTCATCAGAAGCAAAGCGTCTTTTCCTCTCATTCCACGTGAGATCCCTAGTTGTTCAGCCGCAAGAGTGACAGACTCAAGCGGGGCTTCTAGCAGTTGGTCGATTGTTCGCACCCCTACGGCTCTTCCTGCGATAATGCCACGATCACGCAATTTTTCATTTAACAGCGCCACATCTAACGCCCCGCACATAATGTATCCTTTCTCATTTGCAACAGCTAATAGCGTTGTTTTAGGCAACTGAACAGAAATCGCTGTAAACGGTTCCCCGTTAATCCATAACGGTTTTACCTCAATCATATATTCACGCTCCTTTCCTTTATTCAATGTATGAATAAAGGAACGAAGGGTGCCTATTGTTGATACATGTTTTTTAGCTTCCACGCAAGCACATCACGCAACATTTCTGGCATGTAATATTGTTTTTTTGCGCGATATATTTCTGGATATAAATGTCCGAACGTAAACATATCAATCGTCGCTACCGCATACGTTTTTTGCTCTTCAATTGGTTGATGATTAATGAATATGCGACGCACGTGTGCTTGACCATCTATCAGTTGTTCTTTTTTGACAGTAATACGGTCATATACCATTTGTCCCATTACTTCACCACGAAATCCAAATCCTTTCAGCCGTAGCTGTTTCATTTGTTCGGTTTCCGCTTGTAAAATGACTTCTTTTAACTCGCTTCCCCGCAAATATACTTTGCATGGATTAATCGGATGTGGGCAAATGCGGTGAATATCCCCTTTCGTCACAACACCTTTTTGAAGCGAAGACAGTAGCACCCCGGCATTCACCATCGCTACATCACCTTCACACCATTCATTTAACGCTTGCGCAAGAATGGTTGCTAATGGAGATGGGGCAAACCAATCAATATGTAGTGTCTCTGGCAATTGTACAATCGGCTGAGCCAGGGCATGAGCAGATTGTGCAATCATATCATTTAATTTTTGTTTTGTTTCTTCGCATTCATATTCTAACGCTTCCGTATGTTGTACATGCGCCTTCATATCTACTTTTCTACTTTTTTGATCGATCGTCAATGTTAAACACCCGACATAATGTCCAAATTTCCCAGCCCCACAAAGCAACGTTTCATTCACCCATTTTCCTTGCTCAAATACATGATGCGTATGCCCACCTAAAATCGCTGTTAATTGCGGAAACATATGAGCCATTTTTTCGTCATCATTTACGCCTAAGTGAGATAATAAAACGATCGCATCCACCTTTTCCGAAAGCTCTTCCACAAGCTGAGCGACCGTCTCAAATGGATCGGCCACGCGCCATCCAAGCAGTTCATAAAATGTCTGAAACGAAACCGTCACACCAATAAGCGCAACACGAACGTTTCCAAACTCCATGATAACATACGGCTTCATCCAATGTGGGCGCTCTCCGTTTTCATAAAAAACGTTCGCAACAATAATCGAAAATTTGGCATGTGCATATAACGTATCGAGCTGCTCATGACTAAGTGTAATTCCTTCGTTATTCCCGATCGTGACGGCATCGTATGCGGCATCGTTTAAAAGAATGACGTTCGCCTTTCCGTCTGATGCTTCTGTCAATGGATGAAACCGATCAATAAAATCACCAATATCAAGTAAAACCATATGCTCGTGATTTTTCTTATGCTTTCTTCTCTCGTCTTGCAAATAACGAACAATTTTCGGCCATCGTTCAAAATGGCTATGCACATCGTTTGTATGATAAATATGTATCGTCTCCCTCAAAGCTCGTAGCACACCTTTCTTTATTACAATCCAACCCCTTGCATAATTAAACGAACGCCGAGTAAAATAAGCACAATTCGCAATAGCGTAACGACTGTCTTTCCTTTTAATCGTCGATTGAGCCATGCCCCACATTTCGCTCCAATCCATACACCCGGAATAAGCGAAAGCGCAAACGTCCATGCAACATTTCCTATAAACACATGAGTTAGTGAGCTAACAATGGATGACAAAAAAACGATAAACATCGATGTCGCAACGGCTACGTGGGGAGGAAACAAAAATATTAAAATCATCGCAGGCACCATAAGCGATCCACCGCCAATGCCGAAAAAACCGCCGACAAATCCAACAACAAATGCAATGAATGTGGCGATAAGCGGGTGATACCCATATGTCACTTCCTCCCCTTCATTCGTAACGTATGTCCGTACAACAGGAAATGTACGTTTGCTAGACGGCGATAACCGAGATTGAAACATAAGCAAAAACGAAACAGCAATTAAAAATAAGCCAAAATAAAGCGAAAAATGTTGCATATGGACATGTTGATTCACCCATGCACCAAGCATCGCCCCTGGTCCACTACCGATGAAGAAAAATAAACCGCTTTTATAGTCCACCATTTTATGCTTCATATACGTTAAAGTTGATGATAATCCATTAAAAATAATGACGACAAGCGATGTGCCAACCGCCATTTGTGGTGACATGGTTGGCAATACATGTGCGGCGCTTAAAAAAAGAAGCGCGGGAACGATAATCACCCCTCCCCCTAAACCGACAAGGCTTCCGATCGTTCCTGCTAAAAGACCGATGATTAAAAGAAATATATATTCCATTTTTGATCCCCCATTATGAAAACAAATCTAATTGTCGCGGTGCCAAATTTGTATACTCAATGCCTAACAACTGCAAAAACTGTTTTGCATTATGAGCAGCATCTCCGCCTGAGTTGTTGTTAAATAGTACGTAAATGTGTTTACATTTTGTTTGTAACATACGAATATGTTGTGCCCACTCTTGTAGCTCTTGCTCGTTGTAGCGGTATAAATAACGGACGGCACGCCAATTTTCGTCATCTCGTTTATTCCAGCCAGCGACATTACGTCCGTGTAGACGAATGAGCGTTTTATTTGGATCTGTTGGATGAAGAACAGTCGGTACCGATCCTTCCCCCGCTTGCGGTTCATCGCAAATGCTATGAATCCAGCGCTCTTCCTCCATAAAACGCAACGTCTTTTCGTAAAACGGCGGGGAAAACCACGATTGATGACGAAATTCAAGCGCCACAGGAACATTCCCCATTCGCTCCCGGCACCAACGCAAATAGTGAACATGTTCTTTTTTACAATCGAACCAAGGTGGAAATTGAAATAACACCATCGCAAGCTTATTTCCTTGTTGAAACGGCTCAATCGATTGTAAAAATGCAGCAAACATCTCGTCCTTGTTTGCATATGGAATATCGCCACGTTGATGCCCTGTCATTCCTTGATACGCCTTCACGATAAATTGGAATGACGTTGGCGTTTCCGCCATCCATTTTTCAACGTTGTGGCGCGGCTGAATCGCATAAAAATACGCATCAACCTCAACAGTTGGAAAGTGAGCCGCATATGCTTGTAACTTATCTTTTGACGCAAGCCGAGACGGATATAAACTGTCATGGTCGCCCCATCCCGTTAATCCGACATAAATCATATTCATCACCTACATTCATCTTACCATAACATACAAAAAAAGCCGATGATCTGCATGGCGCAGATCATCAGCTGTTGATTAACCAATACTACCTTCCATTTCAAATTTAATGAGACGGTTCATTTCAACCGCATATTCCATCGGCAATTCTCTCGTAAATGGCTCGATAAAGCCCATCACGATCATTTCTGTCGCTTCTTGTTCAGAAATACCGCGGCTCATGAGGTAGAATAATTGTTCTTCTGATACTTTCGACACTTTCGCTTCATGTTCAAGCGAAATGTTGTCGTTTAAAATTTCGTTATATGGAATCGTATCAGATGTCGATTGATTATCCATAATGAGTGTATCGCATTCAATATTTGAACGAGAGCCGTCTGCTTTCCGTCCGAAATGAACGATGCCGCGATATGTGACTTTTCCGCCTTGTTTCGAAATCGATTTGGATACGATCGTTGATGACGTATTTGGCGCTAAGTGGATCATTTTTGCACCTGCGTCTTGATGTTGTCCTTTGCCAGCAATCGCAATCGAAAGTGTCAAACCACGCGCACCTTCTCCTTTTAAAATAACTGCTGGATATTTCATCGTTAATTTTGATCCGATATTTCCATCGATCCATTCCATCGTTGCGTTTTCTTCGCAAACCGCGCGCTTTGTCACAAGGTTAAAGACGTTGTTTGCCCAGTTTTGAATCGTCGTATAACGGCAATATGCACCTTTTTTCACAATAATTTCAACGACTGCGCTATGAAGTGAGTTTGTCGTATAGACAGGCGCCGTACAGCCTTCAACGTAATGAACATGCGCTCCTTCATCGACGATAATTAACGTCCGTTCAAATTGTCCCATATTTTCAGAGTTAATGCGGAAATACGCTTGCAACGGTGTATCAACTTTTACACCTTTTGGAACGTAAATGAATGAGCCACCCGACCAAACGGCTGAGTTGAGTGCTGCAAATTTATTATCTGTCGGCGGAACGACTTTCGCCCAATGCTCGCGGAACAAATCTTCGTTTTCTTTTAACGCCGAGTCTGTATCTTTAAAAATGACTCCTAATTTCTCAAGATCTTCTTTCATGTTGTGGTATACAACTTCTGATTCGTATTGAGCCGATACCCCTGCTAAATATTTTTGTTCTGCTTCTGGAATACCGAGTTTATCGAACGTCGCTTTAATTTCTTCTGGCACTTCATCCCATGAGCGCCCAGATTTTTCTGAAGGTTTGACGTAATACGTAATTTCATCGAAATCTAAACTGGATAAATCGCCACCCCATTGTGGCATCGGCATGCTGTAAAAAATATCTAACGCCTTTAAGCGAAAGTCAAGCATCCATTTTGGTTCATCTTTCATTCGCGAAATTTCTTCTACAATTTCGCGCGTTAATCCGCGCTCAGCGCGGAAGACAGATACATCTTTATCGGCGAAACCGTACTTATATTCACCGATTTCTGGCATTTTTTTCGCCATCTCGTTCGCCTCCTTTTTATGACTAGCCTTGTTGCTCATGCAATCCTTTTTCCATCGCTTTCCACGCTAACGTTGCACATTTAATGCGAGCTGGGAATTTTGACACTCCTTGAAGTGCTTCAATATCACCTAAATCAATCGAATCGTCATAATCTTTCCCTTGCATCATGTCAGAAAAAATCGTTGATAGCTTAAGCGCTTCTTCAATTGTTTTTCCTTTAATCGCCTCTGTCATCATCGATGCAGAGGACATCGAGATAGAACAGCCCTCTCCTTCAAACTTCGCATCGACAATTTTCCCGTCTTCTACTTTTAACGTTAAATGAATGCGGTCGCCACACGTCGGGTTGTTCATGTTTATATCGACGTGCTCCCCTTCTAACACACCACGATTTCTCGGATTTTTGTAATGATCCATAATGACTTGTCGATACAACGTATCTAAATGGCTATTAAAAGACATAGCTAAAATACTCCTTCGTTTTCTTTAATGCTGAAACAAGTGCATCAATTTCTTCTTCCGTATTGTATAAATAAAAGCTTGCTCGTGCAGTCGCCGTCACGTTCAGCCACTTCATAAGTGGTTGCGCACAATGGTGACCAGCACGAACAGCAATGCCTTCCGCATCTAAGACGGTCGCAACATCGTGCGGATGCACACCGTCAATATTAAATGTCACAAGCCCTGCACGCGCTTTCGGACCGTAAATCGTCAATCCATCAATCGTTGCAAGCTGTTCAAGCGCATATTGCGCCAAACGATGTTCATGCTCAGCGATATGATCTAACCCGACTTGCTCAAGAAAATCAATCGCCGCTCCTAAACCAATCGCTCCTGCGATAATTGGTGTACCACCCTCAAATTTCCACGGAAGCTCTTTCCATGTTGACTCGTACAACCCAACAAAATCAATCATTTCCCCGCCGAATTCCACAGGCTCCATTTGCTCAAGCAAGCGCTTTTTACCGTATAACACCCCAATGCCTGTTGGGCCGCACATTTTATGTCCCGAAAACGCATAAAAATCGCAGTCGATATCTTGCACATCTACTTTCATGTGCGGCGTGCTTTGTGCCCCGTCAACAACAACAACGGCACCGTTTTTGTGCGCAATTTGTGCAATTTCTTTTACTGGGTTGATTGTACCGAGCACGTTGGATACGTGCATGACAGCTACAATTTTCGTGTTTGGTGTCACCGTTTGTTCGACATCTTCTAAGCGAATCGTCCCGTCTGGTTGTAGCGGAATGTATTTTAACGTCGCCCCTGTTTGTTTAGCAACTTGTTGCCATGGGATAATGTTGCTATGATGCTCCATATACGTAATGACGATTTCATCGCCTTCGCGCACGTTTGCGCGACCGTAACTTGCCGCCACTAAGTTAATGGCCGTTGTCGTCCCACGCGTAAAAATAATTTCTTCCGTCGAAGCGGCACCGATGAAGCGGCGCACTTTTTCACGCGCCCCTTCGTATGCGTCGGTTGCCTTCGTACCGAGCGTATGCACGCCACGATGAACGTTTGAATTATATTGACGATAATAATTGTCAATCGCTTCAATGACCGACAACGGTTTTTGTGATGTCGCTGCGCTATCTAAATAAACGAGCGGCTTGCCGTTTATTTGTTGATCTAAAATCGGAAATAGTTGACGAAGTTCTTTTACGTTCATCATTTAACTTTCCTTTCGATCACTTCAATTAATTGTTTTTTCACACGCTCAATTGGAATTTCATTAACGACTGGTGCTAAAAAGCCATGAATAATTAATCGTTCTGCTTCCGTTTTCGAAATACCGCGGCTCATTAAATAATATAATTGCGTTGGATCAACGCGACCGACCGATGCCGCATGGCCTGCTGTCACGTCATCTTCGTCAATTAATAAAATCGGGTTTGCATCGCCACGCGCTTTTGGGCTCAACATAAGTACACGTGATTCTTGTTCTGCATTTGATTTCGATGCCCCGTGCTCGATTTTACCAATACCGTTAAAAATGGAAGTCGCTTCATCTTTGACTACGCCATGTTTTAAAATGCAGCCTTCCGTATGCTTTCCATAATGAATGACGCTTGTCGTAAAGTTTTGCACTTGTTCTCCACGGCTCACAGCAACTGTTTTTGTGTCACCAAACGAACCGTCGCCGATTAAGCGCGTAATGTTTTCAGAAATTGTATTTCCATCGTTCATTAAACCGAGCGCCCATTCAATGCGTGCATGACGACCTGTGATACCGCGGCG
This sequence comes from Anoxybacillus flavithermus, assembly GCF_002742685.1. Lineage (GTDB taxonomy): Bacteria > Bacillota > Bacilli > Bacillales > Anoxybacillaceae > Anoxybacillus > Anoxybacillus flavithermus_E. The sequence continues at coordinate 43,804 of NZ_PEDM01000003.1, forward strand.
GTTTACGTATGTCGTCGTCCCTTTCGCTAAACTGTCCACAGCGCCAAAAAATACTTGTGCATCGTCTAATGCAAACACTTCAGCAATGATATTCACGATCGCTTCGGAACGTTCACATGTTGAAATATAGTTTTCGACATACGTTACTTTGCTACCGACGTCCGCAACGATAATGACATGGTTAAATAACGCTTCCGCTTTTTCATGCACATATACCGCTTGCAACGGCACGTTAACTTGCACGTGCTTTGGTACGTATACAAACACCCCGCCGTTTACAAGGGCAGCATGAAGTGCTGTCAGACGATGCTCATTTACTTTCACACCGTCCATAAAATATTTTTGCACAAGATCACTATGCTCGCGAACAGCTGTCGCTAAGTCAGTAAAAATGACACCTTTTTCTTTTAGTTCATCGGCAAGCGATACGTATGCACATGTATGGTCGCGTTGCACGTATACGTTTTTTTGCTCCTCGTCGATATCGATGAGCACTTTCACTTCTTCTGGCAACTCTTCTAACGACGAAAGCGGTGCACTTTCAACGAGATGAGTAGAAAATTGCGTAAAATTCCAACGATCAATTTTCGTTTTATCTGGCTTCGGTAAAGGAAGTTGTTCCGCTTGCGCAAGAGCTTGTAAGCGAACGTTTAAAAGCCAGTCCGGTTCTCCACGCCCTTCGGAAAAAGAGCGTACATACTGTTGGTCGAATGGTAGTTTCGTCTCAATCATCATAAATCCTCCTAACGCTTACGCTTCTTGCTCAACGACTTCATCTTCAATGCCTAGCTCTTTTTTAATCCAATCATATCCTTCAGCTTCAAGGCGTTGTGCTAATTCTGGACCACCAGATTTTACGATGCGTCCTTGCATCATAACATGAACGTAATCTGGCGTAATGTAGTTTAATAAACGCTGATAATGCGTAATGATTAAACAGCCGAAGTCGCTACTACGCATTTCGTTTACACCTTTTGCAACAACTTTTAATGCATCAATGTCAAGACCTGAGTCAATTTCATCTAAAATCGCAATTTTCGGTTGTAACATCATTAATTGTAAAATTTCGTTTCTCTTTTTCTCTCCGCCTGAAAATCCTTCATTTAAATAACGATGTGCCATATCTGGATTCATTTCTAAAAACGCCATTTTTTCATCTAATTGACGAATGAATTTCATTAATGAAATTTCATTTCCTTCTCCGCGGCGTGCGTTAATTGCTGAGCGAAGGAAATCCGCATTTGTTACACCGCTAATTTCGCTCGGATATTGCATCGCTAAAAATAGCCCAGCACGAGCGCGCTCATCTACTTCCATTTCTAATACATCTTGCCCATCTAATGTAATGCTTCCTTTTGTGACTTCATATTTTGGATGGCCCATAATCGCCGCAGATAATGTCGATTTTCCTGTTCCGTTCGGTCCCATAATTGCATGGAACTCGCCACCTTTAATTTCAAGGTTAACCCCTTTTAAAATTTCTTTTCCGTCAATTGCAACGTGAAGATCTTTAATCGTTAATGTTGCCATAAAAAAATACCTCCAGTTTCGCTTATGTTCATGAAACGTAATTCTCATTTTATTCTCATTACAATTTTATAACAGATGAAAAGTATTAGCAACCTTATTGCAAGCATTTTGATACTTTTTTGTTTAAAAAGTTCGTTTACTTCATCACATATGTAAAAAAGGATAGGAGAGCCCTACCCTTTTAATGAACGTGCCGAAATTCTTCTACACACTGGCGAACAAGCGTAACCGCTTGGCTCATTGTCGCCCCGCCAGCTAACGCAGCAGCAACCGCACACGCTTCAAATATTTGTTCTTCTGTCGCCCCTTCATCGATACACCCTTTTGTATGATAAATCGTGCAATATTCATCTTGTTTGGCGACACTAATACCGAGAGCAATTAATTGTTTTTCTTTTTTGGATAGCGATCCTTCTGCAAAACACGCCTCTGTAAACGCATTAAACGTTTGTCCAACTTTCGGCATATGTTGCGTAAATGTTCCTAGCCCTTGCTTATATTCGTGTAAACATTGTTCCATCGACATATACACTCCTCCTTCCTTTTTATCATGCGTCGTTTTTCAAAAAATATAAAAGGATGCCCGAATGGACATCCTTATTTTGACGCTGGAATAACCGCGCCGTTATACTTTTGTAAAATGAAGTCTTGAATGTCTTTTGATTGCAACACTTCAACGAGCGTTTGAATTTCTTTACGCTTTTCGTCACCTTTACGAACGGCGATAATATTCACATATGGGTTATTTTCTGGCGACTCAACCGCAATCGGATCTTTTGCTGGATCTAATCCGGCATCTAACGCATAGTTGGCGTTAATTAATACTGCATCTCCTTCGTTGTTCTTATATACTTGCGGAAGCAATCCTGCCTCGACATCTGCTTCGAATACTAAATTTTTCGGATTTTCAACGATGTCATCAACAGTTGCTTTCGTTTTATCAACACCATCTTTTAATTTAATTAAACCTTTTTCTTCAAGCATCGATAAAATGCGACCGTGGTCGGCAACAGAGTTGCTCATAATAATTTTCGCCCCGTTTGGTAGTTCTTCAAGGCTTTTATATTTTTTAGAGTATACGCCAATTGGTTCAATATGAATACCGCCAGCATTTACAAAGTCATAGCCATGTTCTTTCATTTGTGCTTCTAAATAAGGAATGTGTTGGAAATAGTTTGCGTCTAGCTCTTTATCGGCTAACGCTTTATTCGGTAATACGTAGTCTTGGAACGTCACGATTTCTAATTCGATTCCTTTTTCTTTTAAAATCGGTTTTGCTTGTTCTAAAATTTCCGCATGTGGCACGTTTGATGCCCCAACGACAAGCTTATTCGTTTTTTCTTCGGCACTTTCGCTTTTTCCACAAGCAGCGAGCGCTAATACAACAACTGCAGCAACAAGTAAAGAGATCCATTTTTTCATCTGTTTCTTCCTCCTTTTTATCGTTTATCTATTTTAGAAGTGACAAAGTCACCAATAAACTGAATAATAAAGACGATGATTAAAATGAGCACTGTCGCAACAAATGTCACATCGTTATTGTTGCGTTGAAATCCTTCTAAATACGCTAAGTTTCCAAGCCCCCCAGCACCGACAACTCCCGCCATCGCTGTATAACCAACGAGCGCAATCGCTGTAACTGTAATTCCAGATACAAGTGCAGGAAGCGCTTCTGGGAGGAGCACCTTCCAAATAATTGTCGATGTCGTCGCCCCCATCGCTTTTGCTGCTTCAATGACGCCTTTATCAATTTCACGAAGCGCAATTTCTACCATGCGCGCATAAAACGGTGCGGCACCGATGATGAGAGCTGGTAACGCAGCGTTTGCTCCAAGAATTGTACCAACAACAAGTTTGGTAAACGGAATAAGCAAAATAATTAAAATAATAAACGGAATCGAGCGGAAAATGTTGACGAACGACGCAATCACACCGTTAATAAAACGATTTTCCCATATGTTTCCCTTAGACGTTAAAAACAGCAATAACCCGAGTAAAATACCGAGCACAAACGTTGCTATAACAGAAATAGCCGTCATATACAACGTTTCCATCGTCGCCGCCCATATTTTATCCCAAACGACGTTCGGAAATAGTTCATTCCACATTCGCCAACACCTCCACTTCGACTTCTTGCTGGCGAATAAAAGCGAGCGCTCGCTCAATCTCCTCATTCGCACCGTCTAAATGAATGAACAACACCCCGTATGAACCGTGATGCGTTTGTGAAATTTTCCCTTGTAAAATATTTACATACAAATCGAATTGGCGAATAAGTTGTGTAATGAGCGGTTGCTCAGCCGCTTCGCCAACGAATGTCAGCTGGACAACTTGGCCGTTCGGATAACGTTCAAGAAGATGCAACATCGCTTCTTTCGTTTCTTCCGGCTCTGTCACTTGCTGAACAAATCGTTTCGTAATCGGTTGCTCTGGCTTACGGAACACGTGAAGCACTTCGCCCATTTCAACAATTTTTCCGTTTTCCATCACCGCTACGCGATCGCAAATTTTACGAATAACATGCATTTCGTGTGTAATTAATACGATCGTTAAACCGAGACGTTTATTAATATCGACGAGCAAATCTAAAATGGAATCCGTCGTTTGTGGGTCAAGCGCTGACGTCGCTTCATCACATAATAACACTTTCGGGTTGTTCGCTAACGCACGCGCAATGCCGACGCGCTGCTTTTGTCCGCCGCTCAGTTGCGATGGATACGCATTTTCTCTCCCTTGCAAACCGACGAGTTGAATGAGTTCATCGACACGCTTCATTCGTTCTTCTTTCTGCACGCCAGCAATTTCTAACGGAAAGGCAATATTTTCGCGCACGGTTCGTGACCAAAGCAAATTAAAATGTTGAAAAATCATGCCGATTTGTTGGCGCGCTTGGCGTAACTGCTTCCCGCTAATTTTCCCCATATCTTTTCCATCGACAATGACTTCGCCGCTCGTCGGCTTTTCTAATCCGTTCAATAACCGAATGAGCGAGCTTTTCCCTGCTCCACTATAACCGATAATACCGAAAATTTCTCCTTGTTCGATATGCAAATTCACATGATCGACTGCCGTTACATTCCCACTTGCTGCTTTATACACTTTCGTTACGTTTGATAAAGTAATCATGTTGTCACCTTCCTTCCATGAAAAAAGCCTTTCTGCTCAAGAGAACAGAAAGGCGTTATCATCCATTCTGTCTCTTATCTCTCAAAGCAAACGCTTTGTGTGAATTGGCACCATTTCAGCAGCGCTGACGGTTGCCGGGTTTCATCGGGCACATCCCTCCACCTCTCTTGATAAGAGCGCTTTTAAACGCTTTATTCAGTTAACGTTTTAATGTATTCAAGAATGATGCTGAACTACGAATGTGAGTATATCATCGAAAGAAGGACGATGTCAATAAAAAATTTTTTGACTTCAATATAAGAAATCATTATATTGCTAATGTCGGGCGACCGAGCAACAACCGCTTACGCGAAAGCGTAAAGGGCTGATCCAAAACACTAATACGTTTTCGATCAGCCCCTTCAGTCCAAAAAAATGAGGGTAAACTTTTCGATTGTATCTATATAGCTACAGGCTGAGTGAATACATTAATCACATTCTTCTTTTGTAATTCTAATCGTTACATAAACTTTATGAAATGAGTCATAGTAGTCGGCTTGTGCAACACTGGAAGTATACCATTTATCAACTAATTTCAAGTAAGAGTCGGTGTTTTCTAAAGAATAAATCCCCGTAATCGTAGAAGTCTTAGTTGTTAGATTTCGATCATAAGTAACTGTCATTGTGACCGTACCATACATACTCTGAACTGTTTTCGTCTTTTTATTTCCTCGAACGATAGTATCAAGTGGGGTAATTTTTGACTTTGAATTGCTTAAATTGGCTATTGAACTCCCTACTGTAGGAGTAACTGTAATTGTTACATTCCCCTCTTTATATACTTGCTTCTGGAGAGTACTAGCTTCAGTTGTAATTAACGATCCAAAAAACCCCTCTAATGACGGGGTAAAAGCAAATGCTAGGGTAGTAGCTAAAACCAAATTTTTAAATTTAATTTTCATTACTTTTTCTCCTCACATCGTATATTTACTCATAATGCTAGTTGAACATCAGTACCGTGGATTTTAGAGATCTTAATTCTTATTTAATTGATTACTCATCCGAGATATGCTATGTTAGCCTGTTTTAGATAAAAATCGGAAGTTCTTTATTTTAACTTATACATTGCTTATGCTCCTCCTAACTTCAAAAAATAGCTGATCAGCTATTTTCAATTTATCAAGAATAAAAAAAAAAAAAATCAGTATTTTCCGCCAATTTTTTGGCGAAAATCCGCCATTTCCTTCAAAATAAATGACAAAGTTTATTAAATGAAGTAGAATTTAGGAAAAGAGTAGAGAGGGAAATCGCATGACTATTCGTACATTGCTTGTTGATTCCGATCCTGTCTATTTGCTTGGTTTGGAAAAATTATTAGAAGAAGAGAGAGGAATAACTATTGTCGGTTCTATTTCTTGTATTGATTCACTAGAGACTCTCATACATATACATGTACCAGATGTCATTGTGATAAATATGCACATGCACATAATAAAAGTATTGGACTGGATAAAAAGTGCGAAGAAAACACACCCTATGATAAATGTCATTACGCTATGCAACTATCCACCATTCGCTCTATGTGCATATGAAGCAGGTGTATCCGTGATATTATCAAAAGAAAAAGTTTCTACTCATTTGGCACATGCGATTCGCCACAGCAATGAAGGAGAGAGACTTCTTTTACTTGACAGTGAAGCTACATGTCACATGACAAGTTGTTTGACAAAAATTGAAATAGATATATTACAAATGTTAGCAGACGATAAAACAAGTGTACAAATCAGCGAACATCTAAATATGAGTAAACGAACGTTTGAACGGCACCTTTCTTCTATTTTCGAAAAATTAGGGGTTTTGTCACGAACAGGAGCGGTTGCTCAAGCGCTACGATGGCAACTCATAAAATGAAAGGTGCTAGTCGAAAAATCTAACTAGCACCTTTCATCCCTACACCCGCGAATACATCGACCGTACACCTGTTGCCGCTTCAATCGCCTGTTCTAAGTCTTCGATTAAATCCTCTACATTTTCAATACCAACGGATAAACGAATCATATCTTCCGTCACACCAGATGCTTGTAAATCTTCTGCGCTTAGTTGTTGATGCGTCGTGCTTGCTGGATGGATAATTAAACTTTTTGCATCACCAACGTTTGCCACATGTGACCAAAGCTTGACGTTGTTAATCAATGTCGCCCCTGTTTCACGGCCGCCTTGAATGCCAAAAACAACGACTGCTCCTGCCCCTTTTGGCATATATTTTTTCGCTAGCTCTTTTGCTGGATGGTTGTCATGTTCAGGGTACAACACCCAATTAACGGCTGGATGGTTGTCCAAATACTCGACGATTTTTCTCGTGTTTGCAATATGTTCTTTCATGCGTACGTGTAACGTTTCAAGCCCTAAATTAAACTGGAATGCGTTGAACGGGCTAATCGCCGGTCCTAAGTCACGTAACAATTGCACGCGCGCTTTCACGATATACGCCGCTGCACCAATGTCTGCATATACAAGGTTATGGTAACTTGGATCTGGCGTCGTAAACGATGGAAACTTCGGCGAATTCCAATTGAAATTTCCGCCGTCGACAATAATGCCACCTAGCGTCGTTCCGTTACCAAGTAGCCATTTTGTTGCTGAATGAATAACAATATTGGCGCCATGTTCAATCGGCCGGCAAAGATAAGGCGTCGCAAACGTATTATCAATAATGAGCGGAATGCCTGCTTCGCGAGCGACCTCCGCAACCGCCTCAATATCTAACACATGCAAGCTCGGATTGCCAATTGTTTCAGCAAAAATCGCTTTCGTTTTCGGCGTAATCGCAGCACGGAAATTTTCTGGGTCAGTTGGATCGACAAAATGAGTTGTAATGCCGTATTTCGGTAACGTATTTGCAAATAAATTGTACGTCCCTCCATATAACGTCGAAGCAGAAACAATATCATCTCCCGCTTGAGCGACGTTTAAAATGGCCATCGTAATGGCTGCCATTCCACTCGCGACCGCTAAAGCCCCGACACCACCTTCAAGTTTTGCTACTCGTTCTTCAAATACGGTCACTGTTGGATTATGAATGCGTGTATAAATGTATCCTGCTTCTTTTAATGCAAATAAGTTTGCCGCATGCTCTGTGCTATCAAACAAATACGCATTTGACTGATAAATCGGTACCGCACGCGCTTTCGTTACCGGATCGGTTTGTAGTCCCCCGTGCACAGCAATCGTTTCGAATTTCATCATTTCTCCCCCTGATTGAATAATTGAATATTTTGAATTTTAACACGATGAACAACGCTCGTCAATGAACAAGATCGTACGGTTTAGCAAGAAAAAAGATCGACTCTAACAATAAAATGTGACGAAACGATGCTGTGACAGATAATTCGTTTAATCGAAGTTGTTGCTGAAGTTTTAATGAACCTTGCAATAGCGACATAATTGCTTGTGCTGAACCACGAATCGATATGACCCGATCCTCGTTCGCTTTTTCAACGCGTTGAATTCCTTCTTTTGATATGCTTAATAAAATTTGCCCGCTTTCCCATTGCAATTGAATATATAAACCGTCATTTGGTAAAATTGGTTTTAACATATTCATACAACCGCCCCCGTCCCATGTATTGTCGTATTCATTGTTTCCATACGAAGACGGTGAGTTCCTTCTATAACTGCTCGACAAATGTCTTCCTTCCTCGTCAATTTCCCAAGAAATATGTCGAAAGCTGGCTTATTCAGCCAGCTTTCGCAACGTTTCATATACATGTGGAACGGAATGAAAGGCGTATATTTTTTTCACGAGTTTGCCGCGTTTAAAAATAAGTAAGCATGGAACGCTTTCAATATGCCATTCGATCGCTTTGTCAGGCACATAATTTAAGTCTTGACGCTCAAACGTGACAGTTGGCAATAACTGTTCAAGTACATCAACCATTCGACTTGCCACTTGACACGTTCCACATAATGGCGTGTACATATAGACAACTTTCACGACAATCACACAACTTTCTATAAATATTGTGCGTGTACATCGATGTTTGCGCTTAATAATACAACCGCGATGTGATGCTTTGGAGCGGCTGCCACTTCACGATACATTTTATCAATATATAAATGCTCAGCTTGCGGAAACTCACGGCGAAGTTGGCGACGCAATTTTTCTCCCGCCTCATCGGAGTCAACTAAAATGTACACATCTTTATCGTACAAAGCTTCGATTAATTCATCAAGTTTGGCGGTACCGAGCGTTCCGTTTGTGCATATAATTTCTACTGGCTCACTAATAATGCTCTCGATCTTTCTTTTATCTGACCGCCCCTCGACAATAATCACTTTTCCCACTTCAATGATCGCCATCGTCATCACCTTGCACATTCATTTATGTATATTATATTCGTTGTCGTTCACTTTTTCTCCTTTTATGAAATTGAAAAGGACAGCTATGTCGCTGCCCTTTAACACCAACCACCTTCTGTGTCGCAATCCACATATTTTGCATCTGGATGTTCAGTAACCGTTACAGTTTTCAAAATGCGCCCATTTTGCTGTTCATATCCATGCTTCAACTTGAACTCATTCGTTTCTTGAACAAATTCTCCAATACATTCATGGTCATAAAACAGTTGAAAACCACCGTTTTCATTCCATTTACCGATGACATGTTGTGTAATATCCAATGTTTTTTGTTTTAGCAAAAAAGACACCCCCGTTTTATAGGGTGTCCTGTGAGTTCTTTTTTAGTCTTGGTTAATCATTTGTTCATATTGTTCAGCAGTTAGTAAGTTGTCCACTTCACTTAGATCGCTCGGCTCAATGACGATCATCCATGCTTTGTCATACGGTGATTCGTTCACGTACTCTGGGTTGTCATTTAACTCTTCATTCACAGCTACGACTTTTCCGCTAATTGGAGCATATAATTCAGACACCGTTTTTACTGACTCCACGCTACCAAATGGCTCATTTGCTGTGAGTTGTGTCCCCACTTCTGGCAATTCAACGAATACGATATCGCCGAGTTCTGACTGGGCAAAGTCCGTAATCCCAATGCGAACCGTATTTCCTTCGACACGCACCCATTCATGTTCTTGTGAATAACGTAGCTCTTTTGGAATGCTCATCGTTTTCCCTCCAACATATCATCTTCTTTTTCATCATACACGATTTTCGACATGATTTCACGATAATTTAAACATTTCGTGATATTTTTGTTCGTCAAATCCTATGATAACTCGTTCGCCGTTTATGATGATGGGACGTTTAATTAACATGCCGTCTGATGACAACAATTGCAACATGTCCTCTTCTGTCATCGTCTTTAATTTATCTTTTAGCCCAAGTTCACGATACTTCATCCCGCTCGTATTAAAAAATTTTTTCAAATCAAGTCCACTTTTTTCATATAATGTCCGTAGCTGCTCTTTTGACGGAGGTTGTTCAACAATATGTATAGCTTGTACTGAAATGTTGTTGTCATCTAGCCATTTTTTTGCTTTGCGACATGTGCCGCATTTTGGATACCAATAAAATGTTACCATCTTCTCACCTCATCTATGCACAATATAATAAAGGAAAAGTACCAGACGATGCGTCTGGTACTTCCATTATTACACAACATATCGTTCAGCTTCAATTAGTGCTTGCGCTGCCTCACGTTTTTTCGCAATGATGTTAATTGGTGTGTGACGCGTTAATTTGCGTAATGCTGATAACATCATACGCAACATGTCACCATGTTCAACAGCGACGATCGTTTCTTTTGCATGCGCTTCAATTTCATTAAACGCTTCTTGGCAGAAAATTTGTGTGTACAATACTTTTTGTTTATTTTTCTCGACACCAGATTGCGCAATTGCTTTTTCCGTGCGTAAAAGCGCAGATTCCATCGCATATACGTTGCTAACAATGTCTGCAATATTAACAAGCACTTCTTGCTCTTTTTCAAGTTTCGGACCAAACTTTTGCGCTGCTAGTCCTGCAACCATTAAGGCGATTTTTTTCGCATGGCGCACAAGATATTTTTCTTGTTCAAGCACGCCGTCGCCAACTTCTTCCGGCATAAGCATCATTAATTCTTCTTGTAATTGTTGCGCTTTTTGTAAAAGCGGCAATTCGCCTTTCATCGCCTTGCGCAAATACATGCCTGGCACAAGGAGGCGGTTAATTTCGTTCGTTCCTTCGAAAATACGATTAATGCGCGAATCGCGATACATGCGTTCAATTTCGTATTCTTGCATGAAACCATAACCACCGTGAATTTGTACCCCTTCATCGACAATATAGTCCAGCATTTCTGTCGCAAACACTTTGTTTAAAGAGCATTCGATCGCATATTCGGCAATCGCTTTTGCTGTTTCCTTTCCGTCTTTTGCTTGTTCATCTGTTAACTGCCCCATGCGCGCTTCAAACAAACCGACCGTGCGATAAACGGAGCTTTCAGCCGCATACAATTTAGATGCCATCGTTGCTAATTTTTCTTGTGTTAACGAAAACTTCGAAATTGGAGTTTTAAATTGTTGCCGTTGATTTGCATATTGAATCGTCACTTCAAGCGCACGTTTTGCTCCACCGACAGCACCAACCCCAAGTTTATAACGGCCGATATTTAAAATGTTAAACGCAATGATGTGCCCTTTGCCAATTTCGCCAAGTACATTTTCTTTCGGAACGAGCGCATCTTGTAAAATTAACGTGCGCGTCGATGAGCTTTTAATGCCCATTTTCTTTTCTTCCGCCCCTGTCGATACGCCTGGGAAATCGCGCTCAACGATAAATGCTGTAAAATGTTCGCCGTCTACTTTTGCATATACGACAAACACATCGGCAAACCCAGCGTTCGTAATCCATTGTTTTTCGCCATTTAAAATGTAATGTGTACCTTCCGCATTTAATTTCGCTGTCGTTTTCGCACCGAGCGCATCCGAACCAGAGCCTGGTTCTGTTAACGCGTAGGCAGCAATTTTCTCACCTGTCGCAAGTGCTGGTAAATATTTTTGTTTTTGCTCTTCTGTTCCGAACAAGACGATTGGAAGCGAACCGATTCCGACATGCGCACCGTGTGAAATCGAGAAACCACCAGCGCGTGCCATTTTTTCCGCAATTAATGCCGAGCTAATTTTATCTAAGCTCAAGCCACCGTATTCTTCTGGCACATCTGCGCCAAGTAATCCGAGTTCGCCTGCTTGTTTTAAAAGAGCAACTGAACGATCAAACTCATGATTTTCTAAATGCTCAAGTTGTGGCAACACTTCATTCACGACAAATTCTTCTGTCGTTTTCGCAATCATTTTTTGCTCATCTGTAAAATCTTCCGGTGTAAACACTTGAGTTGGCGATATATCTTCAATTAAAAAGCTACCACCTTGTGCAACTTTCAATGTTTTTTCCATCATTATTTCCCCCTCTTATAATAATTCAAATACGCCAGCAGCACCCATACCGCCGCCAATGCACATCGTGACAATGCCAAATTGTTCGTTACGACGACGCATTTCATGTAAAAGCGTCAACGTTAATTTCGCCCCTGTACAACCGAGCGGGTGACCGAGGGCAATAGCCCCTCCGTTCACGTTTACCTTTTCTTCATCTAATCCAAGTTCACGAATGACTTGAATCGCTTGTGATGCGAACGCTTCATTTAATTCAATTAAACCGATATCAGAAAGCTCAAGTCCCGCAAGCTTCAGTGCTTTTGGAATCGCCGCAATTGGACCGATGCCCATCACTTCAGGTGGAACACCTGCAACAGCAAACGAGCGGAATTTACCAAGCGGTTGTAAACCGAGCGCTTTCGCTTTTTCGTGATCCATCACCATCACCGCTGCTGCTCCGTCACTCGTTTGCGATGCGTTTCCAGCCGTTACTGTTCCGTTTACCGAAAACGCAGGGCGTAACTTCGCAAGCGTTTCCATATTTGTATCTGGGCGGACTCCTTCATCTTGACTAAATGTCATCTTTTTCTCTACTAATTTATTATTTTCAATATGTCGAACCGTGACCTCGACCGGCACAATCTCATCAACAAATTTTCCTTCTGCAATCGCTTTTGCTGCTCTTTGATGGCTGCGAACGGCAAACGCATCTTGCTCTTCACGTGTCACCCCGTATTTCATCGCTACTTGCTCGGCTGTATGCCCCATCGACATGTAATATTCTGGCGCGTTTTCTGCGAGCTTCACATTTGGACGTACGACGTGACCCATCATCGGAACCATGCTCATCGACTCCACGCCACCAGCGATAACCGTATCTGCATGACCAAGCATAATTCTCTCTGCCGCATAAGCGATCGCTTGTAATCCTGATGAACAATAACGGTTAATTGTAATCGCTGGCACCGTATACGGTAACCCAGCAAGTGCACCAATGTTGCGCGCAATATTTAACCCTTGTTCTGCCTCTGGCATGGCACAACCGATAATGAGATCGTCAATGTTTCCTTCATAGTTTCCTGCTCGTTTCAACGTTTCTTTAACAACAATCGCCCCTAAATCATCTGGTCGGACGTTCGCTAACGTCCCTTTTTTCGCTTTGCCGACAGGCGTGCGCGCCCCGGCAACGATGACCGCTTCTTTCACGTCAATCCCCCCTTAGTTTCTTAACGGCTTTCCTTTGAGAAGCATATGTTGCATGCGCGCTTGTGTTTTCGGCTCACCGACAAGACTTAAAAATGCCTCACGCTCTAAATCAAGCAAATATTGTTCGTCCACTTCTGTTCCGTACGGTACGCTTCCACCAGCAATGACGTAAGCAAGTTTTTTTGCGATTTTTAAATCATGCTCCGAAATGTAACCGGAATGATACATACCTTGAGCGCCAAGTAGTAACGTCGCATACCCTGTTTCTCCGACAACCGGAATTTTTTTGCGCACCGGCGGTTTGTATCCGCTCTCATATAGCGCTAACACCGCTTGTTTTGCGTCATAGATGAGATGATCACCATTGATCGAAATGCCATCTTGTACATTTAAGAAATTTAACTCACGCGCTTCCGCGGCAGATGTTGATACTTTCGCCATCGCAATCGTTTCAAACACTTTATTTGCGACCTTTTGTAAATCAAATTCCACACCGTTTGGCATGCCGCTTAAATGTTTAATGTATAGCTCTTTATTTCCACCACCGCCTGGAATGAGACCGACACCTACCTCAACAAGCCCCATGTACGTTTCTGCAGCTGCTTGAATGCGTGAGGCTGGCAAGCAAATTTCTGTTCCACCGCCAAGCGTCATCGCAAATGGTGCAACGACAACCGGTTTTGAGCTATATTTAATATTCATCATCGCTTGTTGGAATTGACGAACGACCATTTCGATTTCAAAATAGTTGTCATCTTGCGCCTCCATTAAGATCATCGCAAGGTTCGCGCCGACGCAGAAATTTTTCCCTTGGTTTCCGATGACAAGTCCTTTATAGTTGCGGTCAACTTCTTCTAACGCATAGTTAATCATTTGAACAATATCAAAACCGATCGCATTGTTTGGTGAATGAAACTCAAGTAACGCCACATCGTCACCGAGGTCGATCAAACTTGCGCCGCTATTTTTCTTAATGACCCCTTTTTGTTCTTTTAAGCGCTGAATATGGATGACTTTTTCGTTTTCTTCAACCGGTTGATATTGTCCACGATCGTAGTACGATACTCGGCCATGTTCGTGTTTATAAAACGTTTCGTGTCCGCTCGCAAGCATATCTTCAACCCACGATGGCACTTGACGACCTTCCGCTTTCATTTTTTCAACAGACTGCTTCACACCGATCGCATCCCACGTTTCGAAAGGACCGAGCTCCCAGCCAAAACCCCATTTCATCGCACGGTCAATCGCTACGATGTCATCTGCGATTTCTCCAAGCAGCTCAGCCGAATATAATAACGTTGGACTTAAAATGTTCCAAAGCAATTGCCCCGCCCGATCGTTCGCATATACAAGCGCTTTCAATTTATTCGCTGTTCCTTTTGCTTGTTTGCTCATTTCAACAGACGGTGCCTTTAATTTCTTCGTCGGTTCATACTCAAGCGTTTCGTAATTTAATTCAAAAATGTCTTTTCCTTTTTTATAGAAAAATCCTTGACCTGATTTGCTGCCAAGCCACCCTTTTTCCACCATCGTTTTCATAAAAGATGGAACAGCAAATACTTCTTTTTCTTCACCTTCTACTTTTTCAAACACATTGTTCGCCACATGAATAAACGTGTCTAAACCGACGACATCGAGCGTGCGGAACGTTGCACTTTTTGGGCGGCCAATTAAAGGACCTGTCACAGAATCGACTTCGCCTACGCTATAGCCACCTTTCATCATTTCACGTACCGTCACAAGCAAGCCGTACGTACCGATACGATTAGCAATAAAGTTTGGCGTATCTTTCGCAAGCACAACCCCTTTACCGAGCACGTTTTCACCAAATTGTTTCATAAACGCAACAACAGCTGGATCGGTGTACTTTGTCGGAATGACTTCTAATAATTTTAAATAGCGCGGTGGATTGAAAAAGTGCGTGCCTAAAAAATGTTTTTTAAAGTCTTCTGATCGTCCTTCGGCCATCGCCTCGATGGAAATACCGGACGTGTTTGAGCTGACGATACTTCCTTGCTTTCTCACTTCATCCACTTTCTCAAACACGCTCTTTTTCACATCAAGCCGTTCAACAACGACCTCAATGATCCAATCGCATTCCGCTAAGCGATGAAAGTCATCTTCAAAGTTACCGACTTCGATCAACGCTAAGTTGGCTTTCGACATAAGTGGCGCTGGCTTTTGTTTCAATAAACGTTGAACCGCTTGATTGACGATGCGATTGCGTACTTGTTTATGTTCAAGCGTCCATCCTTTTGCTTGTTCTTCCGCTGTCAACTCTTTCGGTACAATATCTAACAACAATGTCGGAATACCGACGTTCGCTAAATGTGCCGCAATTCCCGATCCCATGACACCAGAACCGAGAACAGCTGCTTTTTTAATTCGCATGCTCGTTCCCCCTTATCCCAATTGAATGAATGGTCATTCATTTTTCCTTTATCTTAAATATAAATTATATTTTAAATTTTCGCAACAAATAAATGTAGCGAATTTTGTCAACGATTCAGGAAATGATACAACAAGGAGGTGAGTTTGCGATGAAAATGAAAAAACACCCGTCTAAAGCAGGTGTAAGTGCTGCAAGTGTGAAAGGAAATGCCGGTCCGACCGTGGAACGTGATGGAGGCGGAAAGAAAACGAGCCAAAATCAACAATACGGAAAAGAAAATATGGGGAATGAATAAAGGTGGGATGCGCCCACCTTTATTTTTTGAATATGCCTTTTAATACAAACGCCACGTTGGCTGGGCGTTCTGCTAAGCGACGCATAAAATAGCCGTACCAGTCGGTTCCATATGGAACGTAGACGCGCATCGTATAGCCTTCGCGCACTAATTGTTCTTGTCGTTCTGGACGAATGCCATATAACATTTGGAATTCAAATTGATTGTTTGGAATGTTATGTTCTTTCACCAATTGTTTCGTATATTCAATAATCGCATCGTCATGCGTCGCAACCGCTGTATAGTTACCATTTAACAAATGCATTTTAATAATCTTTTTAAAGTTTTCATCTACATCTTTTTTATCTGGAAAAGCGACTTCCGGCGACTCTTTATACGCCCCTTTCACAAGGCGCAAGTTTGGATGATACGCATTTAAATCTTCAATATCTTTTTCTGTGCGATACAAATATGCTTGCAATACCGTTCCGACATTGTCATACTCTTTTTTCAACTGCTTAAAAATATCGATCGTTTTTTGGCAACGAGAATAGTCTTCCATATCAATTGTCACAAATACCCCGTGGGCTTTTGCTTCATCTAAAATGCGACGCATATTTTTCATCACAAGCTCATCGGAAATGTCCAATCCCATCGATGTCATTTTCAGCGACAGTTGGGAATTTAATTTATTTTCACCAATTGCACGAATCGCCTCAATCGAATGGTTCGCCATTTCATTTGCTTCTTGTTCGTTATCAACAAATTCACCTAAATAATCGATAGTGACCGCTAGTCCTTTACGATTGAGTTCTTTAATCACGTCTACTGCCCGTTCAATCGTTTCTCCCGCTACAAAACGCGACGCACCGAAACGAAGACCGTACCGTTTCGCCAATTTTGTTAACGTTTTATTTTTTGACAAAAATAAGAAAAAGTCGCGCATAAGTTGTTCCATCGCTGTTTTACCCCCTTTGCAAGCGCATCCATCCGTATTGTAACACGTTTTCAATGAATTGAATATGTTTTTGTCGAATAATCGTATTTTTTGTCTACGTACGTATAACTATACAGCACGTGGGCAATATACAGTCGAACATGATTTTATATGGAGGGATGATCATGCAACAACAAATGAACACACAACCGCATGAGATGATGGCTCAACCACCTGAAATGATTTCAACAAAAGATGCGCTTTATTTAACAGATGCGCTCTCATGGAATTTGCTTGCGATGAAAAAAGCACATTTTTTTGCGTCTCAATGTCAAGATCAAGAAATTAAACAGGCGATAGAGCGTGTTGGACAAATGCACCAACGCCACTATCAACAACTGTTACATCAATTACAGCCATCAGCACACATGCAATAAGGAGGACGTGACGACATGAAAGTGCAAAATACTGAAACACAAATTCCGAAAACACCCCAAATGAACGATCGCGATTTTATTAATGATATGTTATCAACTGAAAAATATATGACGGATAGTTATTGTACATTTTTAAACGAAGCAAGCCATCAACATTTGTATGATGAAATTTTGCATATGTTCACCGAAACACAAAATTGCCAACGTGAATTGTACAACTTAATGTTTAAAAAAGGTTGGTATGCGCTTGAACAAGCAGACCAGCAAAAATTACAACAATCATATCAACAATTTCAAGGATACGCGAGCCAATTCCCATACAACAATATGATGCAATGAAAAAAGCCGGCTGCTTATGCAGTCGGTTTTTGTTATACGCCCAACCATTGGACAAATGCCCTGCATACATTATCAATGTAATGAAGAATGTATAGGGAGGGAATGCTCAATGTATGGTCGCAGACCGTTTTTCGGCTTTTTTGGTGCACCGTTTTTCGGGGGCTTTTTAGGTGGATTGCTTGGCAGTGCATTAACGCCTTATCCGTTTTATCCACCACGCCCATATTATTACCCGCCACGTCCATATCCGTTTTACCCATATGGCGGCGGATGGTACTATTAAACAAAGCTAAGGAGCACTAGCTCCCTAGCTTTTTTCTATGCTTGAAAAGAAAGGGCAACTTCATATGAAAACATTTGGTTTCCAAGCACATAGTCAGGACGGTCTTTTGCTTTTTGCTCATGCGCTTTACGAAATGCCTCACTTTGCGTCCAAGCTTCGAACGATTGTTTGTCCTCCCACGTAGTGCATACACGTACTTCATCATAATCTTCAAGTCCTTGTGTCACATGCAATTCTAAACGAATAAACCCAGGTGATTGTTCGATACCTTTTCTTTCTTTAAACCGCTCAACAAGTTGCGAAGCATATCCTTTTTTTACACGAATAGCATTTGTAACAACGTACATGTGTCATCTCTCCCTTTTATTTTTTTGAAACTACGAAAGGATCAGCAGTTACTTTTTTCCCTGCATACTCAACTGCATATACAACAGACTGCTCTTCATCTTTTTCCGAGATCGTTGGAACTACAATCGTAGCCACTGTTCGGTCTTCACTTAGCGTAATCGTTGCCGGTTGGACAACTTGCTCCTCCCCTTTATTAATCGTGACCGTTATTTTCATATTTGCTGTGCTTAATGAAGAAACAGGAATATCAAAATATAATGTAAGTGCACCGTTCGTTGCTTCTACATAATCTAGCTCGGCTACAGGAGGCGTAATTAAATCGTTATATACTTCTAATAAATTGTTATACTCATTTGTCAAATCTGCTCGGAACGTATCCGATAGCTTTGATAACAATCCTTTCACTGCATCAAGCACTTTTTTCGCTTCAGCGAACTTCCCATCTTCGAGGTATTCATTCGCTTTTAATAATTGCTCATACACTTTCACATCATTTGCATATTTATCATAGAGCGCTTTACTTTTTGAAAATTCCTCTAAAAGTAGTTTCCGAACATTCGTTTCGAATACATTGTTATATACGCGAAGCTGACGACTTTGCACGTATACTTGCAACTGTTTATGCGCTACTTGCAACGCATCCATATCTTCATCAACAATTGCTTGTTCCAAAGCTGTTCTCATCTTTTTAGATCCTTCAAATACAACAGAAGCATTCAAATACGGAATGACTCGTTTAGCCATATACGTCTTATACGCACCATCTAACTCGCTAACATATTTCTTTTTCTCTTTCCCAGCAGACTTTTGAACAGCTTGTTTCGCTTGTACATATAACTGATGGGCCTTTTTATACTCAGCTAAAACGGTCGCATGTGGCGGGATGCTCCCTGTTTTTTGAGTATACGCTGTATACGTTGTATGGGCTTTTTTCATTTGCGCCTTCGCTTCATTGACGATGGTAGCCACATTTATTTTCGCTTCTGAAATAATTGGTTGAAAAGAAAGAAGCAAACTAAAAAAGATAAAACCGATGACCGTCATATTTATAATTTTTTTCGTACTCATTGCCCCTCAAGTCTCCCTTCCTCATTTTTATTAACAATTACATGCGTAAATCGTTCACCGTTTAAATCGACATCAAACGCTTGCCCAAATCCAACAACGTAACGTCCCTCCATCGGGGTAAGTTGAAAAAGCGAAAAATCAATACTTCGCAATAAACGAATCATCGGTTTGCCGTGAATGTCCTCAAACTTAGCAAAAATATGATCATTTCCGTTGTTGCCAATGTGCGTTCGTTTGCATGTAAATCGAACGCGCTCTCGTGCAAACAAATTGGTTGATGTTGCTTCATCGGCAATCAACAATACTGAAACTCGCTCATTACGTTCAATATATTGAAAATGTTCAGCCGTTCGACTAATAAAAATGTAAAAATGACTTTCGTCTATCACAAAGGGGGCATAACTAATAAACGGCTCACCACGTTCATCTATTGTACTGATCATCATGGTTTTACATTGTTTCACAAACTGCACATAGCGCTCTCTTTTTTTCTCTTCCAATATTTTCTCACCTTTTCTATGTTAAGCATGGAATGTGACACGTTTTTCGGATAGGAATAAAAAATGGCTTATCCCCTTCATAACGGATGTCGACATCAATACCGAATATATCTTGAAACATTTGTTTGCAAATGACGCATTGCGTGCGATCATCATATTGAATCTTCCCGTCTTTCATCACAATCATTCGATCGCTGTATTGTGCCGCTTGATTAATGTCATGTAAAACCATAACGACTGTCATGCCTAATTGGTCATTCAACATTTGAATGAGTTCCATCACTTCTAATTGATGGGAAATATCTAAATATGTTGTCGGTTCATCAAGCAATAACACTTCAGGCCGTTGTGCCAACGCCATCGCAATCCATGCACGTTGACGCTCCCCACCAGACAAAGAGTGTAAAAATCGATATTCATACGATTGCAAATTTGTCATTTCTAATGCCCAACGAATCACTTTTTCATCTTCGTCGTTTAACGATTGAAACCAACCTTTATGAGGGTTTCTACCAAACTCAACAAGTTCTCGAACCGTCATATCTAATTGATGATTGTTCGTTTGGGGCAACATCGCCATTTTTTTAGCGATCGCCTTACGACTTAACGTATGAATTTCACTTCCGTCCAATAAAACGGTCCCACCAATTGGCTTTAATACATGAGAAAGGAGACGAAGGAGCGTCGATTTTCCTGAACCGTTTGGTCCGATCAGGCTGACAATTTCTCCTTTTTGAATGTCAATATGAATATCTTCAATACAAAAATGATCCGAATGTTGATATGTGATATGTTTAGCCGAAAGCACGCACATTCCCCCTTTTATGGAGAATATATAAGAAAAACGGTCCACCTAAAAATGAAAGCAATAACCCAACCGGCAATTCAATTGGATCAAACCAACTGCGCGCAATCGTATCAGCAAACACAAGAAACGCCCCGCCCCCTAGTGCTGATAACGGCAATACAAAACGATCATCGCTTCCAACAATAAGTCGAATCATGTGTGGAACGACAAGACCTATGAAACCAATTAATCCAGAAACACTGACCGCAATACCTGTTAAAAATGTACTAATGACAATTAAAAAGAAACGGGAACGTTCGACATGATGTCCTAACAGTTTCGCCATCTCATCTCCCAAATGGAGAATGCGAATATGCCGAATAGCAAGGATCGACAAAATCAATCCTGGGATGCTATAAAGCGCTAACAACTTTGCCTGCTCCATCGTTGCCCCTGAAATGACGCCTGCCATCCAAGGAAG
The DNA here is from genome assembly GCF_002742685.1 of Anoxybacillus flavithermus. Classification (GTDB taxonomy): domain Bacteria; phylum Bacillota; class Bacilli; order Bacillales; family Anoxybacillaceae; genus Anoxybacillus; species Anoxybacillus flavithermus_E. The sequence goes on from NZ_PEDM01000003.1 coordinate 64,864, forward strand.
AACCGCTTGCACACGATCGCTATACAATAACATAATCGCACTCATCGTCGCACCAATAATGGCGTTAATGGCAACACCGACTAAAATAATTCTTGCAATGGATGAACCACCTTGCCACGCTAGAGCATAAATAAGCATTGCCGTAATAAATCCTCCAACAAACGCGGCAAGTGGCAACAACACGATGTATTGCGGCAATAAAATTGTAATAATAACAGCCATTAAAGCTGCTCCCGACGATACACCGATAATGCCAGGGTCAGCAAGCGGATTTTTCATTACCCCTTGCATAATCGTTCCAGAAATAGCTAAACACATGCCTACAATTAAGCCAACGATCGTTCTAGGCAACCGTAAGTCCCATACGATCGTATAAAACATCGAATCTTTTTCTCCCGTAAGCCCTTCCCAAACTTCATGCAATTGCAACTTCACACTTCCTGTGATGATCGAATATAAACATACGAATACAATGGAGATGAGAAGAAAAACGAACGTCCATATTCTTCTTTGCGCATAAGGATGCTTTCTTTTCTGTATTTCACTAAGAGATGTTTCCATCATGTGATCCCTCATCTATTACTTTTTCATTTTCGCTCGCACTTTTAATAACTCTTTATTCATATGATCTAATGCGTTTGTGATTTTCACTCCAGGGCTCGCAGCAAACAGTTCACTTGGTAAAAAGATGACGTTTTTATTTTTCACCGCTTTCAAGTTACGCCATGAACTTGTTGACATTAACTTAATCATTGCTTTTTTTGTTTCTGCATGGTTCGCATGTGTAATGATGAAAATCACATCTGGATTGCTCGCGATAATGCGTTCCGTACTTAAATTAGCGTATCCGGGATAGTCTTTCAGTTGCGAAAAACTTGCTGCAATATTTTCTCCACCAGCTTTCGCTAATACATCACCGGAAAATGATGTCGGTAAGGCGACAAGCGAACTAGCCCCTGAACCGAATAAAATGACCGCACGCACTTTCGTTTTCGTTTTACTATATTTTTTTACTTTACTATCAATCTTTCCGACTAACGCTTTCGCTTTTTGAGTTTTGTTAAACAATTTTCCTAGTAGCGTTATGGACGATTTAATATCATTCACAGAACTACCAGAAGTGATAACGACTTTCAATCCCAATGATTCTGCTTTTTGAATATGCCCTAAAAAAGATGTCCCTGCAATCACTACATCCGGCTGTAAACTAACGATTTTTTCGAAGTTTGGTTGATGAATGTTTCCTACTTGCGGAACAGATTGTAAACTTGCATCCACAGGTGTAGCAGAAGTCGGCCGCCCTACGACTTGTACACCAAGCGCTTGAAGCGTATGTAAATCCCCCGGACTTAATACAACAACACGTTGTGGTGTACGATCAAACGTCACTGTTCGCCCAGCTAAATCTTTAATATTTAGCCCGTTCGATGCTTCAGCCGTCCCACCGTTGAAAGCAAACAACCCGACAAGCAAACATAAAGACAGGACATAAGAAAATAATTTCCTCATTTCCCTTTCTCCTTTCTAATGATTATCATTATCATTAATGAATAATATGATAATCGATATTGATAATCTTTGTCAATTAGTTTTTCGCATATAAAAGTTATAAACGATAGAAACGTATCCAAAATAAAAAACGACCGCCAACGCAGTCGTTTTCCTCTTTACTAAGTATGGAGACGGTGGGAGTCGAACCCACGTCCAGAGATATCGCCACTTAAGCATCTACGAGCGTAGTCGGTATATTTCTGTTTCGCCGCTTCTTCCGCCTACCGACAGGCCTCCGAGCAGCTAGTCTGATTGTTCTCTTCCCGCGTCCTCAGACGGCGGACTTGGGCGTAGCCCACTTGTTATGAACCCCTAGGCCGCCACATGGGCGATGGCGGTAGGAGCTAGCCGCGTTAATTAAGCAGCTAAAGCGTAGTTTTCTTTGCCAGTTATCTTTAAGTGACGTTTTTACGAGGACGATCCCCTCGGCTCGCAGCTTAAGCTCGATCTACCCCTGTCGAATCCGTAACGTCCCCGTAGAGAAACGTACGAAAGAAGCTTAAGCTTTTATAACTGGCTGACACATTTTATTATATCACATTTCATCTGTTTTGCAATTGTAACATATTGGATTATTTCTGTCGTTCGCGGAAAGCGCGTTCGACTTCACGTTGGGCTTCTTTCTTTTTCATATCTTCCCGTTTGTCGTATTTTTTCTTTCCTTTTCCGACCCCTAACATCAATTTCGCAAAACCATCTTTAATGTATATCTTGAGCGGCACAAGTGTATACCCTTGTTCTTTCGTATAGCCGATCAACTTATTAATTTCGCGACGATGAAGCAATAGTTTGCGCGTCCGCAACGGATCGTGATTGTAGCGGTTTCCTTGTTCGTACGGACTAATATGCATATTATGCAAAAACACTTCACCTTTTTCCACTTTTGCGAATGAATCTTTTAGATTCACTTTTCCAGCGCGAATCGACTTAATTTCCGTACCTTGCAACACAAGTCCTGCTTCGTACGTTTCTTCGATAAAATAGTCATGATGCGCTTTTTTATTTTGAGCGATGAGCTTGCCTTCCCCTTTTGGCATTTGTTTCCCTCCCTTCAGACAACGAATATTTTAACAAAAATAAGAAGAAAGGAAAAGCCTCCACTAGCGAGGCTTTCCTTACCGTTTTTTCTTTTTCTTCTTTTTCATTTTTGGAATGTCTTCGTAAAACTTTTGCTTTTTCTTTTTCGTCGGCCATTTTTCGTCGCTTTTTTTCTTTTTCCGCTTTCCTTCAATGACGACTGGCGCGGCTTTTGCTTTTTGATTCCGGCGTCCTTTCATGCCGACAATTTCAAAGTCGACGATGCGCTCTTCTTTATTGACGTTAATGACACGCACCGTAATTTGATCGCCAATGCGATATACTTTCCCCGTTCGCTCACCAATCATCGCATAATGTTGCTCATCGTAATGGTAGTAATCATCTGTTAAATAGCTGACGTGCACAAGCCCTTCGACTGTATTTGGCAGTTCAACAAACAGTCCAAAATTCGTCACGGAACTAATAATGCCGTCAAACTCCATGCCAATTTTGTCTTCCATAAACTCCGTTTTCTTCAAGTCGTCGGTTTCACGCTCTGCCTCGACGGCACGGCGCTCCATATTGGACGTATGCTCGGCAATTTCCGGAAGCTTCTCCGCCCATTTTTGTTGCGTTTGTTCATCCATTTGTCCATTAATTAAATACGTGCGAATAAGGCGATGAACGATTAAGTCTGGGTAGCGGCGAATCGGCGACGTAAAATGCGTATAAAATTCCGTCGATAACCCGTAGTGACCGAGACTTTCAGCGTCATAGCGCGCTTGCTTCATCGACCGAAGCATGACGGTTGATACGACCATTTCTTCCGGCTCGCCGCGCACGGCTTCCAACACTTCTTGCAACGCGCGTGGATGAATTTGATTGCCCGTTCCTTTTACAATATAGCCAAAGTTTGTAATGAACTCTAAAAAGCGTTGCAACTTCTCTGGCTTCGGATCTTCATGCACGCGATAAATAAATGGGACGTTCATCCAATGGAAATGTTCAGCAATCGTTTCGTTCGCTGCTAACATAAATTCTTCAATTAATCGCTCCGCAACGGAACGCTCACGTAAGACAACGTCGTACGGCTTACCGTTTTCATCGACAAGCACTTTCGCTTCTTTAAAGTCAAAATCAATGGCACCGCGCTTCATGCGCTTGTTACGTAAAATATCCGCCAATTCTGCCATTACCTCAAACATTGGGACGAGCGGGGCATATTTTTCTCGTAACGTTTCGTCTTTATCAACGAGAATGCGGTTCACATCGGAATACGTCATTCTCTCTGTCGTGCGAATAACGCTTTGGAAAATTTCATGGTGAACGACTTCGCCGCGGTCGTTAATTTCCATTTCGCACGATAACGTTAACCGATCGACTTTCGGGTTGAGCGAGCAAATGCCATTGGATAACCGGTGCGGAATCATCGGAATAACCCGGTCGACTAAATAAACGCTCGTTCCGCGCTCATACGCTTCGCGGTCGATTGGGGAGCCTTCCGTCACATAATGGCTGACATCGGCAATATGAACGCCGAGCTTATAGTTTCCGTTTTCTAATTTTGTCACAGTCACCGCATCGTCTAAGTCTTTTGCGTCTTCCCCGTCAATGGTGACGATCATTTCATTGCGCAAATCGCGCCGTCCTTGTAAATCTTCTTCCGAAATCGTATCCGGAATGCTGTTCGCATGTTCAAGGACGTCTTCTGGGAATTGAAGCGGCAATCGATGTTTATGAATGATCGATAAAATATCGACCCCCGGATCGTTTTTATGCCCTAAAATTTTAATAACTTCCCCTTCTGCGCTAATCCGTCCTTCTGGATACGTCGTTAAACGGACAACGACTTTATGCCCTTCGACGGCGCCATTTGCCGCATGTTTCGGAATAAAAATGTCGTTCACAATTTTTTTATCGTCTGGAATGACAAAGCCGAAGTTTTTGCTTTCTGTATATGTGCCGACGATTTCCGTCACGCCGCGCTCAATAATACGGACGATCGTTCCTTCTTTGCGGGCGCCTGTCGGGTGTGCATTAACACGCACGAGCACCGTATCGCCATGCATCGCATTTTTTAATTCCGACGGCGGAATAAAAATATCATCAAGTGTCGGATCTTCTGGGACGACAAACGCAAACCCTTTCGCATGCCCCGTCACTTTGCCGCGAATTAAGTTCATCTTTTCCGGCAATCCGTACCGATTGCTTCTTGTGCGGATAATCAATCCTTCTTCTTCCAGCGCAACGAGCGCTTTCACAAGTTCTTTAAATTCGGCAGCGTCCGTAATATGAAACGCTTCTTCCAATTCCTGAACAGTGAGTGGTTTATACGCTTCGTCGCGCATAAACGCTAATAATTTTTCTCTCATACAATTCCTCCTTTCGAGGATTACCAATCTAATGACTCTAAAAACGCATAAATGTCTTCATGAAGCTGTTCTTTTTCTTTATCAAGCGTAATGACGTGTCCTGATTCCTCATACCATTTTATTTGTTTCACTGGAGACTCCACGCCGTTATAAATAATATTTGCACTATCTGGGTTAATCATGTCATCATGGCGCGCTTGCACAACAAAAACAGGCGCATAAATGAAATCTAAATGATCGCGCACTTCGGCAATAAGTTGTTGTAGTGCTTTCAATGTTTTCATCGGCGTTTTTGCAAACTCCGCCATTTCGCGTTCGATTTGCTCCTCGCTTTTTCCTTCTCGCTTTTTATATTCGCGAGCGTACGCTAAAACTCCTTCATACATCGTTTGTTCGCTTTTGATATACATCGGCGCACACATCGGCACGATGCCAACGACAGGAACAGTATAGCCAAGTTTTAACGAAAACACACCGCCAAGCGATAATCCAACAACAGCGATTTTTTCATGGGTTTGTTTTAAATATTCGTAAGCGTTTATCACATCTTGCCACCAATCTTCTGGGCCGGTATGAACGAGCTCCTCTGGCGGCACGCCATGTCCTTTATAAATCGGAGCGTGGCACGTATATCCTTTTGATTGTAAAAAACGACCAAGCATCCGAACATCCGCCGAATTTCCAGTAAATCCGTGCAATAATAAAACAGCCCGCTTACCACCTTCAAACGTAAACGGTTGTGGTGGAATCATCTTCATCACTCATGTCTCCTTTCTTCCCAACAGAAAAGGCAGCCCTTTTCGAATGGACCGCCCTTTCCCCATATTTTACAATTGGAAATACGTCACCGCAATCGCTAATACGAAAAATAATACAGCCAAAACAACAGTAATTCGATGCAACACCGCATCAATGCCGCGCGCTTTCTGTTTGCCAAACAATTGTTCAGCACCGCCGGTAATCGCACCAGAAAGCCCTGCACTTCGGCCTGATTGCAATAAAACAACCGCAATGATTCCAATACAAACAATTACAAGTAGCGTAACAAGAAACGCATGCATGTCCAACACCTCCACCCACGCACATCAATCACAATAGTTTTATTTTAACATAATATCATCCATTTGTACAATGGACAAAGGAAGCGGGATAAAACTTTAGTCATGCTGATTTTCCAAAACAACAGACAAATAAACAGCCACAGCAAGATTGCAAAATTTGTCGAAAACATCTTGTTGCCCCCCCCCCCCCATAAATCTCATGTTATAGTAAATGTGTGAAAACCGAGATGATTTCGACATATGAGAGATGGAGGAACGAAGAATATGTCTTTTTGGGGTTCATTAAATAAATGGGGGCACTCAGTCAGTAAAAAGATCGAACAGACGACAAAACATGTTGCCAACGACTTCAAAAAGGTAGAAAAGACGATTCAACAAGTGGAGAAGAAAGCGGAATCAGTCACCAAACAAATTGTAAAAGATACGATTCAAATTAGCCAAAAAGCAAAAGAGGCTTTTGAGAAAGTGGAGAAAAAATAGAAAAAACAAGCAAACACATCGCTAATGATGTAAAAAAAGCAGAGAAAGCGATACATCAAACGGTTAATCATGCGGAAAAGAAAGTGGAGCAAGTAACGAAACAGGCGATCAAAGACACGGTACATATTAGTCAGAAAGCGCAAAAAGCGTTTCATGAGGCAGAAAAGAAAGCCGAACGAGTGACGAAACATATCGTTCATGATGTAAAAAAAGCTACATCTGAAGCTGTTCGTTCTGTTAAACAAACGTTGAAAGATACAGAAAAAACGCTTGAACACGGTGTTCACCAACTAGAAAAGAAGACAGAACTTGCCGTTAAACAAGCTGCTCGTAGTATAATGAACACAGGACAACATGCCGAAAAAACCGTTTTGTCCGTAGCGAAACGTACAGAACAATCATGGCATAGTTTTAAGAAACATCCGATGGAAAGTACAAAAGAGTTTGTCACAGGTGCAGGCGATGCAGCGTTATCGGATATGACATTAAACGTTGTACAAAAGCACTCAGATTACAGTAAACATCCGACGGCGTACAAAGCAGGACAAACGTTCGGACATGCCGTGGCAACAATCGCGGGCGTCATGGAAACGACAGGTTCCGTTGCCATTGGTACAGGTGGCGTAGTACTTAACGCCACAGGAGTAGGAGCAGTCATTGGAACGCCTGCTACGGCGGTTGCCGCTGTGGGAGTGGCGCATGGGACAGGGCTTGCCACCGCAGGCGGAACAGGCTTGGTGAAAAGTGAAAAAGAATTGTATCAGCAGATGAGTCGAAGTGAGGGAGTTTCTCGTGGGAGAGGGAAAGAATCGTCAAAAACTTCCATAAAATCTGTGGATGAAGTCTTGAAAGAAGCTAATCCTGGTAGGATTACTAAAGGTAAAGCTATCCAGTATGAAAAAAAAGGTGGTCTCGCTCAAGCTGTCGATGATTTTAACAGTATGGGGGTGACCGATGTAAAAGATATACCAGGCGGTAAGGTAGGAAAATTACCAGATGGACGAACTATAAATGTAAGAAACAAAAGCTCCGATGGTAGGCCGACATTAGAAATTTATGACGGTAAAAAATCAATTAAAATTCGTTACTAAGGTAGGTGTGGAATAATGCAAGAAAAATGGGAGCGATGGGAACCAATAGGTGATTTGTCATTAAAATATTATGTAGAGTCGTTATCAGATAGTATTGAGGGCTTTAAAATTTTGTTGTCTGATGCTTATGATGAAAATAAGAAAGTTGAAGTGATATTTGAAGATTCCGTACATGCATATAGAAGTACAGACGAAAGTTTTAGACAAAGTGTAATAAATAAAATTGATGAGCAGTATGGAACACAATTTTACGCAGAATGGACTTTTTTTAAAGTTGCTAATTCTGAATATATTCAATGGTTATCAGAGCAATCATACGGAATCTCAGAATCAGAATCACTTATACACTTTTGTTTTTTGGCAGGCGACTCGATCGTAGATGTTGTCGCTGCATACGAACCAAAGATAACGATTATTTAGATATATCGTGGCGCTATACACATCCAAATTGACATCTTAACCTCTGGTTCATGTAGTACACTCGGAGGCTTGTCACCTCTTCGTTTTGTTTGAGGCGTTGTGAATGTTATTACCTCAATCATGCTTCAAACAATAAGGGTTGCAAGCTTTTTTATCATTCATTGAGTAAAATCAACAAAAAATCGAGGGACGTCTTTAAAATTTTTGACAGTACCCCCCTATTAAAGACGGAGGATCTATGGCTGAAACGACAACTTATTCATCTTTTATAACTAACTGGTTACCTATAACAATTGTTTCGGTAACTGTAGCCATTATCGTTTTAGTTGGTATTCTTGTATTTAGAGTATTAAAACAGAAATAACTATACTGTAGACATTGTAAACAAGTAAATTCATTAACACAGGAGACATGTACCCGATTCCATTGAGGTTCGTTTATGACGAAGCAAGTCGAGTTTCCACTTGTGTTATCAAAAACAGCTTCATGTCTTTCAGTGAAGCCTTGGAACTACCCGACCCAAGGCTTCACTACTTTCAGAAGCTAGGACTGTGTACCTGCTTTCTTAGCTTGTTGGCTATGAGAAAAACTCATTTGCCTAATTGACATTTTATTTCATGCTCTAGTTCCTCAATCTCCAGCTTCCATTTATCACGTGTACTGTACAGTATTTCACATATAAAACTTGAAAAAGAGCTTTTATTTTGAGATATCTCTTGTTCTAATTTTCTTAGATCTTGTTTTAGTTTTTCAACTACTTCCTTTTTTTTCTTCAATTGATAAGTATTCATAAATTTTTCTCATCATTATCTCCTCATATCAGTTTTGATAAAATATACAAATTAAAGGATTAACCAAGTAATCGTTCTTGCAATAGCATCAGCGATAGGTAGCGAATATGTACTAGGTACTCTCGCTTCGATTAATAAGGAATTTAGTTTATATACATCCAATTTAAAATTTTAACCTCTGATTCACGCATTACACCCGATGCGGCTCAACACCTCATTCGGGTGTTGTAGAACGTACTGTTCAAAGCGAGTAATGGATTGGGCAATGTCGTTCTGATCCTTGTGAAAAACGTTGGCAATCACTTCATCTTTCAACCACTTCCACAGCCGTTCAATCGGATTTAACTGTGGAGAATACGATGGCAAAAAGATGAAATGAAAAGCAGCACCTTCCTCGCCATCAAGAAAGGCTTGTACCATCTTGGCATGATGAATACGCGCATTGTCTAACACAAGCACGAGGAATCGATCGGCATATTTCTCTTTCAATCGGCGCAAAAAGTCGAGGAAGGTTTCGGCATTGGCGGATGATGCACGATGAAACACCACATCGCCTTGTTGAACATCGACGGCGCCAAAAATAGAAACGTGGGCATGGTGACCGTAGCTTGGCACTTGTTTTTGATTTCCTACTTCTGCCCATGTCGTACGTAGCGCTTGATAAGCACGAACATGTGTCTCATCCACATAAAACAGCGTGACATTCTCGGTAATTAGTTTTTTTTTATAAATTCAAGCTCCCTTTGAAAAGCAGCTTGACGTTTGGCATCCCCTTTGACCAGCTTGTAAATTGGGCGTGTTCATGACAAACGCAAACGATGCAACAACTTACGAATGCCTTCACGTGACATCGAAACGCCATAGGTATGTTGGATGTAAGATTGTAAAATACGCGTGTTCCATGATGAAGCAATGCCCCAGCCAGCATCCACAGGTGTAGTAGTTAACACGAGTTGTCTGATTTCTTGTTGTTGTTCTTCCGTAAGAAATGGCACACGACCAGGCGGCAACCGACGATCGAGTAGATGATCGAGCCCACCTTCATTAAAACGTGCAACGTAGAGGGCAACGGATTGACGGCACAGATTGACCATTTTGGCTACATCTTTGCCAAGATGACCTTCCATGACAAGACGAACAGCGGTCACCCGAACGCGAAGCGAAGCATCTTTGATTTTCCGTTCTTGTTTCCGAAGTGTTCGAGGCGTCCAGCCGTGATCATTTGTAATTTTCAGACGTTTCATGTCCTTTCCACTCCTTTTACACATGAGTATTTAGGAGCAGTATAGCCATGAAAAAAGGGGTTCATACAGAAGTCATGGTCTTAAGGTGCATGTATATAGGAGCAGTATAAACATGGTTCATACAGAAGTTACTGCTTTAAAGTGCATGTATATAATATGTAATTTTATGTTATTTAATTTACTCATCTATTGTAAATGTGCTTCTCCCACCTACATTCTGTTAAGGGGTGGGAGACTTCTCAGTGGATATGTTAAATAAAAATGTTGATCATCTTAACCCCTGTTATTAGAAACCAACAACCTTCCATTGTATCTGAAGCCAATGCTTCATCAACGGGATTTCCAAAATAAAGCCACTTATCAGCAATGCTTCTCAACCCTTCTTCTATATCTTCTATCGAAAAACTTGTGTAGGTGCTTAGTTTCACTTCTACCACAAATAAACTGGGATCTTTCCAATATGGTTCGTTTTTTAAAATGGTGTAATTTGTAAAATTACCCTTAAATACACTTATTACATTTTCTATAATTGAAAAAGATTCATTTTTATCTTGAGTGTATAAATATGATCGAATAAGCAAATTTCCCCCTCCTTACAGTAAGTTCAAGAAAGTCTTTTCATACGATCCCCTATTTTATCCAATTACTCTTTAGACATCGTATACTACAAGATGATTCACGAGAGGAGCAAGTGCCTCCCATGAATCACAAACATCGGCGCTTTAGGTGTTTGAATGTCCTTGAAAACGATTCTAGAATCATCGAGGACACTCTAATCTCCTCCATAACATTGACTGCCTGTAAATTCTATACCCTTGGCATCTATTAAACATCTCCCCTACATAATCTTTTCATTGATCCCCTATACTGGAGGGCATAGCTTCCAAGCAGTTCTTAGTCTAACATGATTTCTCATACGCTAGGAAGATTTTTAATGAGTTATCCTTCCTTTAAGGGAAACATTAAGATGTGAACCATCCCTTGATAAATGTCCCAGCATTTGTTTCCCTCTTTTTGATAATTGTACATCCCACTCAAATGGTTCTCCTTTAGTTCTAGAAGGTCCTTTGGTCCAAATGTTTCCGAATCTATCTATGTGTCCCCCACCTTTCCTCGGAAGTGGTTGAGATGGTGTCCAATTCTTCGGCGGAACGTATCTTATTTTACCTTTAGTTGGTAACATTGCCCCTTTAAGTACAGATTTCTTACTTACCGAAGCAAAAAACTGTAAATTCAATTTTCCTAAAAACCTTTGAGCCCGTCTAGCTTTATACACTCTATAGGCAATTTTGGCACCTTTAAACGCCGCACCGCCAACCAGTCCCACGCCAATAGCAATCGCCGCCGCTTTCCAACCGCCTTTTTTAAAGGCTTTATACCCATCATACGCCGCAAATCCTGCATTAACTACAAACCAGAAGAAATGCCCATCCGGATCGACCAGCATCACTGGGTTGTTGTTCGCATACGTATAGCCGTTCTGCGTAAGAATGTCATCCGCATCGCCTGGGTCTGGGTCGAGCGATAAAAACACTCCGTGCGTTGGGTGGTAATAACGGGTCATGAGGTAGTACAATCCGGTCTCTTCATCATATTGGTATCCGGCGTAGCGATACGGGTTTTCGTCTGCCATCTCACCGGATTTTGAAAGAAGCTGGCCCCATGTGTCGTACTCGTAACGAGCGACCACGTTTCCTTGCCCATCGGTTAACGCGATGACATCGCCATGCGCGTTGTAGTGGTAGAAGTACGTCGCCCCGCCTTTTTTCATCGCCAACAGCTGACCGTTTTCTCCGTATACATGTGGCTCTAAGCTCGAATAGAGTTTCGCTGGCTTCCACTTCAACTTATCGGCCTTATGACCCTTGTTATACCAGTAATCTAATTAAAAAGACGGCAACGCTATAAAATAAACCTCTCGCTAGACTTGTTCTTCAAGGACCTAAAACAGAACTTATATTTATTTGAATACCTACAAAATGCTAGTGAACTTAAACAAAAAAGAACCTCAAAGGAGACATTTCACCTTTGAGGAATAATCATTATCAACAATAATTCCCATATTTATCAATGCCTATTGGGTAGTAAGCCATGTCAGTTACAATCTTATAAAGACTTTCATGTCTTCCTGATAACCAATCTACCGTAAAATCCTCTGGATTTACATAGCCGATATTTGCCTCATTTAATTTATTACATTCAAGCCAATACTTTCTAAATACAGCAATAACTCTTCCTGAATGACATATTGGGTCAAATCTTTCTTTGATGAAATTTTCCAATTCCTCTTCAGTATCAAATTTATTACGATTTATCTCTCTAATTCTTTTTAATCTTTCATCTTCTTCCTTTACTGCTTCTGTTAGCTCACGTACATACTCGTTAAACAATGTTTCGTATTCTTTCATACTCTATAGTCCCTCCATGTTACGGCCATTCAGTCGGATAAGTTTTGGCGCCTTTTGACCTATTACAAGTTCTACAAGCAGTTTTTAAGTTTCTTGGATCATTTGCCCATCTTTTCCTTGCTTTAGTGGACATTCGGTACCCTTCTTGATAGTAATGTCGTTTTAGAGAAGGATTGTGATCAACCTCAAGAGGTCCTCTTCTATCCCCACAGTACTGACAAGTATAATTATCTCTTTTAAGAACTGCCTTTCTAACTTTTGGAGTAGGGGTACGACCATAATGTTTTATCCTATTGTAACGTTCGATAGCACGCTTGCCTTTTATAATATACTTAGCTGTACTTCTAACAAGTTTAAGCTTTCTCCCACCAACCGCACCAAGAGCCGTTTTTTTGGCGACATACATCCATCCTCTTCCGGTTTTATACGCCTTATACCCATCATACGCCGCAAATCCAGCGTTAACTACAAACCAGAAGAAATGCCCGTCCGGATCGACCATCATCACCGGGTTGTTGTTCGCATACGTATAGCCATTTTGTGTTAAGATGTCATCCGCATCGCCTGGGTCTGGATCCATGGACAAGAACACGCCATGGGTCGGGTGGTAATAACGGGCGATCAAGTAGTAGAGCCCGGTCTTTTCATCATATTGATATCCCGCATAGCGATATGGGTTTTCGTCCGCCATTTCACCCGATTGGGAGAGAAGCTGGCCCCATGTGTCGTACTCGTAACGAGCGACCACGTTTCCTTGCGCGTCGGTCAACGCGATGACATCGCCATGCGCGTTGTAGTGGTAGAAGTACGTGGCACCACCTTTTTTCATCGCCAACAGCTGGCCGTTTTCTCCGTATATATATGATTGTATCACAGTTCCGCTCGCATTGGTTTCATATAAGACGTTCAGGCTGTCGCCTTGGTAATAGTAGTTCGTCACGACGCCATTGACGTTCTTTTGGATGCGGCGGCCGTCTTCATCGTATTGGTACGTCACAAACGGCGTGCTTTCTCCTTTTCGGGTGATAGAGACGAGCTGGTCGGCGGCGTTCCATTCATATTGGTACTCGCCGTCTTCAGTCCTGTTGCCGTTCGCATCGTACGTGATCGTTTCATCGCCGAAACGGGTCAATTGATTCGCTGCATTATAATCGGCCGTGATCGTCGTGGATAGTCCGTCTTTCGTTCTCACGATTTGCTTGCGATTGCCGAATCCATCGTACGTATACGCGATCGTCGTTCCATCCGGCCATTGCTCTTCCACTAGTTGATCGAGCGCATCGTAACGGTAAACAATCGCTTCTCCTGTTGGGGACTCGATTTTCGTCCGATTGCCGTTTTCGTCATAACGGTACGTTTCCGCTAACAACTCGGTTCCGTCCGCTGTTCCCACTGACAGACTTTTCACCAAGCCACGGTCATCATACGTGAAGGTTGCGCCCGCTCCGTTTCCAGTCGTAAACGTGCGAACGTGTCCTCTCTCGTCATAATCAAAGCGATACGTATACGTTCCGTCTTGGACGATGGTATTTTGGTCCAAGGCATTGTATTGATAGGTGACGGTTTGGCTAAACGATCCATGCGAGAACAGGAACTGTTGCAATTTATCCGAGGTGATCGGATACGTCCATTTTTGCAATCCCCCGCGGTCGGACTGTTCGATGACCCGATTCGCCGAGTCAAATTTTCTTGTCTTCGTCGTGCCATCCTTTACATATTGCACAGACAGTTCGTTTCCGTTTTTGTCGTAACTGAATTCGTAATACGGAACTCCATTGTAAGAAATCGTGTCGACCCGTTCCGTCCCGTCATACGTCCATTGAATTGTATTTCCTTTCGGTAAGACGGTTTTAATTTTATTGCCGTTCGCATCATATTCATTTGTTGTTACGTCATTAAGCGGACCGACCGTTTTCAGAAGTTTTCCCGTCTTATCATAAGAATAGGTAAATCTTTGTGACGGACCGCTGCTCGTTTGAATGACTTTAGAAGTCATGTTACCGTTCAAGTCATAGTCATAGTTGACAGAAGTTCCGTTCGCCAATAGAAGTTGTTTTAAACGATTGTATGGGTCATACTTGTACTGTTTTTGATTTCCCTTCTCATCGTATTCGCTCAACAGATTTCCTACGGCATCATAGTTCTTTTTCGTGACATACCCAGCTTCATCTGTTTCTTCCTCAACATAGTTGCCATTTGCGTCATACTTGTTTTTCGTTACGACGTTGCCTTCCATCAAGCGAATGGCGTCAAACCAGACCGTTCCTGTGTAGTTTCCGCGGAACATAGCGGATACGTCAATTTTGTCCATTGGCTTAGACGGATTGATCGAAATGGCCGCACGGTTCCAATCTTGCGTACCGATCGGAAAATCAGCCGTATACGTTTGAGTCGTTCCATCTACAAAATACACTTTCGCGGTAATGGAATAATCGCTTGCACTCACGGTACCGTTGGCTTTGACATCCTGCGCTTTGGAAAGACCTGTGAGTGTCAGACGAAGCGGCGTATCACTTGAAGTTTGCCCTACGATCACCGTCTGCTTATATTCACTAGCTGATTGTGTGGTGCTGGTTCTCGATATTTTGAGAGAGTAAGCCCCGTCGAACGACTCCGTATGATCGACGCTTCCGCCCGTTCCGCTCCAATTCGTTACGCTTCCTTCGAAGCTGCTGTTGAGCACAGGATTATAGCTGGAAGAAACTTGGGCTTCCTCTAATTGAACATTATCAAACCATGCTTCCCCTGATGCGGTTGATGACTGATGATCGACTTCTAAATAGATGCGCACTTTCACCGCATTCGCAGGCGTCTTAAAGGTCAGTTGTCGATCCGTCCAAGGTCTTGTGCCCGTCAATTGGCTATAGCGATTGTCTACCCAAGCAATTCGGCGATTTTGGCTATCTAAAAATTCAACATTAAAGAACGCACGGGCTTTCGTTAAATGGGTTTTGATTTTTCCACTGAATGTATATGTCACATTCGGTTTGACCGCAATTTCTTGCGTAGCGGCTACATAACCGGTTTCTGTGCTAGGAGACGTCGAATTCACGGTGATTTTTAACGTCTTTCGTCCAGTCAACCCATGATAAACATTCGTATCTTCCTGTAACTGCCCGGAATCATACGAACGAAGCAGAGTCCAAGCGGTCGTTCCCTGTTCAAAGCCGTGATTCGCGATCAAATTGGTCGCACTGCCCAATGCGTCACTTTCTTCAATCACATTTCCATAGGAATCGTACTTCGCTACAGAAGACGTTTTTCCCGATTGATCGGTTTCGGATACTGGATTTAAGCCATCATACGCAACCGTTGTCTTGTCGCCTTCTGTATCTGTCATGGAGATGACATCGTTATTTGGATTATACTGGTAGGTTTCGGTCCCATAGCTATCCTTCGCTGTTAACACATTTCCATTCGCATCGTACGTATATGATTCCGTCGGTGTAGTGGCCCCAACATCATTCGGATCGTAGGATTCCTTTAAATTGTTGCCTTCATACACATATTTCGTTGTAATATTTAAGCCGCCTACGTCATCCACAACCTCAATCGGGTTACCAGCCTCGTTGAAAGTATATTGAGTTTGGCGGCCATTCGGCTTTTGTATGAGCAATCGCCGTTCCGTTGGATCATAGGTCAATGTGTATACATGGTCTTCGGAATCACGTACTTGACTGAGCCTGTCACCATCGTACACGAACTGATTGACAACTGGCTGATCCTCCGTATGTGTCGGCTCGAATACTTTGACTAGACGATCAATCTCATTGTATTCATATCTTGTCACTTCTCCGCCCGTCTGAGTCACCGTCGTTAACAAATCATTCGTGTAGCCATATGTCACCGTCCGATTCATCGGGCCTATGATTTTTTCGATCTTTCCGTCTGGACGATACTGAATGTCTAATTTTCTTCCCGATGCGTCCGTAATCGACGTAAGCTTTCCATTCGAATAACCGTACGTCGTTGCGTTCCCATGACCGTCGACAATTTTGGTTAACTTGCCATCGCTTTTATTAAAATACATTTTCGTTTGATCTTTAGATTTCACGATCCACTCAGTGGTCGTTTCACTTAATTCCAAGTAAACACCTGTTGGCGCTTGGTATGTTCCGTCGGCTCGTTTCATAAATATGTGAAGCGTCCCGTCTTCATCCGTCAATCGCGCTTCATTTCCTTGCGCGACGATGTTCATTTCCGCATCGCTGTGCCAGCCTTTTCCGAATAAACCGGTCCATGGAGACAAGCTATTGTAGGTTCTGGATAGAGCAAGTCCTGGCCCCCTACCTGAAATCGAAACATCTTGTTCCTCGACGATGAGATTGCCTGTAGCGGCATTGACTTTCCCATACGGCACATCAATGATCGACCAGTAATCTTCCTCCCCTAAATATTCAACCGCCTCAGGAATTTTGACCGTGAATGCATTGCTCGAAAAGATGGTCTCACCGTCCGCATCATAGGCACTGAGACGGAACCAATAGCTCGTGCTCGTGGCGTATTTTGTTCCCATTTTCGCATACATTGGCGAAGGATCTCTCGGTAGTTCTAATCCTTTTCCATCATGATGCAGCGTTAAAGTACTAGAATTCCCTTGTTCGATTTCTTCGGGGGTCGGCCAAATTCCTTTATTTTGTGTCGTCCAATGATCTGCATCTCCTACATCAAAGGCTTCATAGTAAAGCCCATTAAAAATCCAAACCTTGTACCCCGTAGCACCCTCGATTTTATCCCAATCTAGCATGACATAACCAGAGTGACTGCCTAACTGGTTACTGTAGGAAAATCCTGAAGGCGCTGGTGGTATCAGCAACTCCGAAATTTTCGGCATATACGCATCCGAAAAGACGGTTTCTCCTTGAGAGTTATAGGCGCTTACTCGAATCCAGTAGTTGGTATCCGTTGCATATTTCGTTCCCGCATTAGCATAGACTGGGGACGGGTCAACAGCTAATTCTGTGCCGAGACCGTCGTTTAAATGCAACTTATATCTACCTGCTTGAATTTCCGTAGAGGTTGGCCAATACTTTTTGTTTTTCGTTGTCCAAGAAGTGACGTTCCCGACATCTAACGATTCATAGTAGGAACCGTTAAAAATCCAAATTTTATAACCCGTCGCTCCACTCACAGGATTCCATTTGAAATCGATATATCCTGTGCCATTTCCGTTTGTATAACTTACCCCCGTCGGAGCAGATGGTTTTGCCAAATTCGGAATGGTCGGCATATACGCGCCTGACATGGCGCTTTCGCCTTGAGGAAAAATCGCACTGACTCGGAACCAGTAGTTCTTGCTATTCGGATAACTTCCACCTGAATTTCGATAGACCGGGGAAGGATCGACAGGAAGCTCCGTCCCTAACTGATCTTGGTGCAGGTCGTATCTTCCAGCGCTAATTTCAGAAGGGGTCGGCCAAATTTTTTTTCCTTTTGTACTCCAAGAAGTAACATTGCCTACATCAAACGCTTCATACGATTTCCCGTTATAAATCCAAACTTTATAACCCACAGCGCCAGGAACCGGATCCCATGATAAATTGATATATCCTGTGCCATCCCCATTACTGAAGGCCGTTCCTGTTGGCGTATTGGGAACTGGTATCGTATACGTAACAGACAAATATGGTTTATAACTGCTGTTCGTAGTGGAAACAACTTTTTTCCAATACGTTTTTCCATTTCCATTCGTATGGAGTTTCAATCCATAGTTTGGTTTGGTCCCTGATGCCCACGCTTTGACAGTACTCGTCACATCGAATTGTGCCCATTGGTCTCTTGCCACATCGACTTTGCCAATGTTCGTGGAGGAAGGTTTATTATTCCATGTTAAAGTGCTCGCAGACCATGAGCCGTTGACCGCATCCAACCATAAGCCGGTTGCGGTTGTTGCATAATAGGAGTGTGTAACGTACACGTTAAAAGTAGCGTTCGTTACGTTCATGTTTTCAACGTCGGATATGTCAGGGTTCAAAAAACCATAACAAGTCCCTGTCATTCCATCATAATAACCGACTTTTAACACATATTGCCCTTGCCCAGCATCCCATTTACTTGATGCAGAACTATAGTTCGTTGTCGGATAGGCGCTCATTACAAATGCATCAGCAGCAATAGCAACAGAGGTGCTAGGGTCAATATAAACCGGATAGACACGCTTCGGATCTTTCAACCACTGCGGATCGGCTTTAACCGTTAAAATATACCCTTGATCATCCTGTTGAAGTTCGTATGTTACATGTTCCGAGCGCTGTGCTTCTCCCGAGTGTTCGTCGATATTCGAATCGACCATAAATGGTTTAGGAAGTTCAAATACTTTTTCATTTTCTTTGTTTGTAAATAAAATCGATCCATCGTCTTGAATATCGGCATACAAATCGGTTTTCAAACGAAATTTAAAAATGTGATAGCCTGTAAAAGAGTGAAGAACTAAATCTTCCTTCGTTGATTCGTTAAATACGATATTTTGCAAGTCTATATTTGGAAAAACATTTTTATGCACAATCTTATTTTCTTTTTTCTTATAAGTAGCGGGAACATCTTTCGCTTGGATCGGCTTCAGTCCGTCCCCTAATGCCTCTAAAATAGAATAAGAAATGGAATATTCATTATACAGAAATTTTGCATATTCTCCATCCACCATTTTCTTGTAAAAACGAGGTTCCAAAATCGTATTCTCTGCTTGAACATGATTGGGATGGTCGATGAAGAAAGTGGAAACTTCCTCAAATTGTTTTTCGTTCTTTTTCTTAATATGAATCTGTTCAAAGAAAATTTTTCTGGTAAACGTACCATCACCATTGTAATACACTTTCGTATTCTCTGTTCGTTCCTCTATCAGCTCTCCCGACTTCAAGTTGATGCTGGGCGCTTCTGGTACTTTAAGAGGTGATTGTTTCGTCGCATTGTCAGATTTAGAATAGATGAACTCCGCCAATCCCTCCATAGGAATACTCGTAAAAACTAATAAAAATACTAACCACCAAACAAACCATGTTCTTAGATGCCTCATATTTTTTCTCCTTATTAATCCTAAGTTGCCTAATTCGAGCTGCATGAGGAGATTTTATGCTATAAAAAACATACTCGCAATATTTTTCGACAAACAACTTTCGTCATTATTCGACAAAAATCGATTTTATCACTTAACCTTTCAAACAGTAGTGATAACGGTTTTTTTCAATTGTTTTGTACGATCATCCCGCTATGAGGAATGTGAGGAGTAGATGAACAATTAATGATTTTTTTGGAGGATTTGATTACACTTATTCAAGAAAAGTACAATGAAACATTAACCGCGCCTACTGATGAATCCGCCGAGGACAAATCTTTTAGATTGGGCTCCAATTTCGCATATTTTGATGTACTTGATTTGATAGAATCCCAATTGACAATACACGAAATAAATTCTATTTTAGGACTGTGACAAATGTTGCTGCTTTCTTAACTTGTTGACCATGGGAAACACTCATTTGTCTAGTCTGAACTTTCAACAAACTACAAAAACAAAATTAATCCTGATTCGAAGACATCCCTATTTGATAAAACGATATAAATTCAACAGAGGGATAAAAAATGAGTAAAGCAAAAATTATATTTACTACCATGACAGGCGTTATCATAGGGTTAATCGTTAGCCTTTTATTATTAGTCATAAAAAGTACCGCAAAAGATTTTTTAAAAACATACTCCCTCGATTGGGTTATTGATGTGCTACTCTTTCTTGTATTTATTTTCATTGTAGTGCAATATATCCAAAAGAAAAGAAAAACTTGAAAGAAAGGATGCCCTCATGCGAAGGCATCCTTATTTTTTACTTCTTCAAGTTGTAGAATGTTTTCATTCCATCATATACTGCTGTTTCACCTAGTTGATCTTCAATGCGAAGCAATTGGTTGTATTTTGCGACGCGGTCTGTGCGTGATGGCGCACCTGTTTTAATTTGACCCGCGTTTGTTGCGACCGCGATGTCAGCGATTGTGCTATCTTCTGTTTCACCAGAACGGTGAGAAATAACCGCTGTGTAGCCTGCGCGTTTTGCCATTTCGATTGCTTCGAACGTTTCTGTTAACGTACCGATTTGGTTGACTTTAATTAAGATCGAGTTGCCGACACCTTGTTCGATACCTTGTGCTAATTTTTTCGTATTTGTTACGAATAAATCGTCACCAACAAGTTGAACTTTTTTGCCAAGGCGCTCTGTTAATAACTTATGACCAGCCCAGTCGTTTTCGTCTAAGCCGTCTTCAATCGAGATGATCGGATATTTGTTGACAAGCTCTTCATACCAAGCAACCATTTCTTCAGACGTTTTCACAACGCCTTCGCCTTCTAAATGGTATTTGCCTGTTTCTTTGTTATATAGCTCAGAAGATGCCACGTCCATCGCAAGCATCACTTCTGTGCCTGGTTTGTAGCCTGCTTTTTCAATCGCTTCAATGATCGTTTCAAGCGCTTCTTCGTTTGATTTTAAGTTTGGCGCGAATCCGCCTTCATCACCAACTGCTGTATTGTAACCTTTTGCTTTTAATACTGATTTTAAGCTATGGAAAATTTCTGCTCCCATGCGAAGCGCTTCACGGAAGTTCGGTGCGCCAACTGGCATAATCATAAATTCTTGAATATCGACGTTGTTATCCGCATGCGCACCGCCGTTTAAAATGTTCATCATTGGAACAGGCAACGTTTTTGCATTAAATCCGCCTAAATATTGATATAGAGGAACGCCTAAATAGTTAGCAGCTGCGCGTGCAACAGCCATTGAAACGCCTAAAATTGCGTTTGCACCTAATTTTCCTTTATTTTCTGTACCGTCTAACGCAATTAATGCACGGTCGATAGCAACTTGCTCTGTCACATCGTAGCTACCAATTAATGCTGGCGCGATGACTTCGTTTACGTTTTTCACTGCTTGTAATACACCTTTACCAAGGTAGCGACCTTTGTCGCCATCACGCAATTCAACCGCTTCATACTCACCTGTTGACGCTCCACTCGGTACAAGGGCACGTCCGAATGCACCTGATTCTGTGTATACTTCTACCTCTACTGTCGGATTGCCACGAGAGTCTAATACTTCACGAGCATAAATGTCAATAATTGTTGGCATCGTTCATCTCTCCTTTAGTTTATTTTTGAATTAACGTTTTTCCTGTCATTTCTTTCGGTTGTTGTAATCCGAGCAAATCAAGCATCGTTGGCGCTAAGTCCCCTAAAATGCCATCTTGGCGAAGCGTAATGCCTTTTTTCATTACGATGACCGGAACCGGATTTGTCGTATGCGCCGTATTCGGACTGCCGTCTGGATTTAATACTTCGTCCGCATTTCCGTGGTCTGCGGTAATAATCGCAATACCACCTTTGGCGATAATCGCATCGACGACTTTTCCTAAACATTCATCGACCGCTTCGACTGCTTTAATCGTTGGCTCTAATTTTCCTGAATGACCAACCATATCAGGATTTGCGTAGTTTAAAATGATTGCATCGAATTTGTCTGCTTCAATTTCTTTCAGTAAAGCGTCCGTTACTTCGTATGCACTCATTTCTGGTTTTAAATCGTATGTGGCTACTTTTG
Organism: Anoxybacillus flavithermus; assembly: GCF_002742685.1. GTDB lineage: Bacteria > Bacillota > Bacilli > Bacillales > Anoxybacillaceae > Anoxybacillus > Anoxybacillus flavithermus_E. The sequence goes on from NZ_PEDM01000003.1 coordinate 86,876, forward strand.
GCGAGTCAATTAAAATGCGCTCTTCGCCAGGGAACTTTTCTTCACGTCCGCCGCTCATAAAGAATGTAACGTGCGGATATTTTTCTGTTTCGGCAATGCGCAACTGTTTTAATCCGTTTTGTGACAATACTTCACCGAGCGTATTATCAAGGTTCGTTGGCTTAAATGCCACGTACCCTTTTACTGTTTCACTAAAGTGCGTTAAGCATACGAAGAACAAGTTTTTCGGATGTTTCGGTCCACGATCGAATGAACGGAAGTCATCGTTTGTAAACGTGTTTGAAATTTGAATCGCACGGTCAGGACGGAAATTGTAGAAAATGACCGCGTCATTATCTTGAATCGTTGCGACTGGCGTTCCGTCTTCACGGACGATCACAGACGGCAAGACGAATTCGTCATAAATGCCGTTGGCGTACGAATCATCAACGCATGCAAGCGGATCACGGTATGATGGACCTTCACCGTACACCATCGCACGATACGCTTTTTCTACGCGCTCCCAACGTTTATCGCGGTCCATGGAGTAATAACGACCGGATAATGTAGCGATTTCACCGACACCAATTTGTGCGATTTGTTCATTTAACTGTTGAATGTACGTTTTCGCTGTTTGTGGACCGACGTCACGTCCGTCTAAAAAGCCGTGAATATACACATGTTTGACGCCTTCTTTTGCGGCGAGCTTGAGTAAAGCGAATAAATGGTTAATATGACTATGCACACCACCGTCAGAAAGAAGACCGAAAATGTGCAAATTTGTTCCGTGTTTTTTCACATGATCCATCGCTGCTAAAAATGTTTCGTTGCGCTCAAACTCACCTTCGCGAATGGCGATATTCACACGCGTTAAACTTTGATACACAATGCGACCAGCACCGATGTTTAGGTGACCGACTTCCGAGTTCCCCATTTGTCCTTCTGGCAAACCGACCGCTTCACCGCATGCCGTTAATGTCGCATGTGGATATTCGTTCCAATAACGATCGAAATTTGGTTTTTTCGCTTGTGCAACCGCGTTGCCAAATGTTTCTTCACGAAGAGCAAAGCCATCTAAAATAATTAATGCTACTGGTTTTTTGCTCATTTTCCTGCCTCCACGAGTTGTAAAAACGATTGTGGTTGTAAGCTCGCACCACCAACAAGCGCTCCGTCAATATGTTCTTCCGCTAAAAATGCAGCAATATTTTCTGGTTTTACGCTACCACCGTATTGAATGCGTACCGCATTAGCTGCTTCTTGTGAGAATTTGTTCGCAATGACTTGGCGAATGTAGCCGCATACGTTGTTGGCATCTTCTGCTGTGGACGATTTCCCTGTTCCGATCGCCCAAATTGGCTCGTAGGCAATGACAACTTGCTTTACTTGTTCTTCTGTTAAGCCTTCAAGCGCTTTTTCAACTTGTACACGAACGACTTCATTTGTGCGATTGCTTTCACGCTCTTCTAATGTCTCCCCGCAACAAACGATTGGCACAAGTCCGTGCTTAAATGCCGCAAGCACTTTTTTGTTGACTGTTTCATCTGTTTCAGCAAACATCTCACGGCGTTCGGAATGCCCGATGATAACATACTCCACACCGAGATCTTTTAACGCAACGGGGCTAATTTCACCTGTAAATGCCCCTTGATCTTCAAAGTGCATGTTTTGCGCACCAATTTTTACATTTGTTCCTTTTGTCGCCTCAACTAAATGAGCTAAAAAGAGGGCTGGTGCACATACAACGGCATCCACTTGCTCGTTGGAAGGAACCTCATGTTTTACTTCCTCCACAAACTGAAGCGCCTCTTTTAACGTTTTATGCATTTTCCAGTTTCCTGCAATAATCGGCTTTCGCATCGCTTTTCGCTCCTTTCTTACTTGTCATTTAAAGCAACGACACCTGGAAGTTGTTTACCTTCCATAAATTCAAGCGACGCACCGCCACCTGTAGAAATGTGATCCATTTTGTCTGCAAGTCCAAATTTTTCGACTGCCGCTGCTGAATCACCGCCACCGATGACCGTATACGTATCTTTCGCATCAGCAAGAGCTTGTGCAACCGCTTTTGTTCCTTCAGCAAACGCATCCATTTCGAATACGCCCATTGGACCGTTCCAAATAACAAGTTTTGATTTTAAAATGACGTCGCGATACAATTCGCGTGTTTTCGGACCGATGTCAAGTCCTTCCCAATCGCTTGGAATTTCATCGATGTTCACTACTTTTTTGTTTGCATCGTTTGAAAAATCGTCAGCTACGACTGCATCCACAGGCATATAGAAGTTGACGCCTTTTTCTTTCGCTTTTTCCATGAACGATTTTGCTAATTCAATTTTATCTTCTTCTAATAACGATTTTCCGATTTCATAGCCGAGCGCTTTCACAAATGTGTACGCTAATCCGCCACCGATAATTAAATTATCAACTTTGTCTAATAAGTTTTCGATAACGCCAATTTTATCTTTTACTTTTGCGCCACCAATGATTGCCGTGAACGGACGGTCTGGGTTCGATAACGCCTTTCCTAACACTTCAATTTCTTTTTCCATTAAAAACCCAGCTACCGCAGGTAAGTGGTGTGCGATTCCTTCTGTCGATGCATGTGCACGATGTGCCGCACCGAACGCATCGTTTACATATACATCAGCAAGTTCTGCGAATGCTTTTGCTAACTCTGGATCGTTTTTCTCTTCGCCAGGATAGAAGCGTACGTTTTCAAGCAATAACACATCGCCTTCATTCATTTCAGCAATTGCCGCTTTCACTGCATCGCCATACGCTTCATCTGTTTTCACAACACGTTTGCCGAGCAGTTCACTTAAACGTTCTGCCACTGCATTTAAGCGCATCTCTTCAACAACTTTTCCTTTCGGACGACCAAGATGGCTTGCTAAAATGACTTTCGCTCCTTGCTCCATTAAATATTGGATCGTTGGAAGCGCGGCGCGAATACGCGTATCGTCAGTGACGACACCGTTTTGCATTGGCACGTTGAAATCGACGCGACAAAATACACGTTTTCCTTTCACATCAATGTCACGGACAGTTTTTTTGTTCATGGAAAGGCCTCCTTATTCGTGTGATACATAGAAAGGGAGTGGGGATGATCCCCGCTCCCCTTCTCGGTATGTCCAACTATTTATTATAAACCGTTTTGGGCAAACAATCCAAAAAATTATAAACCTTTTGATGCAATGTATGCAGCAAGATCAACAACACGGTGAGAATATCCTGTTTCGTTGTCGTACCAAGAAAGAACTTTCACCATGCGACCTTCCATGACCATTGTTGAAAGTGCATCGATTGTTGAAGAAGCTGTTGAGCCGTTGTAGTCACGAGAAACAAGTGGCTCTTCGCTGTAAGCAAGAATACCTTTTAATTCACCTTCTGCCGCTGCTTTTAACGCTGCGTTTACTTCTTCAACTGTGACTTCTTTTTCAAGTTCAGCAACAAGGTCAACGACAGATACGTTTGGTGTTGGTACGCGCATTGCCATACCGTTTAATTTTCCTTTTAATTCAGGCAATACAAGTGCTACGGCTTTCGCTGCACCTGTTGATGTTGGGATGATGGATTCCGCTGCTGCACGCGCACGACGTAAATCTTTATGTGGTAAGTCAAGAATTTGTTGGTCGTTTGTATATGCGTGAACAGTTGTCATCATACCACGGATGATACCGAATTTTTCATGCAATACTTTTGCAAATGGCGCTAAGCAGTTTGTTGTACAAGATGCGTTTGAAATCACATGATGGTTTGCTGGGTCATATTTGTCTTGGTTTACGCCCATTACGATTGTAATGTCTTCATTTGTCGCTGGTGCAGAAATGATGACTTTTTTCGCACCTGCTTCTAAATGTTTCGCTGCATCTTCGCGTTTTGTGAAGCGTCCTGTTGATTCCACAACGATGTCAACGCCAAGTTCGCCCCATCCTAAGTTTGCTGGGTCGCGTTCTGCTTTAACGATAATTTCTTTTCCGTTTACAACAATGTTATTGCCGTTTACAGACACTTCTGCATCTAATGTGCCGTGAACAGAGTCATATTTTAAAAGATGTGCTAACGTTTTTGCATCTGTTAAGTCGTTTACTGCTACTACTTCAATTTCAGGATTTTTTAATGCTGCACGAAATACGTTGCGGCCGATACGACCAAAACCGTTAATACCAATTTTTACTGTCATCGTTTTTGTCCTCCTTTGGAATCGTAAGGATATATTTTAGAGGGATGAATCATCCCGTACTAACTGTTTTGCTGCACCTTCATCTGTAATTAAGATGCACCGATTCGCCTGTTTTATATACGCTTGAATTGCTTTTGCTTTCGAGGCTCCTCCTGCAACTGCAATGACACAAGGAACGTGGCGTACATCTTCGAGCTGAATGCCAACTGTATTTACTTTATGCACGACGTCTCCGTGCTGATTAAAGTAATACCCAAACGCTTCCGCCACCGCTTCGTTTTGTTCAATTTTTTTCATTTCTTCTGGCGGCGTTTTTCTTCGTTCCGCCATTGTTTTCGCATCGCCAATTCCGTGAATGACGATCGTTGATGATTTAATTAATTCCAGTACTTCTCGAATAGCAGGTTCTTCAATAATTGACTGATACGTTTCAGCACTTAATTGATCAGGGACATGTAACAAACGATAATGTCCCATTGCTTTTTCAGCCATGCGCGCACAAATTGTGTTTGCTTGATTTGTTACATCTTCTCCAAGCCCACCGCGCGCTGGAACAAATAGTACATCGCGATATTTGACATCAGGTGTCATCATTTCAGCAACAGCAGCAAGGGTTGTTCCACCAGTTACTGCTACAATGTCATTCCCTTTTAGCGAATGTTTTATTCGTGAGACACAAGCTCTTCCCATTTCTCTTTTCACCCAAGGAGACTGGTCGCTATCACCAGCAACGACAATGACGTCTTCGACAGGAAGCTTCTTTTTTATTTTTCTTTCTAATTCTTTCAGCCCTAATACTTCTCGCATCATATCTTCTAGCTGTACGAGCACATCATTTCCTTCAGCTGTAATGCTCATGCCTGCAGCTGTAATATCAAGTAAATGTTGCTCTTTTAAAAACTGCACCTCCGAACGTAAAACGCGCTCGCTAATGCCTAAGTTGAGTGACAACGTTCGTCGTCCGATCGGCTGCATTAACCGAATGTGCTGCAAAATTTCATATCGCTTTTGCATAATCACGAGAAGATCAGGCAACAATTTTCGTTGAACATCAATCCATTGTCGCATGCTCTTTTCTTCCTTCTTTACTCTCTTTTTCTTCTGTAGGACGTTTTAAGTCCCACCATGACGTATTGTGTCCCACTTTGTGTAAAAAAATTCACCCCTGCTACAACTTTATTGTAACAGGAAGTGAAACATTGTTCAACTGCTTCATTTTTGTTGTAATCGCTTTCTTATGACATCTTTGTGAATGCGACCGTACGCAACGATATGTCCATCGATTTCAATGACAGGAATCATAAGATGGTACTGTTCGAGTAATCGCTCATCTTTATAAATGTCAATTTCTTCCCATTCGACTTGTAGCTCATGAAGGATGGTTTTTGCTTCATCACAAAGACAACAGTTTTCTTTTGAATATACGACCACTTTCATGCTTTATCCCCTTTATGCATATTGCTTTCGTTTCGAAGCTGGCGGAATATGAAGTTGTTCACGATATTTCGCAACCGTTCGCCGCGCTACACAAATATTGTAGCGTTGCTCGAGTAAATCAGCAATGTTTTGATCAGAAAGAGGTTTTTGGCTATTTTCTTGTCTAACCAGTTCAGCAATTAAACTTTTTACTTTTTCTTGCGACGCATCATCCACACCACTAGTGAAAAAGCGACGCATGTCAATTAAACCGTGGGGCGTTTGCATATATTTATTTTTCACTGCGCGACTGACGGTCGATTCATGCATGTTTAATGAAGCAGCAACATCACGCATTGTGAGCGGTTTCATATGGAGCAAACCTTTCTCAAAATAATCGCGTTGTCGATCAATGAGCTCACATGCAATTTGTTCAATCGTCGCAGCTCGCTGAGTTAAACAACGTTGAATCCAATAAAACTGTTGTCTTTTTTCTTCAATATATTTTTGAACGTGTGGATCATCCGTCTGTACTTTTCTTTCATACAATTCATTCCATACGATTGTTGGAATGATACCTTCATTTATCGTTACACTCCACGCCCCATTACTATATGACACGATGACATCAGGGACAATGTACGTCATTTGTTCATCGTTATACAAACTTCCTGGGCGTGGATGAAGCGTACGAATAAGCTCCCACACTCGCTGTAAATCCGCTAACTCCACCCCTAGTTTCGCTTTTATTTCTTTCCACTTTTTATTGACAAACGGTTCAAAATACTCCGTCACAATTGTTTCTGCTAACTCATCCCTTTGAGGAAGACGAATGAGTTGCAAATATAGACAATGCGACAAATTTTCCGCTCCTACCCCAGCAGGATCAAGTGAGCGTAACATATGAAGCGCTCGCGACACGATCGTTTCTTCTATCTGAAGATGGCAAGCTGCTTCTGCAACCGTTGTATGCAAATAACCATATTCATCGAGTGACGCAATTAAATAATCAAGTGCTTTTCTTTCCTCCTCCGATACACGCATACCAATGAGTTGGGCATGCAAATGGGAAGCGAGCGAACGATTAAAAGCGCTTACATTTTCAATATAATGCTTCTGATCTGTTCGTTCTCGTCGCTTATTAGCCGTTCGTTTTCGTTCACGTAGCTCGATAAATGGATTTTCAAGCGCTTGCTCATGTAACAGCGATTGTAACTCTAGCGTCGAATATTGCAACAATTCAATCGCCTGTACAAGCTCTTTTGTCAACGCAACTTTTAGCTCTTGCCTTTGCGTTAATCGCATCTCCATTCATGCCATCTCCCTTCATCCTCATTTTATCATCTCTCTAACGGAGAGACGATAAAAACATATTGGATGTTTTTTCTACTATGCATATGCATCGAAGGCATGTTATCATTCTTATAGAACGAGCGAGCAAGCCTCGCAAAATTCACCTATTCGTCCGGTGCGGCACACCGGACTTTATTTTTTATGCAAATAAAAACCCCTACTTGCAAGCAAGTAGGGGTTAACTAACGCCCTCGGCAGGATTCGAACCCACGCTAAGAGAACCGGAATCTCTCGTGCTATCCACTACACTACGAGGGCATAATGATAAATGCACTTACCATTATAGTGAAGAAGAAAAAAAAATGCAATAGCGGTGACGTTTAAAATTTAAAAAAGCGGAAACGATGAAAGAAGGGATGCAGAAGAAAAAAAGCGAATACATATAAACGAAAGGTGTTTCATTTGACCTTTATTGACCTTTCCTGTATGATAAAAGTACATAAAAAATGAATTATCGGAGGAGGAAGAGCATGAACTTAATTCCTACAGTTATTGAACAAACGAGCCGTGGAGAACGCGCATATGACATTTACTCTCGATTATTAAAAGACCGCATCATCATTTTAGGAAGCCCAATCGATGATCATGTCGCAAACTCAATCGTTTCTCAGCTTTTATTTTTAGCCGCTGAAGACCCTGAAAAAGATATTTCTCTTTACATTAACAGCCCTGGTGGGTCGATTACAGCAGGCATGGCGATTTACGATACGATGCAATTTATTAAGCCAGACGTATCGACAATTTGTATCGGCATGGCGGCTTCTATGGGAGCATTTTTACTTGCTGCTGGTGCTAAAGGAAAACGTTTCGCATTGCCAAATAGTGAGATCATGATTCATCAACCGCTCGGTGGTGTGCAAGGTCAAGCAACAGAAATCGAAATTGCAGCGAAACGCATTTTATTCTTGCGCGATAAATTAAACCGCATCTTGTCTGAAAATACAGGACAACCGATCGAAGTGATTGAGCGCGATACCGATCGCGATAACTTTATGACAGCTGAAAAAGCAAAAGAATATGGTTTAATTGACCGCGTATTGACACGCGTCGATGAAAAATAAAACAAGGCGGTTTTCCCGCCTTGTTTTATTATGATTCTTGTTCAACATATCGAACAAGCTTATTTAACGCTTCTTGTTCATCTGGTCCATTCGCATAAATGGTAATTACCGCCCCTGTGTGAATCGCTAAACTCATTAAACCCATAATGCTTTTTGCATTCACTTTTTTACCGTCTTTTTCAATGTAAATATCAGCTGAAAAGCGGTTTGCTTCTTGAACAAACAACGCTGCTGGACGCGCTTGCAATCCTGTTTTTAACCGTACTTCCACTTGCTTTTCTACCATCATGCATTCCTCCCATAGTTTATAAAGATTTATGAAAATCAACTGGCTGACCGGCACGAAGTCGTTCAGCAATTTCATCTAATTTGCGCAGGCGATGGTTAATACCAGATTTGCTAATTTTCCCTCCAGAAACCATTTCCCCAAGCTCTTTTAGCGTCACATCTTGATATTCAATGCGCAATTTTGCAATTTCACGCAGTTTTTCCGGGAGCTGATCAAGTCCAATCGTTTCGTCAATATAGCGAATATTTTCAACTTGACGTAAAGCTGCGCCAATCGTTTTGTTTAAGTTAGCCGTTTCGCAGTTGACAAGACGATTGACAGAATTGCGCATATCGCGCACGATGCGCACATCTTCAAAGCGTAATAATGCTTGATGCGCCCCAATAATGCTTAAAAACTCGGCTATTTTCTCCGCTTCTTTTAAATACGTAATAAACCCTTTTTTTCTCTCTAACGTACGCGCATGTAAATGAAAATTCGTGTTCATCAGTTCACAAAGCGATTCGTTATGTTCACGATATAAGGAGAAAATTTCTAAATGATACGACGATGTTTCTGGATTGTTGACAGATCCCCCTGCTAAAAAAGCTCCGCGTAAATACGAACGCTTGCAACATTTTTTTTGAACAAGCTCCGGTGAAATGGAACGGACAAACGAAAATCCTTCCTCCATAATTTTCAAATCTGATAATAGCTCATGCGTTCCTTCGACAACGCGTACGATATATACGTTATTTTTTTTTAGGCGCATCTTTTTACGAACAAGTAGTTCGACAGCTACATCATACCCTTTTTTCAATAACGTATAAATTCGCCTTGCAATTGCAGCATTTTCTGTTTGAATATTTAATAATAAACGTCGGTTTGAAAATGAAATGGAACCGTTCATTCGAATTAAAGCAGATAACTCTGCCTTTAAACAACAAGACTTCACTTCGATACTCGTTAATTCCTTCTTCGTTTCTGATGCAAACGACAACGATTTCACCTCCTATGAATGTATGTCGTGCGAAGGAGGTGCAAGAAGCGAAACGAGCAACGCCGCTACTTTTTTCGTATCATGACGCACCGTTCCATCTCGTTCATCAATGATTGCATCACAAATGACTTGTAAACCGAGGGCTTCTAACTCTCGTATATCACAAACGACCGGTGCGGCAAATTCTTTCGCATATCGCTCTTTCGTTTCTGGCAAAATCGGAGCATCATTTACAATGACTGCATCTAAAAATGCACACGCCATATGGTCATAAAGCGCTTGCACATGATCGCTTGCTGTATAGTTTAATGTTTCCCCTGCTTGGGTCATGACGTTGCATATATATACTTTTTTCGCCTTCGATTTACATACCTCTTCGCCAATTTTAGGAACGAGTAAATTCGGTAAAATGCTCGTGTATAAACTACCGGGTCCAATAACAATTAAGTCTGCCGTTTGTAATTCTGTAATCGTTTCTTCAAGCGGCTCAATATTTTCTGGAGTTAAAAACACACGTTTAATTTTTTTCCCCGAATACGGAATTTTTGACTCGCCCGATACGATCGTCCCGTCTTCCATTTCCGCATGCAACACAACGCTTTCATTTGCGGCTGGCAACACTTTTCCGCGCACATTTAACACTTTTCCCATTTCACGAACCGCGCGCACGAAATCGCCAGTGATGGACGTCATCGCTGCTAAAATTAAATTACCAAGCGAATGGCCTGACAACCCGTTTCCGTTTTCAAATCGATGTTGAAACAATTCGATAATAAGCGGTTCTACGTCAGAAAGAGCAGCAAGCACATTACGAATATCTCCAGGTGGGGGCATATCGAGTTCATCGCGTAATCTTCCTGAGCTTCCACCATCATCAGCAACGGTAACAATGGCTGTTAAATCGACATCGTATTGTTTGAGCCCCCGAAGCAATACAGGAAGCCCCGTCCCCCCACCGATGACAACAATTTTTTTCATCGGTGCGTATCCTTTCTTTTTGCAATATCTCGATGTGACACGTGCGTTGTATATTCGTCAGCAAAATAACGCCCGATATACTCCGCTAACGTAACGGAACGATGCTGTCCACCTGTGCATCCAATGGCAATCACGACTTGACTTTTTCCTTCTCGCTTATAGTGCGGAAGCATAAACGAAAGCAAATCCGTTACTTTTTCAATAAACTTTTGTGTTTCCGTCCACTTCAAAACATAAGATGATACTTCCTCATCGAGCCCTGTTTTTGGACGCATATGCTCAATATAATGTGGGTTCGGCAAAAAACGAACATCAAAAACAAGATCCGCATCAATCGGCAAACCGTATTTAAAGCCGAATGAAACAACATTGACCGAAAATGTTGTCGTTGCAGGCGTAGCGAATGTTTGAACAATTTTCTCACGCAATTCACGCGGTTTTAAGTCGGACGTATCAATAATCATTTGCGCGCGCCCTTTTAATTCTTCAAGTAACTGGCGCTCAAGCTTAATCCCTTCAAGCGGCAATCCGCTAGGGGCAAGAGGATGCGAACGGCGCGTTTCTTTATAACGGCTCACAAGGGTTGCATCACTTGCATCTAAAAATAAAATTTGTGGAGTCACCCACGATGTTTCCGCTAAATCATCGAGCGCAGCAAAGAGACGGTCAAAAAAGTCACGGCTCCGTAAATCCATGACGAGTGCGATTTTATTCATTTTATTGCCTGATTCCCGAATTAATTCAAGAAACTTCGGCAATAAGGTCGGCGGTAAATTATCGACACAAAAATAGCCTAAATCTTCAAAACTTTGGATAGCTACCGTTTTCCCTGCCCCTGACATACCGGTAATAATAACCATTTGAATGTGCGCTGAACCTGTGCTCATCTTTCTCTCCCCTTTCGCTAACTCGGATCAAGCCGGTAAGACAACAATTCGAATTCCTCTGTATACGTAAACGTGCCGTACATCATTCCTGTTCCTTTAATGACATAATCAATAATATGATAATCGCCTGGCGCCATCGGCAACGTTGGAATCTGTTCAATGGGATGCCAAGCAAGCTCCCCTTCTTCACATTGTACTACGTTTTCGCCATCAAAATGTTCCGCAAAAAACGTAAACATCATCCATTCAGAAACGACTTCTTCTCCTCGCTTCATCACGAACGTAAATACCCCTTTTAATTGAGGTTTTTTCAAATAAACGCCTGTTTCTTCGCGATATTCTCGCACACAAGCTTCACGTATCGATTCTCCTTGCTCCATTTTCCCACCTGGCGCTACCCACCAACCGCGCCGAGGCTTCTTTAACAAAAGAACGTGTCCGTCTTTCACTAATACGCAGTTCGTTACCCGTTGCAACGTCCGTTCACCTCAATAATGAATATGTTTTCTCCATTATACTATTTCTTACAAACGGTCACAAAGTATAAATTTTGAAACGTTTTCATGACCATAAGCAAAAAAGAAAGCACGGGACGAGAGCCCGTGCCAACAAGTGTATATAAAAAGGGGGTCAATTACTTACTTTTATCATACTCTTTTATTGTTTCAAGCGTGTTACAGTTCAATTAAGGCAACATTACGTTTTCATTACTTAATGTTAAGCTTTTCCTTTAATTCTTCCACGTAATGTTGCGCGCTTTGTGCCGCAATGCTACCATCACCTGTCGCCGTAACAATTTGACGAAGCGACTTTTCACGCACATCCCCTGCTGCAAAAATGCCTGGTACTTTCGTTTCCATCAGTTCGTTCGTTTCAATGTAGCCGTTCTCGTTTGTAATGCCGAGTGACGCAAACGGCTTTGTCAACGGCACCATTCCGATGTAAATGAACACACCATCACATGGGAACTCACGCTCTTCCCCAGTTTGTGTATGAACGAGCGTCACGCTGCCGACACGACCATCTTTTTCGTTAATTTGCTTTACTGTATGATTCCAAATAAAATCAATTTTCTCATTCGCAAATGCCCGTTGCTGTAAAATTTTTTGCGCACGCAACTGGTCGCGACGATGAACGATCGTCACTTTACTTGCAAAACGTGTTAAATATACACCTTCTTCAACCGCTGAGTCTCCACCGCCAACGACGACAAGTTCTTTACCTTTAAAAAACGCTCCGTCACATACCGCACAATATGAGACACCGCGTCCCCCTAATTCTTTCTCACCAGGAACGCCGAGCTTTTTATACTCCGCTCCTGTCGCAATAATAATGGCACGAGCTTTATATTGTTGATTGCTTGTTACAACTGTTTTATATTCTTCACCGTCAATTACTTCTTTTACATCGCCGTATGCATATTCGGCACCAAATTTCTTCGCATGTTCAAACATTTTTGTTGCTAATTCGGGTCCAAGAATATGGTCATAACCTGGATAGTTTTCCACTTCTTCTGTATTTGCCATTTGACCGCCGGGAACGCCACGCTCAAGCATAAGCGTTGACAAATTCGCTCGAGAGGTATATACGGCTGCCGTCATTCCTGCCGGACCTGCACCGATAATAATGACATCATAAATTTTTTCTTGTGACACGTTTCTTTCACCCTTTCTTTATGCATAGCTCTCCATTTTATCGTTTCCATATTTCTATCGTAATACAACATTAGAAAAGGCGTCTATTAACTTGCTCATTCGTGCCACTGTTTTTAATAATTTTCACATACTTTCCGACCGTCGCAACAGATACACCGTAACGCTCCGCAATCATACGTTGTGTTACACGTTGACCGCGGCGCTTGCGAAATATATATTCGAATGCCGCCGCCCACGCCTTATGATTAGAAAATGAATCCATTTCTTTCGTCGCTTCGACAAAAAAGGACAACCAAGCAATGTATAACGGCTCATATTCAAACCCATTATGTTGAATAAGCAACGTTACAATGCGATGCGCATCGACAATATATGTTGGAACTGGATGTTCGTGACCATATACGTAGTCGCTCCATTGTTGTAGAAGCGGATGAGACCATGACTGTTTTAGAAACGGACAATCGCTTGTCATAAACGATTTACTTATTAAATATAACGCATATAATGAAGAAGCGACATCTTGCTTTGCAAATAACGATTGAATATGTTCGATCGTCTGTTCTCGATAACGCCACGGTTCGCTTCCCTTTTTATCTGGATGAAGTGCAACAAATTTGTCCCACATCGACTCCGCTAACGTGCGATATCCCATATGATATGCAGCATATGCGTACCAATAATAAAACGGTGCATCTCCTTCAAAGCCACGGCGTTGTAATTGTCGCAACCATTGGAACGCTAAATCATAACGCCCAACAATTGCAAACGTCACGCCCAGCTTATACCGATGCTCAAATGAAATCGGATATACACGTTGCAACGACTGAGTGAGTGAAAACAGTCGCTCTTGTTCTTGTAAATAATACGAAAACACCGCATCATTGCAGAGCGCATGTAAATTACCTGGATTTTGCTTTAAAATGTATTCGATCGTTTCTCTCGCTTTTCCGACATTCCCTTGGTAAAAGTAAGCGAGTGCTAAATTGTTGTAAGCCGCCCAATGTTCTGGATGTTGTTCAATCATTTCTTTAAACAAAGTAATCGCTTCTTGAAACTCGCCTTTTTCAAGCAGCGTACGAGCTTGTTCTTGCTTCATTAACATATCATCGTAATTCAGCCACTCATCATCGTCTTGTTCAATCGTCAAAATGTCTAATAAATCGATCGTATACTCAGCAAACTCCCCATCTGGCTCGCGCTCCATGTACTGTTCGGCATATTTCGTCGCCTCGCCAAACAATCCTAAATGTGCATAGTTGTTAGCCAAAAAATAAAAACATTCCGTTAAATCATCATTATGTTCAATAATGCGCAATAGCCATTCGTTCGATTGCGCATATTCCCCCAATTCTGACAAAACAATCGCCAGTTGGCAAGCAAATGTGCTTTGTTCTGGCTCGAGTTGCACCGCACGTTGCAAATACGCTTTCGCTTTACGCAGATCGCGACGACGATAACATGCTAATCCTTTATTAAAAAAGTACGTACCGTCTTGAATAAACGGAATGACTTTTCCGACACGTTTTTGCAAATGTTTTTCCATCGAACCCTCCATGTTGATTTCTTTCACCGAAAGAAAGTATACCACATTTTCGCTCCAGAACAACATGGATGGGCGAAAAAGCGTTACCGATGACGCTCCGCTAATACAGAAAGCACATCATCGAGCGACACGCGCTGTTCACGCAACAAAACAAGCAAATGATATAATAAATCGGCTACTTCCCATCGCAGTTCTTCTGTTGAACGGTTTTTAGCTGCAATAATGACTTCTGCGGCTTCTTCCCCAACTTTTTTTGCGATCTTATCAATTCCCTTTTCAAATAAATATGTCGTATACGATCCTTCCGGACGTTTCGCTTCACGCTCAGCAATGACGGATTCTAACACATTTAGCACTGCAAAACGATCTGGTTTAGCAACAGGCTTTTCATCTTGCAACCGATGATGAAAACAAGAATATTCTCCCGTATGGCATGCCGGTCCTTTTGGTTCAACAAGAATAAGAAGTGCGTCTGCATCGCAGTCGTAGCGAATGTCAACCACTTTTTGTACGTTTCCGGACGTTTCCCCTTTATGCCATAGCTCTTGCCGCGAGCGACTGTAAAACCATGTTTCTTTCGTTTCTAACGTTTTTTGTAGCGATTGCTCGTTCATATATGCTAATGTCAGCACTTCTTTACTGTGCGCATCTTGTACGATGGCCGGCACAAGCCCTTGCTCATTAAATCGAATATTCATCGAACGTTTACCCCCTTTTCGCGCACGTACTGTTTCACTTGTTGGACAGACGTTTCTTTATAATGAAAAATCGAAGCAGCTAATGCCGCATCCGCTTGAGCCATTTGAAACACATCAACAAAATGTTGAGCGCACCCTGCTCCTCCCGATGCAATGACAGGGACGGGCACCGCTTCACTTACTCGTTTCGTTAACTCTAAATCAAATCCATCTTTTCCGCCATCGCGATCCATGCTCGTTAATAAAATTTCTCCTGCCCCGCGCTTGACTGCCTCTTTCGCCCATGCAACAACTTCCCAATCCGTCGGCCGGCGACCGCCGTGCGTATAGACGCGCCATGAATGCATCGTCGGATCGTACTTCGCATCAATCGCCACAACAATACATTGCGAACCAAAAAAATTCGCACCTTCTGTAATCAAATCTGGGCGCAACAATGCCGATGTATTTACCGACACTTTGTCCGCACCCGCACGCAAAATCGTTTTCATATCTTCTAATGTGCGAATTCCGCCTCCGACAGTAAACGGAATCGCAAGCTGAGCAGCAACACGGCGCACGACGTCTACCATCGTTTTTCGACCTTCGTGTGACGCAGAAATATCTAAAAAAACAAGCTCGTCCGCCCCTTGTTCATCGTATACGCGCGCAAGCTCAACCGGATCGCCCGCATCGCGCAAGGAAACAAATTGCACACCTTTTACGACGCGACCATCTTTTACGTCTAAACAAGGAATAATGCGTTTTGTAATCATTGTTCCACCGCCTTTAACGCCTCAGCGACTGTAAACTGATTTGTATATAACGCTTTGCCCACAATCGCTCCGCATACTCCATCGTTTTCAAATTGTTTTAAGGAGCATAAATCATCAAGCGAGCGAATGCCTCCGGAGGCAATGACACGTTTGTTTGTTTCTTTCGCTAGCCGAACGACGGCGTCGATATTTGGTCCTGATAACATTCCATCTGTCGCAATATCAGTAAAAATAAACGTTTCTGCTCCAGCGTCCGCAAGCTGTTTGCCAAGTTCAACAGCTTCGATCGTCGATGTATGCGTCCACCCTTCTGTCGCAACAAATCCATTTTTCGCATCAATGCCGATGACAATGCGCTCACCATATGTGCGAAGCATCGCTTTCACAAACGAAGGATTCGAAATCGCAGCGCTTCCTAAAATGACACGCGATACACCTTGCTCTAAATAATACGCCACATCTTCTTCTGTACGAATGCCACCGCCAATTTGAACGCTCACCCCTAACATGTTCGCCACTTCAACGACAAACGTGTCATTCACTCGTCTACCTTCTTTCGCCCCATCTAAATCGACCATATGAATCCATGTCGCACCTTGCGAAACAAACGAACGAGCCATTTCAACCGGGGAATGACCGTATACCGTTTCTTGACTGTAATCTCCTTGTATAAGGCGAACGCACTTCCCACCGCGCATATCGATCGCTGGATAAATAGTAAACATTAGCCCCTCTCCCTTTCTACAATCCTCGCATAGTTTTGCAATAGACGCATACCGAGCGTTCCGCTTTTCTCTGGATGAAATTGTGTACCAAATATTGTGCCACGTCCAACAACTGCAGGAACTTCCACATCATATTGGGCGCTAGCTAACACAACCGTTGGTTCATTCGTTTGCACATAATATGAGTGAACGAAATATACATGCCCTCGCTCAACGTTATCAAAAAGCGGGGAGGCGTGGTGAAAGTTGAGTTCGTTCCATCCCATATGAGGCACTTTATATCGCTTTCCTTCTTTTGTCATACCCGTAAAACGAACGACGCGACCTGGGAGTAACTTCAATCCCGACGTCAAACCATTTTCTTCGCTTTCTTCAAACAACAGTTGCATGCCTAAACAAATACCAAGAAGCGGTTTTCCTGTTGCGACTTGTTCGTGAATGAAACAGTCCAGCTTCGTTTCTGTTAAAATATGCATCGCATCTTTAAATGAACCAACACCAGGCAAAATGAAACCATCTGCTTGACGCAACTTGTTTTGATCACCTTCAACGATATACGGCACGTTTAGTCGCTCTAGTGCTTTGCTGACGCTATATAAATTGCCCATGCCATAATCAATAATGCCAATCATTTACAACATCCCTTTCGTTGACGGTACAGATTTGACGCGTGGATCAATCATCGTGGCCTCATCAAGCGCGCGCGCAAGTGCTTTAAATACCGCTTCAATCATATGATGTGTATTGCGCCCATAATGAACGATGACATGCACATTCATTCGTGCTTCTAATGCTAGTTTCCATAAAAATTCATGCACGAGCTCGACATCAAACGTCCCTACTTTTTGGCTTGAAAACTCCCCACGAAACTCAAGATGCGGGCGATTGCTCACATCGATGACAACTTGTGCAAGCGCATCGTCCATCGGAACGAACGCATTTCCGTATCGTCTAATTCCTTTTTTGTCACCGAGCGCTTGGCGAATCGCTTGCCCTAAGCAAATTCCGATATCTTCTGTCGTATGATGATCGTCAATATGTGTATCCCCTTTGGCTTTGACAAACAAATTAAAATGACCGTGCTTTGTAAATAAATCAAGCATATGTGTTAAAAACGGGACACCTGTTTCTAACTCCGCTTTTCCTTCCCCATCAATCGCAAACGTAAGCTCAATTTGTGTTTCATTTGTCGCTCGTTTAATGGTCGCTGTCCGCATCATTTATCTCTCCTTTTTAACCGTTCCTCTACTGCTCGTGCGTGTGCTTCAAGCCCTTCTAACCGTGCAAACGCGGCAATTTTTTCCGCATGTTGTTGCCATGCTTGCTCGCTATAAAAAATGATGCTTGATTTTTTCATAAATGCCTCAACTGTTAGTCCAGACGAAAAACGGGCGGTCCCATTTGTCGGCAACACATGATTCGTCCCCGCAAAATAATCTCCTACCGGTTCAGAACTGTACGGGCCTAAAAAGATCGCGCCCGCATGTCGAATGTTACTTAATATTTCAAACGGCTCGGCCGTCATCACTTCTAAATGTTCTGGTGCTAATTCATTCACGACATCAATGGCTTGTTTCATCGTATCCGTTACATAAATGACGCCATATTCATTGATCGCTTTTTGGGCAATTTCTTTTCGCGGAAGGGAAGCAAGTTGTTTTTCCACCTCTTCTTCTACTTTTAAAGCGAGGTGTAAAGACGGCGTAACTAATATGCTCACCGCCCGTTCATCATGCTCTGCTTGCGATAATAAATCGGCGGCAATTTCGTTCGGCTTTGCTGTTTCATCAGCGAGCACAACAATTTCGCTCGGTCCTGCAATCATATCAATATCGACTTGACCGAACACTTCCCTTTTAGCAAGTGCGACGTAAATGTTTCCAGGTCCGAAAATTTTGTCGACTGGCTCGATCGTTTCCGTGCCGTACGCTAGTGCAGCAATCGCTTGGGCTCCGCCAACTTTATATATTTCTTGAACACCAAGCTCGCATGCTGCAACAAGAACAGCAGTCGGCAACGTTCCGCGCTCATTTGGCGGAGAAACGATGACAATCCGTTTCACTCCAGCCACTTGTGCAGGGATGACATTCATAAGCACCGATGACGGATAAGCGGCCGTTCCTCCTGGCACATATAAGCCGACTGCATCAAGCGGTGTTACTTTTTGTCCGAGAATCGTTCCATCGTCACGCGTCATAAACCATGATGTCGCACGTTGACGCTCATGATATTCGCGAATGTTTTGTGCCGCTTCCCGAATAATTTGAATCATAGCTTCATCAATAAGCCAATACGCCTCCTCAATTTCTTCTTGCGTAACAGCAAGCGTATCAAGTGAAATGCCATCAAACATTTCTGTATACTTTTTTAACGCCGCATCTCCATTGTTGCGTACGTCATCAATGATTCGCTTTGCCGCTTGTCTCTGTTCTTCCGTTCCACTTTCAATCGTCCGCCGAAGCGAAACGGTTCCTTGTACACGTTCAATTTTCATTGCACTCCCCCGCTTTCTCGATCGCGTATGTTAAACGATCAACCATATGTTCAATCGCCCGGTCTTGCATACGATAACTCACTGGATTGACAATAAAACGCGACGTCACATCAACAATTCGTTCTAATTCAACAAGCCCGTTTTCTTTTAACGTTCGTCCTGTAGAAACAATATCAACAATTCGTTCCGCTAAGCCAATGAGCGGCGCTAATTCAACAGATCCGTTTAGTTTAATAATTTCTACTTGCTCCCCTTGTTCGCGAAAATGGGTCGATGCGATATTTGGATACTTTGTAGCCACTCTTGGCGCAATCGGATGAACGCGCGTATTTGGAAGCCCTGCCACCGCCAAATAACAAGGACTTATACGCAAGTCTAACATTTCATACACATCGCGTTCTTCTTCAAGCAGCACATCTTTACCGGCAATTCCGACATCTGCAACCCCATGTTCAACATATGTCACAACGTCCATCGGTTTCGCTAAAATAAAGCGTAGCTTTTCATTTGGGACGTCGATCATTAGTTTTCGGGAATGTTCTAAATCATCAGGAATGTCATAACCCGCTTGTTTTAACAAAGAAAGCGCTTCTGAAAAAATACGTCCTTTTGGCATCGCAACCGTCAGCATTATCGTTCATCCTTTCCGTGTTTCCCTAATACGTACACGACATCATCAAACGATGCAGTAAATTGATCCATATTTTGAATACCTGCGATGTGTTGCAATACAACTTTTTCCCCTTTTCGTCTCATTTCTGCTGCTTTCACATACGCCTCCGCAAAACGTTCTTGACTAAAAATAATACACGTCGTTTTTTCATCGTTTCTTTGCTCGCCAATCGCTTCCATTAAGCGATCTAAACGGACGCTAAACCCTGTCGCAGGCGAGGGGCGGTGAAATTTTGCTAACAATTTATCATATCGTCCGCCGTTTCCAAGTAAAAACCCAATGTTTTTTGCGTACACTTCAAAAAGAACGCCGGTATAGTAGCTCATATGGCTCACTAAGCTCATATCTAATTTCACCATATCAGTAACGCCATACTGGTTAATATGCGCCCATAATTGTTGTAATTCATCAACTGCCTGTTGTTCCGCTTCTGTTGTTGCCAATGCTTTTGCTTCCGCAACGACTGCCTCTCCCCCCCTTAACGTTAAAAGACGTAAAAGGCGATCACGATCAATCGAGGAGAGCGGCAACGATTTGACGTGTTCCCGATAGCCAACGTAATTTTTTTCATATAAAAAGCGGCGCAACGTTTCTACACGTTGTTCGTGACGCAAAATATCGAAAAACAACGCATCAACATAGCCAATATGACCGATCGTTACAGTAAAATCCTGCAATCCTGCCCGCTTTAACGCAAAAATCATTAAACTAATGACTTCCGCATCGGCATACATTGTTCCGTCGCCGATGTATTCCACTCCCACTTGTTCAAACTCTGCCGGTCTTCCTCCTTCACGCTGCTGAGCACGAAACACATTCGCGGCATACGCTAAACGGAGCGGACACCCTTCCTTATATAATTTCGATGCTGCTAGGCGAGCAATGGGAGCAGTCATATCTGGACGCAACACGAGCGTGTGCCCTTCCCGATCAAGCAACTTAAATAGCTGCTGATCTAAAATCGCCGATGCGGCACCAACCGTTTCGTCATATTCTAACGTCGGTGTTTCAATAAACGAATATCCCCACGTTTCAATTTCTGCCATCATTGCTTCCCGCAATGCACGTTTTGTTTTATATACATCTGGCAACGTATCCCGCATACCAAGCGGCTTTTCAAACATAAATACTCTCATTTTTGTCCCGTCCTTCTTCCGCTTTAGTTCGCTAATATATTAGCAAAGTAAAGTTTGTTATTTGTAGTTTACTCCTCGTTTTTCGTTTCGTCAACTACAAACTCATTCGATTTTTTTCGACTTAATTCCTTTCTACTCATAAAAAAACGCCTTAGCGTTCGCTAAGACGAATGATTTGCATCGGATTGCCGCCAACAAATGCGCCAGCCGGCACATCGCGATGCACAAGCGTGCCTGCGGAAACAACGGCACGATCCCCGATCGTGACACCCGGCAAAATGGTTGTATTGGCTCCAATCATGACATCGTTGCCGATGATGACGTCCCCAAGCCGATACTCGTTCACTAAATATTCATGCGCTAAAATTGTCGTATTATAGCCAATAATCGTGTTGCTGCCAATGCGAATTTTCTCAGGAAACAAAATATCTGGCATTACCATAAACGCTAACGCCGTATGTTCGCCAATGTCCATGCGCAAAAACGTGCGATATAACCAATTTTTTAATGGGAAAAACGGCGTATACCGCCCGATTAAAATGACAATAACATTTTTTAATACTTTCCAAAACGAAACGGTTCGATATAGTTGCCATAAGGAGTTCGCTCCTTCGACAACATGGCGTTCAGTTTTTCTCAACGCCAGTCACCCCTAAAATATTTAACAAGTCGCTCATTTTTTCAAGCATAAAATCAGGTTCGTATTTCGCTAAATGTTCACGTCCTTTAATCGTCCAAGCGACTCCTGCCGTTTTTGTTCCCGCATGTTTCCCTGCTAAAATGTCATGATGATTATCGCCAACCATTAACGTCTCTTCCGGATTTGCTTGTAAACAAGCGAGCGCTTTTTCAATCGGCTCAGGGTGCGGTTTCGCATGTTCAACATCATCGAGCGTAATGATACATTGGAAAAACGAATCTAACTTTGTTAACTTCAATCCCATATTGACCGTATGACGAATTTTCGTCGTTACGATGCCGAGTTTAAAACCTTTTTCATATAGCGTTTGTACAGTTTCATATACCGTTTCATATTCTTTCACTAACGCATCATGATGGGCATGGTTAAACGCCCGATACGTTTCTATCATTTCATCGACGCGCTCTGGATTGATCGCTTCAAACGTATCACGCAATGGCGGACCAATAAAAGCAAGCACATCTTCGCGCGTATATTGATTTGGATAGTAATGGTTGAGCGTATGCAAAAATGATTCAATAATTAAGTCATTCGTATTAATAAGCGTCCCATCTAAATCAAACAAAATCGTATTAATATTCATACGTCGCTTCCTTTCTTTTTCGATGTTCGATTTGATTCCAAATAAAACTAAGCGTAGCCGTCAATAAAATAGCTGTGACAAGCCGAATGATAAGAAGCGGCCAGACGGGAATACCAAGCGGCACAAACAATAGCGTATCTTCTATAACCGCATGACACGCCACTAAAAATAAAAACGTTAACGTTAAATCTTTTTTCGATACCCCGTCTTCTTTTACCGCTTGAATCATGACGCCCGCACCGTAAGCGAGCCCGAACAACAACCCTGCTGCCATCGTCAGCGATGCATTTTCACGAATGCCGAGTAAGCGCGCAAACGGGGATAACCATTTCGAAAACGTATCCAGCCACTTTAATTCTTTTAACACTTGAATCGCAATCATAAGCGGAATAATGATGAGCGCCAGCTGTCCAATGCCGTATATTGCTTTTTCGATTCCTGTCCAAATGATTTCTCCCCACGTATGAGGCACTGTTGAAGATTGCGGGATAAGCCCGTATTTCGCCATTTGTTCTCCGCCATCCCATAAAACGTGAATGAGCCAAGCGGAAACGAACGCTAAACCGACGCGCACAGCAACGGTCCACCAAACGCGAACACCTACTTGTGCAGCAACGGCAGACTCAACAAGCATATTGTGCGAAAACGACAACATAACTGCTAAAATAAACACTTCTTTTACCGTCAAGTCCATCGTTAACATCGCACCAATGCCGGCATATAAATTTAAAAAGTTGACGAGCACTAAAACGAGCGCGGCATCCCCCGGCAAACCGATCCATCGCATCATCGGCGTCAACATGTTTGTCACCCACGGCAAAACGGGGGAGTATTGTAAAAGTGTCACAATGACCGTAATCGGAAAAATGACTTTTCCGAGCGTCCATGTCGTTTTCAATCCAACAAACAAACCCCTTTGAAGCACGTTGCCTCCCCCTTTCGTTCAATCGTTGTACCGCTCATTCGCTAAACCGCGCATGCGACGTACAACGATCATCATGACCGCAAACACAATAAGCAAAAGCGAAATAAACTGCGCCATACGAATCGTTTCTGTCAACATTAAGCTATCTGTGCGCAATCCTTCAATGAAAAAGCGCCCGATCGAATACCAAATGATATACGTGAAAAATAACTCTCCCCGCCTTAAATTTCTTCTCCGCAACGCAAGCAAAACAAGAAAGCCGAGCATATTCCATAATGATTCATATAAAAACGTCGGATGATAATATTGCCCTTGTATGTACATTTGATTAATCATCCAATCTGGTAAATGCAAACTTTCTAAAAATGCGCGCGATACAGGTCCGCCGTGCGCTTCTTGATTCATAAAATTGCCCCAACGTCCGATCGCCTGCCCTAAAATAATGCTCGGCGCTGCAATATCAGCTAATTTCCAAAACGACAATTTTCGCTTTTTCGCAAAAATGACACCGGTCACAATGGCACCGATTAAACCTCCGTGAATCGCCAATCCTCCATGCCAAATTTGTGGAATTTCACCTATATGTTTGGAATAGTAGTCCCATTGAAAAATCACGTAATACGCCCGTGCGCATACGATCGCAATCGGTACAGCAATTAACACAAGGTCAACAAACGTTTCTTTTCGTATACCTAGCCGCTCGCTTTCTCTTGTTGCTAACCAAAGCCCGAGCAAGACGCCTGTCGCAATAATGACACCGTACCAATAAATTGTAATTGGTCCGAGTTGAAAAAAAACACGATCAAGTGGTTCAATATGTAACAACATGAACATCCATCCTCTCATTCATAATCGTGCCCCGCATCGCCAATCGCATCCGCCAAGCGAGCAGAAAATTCCTCCGCCGCATTCACGCCCATCCGTTTTAGACGGAAATTCATCGCTGCGACTTCGATAATGACCGCTAAATTTCGCCCTGGACGAACAGGAATCGTCAATTTCGTCACTTCCGTATCAATAATTTTCACCTTTTCCTCTTCAAGACCGAGACGATCGTATTGTTTATTTGGATCCCATAATTCTAAATCAATGACAAGGGAAATGCGTTTATGCGGACGCACTGCTCCTGCACCGAATAGCGTCATGACGTTAATAATGCCGAGTCCACGAATTTCAAGCAAATGTTCAATAAGCTCCGGTGCGCTACCAATAAGCAAATTTTCATCTTCTTGGCGAATTTCGACACAATCATCCGCAACGAGACGATGTCCACGCTTCACGAGCTCCAGCGCGGTTTCACTTTTTCCAACGCCACTTTTTCCTGTAATGAGCACACCGACACCGTACACATCAACGAGCACACCATGCACAGCGGTTGTCGGTGCGAGTTTACTTTCTAAATAGTTCGTTAGACGGCTAGCAAGCCGCGTCGTTTTCATCGTCGAACGCATCACCGGAACTTCTTTTTTTTCCGATGCTTCAATCAGTTCTTTTGGCACTTCCAATCCACGCGAGACAATAATCGCAGGCGTAATATCGGTACATAACTTTTCCATGCGTAATCGTTTCTCTACAGGCGTTAATCGTTCAAAAAAAGACAGCTCTGTCATACCGAGCAATTGTACGCGCTCCGCTGGATAATATGCAAAATAACCGGCCATTTCAATGCCCGGACGGGATAAGTCACTCGTTGTAATTGGGCGATGAATTCCCTCTGCCCCGCTTACAAGCTCAAATTGAAACTCGTCAATTAAATCTTTTGTCCGTACTTTTGGCATATGAATCCCTCCTTCTTCCTTTTCTCATTGTAACACTTTCACGTCAAAATAAAAACGTCCACGCACAAAGCGGAACGTTTTACTTTTCTTTTCGTACTGACTCAATGAGTAAATGAAAAAGTGAGATCGCAAGCGATACAAATAACGCGTTGCTAAAGCCGCCAATGTCAAATGAACTGCCCATGAGCGAAGCTGTTATTGCTAGCGTCATTGCGTTAATGACAAATAAAAACAACCCAAACGTCAATACAGTCACAGGAAGTGTCAGTAGAATAAGTAGCGGTCGAACAAACGTATTAAGAAAAGACAAAAGAATACTTGCAACGAGCGCTGCCCAAACGCTTGATAAATAAATCGAATCAAAATACCCAGCAAGCGCCAATAACAAGACAGCGTTAATCAATATACGTACAAGCCATCTCATATGACGTTCTCCTCGCCCGGAATAATGAATACGGCAAGCGCGTATAAAATCGCAAACGGCATAATGCCAGTAATTAATAATAGCGCGACAAACAATAAACGTACAACAGTGGCGTCCATATTCATATAAGCTGCTAATCCGCTTAACACACCTGCAATCATGCGATGATGACGAAGCCTTACAAGCTTTTTCATTCATATATCCCTCCCGATTCCTGTATCACTTGTATACCTTTTATAACATTCCAAACAATGACAATCACATGTACAATGCCTCCAACAACGATCCCGATAAACGGAAGGCCGATCCATCCGTCCACACCTGCGATAGCGAAAATCATAAACATGCCACCCGTAGCAACCACAATCGCAATAGGGATGAGATGAGACAATAACGATTTTTTCGCATGCCCTTTTACTCGTTCATGTTTTGTGACAAAATAAACGATGATTGGAAATAAAAACGGGGCAAAAAATACGCTGAAATAGCATAACGCCGCAAGCAACTTATTTCCTTCCATCCATATCCCCTCCTTCCTGTTTGCTTATACATACGATTGTTGAAAAGGAAAGTTTCGTACAAAAAAACCGAGAACCGAGCACATTACACGCTCGGTATACGTTGGCGCATGCGTTCGCGATCGCGCGCTAAAATCGGTTGTAAATATCGTCCTGTATACGACTGCTCGATTTGAGCAACTTCCTCCGGCGTACCTGACGCAACGATTTGTCCGCCTCCGTCCCCGCCTTCTGGTCCAAGATCAATAATATAGTCTGCCGTTTTAATGACGTCTAAATTGTGCTCGATGACAAGTACCGTATCTCCTTGTTCCACAAGCCGTTGCAAAACATGTAATAAACGGGCAATATCATCCACATGCAAACCGGTTGTCGGTTCGTCCAAAATGTATAACGTTCTTCCTGTTGAGCGACGATGCAACTCAGATGCTAGCTTCACCCGCTGCGCCTCGCCACCAGAAAGCGTCGTAGCTGGCTGACCGAGTTGCATATAACCGAGCCCGACATCGTATAACGTTTGCAATTTCCGTTTAATTTTCGGGATGTTTTCAAAAAACGTTAGCGCCTCTTCCACTGTCATATCGAGCACTTCAGCGATATTTTTATCTTTATATTTCACTTCCAACGTTTCGCGGTTGTACCGTTTCCCGTGGCATACTTCACATGGCACGTATACATCTGGCAAAAAATGCATTTCGATTTTAATAATGCCATCGCCGCGACATGCTTCGCAGCGACCACCTCTGACGTTAAAACTAAACCGTCCTTTTTGATACCCGCGCATTTTCGCTTCGTTCGTCGTCGCAAATAAATCGCGAATATCATCAAAAACGCCCGTATATGTCGCAGGATTCGAGCGCGGCGTCCGACCGATTGGCGACTGGTCGATGTCAATGACTTTATCTAAATAATGAATGCCGCGAATGTCCGTATGCTCTCCCGGTTTTACTTTTGCGTGATGTAGCTTTTGTGCTAACGCTTTATGCAAAATTTCATTAATGAGCGTACTTTTTCCTGAACCTGATACGCCTGTCACCGCAACAAACAGTCCGAGCGGAATGCGAACATCGACGTTTTTCAAGTTGTTTTCGCGCGCACCAATGACTTCAAGCCAACGGCCGTCCGGCTTTCTTCGTTCAACAGGAAGCGGAATAAATTTTTTCCCAGATAAATATTGACCGGTTAACGAATGTGGATCGTTCATCACTTGTTCAGGTGTGCCTGCGGATACTACTTGTCCGCCGTGCGCCCCTGCTCCCGGTCCGATGTCAATTAAATAATCTGCCGCAAGCATCGTATCTTCATCGTGCTCCACGACGATGAGCGTGTTCCCTAAGTCGCGCATGCTTTGCAACGTCGCAATTAACCGATCGTTATCGCGCTGATGAAGACCAATAGACGGCTCATCCAATACGTACAATACACCCGTTAACCGCGAGCCAATTTGCGTCGCTAGTCGAATGCGTTGCGCTTCTCCGCCTGAAAGCGTCCCTGCCGCACGATTTAACGTTAAATAATCGAGCCCAACATTTTTTAAAAAGCCGAGTCGTTCAACAATTTCACGTAAAATTAAATGAGCGATTTTCCGCTCTTTTTCCGTTAACTGAAGCGTTTCAAAAAACGTAAGCGCCTCGTTAACCGACATCGCCGTCACTTCCCCAATATGTTTGCCACCGACGAAAACCGCTAAACTTTCTTTTTTCAATCGGTTGCCATGACACGTCGGACACGGCTGTTCGGTCATATATTTTTCCATTTGTTCACGCACGTAATCGGACGTCGTTTCACGATAACGACGTTCAACGTTGCGCACGACCCCTTCAAATTCCACATACGTTTCGCGCACGTGACCGAAGTCATTTTCATAGCGAAAATATATTTTTTCCCCATTCGATCCGTACAATAAAAGATCGAGCTGTTCTTTCGGCAATTGCTTCACAGGCACGTCCATATCAATGCCGTAATGGCGACATACCGCTTCTAACAATTGCGGATAATATTGCGAGCTTTGCGGCTCCCATGGCGCGAGCGCATGCTCACGAAGCGTCAACTCTTTATTTGGAATAACTAAATCAAGATCGACTTCCAGTTTTGCTCCTAATCCGTCACACGATGGGCACGCGCCGTACGGGCTGTTAAATGAAAATAGGCGCGGCTCTAGTTCGCCGATCGAAAAACCGCAGTGCGGACAAGCGTGATGTTCACTAAACAACAATTCTTCTTGTCCGATCACATCAACGAGCACTTTGCCTTCTCCAAGCTTTAACGCCGTTTCAAGTGAATCGGCAAGGCGCGACTCGATGCCTTCTTTCATGATGATACGATCAATGACAACTTCGATCGAATGCTTCTTATTTTTTTCAAGTATGATGTCTTCTGATACATCGCGCAATTCCCCGTCAACTCGGACGCGCACATACCCTTGTTTTTTAATCTCCTCTAACGTCTTTACATGCGTCCCTTTTCGTCCAGAGACGATCGGGGCTAAAATTTGCATTTTCGTCCGTTCTGGATATTGCATTAAGTGATCAACCATTTGTTCTATCGTTTGCGATGTAATTTCAATATGATGTGTCGGACAAACAGGGCGACCAATGCGTGCAAACAGTAAGCGTAAATAATCGTAAATTTCTGTGACCGTTCCGACTGTTGATCGCGGGTTCCGGCTCGTTGTTTTTTGGTCAATCGAAATGGCAGGCGACAACCCTTCAATTGAATCGACATCAGGCTTATCCATTTGCCCTAAAAATTGACGAGCGTATGCCGACAGCGATTCGACATATCGACGCTGTCCTTCTGCATAAATCGTGTCAAATGCAAGCGATGATTTTCCTGAGCCAGATAACCCCGTCAACACAACAAGTTTGTTGCGCGGAATAACGACGTCAATATCTTTTAAATTGTGCGCTCGTGCACCTTTGACGACAATATGATCCATCGATTACACCTCAGCTTTCAATTCTAAAATGAGATCACGCAGCTCAGCAGCACGTTCAAAATGAAGCGCTTTTGCTGCTTCTTTCATTTCTTCTTCGAGTTTGGCGATGAGCGCAAGACGCTCTTCTTTTGATAAATGACGGACATCTTTCGTCTCATACGTTTCTTTTTCTTCCGCAGCAAACGTAGCACGAATGACATCTGGAATGTCTTTTTGAATCGTTTTTGGCACGATGCCATGCTCGCGATTATACGCTTCTTGAATGGCGCGACGTCGCTTCGTTTCATTGATCGCAATTTCCATCGACTTTGTGATCGTATCGGCATACATAATGACGTGACCGTTGGCGTTGCGCGCTGCTCGTCCAATCGTTTGAATAAGCGAGCGTTCAGAACGTAAAAACCCTTCTTTATCCGCATCTAAAATTGCGACAAGTGACACTTCTGGAATATCAAGCCCTTCTCGCAATAAGTTAATGCCGACGAGCACATCGTATTTGCCTAATCGTAAATCGCGAATAATTTCAATGCGTTCGAGCGTCTTAATTTCCGAGTGCAAATACGCCACTTGAATACCGATATCTTTTAAATAATCGGTTAAGTCTTCCGCCATTTTTTTCGTCAACGTCGTCACAAGCGTCCGTTCTTTGCGAGCGATGCGCTTTTGAATTTCATCGACTAAATCGTCAATTTGTCCTGCAATCGGCCGCACATCAATCGTCGGGTCTAACAATCCTGTCGGACGAATAATTTGCTCGACAACTTCTGGACAATGTTCAAGCTCATATGGACCTGGTGTGGCAGATACGTAAATGACTTGATTCACTTTTTGTTCAAACTCTTCAAACATGAGCGGCCGATTATCTAACGCTGACGGCAAACGGAAACCATGTTCAACAAGCACTTCCTTTCTCGCCTTGTCCCCGTTATACATGCCGCGAATTTGCGGCAATGTCACATGCGATTCGTCGATGACAATTAAAAAATCGTCAGGAAAATAATCTAATAATGTATAAGGCGTCGAACCCGGTGGACGCAACGTCAAATGGCGTGAATAGTTTTCGATGCCTGAACAAAAACCCATTTCTTTCATCATTTCAATATCGTAGCGCGTCCGTTGTTCTAATCGTTGCGCTTCAAGCAATTTCCCTTGCTCACGCAACTCGCGAAGCCGCTCTTCTAACTCCTTTTCAATATTTTCAATGGCTAGTTTCATTTTCTCTTCACGCGTGACGAAGTGCGAAGCTGGGAAAATCGCCACATGTTCTCGCTCCGCCATCACATGCCCCGTCAGTGCATCTACTTCACGAATACGCTCAATTTCATCACCAAAAAACTCAATGCGAATGCAATGTTCATCGCGTGAGGCAGGGAAAATTTCGACGACATCTCCGCGTACACGAAACGTTCCCCGACGGAAATCAATATCGTTTCGTTCGTATTGAATGTCGACAAGTCGGCGAAGCAAATGATCCCGCTCGATTTCCATACCGACACGAAGCGAAACGACAAGTTCGCGATATTCCTCAGGCGAACCTAAGCCGTAAATGCATGAAACGCTGGCGATAATAATGACGTCTCGCCGTTCAAATAACGCAGACGTCGCGGAATGACGCAATTTATCAATTTCATCGTTAATGCTTGCATCTTTTTCAATGTACGTATCCGTCTGCGGCACGTACGCTTCCGGCTGATAATAATCGTAATAACTAACAAAATATTCAACAGCGTTATTAGGAAAAAACTGTTTAAACTCGCTATATAACTGCCCTGCTAGCGTTTTATTATGGGCGATGACTAACGTCGGTTTATTCACTTGTTGAATAACGTTTGAAATTGTAAACGTTTTGCCCGTTCCTGTTGCTCCTAACAACGTCTGATGCTTTTTTCCTTGTTGAATCCCTTCGACAAGCTTCGCGATCGCTTTTGGTTGATCACCTTGCGGCTCATAGGCGGATACTAATTGAAAGGCGTCCACATTCTTCCCTCCACTTCATTTCTACTTCGTATTGTACCACATAACGAAAGCGAAAAGCGAAAAATACGAACAAATATTCTATGAAAAAGAGGGCGTCCCAAAAGTAACGGGGCACCCTTTCTTATAACCATATATACGCACGAAACTATATATTGTATCTTCCTTGGAGAAAGGCGACCTTTTGGGTCAGCTCCTTACGATTGTTTTTGTTTCTCAACCATTTGTTTCGCATATAAAAATCCGACAATAAGTGACGCTAAATCAGCAACCACTTCGTACAACTGATCGGTATATCCTTTCACATATGATGCCACTAGCAACGCAACAGTAAGCAACGTGCCGACATAATGGTTATACGTGACACGCGTAAACAAAATAACTAGCAACGCCGGTACAATTAGCGCTAACACAAACCACATATTTATCCCTCATCTCTTACAAATAACAGTCCAAGTTCATGATGTTCCCCTTCAAATAAAGCCGTTTGCGCAAAGCGAACTTCCCCGCTCTCGTTTAATACTTCTAGCTTACAAAATGCACGATTTTGTTGCAATGCCGCATAAAATTCATCTTCGGTCGCCACAGGTGTACCGTTGACCTTAACAATCACTTCTCCAACCGAAAGCGCCATTTTATGTGCTGGCGTGTCAGGCAACACTCCGAGAATAACAAGTCCGTTCGTCCGCTTCGTAAAATATGGCGGGAATTTTTGTTCATACAACTTCGCTGATAAGGCGATCCATTCTCTCCATACGATTGCCACAACAGCACTAACGATCGCGAGTGGCTTCAACCAATAACTACCGATGGCCAATAAACTGACAACTGATGCTAACCAACCGATACGCCTTGCTGTCCATTTCGTCAAATGAACAGGCATTCCTGTTTGTACGCGTTGAGAAAAACCGAGTAAAAACGGTACAAGCACAAAAGAATACGCATCACCACCTGAAATGATCGGCCACCAAGTAGCAAACGATTGCACATCATTTCCTAGTACAGGGATCATCAATGGAATGATCCAAAGCCGTTGAACAACTTGCTCACCGATCATAAGCCCTCGCTTACTCGTCACAAGACGCGGAGCGCTGAGCTCTGCTCCTTCACGGTAAATGAGCCACGTTTCAATAAACAAAAGCAACCCCATAAGAAGTGCTAAGGCAGTTACACTCGTTTCTACAACATGTGGGAAAAAACGCGCAAAAAACGGCTGCGCCCACTCTGTTTGCGCAAAAAAACTAACGGTAAATATGACGATGCTTCCGACATATGCAGCCGACAACAACCGAAGCTGCATGAAAAAACTGCATACGATCGTCACCATTGCCCAAAAGACGAGCGTATCATTCGGGAGAACAACCCCAGCCCCAACAGTCACAAGCGAAAAAATGAGCGCGAACCAGCTGCGCGAGCGAATAAGGGCACGCCACTCACGCGATGTTCGATAGACGCGCGTATAAAAATCTCGTCTTTCACGTTGCACGCGACGCCAGCCAACAAACCACGCAAATATAATGGCATAATATAGTAACGGTTGCATCCAAAACGTTCCAAATCCTTTCAACCACGCAAATCCCCATTCCATTTCTATCAACTCCATTTTTTCCGATCGTCTATTTTGTATTGTAACAAATTTCAAACGTTTATGGTTGACGAAAATTCACTTTCTTTGCCGAATGAACACTAGTTTTGTCAACAAACAAGGAATTTCATGAAAAATGTCTAACTGTTTGTTCATATATCATTCGGAAGGAGCGTGGAACGATGGAGTTAAAAACGAGCGCGGTGGCGAAGCGGCTTGGGGTATCGACAAAAACGGTACAACGATGGGTGAAAAAATATAACATTCCATGCACAAAAAACGAAGCAGGTCATTACGTATTTACGAACGAAGCGATCGAACAATTAGAAAAATATAAGTTTCTCGTTATCGATGAAGAAGAAAAAGAACATGCTGAGTGGGAAGAAGTAGAACAACGATTACACGAACTGGAACGAAAAATCGATCAAAAAGCAGATGACGTCGTCTCTTTTCAATTGCTGCAACATCGACGCGAAATGGAAGAAATGCTCCACTATATGCAACAGCTCGAACAACGTATTGCTGAACTTGAACGGCAAAAACAAACCGAACCGATCATCGAACAACCAACAAAACAAAAACGACGCGGCATTATCAGCTTCTTTTTATAAAAACTCCCCCTGCCTATGAAGGCGAGGGGGAGTTTGTTTACTTTCCAATGAGTTGTAACGCTTTTTTCAATTGTTCATCGTATCGTTCGTCGCGAACGGCTGCCATCACTTTTGTTTGCAATACATCAGCCGTTTGTTTATCAATTTTTCCTGTCGCTTGTAAGCCGTTTGCTTTTTGGAACGATTGAACCGCTTGTTCTGTTTGTTTGCTAAAGTAACCATCTTCACGGCCTGGGTCAAAACCGAGGCCTTTTAACATTTGTTGCGCGCTTTTCACTTGCTCATTATTCATGTCGTATGTCAACGGCTGATCAATTTGAAGCGGATGCGCATAGAAAAAGTCAGGCTGTTTCACTTTAACATCTGGTTCAATTCCTTTTTCATGAATCCAGTTTCCATTTGGAGTCAACCACTTGTATAACGTTAATTTAATATGGCTTCCGTCATTCATTGGCAACGCTTGTTGAACTGTTCCTTTTCCAAACGTTTTTTCACCAACGAGCATATACCCGCCCGCTTCTTTTAACGCCGCCGCTAAAATTTCTGACGCTGAAGCGCTGCCGTTATCTATGAGTACAACGATCGGATACTCTTTTTTCTTCGTCATGTTTGAGAAGAACTGTTGCTTATCACCATCGCGTTCTTCAATTTGCACGTACGGTTTATCTTTTGGCACAAGCTCTTTCAAAATATCTTCCACACTTTGTAAATAGCCACCCGGATTGCCGCGCACGTCGATGATCAACCCTGCAATGCCTTTTTCCTCAAATTCCGCTAACTTCTTTTTAAAATCTTCGGCCGTTTTTTCCGCAAATGATGTAATTTCAATATAGCCAATTTGCTTGCCGTTTGCTTGTTTGATGGATGCATATACCGTTTCAATCGGGATTTCGTCGCGCACGACTTCAATCGTCAATACGCCGCTTACTCCCGGTCGAACGACTTCTAAACGGGCAATCGTTCCTTTTTTCCCGCGAATTTTTAGTACCGCTTCATATAAATCAAGCCCTTCTAAACTTTCGCCATTGACTTTCATAATTTGATCGTTCGGACGAAGCCCTGCTTTTTCCGCTGGCGATCCTTTAAATGGGGCAACGATCGTCACTTTGCCGTCGACCATGCTTACTTCCGCCCCAATTCCTTCGAAAGAAGAATCGAGCGACTCGTTAAATCGTTCCGCTGTTTCTTTATCCATATAAACGGAATATGGGTCTTTTAGTGTCGCAATCATTCCTTGAATCGCCCCGTCGATGAGCTGTTTGTCATCGACATCATGAACGTATTTTTGTTTAATCATGCTGTATGCTTGTTCAATTTTTTGTAATTCTTCGTTCGATGGCTTCTCCGTTGTTGTGGGGATGTTGATCGTCATCGTTGACGCATCGGAAGAAAGCGACTGCATCCCGACATACGTCACACCCGAACCGAACAACATCGATAACACCATCAATGCTGCCATTGTTTTTTTGTTCATCGTTTGCCTCCTCACCCTTCGATAATCGAGTAGGAGGAGGTGATTAACCTCCGTCCTCTCACACCACCGTACGTACGGT
>NZ_PEDM01000042.1 GCF_002742685.1 Anoxybacillus flavithermus
GTGGCGACACGTGTAGCTGACGGATACTAATCGATCGAGGACTTAACTAAACACACAAGAAAAGCGGAGAACGGTCCTTGGCGAAGCCAAGGAAACATCCGACAGAGCCGAGAGCTTTTGACGAAGACGTGCGTGCACGTCGAACGGAAAAAGCGAAAGGCGTAGGAGGATGTTAGTTCGAAGCTAGACATAAGAAAAGCGAAGGCGACTGTTCAGCCAAGCCCTGTTATCTAGTTTTGAAGGAATAAAAAAGGCTTGACAACAAAAAATATTCCGTTATAATAACATTTGTCTAAAGCATTATTGCTCGGTGACGATGGCGGAGAGGTCACACCCGTTCCCATCCCGAACACGGAAGTTAAGCTCTCCAGCGCCGATGGTAGTTGGCGGGACACCGCCTGCGAGAGTAGGACGTTGCCGGGCATTATTATATTTGTTTTGTATTGCCGCGGGGTGGAGCAGCCAGGTAGCTCGTCGGGCTCATAACCCGAAGGTCGCAGGTTCAAATCCTGCCCCCGCAACCAATGAAACGAAACGATATAAGTTTCGTATTTTTTTATGCCTTTTTTGCTTTATGTTTTGTTTTCGTGTACACTTATATGTGTAGCATTTCCTTAGGAGAGCGATCCTAAGGTCTTTTTTGTATGTTGATTTTATTTAATTAGGGGAATGAACGATGAAAACATATGAATATGTATCACATCATCCTGAAGATACGTTCGCATTAGCAATGAAACTTGCTCGGTACGTTCAGCCACAAGACGTTATTACGTTAGAAGGTGATTTAGGAGCAGGAAAAACAACGTTTACGAAAGGACTAGCAAAAGGATTAGGAATTAACCGCAATGTCAGCAGCCCGACTTTTAATATTATTAAACAATACGAAGGGCGTCTTCCTTTGTATCATATGGATGTATATCGTTTAGCAGAAAGTGAAGAAGATTTAGGTTTCGATGAATATTTTTTCGGTGATGGTGTAACCGTTGTCGAATGGGCACACTTAATTGAGCCATATTTGCCGCCTGAGCGTTTACATATTACGATTCACCATGCCGATAGAGAATCTAGAATTATTCGATTTTCACCCATTGGTCAACGTTATGAACAGCTATGTAAGGAGATTTTTAGCGATGAAAGTGTTAGCCATTGATACATCGACATTTGTTATGGGGATCGCTGTTGTTGATGGACAAATTGTTAAAGGGGAAATCATTACAAATTTGAAAAAAAATCATTCGATACGAGTCATGTCTGCGATTGAGGCACTGCTTCAAGAATGTGACATGAGTCCAAAAGATCTTGAGCGAATTGTTGTTGCGAAAGGCCCTGGATCATATACAGGTGTTCGCATTGGGGTGACAATTGCTAAAACGCTTGCTTGGACGCTAAATATTCCGCTTGTCGGCGTATCAAGTTTAGAAGTGATGGCAGCAAGCGCAAAATATTTTCAAGGTCTCGTTGTTCCGTTAATGGACGCGCGGCGAGGACAAATTTATACAGGCCTTTATCAAGCTGTAAGAGGGGATATTCAATCGATTGTAGCTGATCAAGTTATTTTAGCTACCGATTGGGCAAATGAATTAAAAGCATATGATCAACCCATTTTATTAGTTGGAAATGATAGTGTGTTACATGAAGCAACGTTTGTTGAGACGCTAGGTCATTCTGTCCAAGTGGCTTCAGAGACACTTCACAATCCGCGCCCAAGTGAGCTCGCGTGGTTAGGAATAAATCGCGAGCCGGAAGACATTCATACATTTGTGCCAAACTATATTCGTTTAGCAGAGGCGGAAGCGAATTGGCTTGCTCGTCAGCAAGAAAGGACGGAATGATAAGTGAATGCTTCTTTTCGGTTTATGACGCTTCAAGATCTCGATCGCATTGTGGAAATCGAACAGCTTTCATTTACGCTCCCATGGAGTCGTTCTTCCTTTTATCAAGAGTTGACAAATAATCGATATGCTCGCTACATTGTGATGGAGCATGATGGACAAATTATTGGTTACTGTGGCATGTGGTTAGTGATGGATGAAGCGCATATTACAAACATTGCGGTGTTGCCGGAATTTCGTGGTAAAAAATTAGGAGAAGCGCTAATGAAACAGGCGATGGCGTTAGCGAGAGAAGAAGGAGCCCAAACGATGACATTGGAAGTGCGGGTGTCGAATACCGTTGCACAATCATTATATCGAAAGCTTGGCTTTTTAAATGGCGGTATTCGTAAGCGATACTATTCAGATAACCAAGAAGATGCATTAGTAATGTGGGTGAAATTATGAGTGAAAAAGATATATTTGTGCTTGGAATTGAGACAAGCTGTGATGAAACAGCAGCTGCCATTGTGAAAAATGGACGTGAAATTGTAGCTAACGTTGTTTCCTCACAAATGGAAAGTCATCAACGATTTGGTGGGGTCGTTCCTGAAATTGCATCGCGTCACCATGTTGAGCAAATCACGCTCGTGTTAGAAGAAACGATGAAGCAGGCAAATATGGATGTTAGCGAAATTGATGCAATTGCGGTAACAGAAGGTCCGGGATTAGTTGGCGCGCTATTGATTGGTGTGAACGCTGCGAAAGCATTGGCTTTTGCGCATCGCATTCCTCTTGTTGGCGTGCATCATATCGCAGGGCATATTTATGCAAATCAACTTGTACAAGAAATGAAATTTCCGCTATTAGCTCTTGTTGTGTCAGGAGGGCATACCGAGCTCATTTATATGAAAGAGCATGGAGTGTTTGAAGTCATTGGTGAGACGCGAGACGATGCGGCTGGGGAAGCGTATGACAAAGTTGCACGGGCATTGCAACTTCCTTATCCGGGAGGTCCTCATATTGATTGTTTGGCCAAACAAGGAAAACCGACCGTTGATTTGCCTCGTGTGTGGTTAGAAGAAGGTTCGTATGATTTTAGTTTTAGTGGATTAAAATCAGCGGTCATTAATACGTTGCACAATGCAAAACAGCGTGGAGAAACAATTTTGCCTGAAGATATGGCAGCAAGTTTTCAGACAAGTGTTGTTGAAGTATTAGTAGGAAAAACGATACAAGCAGCTGCGCATTACGACGTGAAACAAATATTGCTAGCTGGTGGTGTCGCAGCAAATGAAGGATTGCGCACACAATTACAAAAACAAGTTGAGCAATTACCAGAGGTAGAACTTGTCATTCCGCCATTGTCCCTTTGTACAGATAATGCGGCGATGATTGCGGCAGCTGGGACAGTATTATTTCAACAAGGAAAGCGCGCGACCATGGCGTTAAATGCGAATCCAAGTCTACTGTTGTAGTCCGTGTCCCTGTGAACAGGGGCATTTTTTTGTGGATTATTTTATCCACACGTTTGTGGATAATGTGGAAAACGTGTACTATATGTTATTTTATCATAACGAGTTAACCACAAAGAAATAGACAAATTTTTTAATTGTATTGTGGATAATGTGGAAAAGTGCGTGAATAACTTATATTTAGATGTTTTTTCTGTGGATATGTTTGTGTAAAAAGATGAGCTAGTCCACAAATGGAGCTAGCTCATCATTATTGTTGTAAAAGTTCCCATTGTTCGAATAATTCATCGAATTTTTGTTTCAGTTGTTCAATTTTCGCTTGTGTATCTCGGGCTTTTTCATAGTCGTTGTAGCAGGAAGGATCATATAATTGTTGTTCATACGTTGCAATTTGTTGCTCGAGTTGCTCCATTTCCATTTCTAGCTGTTGGATTTTTCGTTGTCGTTGCCGTTCTAGTTTTTTTCGTTCTTTTTCTTCTTCATACGAACGTCTTGGTGACAACGATTCGTCCGTTTTAGCTTTCTGGCTAATTTGTCCAAGCTCAAGCAACTCAGCTTTTTTCGCTACGTAATAATCGTAGTCCCCTAAATATTCAATGAGACCGTCTGTGGATAACTCATATATTTTTGTTGCGATTCTGTTAATAAAATAACGATCATGAGAGACGAATATAATTGTCCCAGGATATTCAATGAGTGCTTGTTCTAGCACTTCTTTGCTATCTAAATCCAAATGGTTCGTTGGCTCGTCTAAAACTAATACGTTCGCTTTTTTCATCATTAGTTTGGCGAGAGCGAGCCGGGCTTTTTCACCGCCGCTTAATGTTTGCACTGGCTTCAATACAACGTCACCAGAAAATAAAAAGTTTCCGAGAATCGTGCGAATTTCTTTTTCCGTTTTTAATCGATCTTCATCCCATAGTTCATCGATGACACGTTTGTTCGATGTTAGTTGAGATTGTTCTTGATCGTAATACCCAATTTGTACATTTGTTCCGTAGCGTAGTTCCCCATGTTTTACAGGGAGTTGCTTAATGATCGTTTTTAAAAGCGTCGATTTTCCAATTCCATTTGGCCCAATAAGTGCGATGCTATCACCGCGAGTGACACGAAATGAGAGGTTTGTTGCGATGATTTGATCATAACCAATGGCTAAATTAGTAGCTGTTAATACGTCATTTCCGCTTGGGCGTTCAATTTCGAAGCGAAACGATGCCGATTTTTCATCACCGAGCGGCTTTTCAATGATATTCATTTTTTCTAATTGCTTTCTACGGCTTTGTGCTCGCTTTGTTGTTGATGCACGAGCAATATTGCGTTGAATAAAATCTTTTAATTTTGTGATTTCCTCTTGTTGTTTTTCATACAATTTCAGTTGTTGTTCAAATTGCTCCGCTCGTTGTTGTAAGTAGCTTGTATAGTTTCCAACGTATTTTTTTATTTTTGTGCGTGATAATTCATACACTTGTGTCACGATTTGGTCAAGAAAATAGCGATCGTGTGAGACGATAAGAATGGCCCCATCATAATTTTTTAAATATTGTTCAAGCCATTGCAACGTTTCCATATCTAAATGGTTCGTTGGTTCGTCTAAAATGAGTAAATCCGGCTTAGTAAGAAGCAATTTTCCTAGTGCAAGTCTTGTTCGCTGTCCGCCGCTTAATGTGGATATTTTTGTTGTATAATCGTACTGTGAAAAGCGAAGACCGTGAAGAACAGAACGAATATCTGCCTCGTATTGGTAGCCACCTTTTTCTTTAAATTCCGTTTGTAAACGATCATATTGTTCTAATAATCGTTCGTAGTCAGCATCATGCAAGCTCATTTGTTGTTCTAGTTCACGTAATTGTTTTTCCATTTGTTGAAGAGGGGCGAACACATCGAGCATTTCTTCCCAAATGGAACGATGTGCTTGCAAGCCTGTGTATTGGTCTAAATAACCGATCGTTACGTGTTTTGGTTTAATGATTTCGCCTGTGTCGTATGACAACTGTCCGGCAATGACTTTTAATAATGTCGATTTTCCTGCTCCATTTCTTCCAACTAACGCAATACGGTCTTTCTCTTGTATTTCAAGTTTTATGTCTGATAAAACTTGTTCCGCCCCATATGATTTGGATAGTTGATTTACTTGTAAAATGATCATCATTTTTCACCTCAATCTTCTTTTGATAGTGTAACGTACTTTCTTGATGTTCGGCAACACTAGTGTGCGAATAACAAATTTGACAAAAATAATAATAAAGGGTACAAAGGAAAGACAGAATGAAAAAAATAGTGTATAGTTTAAAAGTGGGGAGAACTTTTCAGACGTATAGGAGAGAAAAATGAAAGCGCTAACTATTTGTGAAAGGAAATGTGGGGGATTGACTCGTGAATAATGAACAACCAAAAATTCCGCAGGCGACCGCAAAGCGACTACCGTTGTATTATCGTTTTTTGAAAAACTTGCATGCATCAGGAAAGCAGCGTGTATCTTCAGCGGAGTTAAGTGAAGCCGTAAAAGTCGATTCAGCAACGATTCGCCGTGATTTTTCATACTTTGGTGCGCTTGGAAAAAAAGGATACGGTTATAATGTAAATTATTTGCTGTCGTTTTTCAGAAAAACGTTGGATCAAGATGAAACGACAGAAGTAGCGTTGTTCGGTGTCGGTAATTTAGGTACGGCATTTTTAAATTACAATTTTAGCAAAAACAATAATACGAAAATTGTGATGGCATTCGATGTAGATCCAGATAAAGTAGGAACGGAAGTAGGAGGAGTGCCTGTTTATCATTTAGATGAATTGGAAGAAAAACTAG
The DNA here is from genome assembly GCF_002742685.1 of Anoxybacillus flavithermus. Lineage (GTDB taxonomy): Bacteria > Bacillota > Bacilli > Bacillales > Anoxybacillaceae > Anoxybacillus > Anoxybacillus flavithermus_E. The sequence continues at coordinate 6,090 of NZ_PEDM01000042.1, forward strand.
GTGGGATTACGGTAGCCATTTTAACCGTTCCAGCCCAAGTTGCCCAACCGATTACCGATCGGCTTGTCCAAAAAGGCATTAAAGGGATTTTAAACTTCACGCCTGCTCGTCTGCATGTACCTGAACACATTCGTGTTCATCATATTGATTTAGCGGTCGAATTGCAGTCACTTGTTTACTTTCTAAAACATTACGGAAATGAGTAAACCTCCCATTTACGAGCGGGAGGTTTTTTTCAATAAAGAACGAATAGCGGTGCCAAAATCTAATGTAGCAATAAGAATAAATAGCATCGTTGTGACGTCCCAAATGCCATCGTCAGCACTATCAACAGCAAAATAAGTGAATAAAATGCCCATCAAAAAGTAAAACAACGGCTCAGACTTCATGAAAACAGCCTCCAAATCACGAATTGCATTTGTTCTGCTTCTTTCATTATCTTTTCAATTTCTTCAGCAAATAACGTTTGAATAGCAACGACAAATGTGTTCATCAGTACATGTGCTGCAATAGGGACGAGAATACGCTTTGTTTTCACATATAAGAAAGCAAATACAAATCCCATCGTTGCATAAAGAAGCAAATGTTCAAACTCTAAATGCACGACAGCAAATAAAAGGGAACTGACAGTTGCTGATAAGAAAAAGTTATATTTTTGATACAGCGTTCCAAAAATAATTTTTCGAAAAATGATTTCTTCTAAAATCGGTCCGACGATCGAAGTGACGAGCATAAGCGCTGGTGTTAGCTTCACCATTTCAACGATGCGTCTCGTATTTTCGGACCCCATCTCGACGCCAAATACGTGCATCTCAATATTTGCTGCGATGCCTTGAGCGAAAAGGGCAAGAAAGAACCCGCCAATTCCCCAAAAAATTGACGTTCCGATAGATGCTTGATGGCGATCGTACGAATATTTCATATCTTCTCTCATGAAATAAAGAACGAAAAGAAAAGCGATCGAGAAGCTAATGACAGCCCAATAACCTGAGGCAATGGATAGGGCGACTTCTTTATTTGATGCGTCAACAAATCCACTATGTGCAAGCAAAGGAACGCCAATTAAACTAGATAACTGCATGGCGATGTATGTAATAATGACATACCAATATTGCTTTTTCACGTGTTCAACCCCTTTTGACAAAATGAGTACTTTTTCATTTTACCATATTTTTTGTATGAATTTCGAAAGGAAAGACATAATGAAAAAGGGAAAGATTTAGTGAAAAATTTTTAACTTCCTACTTGCAAAATTGAAAAAAGTTCATTAATATAATAAGTGTGTTAGCACTCAATAATGATGAGTGCTAATAACGGAGCGAAAATCTAATTAAGGAGGTCGTTTGCCGTGTTAAAGCCACTAGGTGATCGCATTGTGATTGAATTAATCCAAACTGAAGAAAAAACAGCGAGCGGAATTGTTTTACCAGACACAGCGAAAGAAAAACCACAAGAAGGAAAAGTTGTTGCCGTTGGTTCAGGCCGCGTTCTTGATAATGGTGAACGCGTAGCTCCAGAAGTAAGCGTTGGTGACCGCATCATCTTCTCAAAATATGCGGGTACAGAAGTGAAATATGAAGGAAAAGAATATTTAATTTTACGTGAAAGCGACATTTTAGCTGTGATTGGTTAATCGTTCGCCTGATAACATATAAAGCATACAAAAATACTTAACAAAAAATGATCATCAAGGGGGTAAGATGTATGGCAAAAGAAATTAAATTCAGCGAAGAAGCTCGTCGTGCGATGTTACGCGGTGTAGATAAATTAGCTGATGCAGTAAAAGTAACATTAGGTCCAAAAGGTCGTAACGTTGTATTGGAGAAAAAATTTGGTTCTCCATTAATTACAAATGACGGTGTAACAATCGCAAAAGAAATCGAATTAGAAGATCCGTTTGAAAATATGGGTGCGAAGCTTGTTGCGGAAGTAGCAAGCAAAACAAACGATGTTGCTGGTGACGGTACAACAACAGCAACTGTATTGGCACAAGCGATGATTCGTGAAGGATTGAAAAACGTAACAGCTGGTGCGAACCCAATGGGTATTCGCAAAGGTATTGAAAAAGCTGTTGCTGTTGCAGTAGAAGAATTAAAAGCAATCTCTAAACCAATTGAAGGCAAAGACTCAATCGCTCAAGTTGCAGCGATTTCTGCGGCTGACGAAGAAGTTGGTCAATTAATCGCAGAAGCAATGGAACGCGTTGGAAAAGACGGCGTAATTACATTAGAAGAGTCTAAAGGCTTCACAACAGAATTAGATGTTGTGGAAGGTATGCAATTTGACCGTGGTTATGTATCTCCATACATGATTACGGATTCTGACAAAATGGAAGCTGTATTAGAAAATCCATACATCTTAATTACAGATAAAAAAGTTTCAAGCATTCAAGAACTTCTTCCTGTATTAGAACAAGTTGTTCAACAAGGTAAACCATTATTAATCATTGCTGAAGATGTAGAAGGCGAAGCGCTTGCAACATTAGTTGTAAACAAACTTCGTGGTACATTCACAGCAGTTGCAGTAAAAGCGCCTGGCTTCGGTGACCGTCGTAAAGCGATGCTTCAAGATATCGCGATCTTAACAGGCGGTGAAGTCATCACAGAAGAATTAGGTCGTGAATTGAAATCAACAACAATTGCTTCACTTGGTCGTGCAGCGAAAGTTGTTGTAACAAAAGAACATACAACAATTGTTGGTGGCGCTGGTCGTGCAGAAGACATTCAAGCACGCATCAACCAAATCCGCGCTCAATTAGAAGAAACAACTTCTGAATTTGACCGTGAAAAATTACAAGAGCGCTTAGCGAAATTAGCTGGTGGCGTTGCGGTTATTAAAGTCGGTGCTGCAACTGAAACTGAATTGAAAGAGCGCAAATTACGCATTGAAGACGCATTGAACGCAACACGTGCGGCAGTTGAAGAAGGTATCGTTGCCGGCGGTGGTACAGCGTTAATGAACGTATACAGCAAAGTTGCGGCTATTGAAGCGGAAGGCGACGAAGCAACTGGTGTGAAAATCGTTCTTCGTGCGATCGAAGAGCCAGTTCGTCAAATCGCACAAAACGCTGGTTTAGAAGGCTCTGTCATCGTAGAGCGCTTAAAAACAGAAAAACCTGGCGTTGGCTTCAACGCAGCAACTGGCGAGTGGGTTGACATGATCGAAGCGGGTATTGTTGACCCAACAAAAGTTACTCGTTCTGCGCTTCAAAACGCAGCATCTGTTGCCGCTATGTTCTTAACAACAGAGGCAGTAGTTGCTGACAAGCCAGAAGAAAACAAAGGTACACCTGGCATGCCTGACATGGGCGGCATGATGTAATTATACAAAGACTACCCCTTCTTTCGATGGGGTAGTCTTTTTTCTATTTGACTTAAAAAACAAAGAATAGATCCAATAGCTTGAACCCATGATCCAATAATGCCGAGCGACTGTCCTTCGGTTTTATTTCCTCTTTCTTCATATATACCGCCGATGGCCTGTAAGGCGTTTCCGATCGCTTGAAGTAAATTTCCAATTGGGCTTAATACAGATGATTGCTTATCTCCCCAATCATCTGCAAATGAAATGAGTCCTCCTAAAGATTGAAACCAATTTCCTGTAATTTCTAGTTTATTTCCATCCTTACTTAACAGTCCAGCGATGACGGTAATATTGCCAATAGCTTGAATTTTATTTCCATATACACCTAACGTATCAGGCATTTCAGCATCTGCCTCTAGGGCGTTTCCTGTTGCTTGCAATACGTTTCCCCATAAATCAAGAGCGAACTGTTTTTTATCGTTTAAAAAAGGGATGCTTCCGACAGCTGAGGTGACAGTACCTATCGCTTGAGTAAATGAACCGAGCAGTGCTTTCGATTGACTCATGTGCATTCTCCTACGATTTTTGCTCATATATCATATGCAAGCTACATATCGTTGTCAATTGTTAGAAAATTTAATAAAAAAGATGACATCTTGACCGATGAGGAATAGAGTTGGTAGAATGGACTAAAATTTAAGATGCTCACCTTCGTATATCCTCGATAATATGGTTCGAGAGTCTCTACCGGGACACCGTAAATGACCCGACTACGAAGGCAGTGTTCTGTATTGCTAGAATTCTGCCTTCGTTTTTTTATGCGGGGGTATGAATGCTAGCTTTTTTATTATATGTAGATGGGGTGATTTCGTTTGAGTCAGCAGGAAATGATTATCGTTTTAGATTTCGGGAGTCAGTACAATCAGTTAATTACACGCCGTATTCGTGAGTTTGGTGTGTACAGTGAGCTGCATCCACATACGATTACAGCTGAACAAATTCAACAAATGAACGTAAAAGGAATTGTCTTTTCAGGGGGTCCAAATAGTGTATATGACGAACAAGCATTTACGTGCGATCCGGCCATTTTTGAGTTAGGAATTCCGATTTTAGGTATTTGTTATGGAATGCAGTTAATGACGCATCATTTAGGTGGAAAAGTGGAAAAAGCGACCCATCGGGAATATGGAAAAGCAACGATTGCGGTGCAACGCGTCTCTCGATTGTTTAGCGACTTACCGACAGAACAAATTGTTTGGATGAGTCATGGGGATTTAGTGACAAAAACACCGGAAGGATTCACTGTTGATGCAACGAGCCCATCTTGCCCAATTGCCGCGATGAGCGATGAAACGAGAAAGTTTTATGCCGTTCAGTTTCATCCAGAAGTGCGCCATTCTGTATATGGAAATGAGCTGTTAAAACGATTCGTGTTTAACATTTGTGAGTGTAAAGGCGATTGGACAATGGGAAGCTTTATCGATCACGAAGTTCGTAAAATTCGTGAGCTTGTCGGTGATAAAAAAGTGCTTTGTGCTCTAAGTGGCGGTGTTGATTCGTCGGTAGCGGCTGTTCTCGTTCATCGTGCTATTGGCGATCAGCTAACGTGCATTTTTGTTGACCACGGTTTGCTTCGTAAAGGAGAAGCGGAAAGTGTCATGAAAACGTTCCGCGAAGGTTTCCATATGAACGTCATTAAAGTCGATGCAAAAGAACGGTTTTTAAATAAATTAAAAGGTGTAAGTGATCCGGAACAAAAACGAAAAATTATTGGGAATGAGTTTATTTACGTGTTTGATGACGAAGCAGCAAAGCTAGATGGTATTGAATTTTTAGTACAAGGTACGCTTTATACCGACATTATTGAGAGCGGCACAACAACGGCTCAAACGATTAAATCACATCATAACGTTGGTGGTTTACCAGAAGATATGAAATTTAAATTAATCGAACCGCTAAATACACTTTTCAAAGATGAAGTGCGTGCACTCGGTACAGAATTAGGCATTCCGGACGAGATTGTATGGCGTCAGCCGTTCCCAGGACCAGGGCTTGGCATTCGGGTGCTAGGTGAAGTGACAGAAGAAAAGTTAGAAATTGTTAGGGAGTCAGATGCGATTTTACGTGAAGAAATTAAAAAAGCCGGTCTTGACCGTGATATTTGGCAATACTTCACTGTACTCCCTGACATTCGTAGCGTTGGAGTGATGGGAGATGCCCGTACGTACGATTATACGGTCGGTATTCGTGCAGTGACATCAATTGACGGCATGACAGCAGACTGGGCACGTATTCCTTGGGATGTGCTTGAAGTCATTTCAACGCGTATTGTTAATGAAGTACCTCACGTCAACCGTGTTGTGTATGATATTACAAGCAAACCACCAGCAACGATCGAATGGGAGTAAAAAACGAACAAAAATCTTTTTATTTAAAAAAATGTTCGTTTTTTATCTTGACTTTGTCGAGTATGCTTGATAGAATGTATGTGTAAAATAAATAGAGGATACATCGTATAATCTCGAGAATATGGCTCGAGAGTCTCTACCAAGCTACCGTAAATAGCTTGACTACGATGTGTAATGTGGGGGAGAGGAATCTGCTTGATTCCTCTCTATGTTCTGTGCATTATGCATCATAGTCACGCTTCTGGTAGTTTGCTAGAAGCGTTTTTCTTTTTATTAACAACATATGGAGGGACTTAAAGTGATTAAGAAGTATTTTCAATTCGATGAGCTCGGCACGAATTACAAAAGAGAGATCATCGCAGGCTTAACGACGTTTTTATCTATGGCTTACATTTTATTTGTTAATCCAGCTGTTTTATCGTTAAGTGCTGTACCAGATTTGCCAAATGAAATGAGAATGGATCAAGGGGCAGTATTTACGGCGACGGCGATTGCAGCAGCTGTTGGATCTTTACTCATGGGTTTGATTGCGCGCTATCCAATTGCGCTTGCACCGGGGATGGGATTGAATGCTTTCTTTGCTTTTACTGTTGTATTGACGATGGGGATTCCTTGGCAAACAGCTTTATCTGGCGTCCTCATGTCTGGGATGATTTTTATCTTGCTTACGCTAAGTGGTGTTCGTGAAAAAATCATTAACTCAATTCCAGAAGATTTAAAATATGCAGTTGGAGCAGGGATTGGATTATTTATTACGTTTATCGGATTCCAAAACGCAGGTATTATTGTAAATAACGATGCCGTTCTTGTTGGTTTAGGTCATTTAACAAACGGGAATACATTGTTGGCTATTTTCGGAGTAATCATTACTGTTATTTTAATGGTTCGTGGCGTAAACGGCGGAATCTTCATTGGAATGGTAGTTACAGCTATCGTTGGAATGATTGCGGGATTAATCGATGTACCAACAAAAGTAGTTGGTTCTGTACCGAGTTTGGCGCCTACGTTTGGGGTAGCTTTTGAACATCTCGACCAAATTTTCAATATTAAAATGCTAGCTGTTGTGCTAACATTTTTATTCGTCGATTTCTTTGATACTGCCGGGACGCTAGTGGCGGTCGCCAATCAAGCTGGGTTATTAAAAGAGAATAAACTGCCACGAGCAGGAAAAGCGCTTTTTGCGGATTCTTGTGCAACGGTTGTTGGAGCAATTTTAGGAACGTCTACGACAACATCGTATATTGAATCATCAGCTGGAGTAGCGGCTGGTGGGCGTACAGGCTTTACTTCTGTCGTAACAGCGATTTTATTTTTACTTGCGTTATTTTTCTCCCCGCTGTTATCGGTTGTGACAGCACCAGTCACAGCACCGGCATTAATTATTGTTGGTGTGCTGATGGTATCATCGCTAGGAAAAATCGAATGGACTCGTTTTGAAATTGCTGTTCCTTCATTTTTAACATTAATTGCAATGCCTTTAACGTATAGTATTGCAACAGGAATTGCGATCGGATTTATTTTCTATCCAATTACGATGATTGCAAAAGGTAAAGCAAAAGAAGTTCATCCAATTATGTATGGTTTATTTGTTGTTTTCATTTTGTACTTTGCGTTTTTAGTTGAGTAACTACTATAGTTATGGATGAAGAGGCTTGGATCATTACCTCCAAGCCTTACTTTTTTTAAAAAACAGTTGACGAGCAAATTGGTTTTTGATAATATACTTATTGCTGATTGAAACAAGCAGTTTGTGAAAAAATAAAAATAAAAAAGTGTTGACAAGAAAAACAGTAAATGCTATATTGAAAGGGTCGCTTCAAAAGCGACAAGATGTTCCTTGAAAACTGAACGAAGCGAAAAGCGTAAAGAAGCTAAGGATAACTTTTCTATGGAGAGTTTGATCCTGGCTCAGGACGAACGCTGGCGGCGTGCCTAATA
>NZ_PEDM01000043.1 GCF_002742685.1 Anoxybacillus flavithermus
GTGGCGACACGTGTAGCTGACGGATACTAATCGATCGAGGACTTAACTAAACACATAAGAAAAGCGAAGGCGACTGTTCAGCTAAGCCCTGTTATCTAGTTTTGAAGGAATTATCCTTTATATATTGCTCGGTGACGATGGCGGAGAGGTCACACCCGTTCCCATCCCGAACACGGAAGTTAAGCTCTCCAGCGCCGATGGTAGTTGGCGGGACACCGCCTGCGAGAGTAGGACGTTGCCGGGCAAAAATAAGACCAAGACGATTTAGTCTTGGTCTTTTTTGTATAATAGATAATCATATAAGTATTTCGGTACTTTTCGTTCAGTTACGTCTAAAAACTGTACGATAAAAGGATATGCGTCATTGGAATAACTGTGGAGAAGATCATACCACCATTCCGTTTCATAACGACAGATCATACTTAAATTGTATAGTAATAAATAATGGGCAATGATTTCATGAATACGCTTGGTTTGTTCATTTGTTTGTTTAAAATATAGATCAAATAAAGGAGCTAGTTCCTCTATCTGCTCTAACAACTGTTTCATACAAAATTTTTCCCCATATGCATGTTTCACATGAAACATTTTTTCAGAAAAATAAGTAAACAAACCGTGTTTTTGAATTTTTACTTCGTCTTTAAAAAAATCATAGTTTTGTTTTTTTCTTTTCCTCGTTGATACTCCATGCGCCAAAACGGTTGAGGATTCTGGATAGTCAGCATGAATAGTTAATAAACATGCTTTAAGAAGTTGGGCGTTCCCATAAAATAACAAAACAGGTTTAATTGATAATGGTGCTTGGTGAGCTGTGTCATAAAATTTTTTTCCGTGTTGTAAGTAGTACATAAATGGATAACAATTATCATAACTTTTCTTTTCTGCATCTTCTCTCCCTTCTTGTTTGTAGCGTTCAAGTAAAAATTGATGTACAAAATTTGATGAGTAAAACACTTCCCACATCGTATACTCTCCTTGGTTAATTGATCGAATTATCTAACATTTTTATGTTTTCTTGACAGAAAAAAGCGAAGTTGATACTCTACTAATTAATATTTCCAAAGTGAGGGGGAAAAACAATGTGGGAAACAAAATTTGCGAAAGAAGGATTAACGTTTGATGACGTTCTCTTAATTCCGGCAAAGTCAGAAGTATTGCCGCGAGATGTCGATCTAACGGTTGAGCTAAGTAAAACGTTAAAATTGAATATCCCAATTATTAGTGCGGGAATGGATACAGTAACAGAGGCGGAAATGGCGATTGCGATGGCGCGACAAGGAGGATTAGGAATTATTCATAAAAACATGTCGATTGAGCAACAAGCGGAACAAGTTGATAAAGTAAAACGTTCAGAAAGCGGAGTAATTACAGATCCATTCTTTTTAACCCCTGAACATCAAGTATATGATGCAGAACATTTAATGAGTAAATATCGTATTTCAGGTGTTCCGATTGTGAACAATGCTGAAGAACAAAAGCTTGTTGGAATTATTACGAATCGTGATTTACGCTTCATTCAAGATTACTCAATGAAAATTTCTGATGTGATGACAAAAGAGAACTTGATTACAGCCCCTGTTGGAACGACGTTAGCAGAAGCTGAAAAAATTTTACAAAAGTATAAAATTGAAAAACTCCCTCTCGTTGACGATCAAGGTGTGTTAAAAGGACTTATTACTATTAAAGATATTGAAAAAGTTATCGAATTTCCAAACGCAGCAAAAGACGACAAAGGACGTCTTCTTGTCGGAGCGGCTGTTGGGGTTACATCAGATACGATGTTGCGCGTGAAAAAGCTTGTGGAAGCAAATGTTGACGTCATTGTCGTTGATACAGCCCACGGTCACTCAAAAGGAGTGCTTGAAACGGTACGGAAAATTCGCGACACTTATCCAACATTAAACATTATCGCGGGAAATGTCGCGACAGCAGAAGCGACAAGGGATCTAATTGAAGCAGGAGCAAATATCATTAAAGTCGGTATCGGTCCAGGATCAATTTGTACGACACGTGTTGTCGCAGGTGTTGGCGTTCCTCAAATTACGGCCATTTATGACTGTGCAACAGAAGCGCGAAAATATGGTGTTTCGATCATTGCTGATGGAGGAATTAAATATTCTGGTGACATTGTAAAAGCTTTAGCAGCTGGAGGACATGCGGTTATGCTTGGTAGTCTACTTGCGGGTGTGTCTGAAAGCCCTGGAGAAACAGAAATTTATCAAGGTAGACGATTTAAAGTATATCGTGGTATGGGATCTGTTGGAGCGATGGAAAAAGGAAGTAAAGATCGTTATTTCCAAGAAGATAATAAAAAATTTGTTCCAGAAGGTATTGAAGGACGGGTACCTTATAAAGGGCCACTTGCCGATACGATTTATCAACTTGTCGGTGGATTGCGTGCAGGAATGGGCTATTGTGGAACGAAAAACTTAGAAGAATTGCGAGAAAAAACTCAATTTGTGCGCATGACGGGAGCAGGATTAAGAGAAAGCCATCCACATGATGTCCAAATTACGAAAGAAGCTCCGAACTACTCGCTCATCTAGTAAACAAATAGACGGAGGTGGAAGATTCCTCTGTCTATTTTTTTTTACAAGAGTATGTTAAAATAACGGTTATGTAAAACAGAGTTGGAGGGTTTGAGCGTGAAAACATCGTATAAGAGCTTCATCATTTCCATTGTAACAATGTTCTTATTTATGGTGACGTTGCCGCAAAATACAAAGGCGGAAGAAGACGTGCTCAATATTGAAGCCGACGCTGCTATTCTTGTTGAAGCGGAAACGGGAAAAATTTTATATCAAAAAAATATTGATGCCGTTTTAGGAATTGCAAGTATGACAAAAATGATGACGGAATACTTGTTGCTAGAAGCGATTCATCAAGGACGAGTCAAATGGGATCAAGAATATACAGTAAGCGAATATGTATATCAAATTTCGCAAAAGCGAGATTTATCGAACGTTCCATTAAGAAAAGACGGAAAATATACGGTACGTGAATTGTATGAGGCGATGGCTATTTACTCAGCGAACGGAGCGACGGTGGCAATTGCAGAAATCGTTGGTGGTTCGGAAACAAATTTCGTAAAGATGATGAATGAAAAAGCGCAAGAGTTAGGATTAAAAGATTATAAGTTTGTCAATGCAACCGGACTAAATAACAAAGATTTAGGCGGATTGCACCCAGCAGGGAGTGGAGATAACGACGAAAACGTGATGTCTGCTCGTGCTGTTGCAACATTAGCATATCATTTATATCACGAGTTCCCAGAAATTTTAGAAACGGCAAGTATTCCTCGAAAGTATTTCCGAGAAGGAACAGATGACCAAATTAAAATGGATAACTGGAATTGGATGCTTCCAGGGCTTGTCGCAGCATATGAAGGTGTAGATGGGATTAAAACGGGATATACAGAGTTTGCAGGGTATTGCTTTACAGGTACAGCAGAGCGAAATGGCATGCGCTTTATTACCGTTGTCATGAATGCAAAAACGAATGGTAAGGGTACGCATTTATCACGTTTTGAACAGACGAGAAAAATGTTAGACTATGCGTTTAGCAACTATACGGTACAACAATTGTATCCAAAAGGCTATACGACGAAAAAACATAAAACGATCACAGTAAAAAAAGGAAAAGAAAAAGAAGTTGCGATTGCAACAAAACAGCCGTTGTCACTTGTCATCAAGCGCGGGGAAGAAAAAAAATATAAGCCTGTTGTTGTCATTGAAAAAGAAATGTTAACAGCTCCTGTGAAAAAAGGTCAAAAAGTCGGATATATGTATGTGAAATATGAAGGAACAGACTACGGCTATTTAACGAAAGAAGGAGAAAAGGCATCACAAGTTGACATTGTAACAAAACAAGCTGTAGAGAAAGCAAATGGCTTTGTTTTAGCGATGCGAGCCATTGGTGAACTGTTTAGCGACATTTGGCACGGTGCTTCAAATGCAATCAAAGGGTTATTTTAAAGCTCTCTTTATGGAGAGCTTTAAAATTTTTATTGTGATTTTTTAAAAAATTGAGTTAAAATAAAAAAATGTAGCTAGTGTTTCTACACTTTTACCTAGTAAAAACGTATGCTAGAATATGGATAGTGTACTGAAGTAATGAATAGTTGTCGTTAAACTTATTTTTCAGTACAATATCACAATAACGATATACATAATGGGAGGAATGAACGGTGGCGGTTACAGGTACAGAACGTGTAAAACGCGGAATGGCGGAAATGCAAAAAGGTGGCGTCATTATGGACGTGGTTAACGCAGAACAAGCAAAAATTGCAGAAGCAGCAGGTGCAGTTGCCGTGATGGCTCTTGAGCGCGTTCCAGCTGATATTCGTGCAGCTGGTGGTGTTGCCCGCATGGCTGACCCGACTGTAATTGAAGAAGTGATGAAAGCCGTATCTATTCCGGTGATGGCGAAGGCGCGTATTGGTCACTATGTGGAAGCACGCGTATTAGAGGCACTCGGTGTAGACTACATTGATGAGAGTGAAGTATTAACGCCAGCAGACGAAGAGTTTCATATCGATAAACGTCAATTCACTGTGCCGTTTGTATGTGGTTGCCGTGATTTAGGTGAAGCAGCTCGTCGTATTGCTGAAGGTGCCTCTATGCTTCGTACGAAAGGTGAGCCGGGCACGGGCAATATTGTTGAAGCTGTTCGCCATATGCGTAAAGTAAACGCGCAAGTGCGTAAAGTCGTCAGCATGAGCGAAGACGAATTAATGACAGAAGCGAAAAATTTAGGTGCTCCGTTTGAAGTATTATTAGAAATCAAACGTCTTGGTCGTCTTCCTGTCGTTAACTTTGCAGCAGGTGGTGTCGCGACACCAGCCGATGCAGCGTTGATGATGCATTTAGGTGCTGATGGTGTATTTGTTGGTTCAGGTATTTTCAAATCAGAAAACCCTGAAAAATATGCACGTGCCATCGTAGAGGCTACAACTCATTACGAGGATTACGAATTAATTGCTCACTTATCGAAAGGATTAGGTGGAGCGATGAAAGGGATCGATATTTCTTCGTTGCTTCCTGAACAACGGATGCAAGAACGCGGATGGTAATATAAAGGAGCAATGAACATGACGAAAATAGGGGTACTCGGATTGCAAGGAGCCGTACGTGAACACGTACGTTCAATTGAAGCGTGTGGTGCCGAAGCGGTAGTTATTAAAAAGGTGGAGCAACTAGCGCATATTGATGGCCTTATTATTCCAGGCGGAGAAAGTACGACGATGCGTCGTTTAATGGACAAATACGGGTTTATTGAACCGCTGAAGCAATTCGCGCGTGAAGGAAAGCCAATGTTTGGAACGTGTGCAGGCTTAATCATTTTAGCAAAAAAAATTGTTGGTTATGATGAGCCGCACCTCGGTTTAATGGATATTACGGTTGAACGCAACTCGTTTGGTCGTCAACGTGAAAGTTTTGAAGCATCTTTAACAATTAAAGGTGTTGCAGACGATTTTATTGGTGTATTTATTCGAGCTCCGCACATTGTTTCCGTAGGAGACGACGTTGATGTGCTTGCGACATATGAGGACCGTATTGTCGCGGCAAGACAAGGAAAATTTTTAGGATGTTCGTTTCACCCAGAATTAACAGACGACCATCGTATGACGCAATACTTTATCAATATGGTGAAAGAGACAAAAGAATAAACGGGTTGCATTTTGTTTAAACTTATAGTACATTATTTCCAAGAAAATGATATGAAGAAAAAGCGATGACAGGAACTAGTAGCAAGCCCTCTTCCTTTCAGAGAGCCGATGGTCGGTGCAAATCGGTAGGAATGACTTGTGAATCCATCCTGGAGTGAAATGCTGAACGCGTTAAGTCAGTATGCATTTCCGGTGAGAACCGTTATATCTCTCGAGTGGGAGACGTATGTCTTCAACTAGGGTGGCAACGCGGGAGTACTCTCGTCCCTTTCTTTCGGGACGGGAGTTTTTTATTTCACCAATCAAAATAAAAGGAGGCATATTGATGTTAGACTTAAAATTTCTACGTACCCATTTTGAAGATGTAAAACAAAAGCTTCAACATCGTGGTGAGGATTTAGCAGATTTCGAACGATTCGAGCAGCTCGATCGTCGTCGTCGGGAACTAATTGCACAAGCGGAGGAATTAAAAAATAAGCGAAACGATGTGTCGCAACAAATTGCTTTATTAAAGCGTGAAAAAAAAGACGCGGATCATCTCATTGCTGAAATGCGCCAAGTTGGCGATCGGATTAAAGTACTTGATGATGAATTGCGTGAAGTAGAACAACAGCTTGAAACATTGCTTTTATCCATTCCAAACATTCCACATGAATCTGTTCCCATTGGTGAATCAGAAGACGATAATGTAGAAATTCGTAAATGGGGTGAACCGCGTTCATTTTCCTTTGAACCGAAACCACATTGGGAAATTGCTGATCAACTTGGGATTTTAGATTTTGAAAGAGCAGCAAAGGTGACAGGAAGTCGATTTGTATTTTATAAAGGACTTGGGGCACGTTTAGAACGTGCGTTAATTAACTTTATGTTAGATGTGCATGTTGAACAACACGGATATGAAGAAGTTCTTCCACCATACATCGTTAATCGAGCAAGCATGACGGGAACGGGGCAGCTTCCAAAATTTGAAGAAGATGCGTTTCGTATCGAAAGCGAAGATTACTTTTTAATTCCAACAGCCGAAGTTCCTGTAACAAACTTACATCGTGATGAAATTTTATCAGTAGATGATTTACCAATTAAATACGCTGCTTATAGTGCATGTTTTCGTTCGGAAGCTGGTTCGGCAGGAAGAGACACGCGCGGATTAATTCGTCAACATCAGTTCAATAAAGTAGAACTTGTTAAATTTGTAAAACCAGAAGATTCTTATGAAGAGCTCGAAAAGCTAACAAATGATGCAGAACGTATTTTACAACTACTAGGTTTGCCATATCGTGTGATGAGCATGTGTACAGCTGATTTAGGTTTTACTGCAGCAAAAAAATATGACATTGAAGTATGGTTGCCAAGCTATGGCACATACCGAGAAATTTCTTCTTGCAGCAATTTTGAAGCGTTTCAAGCTCGTCGTGCAAATATTCGTTTCCGCCGTGATCCAAAGGCGAAGCCAGAACATGTGCATACGTTAAATGGATCTGGTTTAGCGATTGGACGAACAGTAGCAGCAATTTTGGAGAATTACCAACAAGAAGATGGAACGGTCGTCATTCCAGAAGTACTTCGACCGTACATGGGAGGAAAAGAAGTGATTTCATAAGGGGAGAACTTGCTCCCCTTTTTTATATAAAAAATATTGACATGCGATGATGAATATGATAAATTAATACATGTCGATACGGAGGAGTACCCAAGTCTGGCTGAAGGGGTCGGTCTTGAAAACCGAGAGGCGTCGAAAGGCGCGCGGGGGTTCGAATCCCTCCTCCTCCGCCATCATTTAGATGTTTGCAAACCACAGCGCATAAAATGGAGATTGTTTATTGAAATAATTCGTTACAATATGTAACGAATTTTTGTTTTATATAACAATACAATAAAAAGTAAAGGATGCCCGAACTAGGCATCCTTATTTTTTTAACGTACGATATTGTTCGATCATATATCCAATTTTTTCAACAATCGGTTCGATTGATTGAGCATCACGAATAATATCATATTCATTGATGTTAATACGCAAAACAGGACAAGCGTTAAAGCTATTAATCCATCTTTCATATCTTTCATACATCTCTTTCCAATATTCAATCGGTGTTTGTTGCTCCATCGGACGACCGCGTTCGCGAATACGTTTAATAATTTCCTCAAAACTCCCTTCTAAATAAATAAGTAAATCAGGATGAGGAAAATATGGTGTCATAACCATTGCTTCAAATAAACTTGTATACGTTTCATAGTCGACTTTCGACATCGTACCTTTTTCATAATGCATTTTTGCAAAAATGCCTGTATCTTCATAAATGGAACGATCTTGGACAAATCCTCCCCCGTATTCGAAAATACGTTTTTGTTCTTTAAACCGTTCTGCAAGAAAATAAATTTGAAGATGAAAACTCCAACGTTTAAAGTCGGCATAAAATTTATCTAAATACGGGTTTGTCTCTACTTTTTCAAAAGAAGTGCGAAATTGAAGTGCATCAGCTAACGCTTTTGTCATCGTTGATTTTCCTACACCGACCGTTCCAGCAATGGTGATGACAGCATCGCTCGGAATATGATATTTTTCTCGTAAGTTCATTGTCCTAAGCTCCTTTTGAGAACAGATTGCAGTTCATTTAAAATATAAAATCGATCTTTGTCACGATGAACGAAGTCAAGTTCATCTCCGTTAAATCGCAATACAGGAATGTGGGGATGGGTTTGTTCAAATTGTTCCATTGCTTGTTCATAAGCATGAGATAGTTGTTGTAAATAGTTCGGGTCAATGTTTTTTTCGAATTCGCGACCACGCATAGCAATACGCTCTAATAATGTGTGTAATGAAGCGTGCAAATAAATGACGACGTTTGGTGTTGGCATGTCATTTGTTAAAATGTCATAAATTTGCACATACTTTTCGTACTGCTTTCCTTTTAAAGTTTGCTTAGCAAAGATTAGGTTTTTGAAAATATGGTAGTCAGCTACAACCGGTTTCCCATTGTTTAAAAAATTTTTTTCGACATCTTCTAGCTGTTTATAGCGATTACATAGAAAAAACATCTCCGTTTGAAAACTCCATTCTTCGATGTTTTCATAAAATTTACCTAAAAAAGGATTTTCATCAACGATTTCTTTTAACAGTTCATATTGAAAGTGGGTTGAGATGACCTTGGCTAATGATGTTTTTCCAACACCAATTGGGCCTTCCACAGTAATAAAGGGCACGCGGGACATTGTGTAACCTCCTTTAGGTGAAACCGTCTGTGCAGACAGACAAAATTTATTTTAACATAAAATGATTAGTCTGTATGTTGATTTTTTCGTTTGCTATACTTTATATAAATGAATAAAAAAGCACGGGAGTTTCAAAAGATGAAAAATGATGAGTACTACATGTATTTAGCGATTGAAGAAGCCAAAAAGGCAGAGGAAATCGGGGAAGTGCCCATTGGAGCCATTATTGTACATCGTGATGAAGTCATTGCGCGAGCACACAATTTACGAGAGCGAGATCAACGCTCGATTGCTCATGCGGAGCTTTTAGCTATTGATGAAGCATGTAAAAAACTAGGAACGTGGCGACTAGAACAAACAACGTTGTATGTGACGTTAGAACCTTGTGCCATGTGCGCTGGAGCCATCGTTCTTTCTCGTATTGAACGAGTCGTGTTTGGGGCGAGTGACCCAAAAGGAGGGTGTGCTGGAACATTAATGAATTTATTGCAAGAGAAGCGATTTAATCATCAAGCAGAAGTCGTTAGCGGGGTATTAGCTGAACAATGTGGCGACTTATTGAGTCAGTTTTTTCGACGTTTGCGTCAGCAAAAAAAAGAGAAAAAATAGATGTAATTCCAATTAAATTCCATTGGGTAGTCATTGCAATTTATATAAAAAAGAGATATACTTATACTTGCGTTAGAGATAACGCATTGCCGTGCTAAGCGGGGAGGTAGCGGTGCCCTGTACTCGCAATCCGCTCTAGCGAGGCTGAATTCCTTCTTTAGGCTAGTTTGCTGTAGAGTCTGCCTAGAGTAAGTGGTGTTGACGTTTGGGTCCTGCGCAATGGGAATCCGTGAACCCTGTCAGGTCCGGAAGGAAGCAGCAGTAAGCGGACAATCCCATGTGCCGCAGGGGTGCCTGAACTGAGCTAACTACTCTAGTAACGTTTATGGCAGCTAGTCGACGGAAGGTGCACGGCAACAACTTACATAGGTGAGATACAAGCGCTTGCTCAAACGGCAAGTGCTTTTTTCATGCGTTTTTTAATGATATAATAAATGGGATATGAGCAAAGAGGAGGGCAGTTTCGTGAGTTATAAAGCTTTATATCGTGTTTTTCGACCGCAAAGCTTTAAAGACGTCGTTGGTCAAGAACACGTCACAAAAACGTTGCAAAATGCCCTGCTTCAACAAAAGATTTCACATGCATATTTATTTTCAGGTCCACGTGGGACAGGAAAAACAAGTATAGCTAAAATTTTTGCTAAAGCGGTAAACTGCGAGCATCGTCCAACAGCAGAGCCATGCAACGAATGTCCGACTTGTTTAGGCATTATGAACGGTTCGATTTCGGATGTGTTAGAGATTGACGCAGCATCAAATAATGGAGTAGATGAAATTCGTGATATTCGCGATAAGGTGAAATTTGCTCCAACCTCAGCACTGTATAAAGTGTATATTATTGACGAAGTGCATATGTTATCCATTGGTGCGTTTAATGCATTATTAAAGACATTAGAGGAACCACCGAAACATGTCATTTTTATTTTAGCGACAACAGAGCCTCACAAAATTCCGTTAACGATCGTTTCTCGATGCCAACGTTTTGACTTTCGGCGTATTGAGCTCAAGTCGATTGTTTCGCGTTTAAAAACGGTTGTTGCAGAAGAGGAGATAGATGTAGAAGAAGAAGCATTGTTTGCGATTGCACGTGCTGCCGATGGTGGAATGCGTGACGCGTTAAGCTTGCTTGATCAAGCCATTTCTTTTAGTGATGATCGGGTGTTGCTTGAAGATGTGTTAGCGGTTACAGGTGCTGTTTCGCAGCGGAAAATTGCAGATTTAATTGGGGTGATATATGAAAAAAAGACGGTCGAGGCGTTACGTCTCTTTCAAGATTTAATGGAGCAAGGGAAAGATCCGAATCGTCTTGTCGAGGATTTAATTTACTATTATCGAGATATGCTTTTATATAAAGCAGCGCCACAGCTCGAGGATGTGACGCATCGCGTACTTGTTGATGAGCGCTTTCGAGAGCTTTCTGACATGATTCCAACAGCATTTATATATGAGGCAATCGATTTATTAAGTAAAAGTCAACATGACATGCGTCTAACGAATCACCCGCGCGTTCATATGGAAGTTGCAATCGTGAAACTTTGTTATGAAGAGGAGCGTGCCACTATATCTTCGTCTTCCTTAGCGTTAGAGGAGAAGGTGAAACAACTTGAACAACAATTAGTGAAACTAAAAGAAATGGGTGTGAAGCCTCCTGCTTCGGAAGTCAGTGAACCGGTGAAAAAAACAGTAAAAAATATTCGCACAGACTATAAAATACCGATAGGACGCATTCATGAAGTGCTTCGCCAAGCAACACATCAACATTTATCTCTTGTTAAAGGTAATTGGGGACATGTGCTCGAGCTGTTGAAAAAGCAAAATAAAGTGTCACATGCAGCATTATTACAAGAAAGTGAGCCTGTAGCAGCAAGTAGTACAGCTTTTGTGTTAAAATTTAAATATGAAATCCATTGTAAAATGGTCGCTGACAATAGCAACTATGTCAAAGATAATTTAGAGCAAGTATTATTCGAGCTAACAGGGAAAAAACTCGATACGATCCCTGTTCCTGAAAGTGAATGGTTTCAAATTCGCGAGCAGTTCATTCGTCAACAAACAAATGAGGACGAACAACATGAACAGGAAGACCCATTTATTTCGGAAGCGAAAAAATGGTTTGGTGAACATTTAATCGAAATTAAAGAGTAATGGAGGAATGATGAACATGATGCGTGGAATGGGAAATATGCAAAAAATGATGAAACAAATGCAAAAAATGCAAAAAGATATGGAGAAAGCGCAAGCAGAATTAGCGGAAAAAACAGTTGAAGGAACAGCAGGAGGAGGAATGGTCACTGTTGTTGCGAATGGTCATAAACAAATTTTAGAAGTAAAAATTAAAGAAGAAGTCGTTGATCCAGAAGATATCGACATGTTACAAGATTTAGTGCTTGCAGCGACAAATGATGCGTTAAAAAAGGTAGATGAGTTAACAGCAGAAACAATGGGGCAGTTTACAAAAGGATTGAACATACCAGGATTATTCTAGGGGGTTCGTATGTATTATCCGGAGCCGATATCGAAGTTAATCGACAGTTTTATGAAATTGCCAGGCATCGGACCGAAAACGGCCGTCCGTCTGGCGTTTTTTGTGCTAAACATGAAGGAAGATGTAGTACTGGATTTCGCAAAAGCGCTCGTAAATGCAAAAAGGAATTTGACATATTGCTCATCGTGTGGTCATATTACGGATAGGGATCCTTGTTATATTTGTGAAGACGACAAACGTGATCGCTCTATCATTTGTGTCGTTCAAGATCCGAAAGACGTTATTGCTATGGAAAAAATGAAGGAATATAATGGATTGTACCATGTGTTACATGGAGCCATTTCTCCTATGGAAGGAATTGGTCCGGAAGATATTAAAATTGCTGAGTTGCTTAGACGTCTTCAAGATGAAACTGTTCAAGAAGTGATTTTAGCCACGAATCCAAATATTGAAGGAGAAGCAACCGCTATGTATATTTCACGTTTGTTGAAGCCAACAGGTGTTAAAATTACGCGCATCGCTCATGGATTACCAGTTGGCGGGGACTTAGAATATGCCGATGAAGTGACGTTATCTAAAGCGCTTGAAGGAAGAAGGGAATTGTAGTGCTTTGGAAGAAAAAAGGATGGTTACGCAAACAATTTAACGATCAGTTTATTGAACGTTTGCAAAGTTATCGTGATGATTGGATGGAAAAAAAACAATTAATAGAAAAAAGTGTTGAGCCATCCGAAAAAGTCATCTTCGATTTAAAAATTGCTGAAGCAAAATATTTATTTCTCCTTCGAGAAGCAAAAAAAAGGAAAGTAAAAATCGGGAAGGGATGATGCCCTTCCCTTTTTACGTGAGCTTGTCATATAGAAAAGAGGTGAACATATATTTAAAAATAAAACAGACAGGAGGAGAGGAAAGGATGAATGAAACAGTCGTCATTGTGTCGATCGTTAGCCTCATTGTTATTATTTTGCTCATTGGTATTCCGATACGTTTGACTCGATTCATAGGAGAAGGGATTGCTCGTCTGGTCATAGGGGCTTTATTCATTTTTTTAATTAATGTTGTTGGCGATGTATCAGGTATCCATTTGCCGATTAATTTGTTTACAGTAACAGTTACCGGGTTTTTAGGTATTCCTGGTGCTGTAGCACTTATTTTCATTCAACAATATGTCATTTCATAAACGGACATATCCGTTTATTTTTTTGTTGACGAATATATACATTCGTGATAAATTAATAAATGTCGTTGTTGATAATAAAAAGATGTTGACAAGCGATTGTTTTTATAGTATCATAATTGATGTCTTTGTTGTTCTTTGAAAACTGAACAAAACAGCAGCGTAAAAGCTAGAGATATGAACTTTCTATGGAGAGTTTGATCCTGGCTCAGGACGAACGCTGGCGGCGTGCCTAATA
>NZ_PEDM01000044.1 GCF_002742685.1 Anoxybacillus flavithermus
TATCGCTTCACGAGTACAGGATGCGATGAAATGTAATTGTTTAGTACCGTATGAAACATGGGAAGTTTCACCATTTCGAACGCTAGGAAGGATTGGAGGATAACCGAACTTCTTTATCTAAAATATATCAACTTTAAGGTATTTCAAGAGGACGGTGGGTTCGGATTCACCCTTGACTAACACTCTCCAAAGATTTGTATCGGCGACGACGGTGCCAACGGCTGAAAATCAAAGAGAAACTCGCAATAAATATATCGAACTTTAAAGGCATGTGGCGCGTGTTGAAAATTTTCTTTTCCTGAAGTGTCATCCTTCGCAAGTTCTAGAATAAGTAGTTAGGCGGTGCATGCTCACACCGCCTATTTTTGTCCAACAATCGCTTTCGTAAACTCGGTGAAGTCTGTTAAATGGTTGTCGAGTATTTTTTGTAAAACTGTCAAGTTCAGTTCTTGATAGTCATGCACGGCGATATTGCGAAATCCGACCATCGCTTTCATTTTCTGTGACAAGGATGAGGAGATGATGCCGTGTTGTTCTAAAAGGGTAAAAGCGTCTCGGCTTGTTTGGGGAAGTCCGAGCCTTTTTTGTGCAACGATGTGCATCGCTAAGTCAATGCTTGCTTCACACGCTCGTTGGAGGTTGAGGACAATGGAATCTTGCTTTGTGTAATTCTCCAAATTTTTGGGGTTATTTTCGTATTCTTCATGAATACGTTTTATACACCGTTCGATGACACTGATTTTATTTAAGATGACATCATTCATCATAAACCGACCCACTTTCCGCAATGTTTCGCAAAATTTCCGCGCGTTCTTCGTTTAGCTTTGCATACATTTTCAGCACTAGCCTTTCATATTCTGCCCTTTTTTGTTCGTCTGCACAATAGATGACCTTCCCACTACTGACGATTTGTGCTTGAAAAACCGTGCTCGCTTGCTTTAAATCGATGAGATCGACGTCTCGTTGTAACTGCTCTGCCAATTGTTGCGCGAGCATAAAGCGTTCGTAATGATCTAATGATCGTTCATCGCTCAAAAAGGCAATGTCTATATCGCTATCGTAACGAATGTGTCCTGCTGCTACTGATCCGAACAAATAAATGACAGAAGGAGAGACCGCATTTTTTAATGTTTCAACAATGATTTGTTCCATCTTGTCACCGTCCTTTTATTTCCATGCTATTACAATTATATGATTTTCGGTTGTATGTGTCACGTCCCTATAGAAAACTTAGTTTTTTATGTGATTACAACGTTATTCCAAAGGATGGCCGCCTCTTTTGATCACCATTTGCTACAGTCATATGAAGTGTTTTGTTACTTAACTATTCAAAGTATTCATATGTTATACTAATTATAAGTCGCTAGAGGATCTGGCTTTGTCAGGTTTTTGGGAATGGCGATCACTAGTTATGAATGACGAAGAAGAGATAGTTGTCAAACATTCATTTATAGTAAAAAATATCGCATTCACATATACATCCAAGAGGTGTTCGTCAATGAACGAAAACATACCCTTTTAGTTTCGTTTTCAATCACTCTGGCTTTTTTTCTCCTTATTGAACTTTTATTCAAAAAAAGAAAAGGGATAAAGTTTCGATTCGATCTTTTGTTGTGAAGTTTGTTAGCATCGTTATTTTTGTTTACATAATAAAGTTAACCATTTTATAAAGCGTGTCCTTATCTTATAGTGATAACAAGGACACTTTTCTTTTTCTATGGAGATAACCAATCTATGCTTTCAAGGAAGCTCTATTCGGGACTCTCTTTTTAATTTGGCGAAAATATTCAAATTTATTCATCCTTTTCTACAGTATTCCACAACATTTTTCGTTCTCTTTCTGTACAATAAAATCGGGTTTTATAACCAATGAAAGGAAAGGGGATCGACTGAATCAATACTACATAACTGAATATAGCAAACGATATTCCTATTCATACCGTATCTTTATCGAATCCTAATCAGAAATACTCATTTACTCATCACATGGTTTATGGGTTAAGAAAATGGGATCATGACATGGCCATTGTAGCGCAATGCAATATATTGCATCGTGCGAAAAAAATCAGTAAGATACATTTACTCTAAAATCAACTTACTGAAGGATGAGAAGAACATGAGGATTGTACCGAAGCACATAGTGGCTGTCTCTGGTTATATTGTAAATGACCATGGGGAAGTATTGCTTGTCAAAACACATTACCGTTCCGATACATGGGAACTTCCTGGTGGACAAGTCGAAGAAGGAGAGTCTTTGCATCATGCATTAGTAAGGGAAGTGCATGAAGAAACAGGATTGAAAATAGTACCACTAGGAGTAACAGGAGTATATTACAATGCTACGGACCATATATTAGTTGTTGTATTTCGTGCGAAGTATGAAGAAGGTGATTTGAACATTCAGACCCAGGAAATAAAGGAAGCAAATTTTTTTCTGCTAACTAGTAAAAACATTTCAAAATATATAACGAGACCGCATATCGCTTCACGAGTACAGGATGCGATGAAATGTAATTGTTTAGTACCGTATGAAGCATGGGAAGTGTCACCGTGTCGAACGCTAGGAAGGGTGGGCGTATAACCGAACCTGTTTATCACGCCTATTTTCAAGATCATGATCCGAAGTCACTTGAACGGTTAGGTCAAACAGAACAGTTAGGTCAAACAGAACAGTTAGAGTTGTTTTGAGTATAGGGAAAAAACAAGTCATTGTCTTTGATTTTCAATAATGTGGAGGAAAATGTATGTATCCGAATTATCGAATTTCTGTTGAAGTGATTGTATGGCACGATGGGAAAGTTCTTTTAACAAAACGAGCAGAACATTGTAAGGTAGCTCCGAATGTATGGAACGTTCCAGCTGGAAAAATTAAGTACGAGGAAATTCCTGTCCAAGGTTTGTTTCGAGAAGCAAAGGAAGAAATTAATTTGGATGTAGAATTGCTAGAAGAGTTATTTGTTCGTAATTTAAAAAGCAAAAGTGGTGACGAAGATATATATCGGGTTGTTTTCACGTATCTTGTCAAACCAAAAAATGATGATATTTCTTCACTTACACTAAACGATGAGCATTCTGAATTTGCTTGGGTAACGAAAGAAGATCTGAACGATTCTAAGTATGAAACACTTCATGACGACATACGACACATTTTGTTGACAAAAGTGTTTATGTAAGACGATGTGAAACCATCTCTGCAATTTATGGAGGTGGTATTTTTTTATTGAGCGAAACTTTTGCTTTTCTTTGTTTCTTCCTTTTTAATGAAGTTACAAGGTATTTTTTGTAGAGGATAGGAGAGAAACAAATGAAAATTCAATCGATTGAACCAACGCCAAGCCCAAATACAATGAAAGTGCTGCTTGATGAGGAGCTTCCATTTGGCACAAGTTATAACTATAAACCTGCGCAAGCCGCACATGCGCCTGCCATTATCCAGCAATTGCTGCAAATTGAAGGCGTAAAGGGCATTTATCATGTCGCTGATTTTTTAGCCGTTGAGCGGCATGCGAAATATGACTGGAAACCGATTTTAACGAAGGTGCGTGAAGTGTTTGGCGAGCAGGTGGAGGATCTTAAAGAAAATGAATCGGTGCGCAATGATCATTTCGGCGAAGTAAAAGTGTATGTGCAAATGTTGTATGGCTTGCCGATGCAAGTGAAGTTAACGGACGGTCACGAAGAGAGACGAGTTGGCTTGCCAAAGCCGTTTGTCGATGCGGTGTTAGAAGCGCAAAAACATGCGGGGAATATCGTCATAGAGCGAAAATGGGTCGAAAAGGGCGTTCGGTACGGAACATTTGAAGAAATCGGCGCTGAAATTGTCGAGGAGTTGTCCGCTGCTTATCCGCCAGAACGGCTCGAGCGATTCGTACACATGTTTAAACAAGGGGAGCAGGCGAAAACACAAAAACGCACAAGTGTTCAAGTGACTGAACAAATGCTAGATGATCCGGACTGGATGAAACGATATGCAGCGTTGGAACAGATGGCAGAGCCGACGGAAACCGATTTGCCCGTATTGGCAAAGGCGTTAAAAGATGAGAAAGTAGCGATTCGCCGTTTAGCGACAGCTTACTTAGGAATGATTGGTGGGAAAAACGTGCTTCCATATTTGTATGAAGCACTAAAGGATCCAGCTGTTTCTGTGCGGCGTACCGCTGGTGACTGTTTATCTGACATTGGTGACGTGGAAGCCATTCCTGTGATGGTTGAAGCGCTAAAAGATGCAAGTAAGTTAGTTCGCTGGCGTGCCGCGATGTTCTTATATGAAAATGGTGATGAATCCGTCTTGCCTGCATTAAAAGCGGCCGAAAACGACCCGGAATTTGAGGTAAGCATGCAAGTAAAAATGGCAATTGAACGAATCGAAGGCGGCGAAGAAGCGAAAGGATCTGTTTGGAAACAAATGACGGAGAGTAGAAAGAGAGAGGAAGGGAAATATTGAGCCACTCTTCGAATGCTGAAAAGAAGATAGAGAGGAGAAGCAGCATGAACATTGTTATTAAACGGCTCGATCATATACAAATTTGCATCCCAATCGGTGCAGAGGACGAAGCGCGGGCTTTTTATACGGGCGTGTTCGGTTTTGCCGAAATCGAAAAACCGAAAACGTTGAAAGCAAGCGGCGGGCTTTGGTATAAAATTGGCGATATTGAACTGCATATCGGTGTTGAAAACCGCGAAGGATATCGAAGCAAAAGCCATCCGGCGTTTGAAGTGGAAAATATCGAAGCAGTGCGGCGCTACTTGGAAGAAAAGGGAGTAGTGACACAAGACGAAAAAACCATTCCAGGTGTGACTCGCTTCTCCTTTCACGATCCGTTTCACAACCGAATAGAATTTCTTGAGAAACAGCAATAAAAGCGCGGGCAACAGTCTTCGTTTGACTTTGTTGACAATAAATTGAGACAGAAGTGGAGAAAACTTCTGTCTTTTTTTGCTTTTGTGACAAAATTCGACATCATTTGTCTTCGTTTTTGTGTAAGATAAGGGTAGTCATTTTAGTTGAGGGTTGAGAGCAATGGATAAGTTTCTCAATTTTTTCGTTCCTGCTTTTATTATGACAATGAGTGCATTTGGACTGATTTATGTTATACGGAGAGAGCGGGACTATTGTCCAAAATGTGGTGGGAAGCTACTAGATTTTTATGTTGATCGCAATCAAAGAGCGTTTACCGACGGAGAGTTAGAGGCGTTTAAAGTTTTACACCCAGAAGATCGTTTAACATTTCAGAAAGTGAAATATTGCCGCCAATGTCGAAAAGCATATCGGCGTATACATTAATTATGGATTCACTGCATAACAAAAATAAAGAGGAGAAACATGATGCGAATACGCAAATGCGCTAGGGCAGTAATCACCAATGAATATCATGAAATTCTTCTTCAAAAATTTGAATTTACGGATGTCATAGGAAATGTCGTGTTATGGGTAACTCCCGGAGGTGGCATCAAGGGAAAGGAAACCCCAATCGAAGCTTTGAAAAGAGAACTACGTGAAGAGCTTGGAATTGTTGTTGATATTCATGACGAACCACTATTTGAAATCGATGTATTCATTGAAGGAAAAAGCGATTCTTTTATAAGCCGGGAGATTTATTATAAGATAACGATTCAATCCGACACGATATTATCGATTGAAAATATGACTGAAAAAGAGAAAGATACGTTTATTGATTTAAAGTGGTGGAGTAAGGAAGAGTTGAAGAAACTCGAAAACTTTGCGCCACGTGAAATATTGAATTATTTTTAAGTTTATTATTAGTAGCTACCTCTTGTAAAAAAGTAACGAACTTTACCTTTCAATAATGTGGAGGAAAAATTGCATGTATCCGAATTATCGAATTTCTGTTGAAGTCATTGTATGGCACGATGAAAAAGTCCTTTTAACGAAACGCGCAGAGCATTGTAAGGTAGCTCCGAATGTATGGAACGTTCCGGCAGGAAAAATTAAATATGAAGAAATTGCAAGGTTTGTTTCGAGAAGCGAAAGAGGAAATTAATTTAGATGTAGAATTGTTAGAAGAGCTGTCTGTTCGGAACTTAAAAAGCAAAAGTGGAGATGAAGATATATATTGCGTTGTTTTTACGTATCTCGTCAAACCAAAAAATGATGATATTTCTTCTCTCACATTAAACGATGAACATTCCGAGTTCGCTTGGGTCGCGAAAGAAGATTTGAACGATCCAAAGTATGAAACGCTTCATGATGACATACGATACATTCTTTTAGAAAAAGTGTTCAACGAAAACAAGCGCTAGCACAAAAAGCACATCGTAATCATTGTTATTGCGATCGTTCGTGGAAGGCACATGTATTTTTGAACATGTATCGGCAAGGGGGATGGGGATGATTCGTAAATTGGGCGAAGCAGATCATGATGTTGTGTTTTCTTTTTTAAAGCAGGAGCCTTCATTGAATCTTTTTATTATCGGTGATATTGAAGCGTTTGGATATGAGCAAGAGTTTCAAGAGCTGTGGGGCGACTTTGATGAGAATGGCAAGTTGCGAGCTGTATTGTTGCGATTTTATGATTCGTATATTCCATATGCTTCGGGGGAGTTTGATATAGAAGGATTTGCGAAAATTATGAGACATGCTGCTCAGCCTGTTCGACTCTCAGGCAAAACCGAGCTTGTCGCAAAATTTGAACCTCTCTTATCACTCGGAAAAAAGCGTGTCACGTATTTTTGTGAATGTAACGAAATCACATTTCCAGAAGCGGAAAACCGATATGAAATAAAACAAGCAACGATTGATGATATCGATCGAATACTTGAATTGCGCAAGCGTATTGCCGAATTTTCGGTGCTCCCTTCATCGCGTGATATGCTTGTCAAATCGTTAGAAACAAATACAGGGCGTGTGTACTATATCGAGGAAGATGGTCGCATGGTGTCGTCTGTTGCGACAACTGCAGAAAATACGCTATCTGCGATGGTTGTCGGCGTTTGCACAGATCCGAATGATCGCCACAAAGGGTATGCAAGCGAAATTATGAAACGAGTTATCGAAGATTACGTTCGCACTGGAAAAACGTTATGTTTATTTTATGACAATCCGAATGCGGGACGCATTTATAAAAGACTCGGTTTTTCCGATATCGGGATGTGGACGATGTATGGATAATTTCTAGCTATGATATGAAAAGTGTGAAGTTGCCGAGCTTCACGTTTTTCTTTTGTTGCATAGGTGAGCTATAATGGAGAGATTAGATGAACGGAAGGGGAAGGATTGGTCGGTCATGCACATCATATTATTTGATGGCATTTGTCATTTTTGTAGTGCAACGGTTCGTTTTATTATTGAAAGAGACGAAAAAGCTTATTTTTATTTTGCTTCGTTGCAAAGTGAAGCAGGGCAAGCGTTGTTGAAAAAATATCATATTCCCCAACAACTCGATAGTTTTATATTAATCGATGAATGTACATACTATGTTAAATCTACTGCAGCGTTACGCGTATGCAAACATTTGCGAGGGTTTTGGAAGTACTTATATTGGCTTATTCTTATCCCTTCTCCTATTCGCGATCGAGTATATGATTGGATCGCGAAAAATAGGTATCTTTGGTTCGGAAAGAAGGATGGCTGCTTTGTTCCGACAGAGGATATAAAGAAGCGCTTCTTATAAGGAACTGTTGTCAGCAAAGGAGGAAAAATGATTCAAGGAGAAAATTTGTTGCTTGTAGCAAGTTTGGTTATGACATATTTATTTTTTTATTATGGTGTGTTCGTTTTAAAAGCGGAACGACGCATGATTGATGTTATTTTTAACAGTTTCATATATGGCTTAGTCATATGGAAATTGAGTTACGGTATTGTACATCCAAACATGGTGTTAGAAAATCCGTTAACGCTTCTTTATTTTAACGGTGGTGTTGTGGGACTTGTTTTAGCAGGGGTATTCATTGTCGTGTATACATATTGGCAGTTGAAAATACAGCACATTCCGTTCGACGCTTATATACGTGTAGTTACCCCAATATATTTTGGATATTGGATTGTATTTCTCGTATGGAAGGGAAGTGGATTTCCAGAAAATCGCTTCATTTGGCTACAAGCTGTCGTCGCTGTTGTTTGCTTTATTGTTTCTTCACGTATAAAAACGACGAGAAAGCTATGGCAACTGCTTGTTTCGTTCCATATTCTCGTCTTCATCTTCTTATCCATATCGGATATGACAAAAGAAACAACTTCGCAGCAATCGAGTTCGAACATTGGAATTGATGTAGGAGAAATTGCCCCTGATTTCGAGTTAATGACATTACAGGGCGAAAAAATGAAGCTGTCTCAGTTTCGAGGGAAAAAAGTGATTTTAAACTTTTGGGCATCATGGTGTCCTCCATGCCGTGCGGAAATGCCAGAAATGCAACGATTTTATGAGCAGTATGGACAACATGTCGCGATTGTAGCGGTCAATTTGACGAATAAAGAAAAAAATCGTCACATCGTCGAAATGTTCGTGAACAAAAAAGGATTGACGTTTGATATCATGCTTGATGAGAAAGGAACAGTTAGTAAAACATATAAAGTCATCACCATTCCGACTTCATATATGATGGATGAACAAGGGGTCATTCGTAGCAAACATGTCGGTCCACTTTCATATGAGGCAATGAAACGGGCGATGTTGTCGAAATGATGTTGCGGTATTAAACATTGAGCGAACAGCTGTTATATCTGTCCGCTCATTTGTTTTGTGATTTTCTATTTGCCATTTGGCTATATAGTTCAGAAAAACTGCAATGAGTGATAATTGATTCAATCAATAGTTGTTTTGTTTCTCTCTTTTGTAACTTTATATTCATTTGTGCCCCGATATGAAGTAGTTGTTCTTTTTTAAGAGACGTTAAAAACGTTGTTGCTGCCTCTTTGTTCATGTTTTTTATTTGTTTTATGACGTTTGCATAGTCCGTTACGTTTTTGGTTTGCTTTTTTCGTGTTTGATTTTGCAACTTTGCAGAAAGATCATCCAGCATTTCTTCGACTGTACAATGCTCATAATGTTTTAAAAGAACGAGTGCTTTTTCTAACATATGCGTTAATGTGTTTACGTTCATACGACAATTCCCCCACCAATTCGGTTTAAAAATTCGAGCGTCATTTTCTTCACACATTCACTTTGTTTCCCTTGATGGTTTTCAACAGCAAACACAGGATAACTGAGCATGGATGCGCGCGTGATGGCGTCACCATATGGTAAATAGCTGTTAAATATCATGTCAGACGAAAGCGTACGTTTTAATGTAGTGATCATATTTTCCTGTGTTTGTTTTGGTTGATTTCCGTATTCGCGAATGAAATTGAGGACGATTCCGATCAGTTTTGTATGGCTATATTCTTTTGAACTCGACTGAAATCTTTCGTTTAACTCATCGACTTTATTTTTAATGGCTGAGATACCGTATGAAGAAAGACGATCAGGGATCGCAGGAGTTAAATAGTAATCGCTTGCGTACAAGGCGTTTTGTGTAATGTAATTTAAATTTGGTGGACAATCGATAAAAATAAAATCATATTCATGTTTTATCGTGTTTAAAATATGGTGTAGCATTTGAAATTTATAAATATCTGAACCAAATAAATGTTTTTTGAAATATGGCCTTGAGTAAACGGCAATATCCATGTCTGTATGGATAAGTTCAGCGTGTGCTGGAAGCAAATCAATATGTTCATATACTTTCCCATTTCTGCTTCGCACGCACGCTTTTAAAATAAAGTCGTCCACATCTACTTGTGGATGCTCATTTTTCAAGTAATGTTCGATTAAATCTTTCAATGTGCCGATCGGAGGTGTTTTATGATAGGCTAATTGTTCAAACCATTCGGGTGTTAAACATGAAATAGAGAGGTTACATTGTGCGTCTGCATCTACTAACAACACTTTTGGTTGAGCATGTTCAAAACCAAACAGTTCTAATTCGTCGGATGATAAATGTTGTAGTCCTGTCGCTAAATGATGAGTGACGGTCGTCTTTCCCACCCCGCCTTTCCAGTTAATAATACTAATGACTTTCGCCTGTTGCTCCATGATGATCGCCTCCTGTTGCATATGGACGATTCATGTGTATGAGAAAAAGTGCAAAGTTATGACGAATTATTTGCGTAATATTAGGATGATGGACATATTGTTTTGTGTCATAATGTTGATAGCAGAAGATGAGAGATGTAGCGAGGAGGAACACTTATGGAAGTTTTTGAACAATATTTAGCAAAGATTGATCATGTCGACCATCGCAACCGAGTAGAGGAAATTTTACGGTGGGTTTGTGATACGTTCCCACAGTTACAACCGCAAATCAAATGGAATACACCTATGTTTACCGATCGCGGGACATTTATTATCGGTTTTTCTGCAGCAAAGAGCGAACAGTAACGATTACTATTCGCTAATTTTTTTCATATGATATTCTTCAATCACTGAACGGACGATATGAGAAGAGCTCCATTCACCGAAGGAAAGATAGGTGATTGGATATTTCTTCGAGAAGAGAATGGATTGAATTTGTTTGAGTGTCGCTCCTTGTTCATACAAATCAATAATTTTTCCTTGAAGTTCTTGTAAATAGTTAAGCTTTCGTTGTAAAGCAGTTCGTCCGTCTTTTATATAACCAGCGTGGGCACAAAACATTTCGTTAAAATCGTACGTTAACACTTTTCTTAATGATTCAATTAATGTAGGAACGCTTTCTTCGCGCAAAACGACTTTTGTTTTTTCGAGGCAGTATAAGTCTCCTGTAAAAAGTTGTCCTGTTTCGCGATTAAGAAATGCGAGATGGTCAACAGCATGACCTGGTGTATGAATGACATCCCATATCGCACGGCGTGTAGAAAACGTTTTTGCAATCGGCTTAGCTTGGAAAGGAGGGCGGTTTCCCCAAAAAAACTTGCGATACATTGGATAATCTGCTTGTTTATTACAATACTCAATCATGATCTCATTCATATAAATCGGTAGTTGTCGCTCGTTTTGTAAAAACGCTGCACACCCTGTATGATCTTCGTGAAAATGGGTAATTACCACTTGATCGATGTCTAATGATTTGAAAAAGTTTGCGAATTCACTTACTAACGATGCTGCTCCTGTATCAATCAATACCCCGTCGATAGCAAAACAATGCACCGTTAATCGTACCCCTTGAAATGTTAGCGTGCCTTTGGCGATATGTACTCCAGAAGCAGTTTCTTGTTCGAATCTTTTCTTTAATAACATGTTATCTCCCCCTCGTTTTTATTATAACAAAAAAGAATGAATATTCATTCATTTCGGGTTATTTCGTAAAAATAAAAAAGAAGCTGCCTTAAAGGGAAATATGATATGTTTGTACTAAATAAAGCTAGACTTTGTGCTGTGCATGTAGGAAAGAAGTATATTCCATATGGTATGATAAGGAAAAATAAAAAAGGGGAGTTTCCCCTTTATTTTCCAAAACGAATCCAATATTCATGCTGGCATTGTTCTAAGGCGATACCACGCCATCCGTTCGCAAGTAATGTTTGTTGTTGGGAAATATCGTCTATACGCACCGACATGTATTCGCGCCACGTTCGTTTCGTTTCATCACGCGTTTTGAAAAAAATATAGCGAAGACGGTGACCGTATTTCTGTTTTAGAGCGGCAATTTCCATTCCTTGTGCAAACTTATCTTTTAAACTAGGGATGTTGAATGGAGCAACTGTACAACAGATGTATTTGTACGCTTTATTTGTTCGATCGAGCTCGTTCATAATGAAGTGAGCTAACGTTTTTTGTAATTTATTTCCTCGTGCTTTTGGATGGACAATGGATATTTCTTGATAAATAACATCTTCCAACTCTTCTTTCGCAAGACCGATGTCCAGCCCTAAGTGCTCTTCATCAATGGGAGGGAAGAGTAGGGCGCGAAACGCGATGAGTTGATCGCTTGCAAACGCGCCAATCATAAGCCCGTTTCCTTGTAAAATATACGCATATTCTTCTTCTGTTAATGGTTGCAGCATGTCTTTTTGGTCTAATTGATCGACAACGAGCTGTTGTAGCGACAAAATTTCCGTGAGATGTTCCATCTGTAACCGCGAAATGACAAATGGTTCATTGTTTTGTTTTAAAATACCTTGCAAAGTTTCTTTCCCCCTTAGCGAATGACGTCGGAAAAAGCGGTTAGTTTATGAAGTGTTTGTTCGTCTACATCGATGCCTAAGCCGGGTTTGTTCGTTAATCGAATGTACGGAAGGTCGTAATGTAAATTGCCGACATCTTTTGTGAACTTTAACGGTCCTGTTAATTCCACGCTCGTAACGATTTTTTTCGCAAAGGCGACGTGAAAGCCAGCGGCAGAACCGATCGATGACTCGACCATTGAGCCGATTTGACACTCCATTCCTTCCAGTTCGGCTTGATGAGCGAGCTTCACAGCAGGATAAATGCCTCCACACTTCATCAGTTTAATATTCACTTTATCGGCTGCTCGTTTTTGAATAATTTCACGCATATCGCGCATATTTTTTAACCCTTCATCTATCATGAGCGGAATGGTTGTTTTTGTGCGAATGTATGCCATCGCATCGATGTCATCTGCGACGACTGGTTGTTCAAGCCAATCGATGTTTAGGCGCTCAAGGGCGCGCAAAGCTTTTATTGTTGTGGCACTATTTTTCCAACCTTGGTTTACATCAACGCGAATCGCAATATCATCTCCTACCCGTTTTCGAATTGCTTGAATGCGTGCAATGTCTTCTTCTACATGTGTGCCGACTTTAATTTTTAATGAACGATAGCCTTTTTTCACGACCGATAGCGCTTCTTCAGCCATTTCGTTCGGATCGCCGATGCTTAATACATGTGTAATAGGAAAGGAATCATGAAATCGTCCGCCAAGCAGTTGATATACAGGTTGCTTGAGCTTTTTCCCAATTAAATCAAAACAAGCAATATCAATTGC
This sequence comes from Anoxybacillus flavithermus, assembly GCF_002742685.1. GTDB lineage: Bacteria > Bacillota > Bacilli > Bacillales > Anoxybacillaceae > Anoxybacillus > Anoxybacillus flavithermus_E. Next base: position 12,922 of record NZ_PEDM01000044.1, read on the forward strand.
AGCTTTTGCGGTCGGGGCACCATATATCACTTCATTCATTCGCTCGTGTAAAGCTTCTATGTAACTATTCACCCCAGTGCTAGTGTATAAAAAAGCCCAACACAAATAGGGCATC
>NZ_PEDM01000045.1 GCF_002742685.1 Anoxybacillus flavithermus
ATGGAACAAAATGGTTTGAAGACGGGTGTCTTCCAACCATTTTGTCAACAGTCTGTAGCGAGGAAAGCTTGTCCTTCCTCGCTATTTTGCGTTGATCGCGCGATAGAAAAACACCGCAAATTGCGCGCGCGTGACCGTTTCTTTCGGACGAAACGTCCCATCTTCATATCCGTTTGCAATACCTGCTGCGACAAGCTTTTCAATCGCATCGTACGCCGCGTCCGTTTCTTTTACATCAGCAAACGGCACATCCGCACCGCGCTTTAACTTCCAAACTTCCGCAAACCACATCGCAAGCTGTTCGCGCGTTAACGGTTCATCAGGTTGAAACTGTTTATTGCTTTTATCAACAATATTTTCTTTCACAAGCGCGTTAATTGCGCCAACTGCCCAATGATCGCTCGTCACATCTGTAAACGTTTCTTTTCGATTGTTCATGTTCAACTTCAAATACGTCGCCAGAAGCCCTGCCGTTTCTGCCCGCGTCATCACTTCATCAGGCTTAAAGTAGCTTTTCGCATAACCGAGTATCATTTCATTTTTCCCTAACGTTTCAATTTCTTTACTCGCCCAGAAGTCATTTCTAACATCTTGGAATTGACCGAGTGCTTGTTCGTACGCAAGCACGCGTCTTGCCCCTATGTATCGCTTCTTATAGTAAGAGTCGTCTAATGAAGTGACCGTAATGCCTTTCGATGAACTCGCATGAATAAACCGATTGTCGCCAATATAAATCCCTGCATGCGACGGTCCTTTCTTATACGTCTCAAAAAAGACAAGATCACCGACACGTAAGTCTTCTTTTTTTATTGCGCTTCCTTGCTTATATTGTTCCGCTGTCGTCCGCGCCAACTCCACTCCCACACCGCTCATGACATGGCGTGTAAAACCGGAACAGTCAAATCCTTTCTCTGAACTTCCTCCGAATTGATACGGCACCCCAACATATTTTGTGGCAAGTGGAACGAGCCGATCATAGCTTTCGTTTGCATAAGCGAAGGAAGGAAAAAGAAAAAACAAAAGCAATGCAGAAATAAACTTTCTCACACGTCACACCTCACTCCGCCATGATTCTTATATTTTCGACATTTTCACACTATTCCAAGTGTATCATAAATAGGAGAATCATAACTTTACAGTTATGTAACAAAAGTTTTTGACAAAATTTACGCTGATGGGTATTGAAAAAAGTCGAACATTCGGTAAAATGGTGAATAGGTGGAAGACTACATGTGAAAAAGTTTTGTTATCCCAACAAAGAAAAACTGTTCAAAAAATGGTTGACACGGTGTATGGAAAAAATTATAATGTAGTTTGTAGTCGTTCACTCGCTAAGTTTAAGAGTTTTATAGAGAGAACATACATATCTCTTAAATTTAGCTGAACTTAAATAGAAACAGAAACAAAAGGAGGAAATATGTCGATGGCTTACCAACCAAAGTCTTATCGCAAATTTTTAGCTGGTACAGTCTCTGCAGCAGTTGTTGCTTCAGCGATCGCACCAGTAGCAAGCGCAGCTTCTTTCACTGACGTAGCAGGAAGCGTGCATGCAGATGACATCGCTACATTAGTAGCAAAAGGGTACATTAAAGGATATGCAGACGGTACATTCAAACCAAACAAATCATTAACACGCGGTGAAGCTGCAATTATCTTCTCGCGCATTTTAAAAGATGCGGGTGTAAAGGCTCCTGAGCAAGGTGCAGGCTTCCCAGACGTTCCAGCAAGCAACGCTGAATTAGCAGAAGCGGTTGCGATCGTGAAAGTTGCAGGTGTCATGAGCGGAGACGAAAAAGGCAACTTCAACCCGAACGCAACAATCACTCGCGAGCAAATGGCGAAAGTCGTTGTTGAAGCGTTCAAATTAACAAAACCTGCGAACCACACAACAAAAATTACTGACCTTGACAAAGCAGGTTCATGGGCACGTGAATACATTCAAACATTAGAGGCAAACGGTGTAACGAAAAACACTGAATTCATGCCAAAACAAAGCGTCACACGCGGTCAATTCGCTTCATTCGTCGTACGTGCGATGGATGTGAAAAAAGAAGTTTCTGCAGCTGACATTACAGCGGTGAAACTTGTTGACCAAAAAACATTAGAAGTGACATTCAACGGCGAATTGAAAGAAGTGAAAAAAGAAGACTTCGCCATCCAAGGCGTTGAAATCGAATCTGTATCAATCAAAGCCGCTGCAGCAGCTGAAGCAAAAACAACCGTTGTTGTGATCAAAACAAAAACAGCGTTAGAAGAAGGCAAATCTTATAGCGTATCTTACAAAGGTCAAACAACGGACAAAGCGAAAGTTGATGTACCAGTTGTAACGCCTAAAGTTGAAAGTGTAAGTGCGATTAACCTTAATCAAATTCTTGTAACATTCAACAAAGAACTTGATAAAGATTCAGCGGAGAACTTAGCTAACTATACATTAAACAATGGTACTGTAAATGCTGCGTTAAATAACGCTGCATGGACAGAAGCTCCGAAAGCAACACTTCAAGCAGATGGGAAGTCAGTATTAATTACGCTTGATACTGATACAGATAGCACGTATCAAACTTTAGCTAATCAAATTGAAGCGAAATTGACGATTGATGGTGTGAAAACAAAAGACGGAAAAGTCATTGCTAAATCGGAGAATAAATTCACTTATACAGATACAACAGTTCCAACTGTAGAATCTGTGAAAATGGAAGGTAACAAAGTAATCGTGGTGAAATTCTCTGAAGCGGTCAGAGCTGACCAAGCTATTGCTGTTGCGAACTATCAAATTGATGGCGTTTCTCTAAGTGCTTACGGAGTAGGTACTCCTCAATGGGATGCTGAGAAAAATGAAGTTCGTATTCCATTAACAACAGCTTTAGCTGATAAAACTTACAAATTAAAAGTATCTGTCAATAACGGAATTCAAGATGTTGCAGGATACAAATTATTGCAAGTTGAGAAAGATTTAACAGTTGTAACTGATAAAACTGTTGGTAAAATGACAGAAGTGTCAGTAGCAGCTGATAAATCATATGTATTGGTTAAATTCGACAAAGCTCTTGCTCCTTCTAACTATGTAACTGGTCAACCGTTGTTTATTGATGGAGTAAACGTATTTAACTCAAGTACAATTGCTCGTACTATTGAAAACGGTGCGTTGAAATTAACACCAGCTGGTGCAGGAACAGACTTTAACACAATTATCGCAAATGGTATCCATGCTGTTAACTTGAAGAGCGATGATAACAACTATTTAGTAGATGCATACGGTATTAAAGTTGCTGCTGGAGCTACTTCTTATAACGTAGTAGCTGATACTACTAAACCAACTGTTGAGAGCGTAACAGTAAATGAGGGAGCAACAACTATTGAAGTTAAATTTAGCGAGTCTGTAGATAGCGCAACTGCACAAAATCGTTTCAACTATACATTGAAAAAAGCTGACGGTTCAGTTGTTACAATCTCTAGTGCAACATTCAAATCTGGTTCTACTAATACTGTTCAGTTAGCTGTGAGTGCATTAGATGCTGGTAACTATACATTAACTGTCCAAAATGTTAAAGACCGCGCTGGTAATACGATGGATTCTTACAGCAAATCTTTATCAGTAGCAGACTTAGTTGCACCAACAGTTACTGCTGTTAAACAAGGTACAGGCAATAACAGCAACAGCATTTATGTATACTTCAGCGAAGCGGTAAATACGGCAACAGCTACAGATGTAAATAACTATCTATACAATAATAAAGCTTTACCAGCAGGTACTTCTATTACTGCCCTATCTGCTAGCGCAGTTAAAATTACATTACCTTCTAGTGTTACAGTAACACAAGGTACACCATTTGCTGTATCTAACAATGTGACTGACGTGGCTGGAAACAAAATTGCTGGTTATGGTTATCAGACAACAGTATCTGGAACAGTTGCTAATGACTTAGGTTTAGCATCTGGAACTAGCGTAGTCGTGGTTGATAAGAAAACAGTTAAGGTTACATTAAATAAAGAATTAAAAACTGTTGTTGCTACTGATTTTGAATTCAATGACGGTACTGACTGGACAACTTTAACTGTAAATCAACAAAATGTTTCATATGTAAACAAAGATGGCAAAGCTGAGATTACATTTACTTTCACTAATAACGTGGTAGATGAAGCTGGTTATGTAACAGGTACAACTCCACTAAAAGTACGTGTGAAACAGTCAGGTACTTACGGTACAGTAGCTGTGGATGATTCTACGTTCCAAAATACAGCATTGGGTGGTGCTTCTGGTACGGCTGCAGCTGATAAGATTGCACCAACACTTGCATCTACAAATGGTATCGTTACTGTAGATTCAAATAACAATGGTAAGATTGATAAAATCAAGCTTACATTTACTGAAGCGATCAATGGAAATTACTTATCAGCAACTACATTTGATGTATCTGGATACACAGTTACAGGTGCTGCATTAGATGGTTCGGATGCGACAAATAAAACAGTTCTTATTACAGTAGCAGAAAAAGCAACTCCAGATACAGATGCAACACCAAACATTGTTCGTTTAGGTACTGTTAAAGATGTTAATGGTAATGATTTTACAGGATTAACGACAGCTAGTGCTTCGGTGGATCAAGCTGCACCAGTAATCATTTCAGCTAAATATGTTGATGCAAACGGAGATAGCTCTGTATCAGCTGGAGATAAGGTGGAAATCACATTCTCCGAAAATGTTAAGTTAATTAGCGGTGCTGTTCTGGCTGATCTAGCAAATGACTTTGTTCTTTCTGGTGCTGGTTCATTCGGTTCAACTCCAACATTCGCAATTGATGGTAACAAAGTAACCGTTACTCTAGGTACTTCACCTTCGTTGACTGTTGGAACAACCACAGTTGAGTTAACGTCGACTACTAGCAATGTTAGCTTAGAAGACAACACTGGTGTTGACGCGGCACCTTCTGCTTCAGCTAAAACTATTACTAACTAATAGCTATTGGGGATGCGTGCCTGTCACGCCCCGAAGGTTGTCGAAGATTAATAGAGACGGAGAGTCGTTGAGTGGCTCTCTGTTTCTTTTTTTCGCATCAAACGTCGTTTGAAATATATATTATACCTTTGAACGCCTCCATTCCGTTTTGGAATGGGGGCAATTTTTGTTTGAGGAGGGAGTCGTATGCCATCGGCAAAGCGTGTGAACATTATGAGTTTGAAGCTCGTTCTGGAGTGGAGTATGCTGGTGTGGAAATGTTCGGCTTGTTTGCGAAATTTGTCGAGAAATAAAAATGAATGTATGAAGGTTTTTTTCGTTATATGTCGAAATGTTTATCTGTGGCGGGGTTCGGAGGAGAGAGGGAGGATTGAAATGTCCAAAAATACAGGGGAAAATTATCGAATTGGTGCTGTGAAAAATCGTTCTCAAGTATATAATCCAAAGACGCACTCATGGGTCAAACGTGGTGAGGACGGTCGATTTATAAATGTGAAAACGTCAAGTAACAGCCCGTTTAAGGGTGTAAGAAAAGAGAAATAAGAAAACTGATTTCTTTCTGAAACTCGCTCTTACTATGGTTGAGACATTTGATTATGGAAAGGAGGGAAGATTTTATTCAAGAAGCGCAAAATTTAAAATAAAGTCAAGTAGAGACAGGCAATATTATTTTGTTTTGATAGCTCCTAACAATGAGGTTGTTGCGACGAGCGAAATGTATTCTAACAAGCAAAAATGTAAAGAAGGAACTGAATCTGTGAAAAGATATGCCTGAGCGCAGATGTTGAGGATGAGACAGCGTAGCAGATCGTGGAAGACTGAAAAAAGATAATGCTCTTTTCCTATTCGTATGTTAAGAAAAGTAGGAATAAGAGGTGGGTAAAAATGGAATTAATCTTTGACCTGAATCCGTGATAAAGACGTGTTCAAAACTGCCAAGGAAACCTTGCTAAATCAACAAATATTGCCCTTGGGGTTCTTCACCTAATAGGTGAACATTCGAAATTGAGTTGGAACCTCGGCATGATTGGGGTTTCCAGCATTTTTAATACGCTTCTGTCACGGATTCAGGTTTGATACTTTTTATAGTACCAATTTTTTTATGGAGGTTAAAAAATGTCTAATAATAATAGCCTTTATAGAATGAGAGTAACAAGGGACGTTATTCAAGGAATAAGTACCCCAATAATTTATCAAATTGTAGAGCAAATAATGGTAAGTAGTAATAGATTAATAAAAAAAGAAGATATAGATAGGGAGGTAGCTTTAAGAATAGGATATCCTGTAGATGCATCCATAAGCAGTGCGGTCAGTGATGCATTGAGAAGACTGGAAAGAGAGAAGAAAGTAAGTCACCCAAAGCATGGATACTGGTGCAACTATTCGTCAGATGTTAGTCAAGAAACGCATTATGAATAGAATATTTTTATGAAAGAAAATGCCTTAAGATTGAATACTTAATAGTTATCATTGGGATGCGTGTGCACTGCGATCAAAAAAGTAGACAGTATAAATTCAGTTAACGTGAAGGAATCAGAGTGATAAAGCTCTGGTTCCTTTCCTTTTCTCGTCTTTTTCCTTAGGTCGCGTGCCTGTCACGCCCCGAAGATTGTCGAAGATTGATAGAGACAGAGAGTCATTGAGTGGCTCTCTGTTTCTTTTTTTTCCGCATCAAACGTGGTTTGAAACATATATTATACCTTTGAACGAACGCCTCCATTCCTCTCAAGGAATTGGGGCGATTTTTATTTTGGGAGGGAATCGGATGCAATCCGCAAAGCGCGTGAACATTGTAAGCCTGAAACTCGTTCGTGAGTCTAGCGTGCTGTACAAAGAAAGGCAGGTGAAGTCGCCAGAGGATGCGTACAAGCTGTTGAAGCCGTTTCTTGCCGATGCGGATCGGGAGGTGTTTGTCGTTGTTTGTCTGGACACGAAAAATCAACCGACTGCCATCCACGTTTGCCATGTCGGGAGTTTGAATGCCAGTATCGTCCATCCACGCGAGGTGTTTAAATCGGCGATTTTGGCAAATGCGGCGTCGGTGTTAGTCGCGCACAATCATCCATCGACCGACCCGACACCGTCAAGGGAAGACATCGAAGTGACGAGAAGGCTCGTGGAGGCAGGGAGAATTGTCGGGATTGAATTGTTGGATCATGTCGTCGTTGGCGGTGAGCGATTCGTGTCGTTGAAAGAAAAAGGGTACGTATGAGGGGGAAGAATCATGCTCGAATGGTTTATAGAGAAAATGAAACGTGCGTTTGGCGTGGAAGTGAACATGGAGGAAGTCGGGTACGAAGCGTATGCGTTTGACCATGAGGAGATCGATGACTTACTCATTCCTGCCGAACATGTGGCGAAATTGCCGAATCCGCTCTTATTAGAGGCGTTCATGTATGTGGATGCAGAAGGGATTGAGTGGATTGCTGGCGTGGTCGTTGCGGAAGAAACGAGAGAGATGTTGTATGAAGTGTGGATCAAAGACGGAAAGCGAATCGGTTGTACGATATATGTGTGAAGCTGGCAATATGACGATGAAAGGAAAGGGGAAGAGAAAATGGCAAAATACCATCGCATCCTCATTAACGGAGAGCCGTACTACCGAGAATACAGGTATGGGTCAGATAGCTATGGGGAGATGCTTAGCGAAGAAGAACTTGTTCACATGTTGTTGGAGGAGGTGGTGGACGAAGAGATTGACATGAACGAAAGGGAGATTGAAGCCGCTTTGCGCCGAATTCCAGATTATCAAGATCGTCAAATTCTGCAAAACTACATCCGCTATTTAGAGCGAGTCCATCGGGAATAAGATGAACTCCCGACATTTCTTTTGCTAAACTCCCGACAAAACAAAACATGTTCCAACGATCGCTGGTACATTCGATGTGTGCCGAGACATCGCCAGCATTTTCGCGCCAAAAAACTCATGACATTATGATATAACTGTCGGGAGTCGGGAGGGAAAGGGGGTGAAAAGGCATGTGGGAAAAAGTTGTTGCGACCATTGTGGTGACGGTTGCCACGGAAGCGATGAAACAATGGATGAACGAAGGACAATAAAAAGGAGGAATGACCGATGAAAGTATTTCCGTGTTCTTGCCTATGCAAGCAATCGTGCCCTTTATGTACGGTGAAAACCATCATTGACATCATTAAACGATGAAACGATGGATGAATGAGGTGTCCATGGTTTTTTCTGTTTTAGGGGGGAATTTTGTGCAAGATTTACTCCATGCATTTAAAGAGTGGCTCATCGAAGAAGGGAAATCGCCGAAAACGATGGAGTCGTATGTCGGGGATGTGGCAAAATTTCAGGCGTATATGGTCGAGAAGGCGGTTGATTCACGTCAGCCGCTTTCTCGTTTTTCATTTGTCCGTTATAAGCAACATTTAATCGACAACGGCTATGCGGTGGCGACGATCAACAAAAAAATCAACAGCTTAAAAGTGTACAATGACTTCCTGCAAAAGAAGGGAATCGTAAGCGACAGTTTCATTCAACTGAAACGCGACCGCATCTCGATTGCCGCTGGAAGTGAACATGTCGTGACGGCATTGTCGGAAGAACAAGTGGAAAAGCTGTTGTTTTATGTCGAGGATCAGACAAAAGTAAGCCAACGGAATAAACTGATTGCTTACTTATTGCTTTATACAGGCGTGCGCGTGTCGGAGTTGGTGAACATCAAACGAGCCGACATTGATGCTTTAGCCCGTACGCTCACCGTTCGCGGCAAAGGGGGGAAAGTGCGCGAGATCATGTTGCGGCAAGATGTGCTTCACGTCATGAAACAATACGAACAAGGCGAACGAGCGAACTCGCGTTTTGTCGACAGCGACTATTTGCTTGTGAGCCAACGAGCGCCAAAGATGCATCGCGATGCGGTCAGGGAGTGGCTGGCGAACGTTTCAAAGGAACTCGGATTTCACTTACATCCGCATTTGTTTCGCCATACGTTTTGCACGCGCTTGTTGAAAAAAGGAGTCGATTTAACAACGGTCAGTAAATTAGCAGGGCATAGTACAGTGAACATGACCGCAAGGTTTTACATTCAAACGACAAGACAGGAAAAGATGGATGCCGTTCAGCTATTGTAGGAAGGGGAAATGGAACAATGAAAGTCATTCAATGTGTCAATGACATCGAGGCATTAAAAGCATACAGGCGGGCACCACAGCCGCTCATTCAAGCGATCGAACAGGACTTCCTGCATCTTTATGAGGCAGGAGGAAAAGAAACATCGCTGCATGCTTTCTTCTTGCCGTACGATCAAGCGCTCATTTTACTAGAAAAAGAGGATGACGTCATGGCACAGGTAGATGATCCATTTACGTTGGAATATGTCGAAAGACATCATCATGGAGACATGACATTTTACCGCATCGCGAAACGATGGGGGCATGAGTTTCAGCTATTTTATACGCTTGTTGGCATACATGATGAAGTGACGGAACAATGGCTGTTGGAACAAGCCGATTGGAACGAAGGAAGAGGGGATTTTTATGTTTGAACGATACAAGCCTCGTTATATGACACGTGCGGTCGCGGACACATTAAGTGAAGAACATCTACAGTTCATCCTTCGGTATGTGGATGAAAGGAATGAGCAAATGACGGATTACTTACAAGTGTTTGAGTTTTACGTGCAAAATCACGAACAATGGCTCGTTCAACGGCAAGAACAGCCAGAGCGAGAAACGACGGTGTTTGTGCCGCTGGAAAAAGCCCCTCCCATCGAACAGACGGTGTGGGTGATGGATCAACAAGACCATGTCATCGTCTTATTTCCGAGTTGTTATTGATTAATATTAGCGAATAAAGAATGATACGTTCTTGGAAATGTGGGATGAGGTCAAAGCAGAAAGAAGCATTTGACCTCATTTTTTTTTGCCGCTTATTTTGCCGCTTATTCGGTTTCGTTTTTATGATGACGGACTAATTCGTCCAGAAAGGAAGAAAGATCAGGAATGACCCCTTTTTCCTTGAGCGCTTTTAAGTAAGCGATCGTTTCTGGCAACAAATGTGCCGTAAATTTGACACGTTGTTCTTTATACGTCGTTCCTGCTTCTTTTTTTGGTCGCCCTCTGTTGTCTTTATACCCTTTTTTCTTCAATTCCTCCTTTACCATCTCTATGCGCCGCTCGAGCGACTGCATTTTGTATGTGATTCGCTTCTTTTCGAATGCATCACTTTCCGTTTCGAATGCTTTCTTTAACGCTTTCCATTCGGACAAAAATTCCTTTTGTTTTTCCAACAAGTGTTCGATTTGTTTCTTTTGCTTTTTCTCATATTGTTCCAAGTCAAACAGCCGCTTGCGTGGGTTGGTTGGTCTCAATTCGATCATTCCTTTCGCGATGTCTTAATTTATTGTTTTCATTTTTTGGTCGACTGGAAAATTCAAAATGTGCCCCATTTTGTGCATGGACAGAAGCGTTCGCAAACCATATTTTTCGGTCGACCGAAAATGGGAAGCAGGAGGGGAAAGAACGATGGAGTCATGGAAATTTTCCGTTTGTGGATTCAAGAGAAAGACGAATCAAAAGATGCATCAAGCCATCGTTTTTTTTGCCCACAAGAGAAACAACTAGGCAAAGAAGGAGGAGGTGTTGCTTTTTTGCATGTTCAACTGCAGGAAAGAGCGAAAGGACGATGAATGGATGGCTTGGTTGCCGTGTTGTTTTTTCTTTTTTTGTTGATAAAGACACCTAACATAACATTAATGTGTTTACGTTTACGTCTACGTACACGAAAACGGCGACATGGACGTTTTTGTGCACCTGTACGCAAACGTCGCGCATGACCATTTCATTTTAGCAGGGAAAGGAGCATACACGTATGGAACATGGCATTGGTTATGACGGAACGAGAAGAAAACGAAGCCATCATCATTTGAAGCGAACGAGGGAGGACGATTGGAACACGCTTGAATTCGGGGACGATGAGGAATATGAGTTGGAATATGACGAAGAAGAGGTGGAATGGGACGAAGGAGAAGAAGCAACCGAGCATGAGTCTTTCACGCAAGCAAGCAGCAAAAGCACAACGAACGATCAAGCATTCGTCTTGATAGCGTTCCTGTCACCTGTCGAACCGGCTCTCTGTTTTTTCTATTGTCCAAGCAGGATTTTCTTTGATTTTGTCGAAAAGGTATGTGACATTTCAGAAAGTGAGGTGCATATATGGTAGTTGATCATGACCGATTGTTTAAAGAGCTAATCACGACGTTTTTTGAAGAGTTTATTCTCCTCTTTTTCCCGTATGTGCATGACCATATCGACTTTCAGCACGTGTCGTTTTTGTCGGAAGAACTGTTTACGGATGTGACGGCAGGGGAAAAGTATCGCGTCGATCTGCTTGTTGAGACGAAGTTGAAAGGGGAGGATAGCCTCATTATCGTCCATATTGAAAATCAAAGCTACGTGCAGCCATCGTTTCCCGAACGGATGTTTATTTACTTTAGCCGCTTGTTTGAAAAATACCGAAAGCGAATGTTACCGATTGCCGTATTTAGCTACGATTCTCTTCGCCATGAACCTTCATCGTTTACACTCCAATTCCCGTTTTTTGATGTGCTTCAATTTCGATTTTTAACCGTGGAGTTACCCAAACAAAACTGGCGTGATTACATTCGCCACGACAATCCAATCGCCGCTGCGTTGTTAAGCAAAATGGGGTATACTGAAAGTGAACGGGTAGAACTAAAAAAGCAGTTTTTACGAATGATTGTGCGCATGGAATTAGACGAAGCAAAGCAACGATTATTAATCGGCTTTTTTGAAACATATGTGAAGCTGTCGGATGAGGAAGAACAACAGTTGCGAAACGAGGTGAATGAAATGGAAACAAAAGAAAAAGAACAAGTGTTGGAATTAATGATTTCGTATGAGAAGAAAGAGAAACGAAATATTGCGAAAAGAATGTTAGACAAAGGATATGATGTGCACACAATTCACGAATTAACGGAACTTCCTGTAGAGGAGATTGAGGAGTTAAAGGAACGGTGCTAGTGCACTGCGATCCGAAAAGTAGACAGTATAAATTCAGTTAACGTGAAGGAATCAGAGTGATAGAACTCTGGTTCCTTTTCTTTTCTCGTCTTTTTTCAGTGTCTCAGAACTCTGTAAAACTGTCAAGGAAAGCACTTGACAGCTCCACGGAGTTCTGAGGAGAGATAGGTAAGACGAGAATGATTCGTTGTTTTCCTTTGACAAACCATGTTTTTTGAATCGCTTGGTAATC
>NZ_PEDM01000046.1 GCF_002742685.1 Anoxybacillus flavithermus
CGCATCGGGTGTACTGCGTGAATCAGAGGTTAAAATGTCAATTTGGATGTATATAGCTTTGGAATTTTATAGTCCGCAAGTTTATCAGAAAGAAAACGTTTACATTCTTCTGCAAGCTGCTCGATCGGTTCTTTTGTGACAACAAACGCTTTCACCGTTTCTCCCCATTCCGGATGCGGCACGCCAACAACCGCCACATCAACAATCGCTGGATGTAGCTTTAGCGCATCTTCCACTTCTTTCGGGTAAACGTTCACTCCCCCAGAGATGATCATATCTTTTTTTCGATCGACAATCCAAATGTATCCATCTTCATCACGGCGCGCTAAATCGCCTGTATATAGCCAGCCGTTTTTCACCGTTTCCGCTGTTTTTTCTTCGTCTTTATAATAGCCTTTCATAATGCCTTCTCCAGCTAAGATGATTTCACCAATTTCGCCTGGTGGAACGTCATTGCCGTGTTCATCGACGATTTTTACTTCGCAATGAAGGGCGGCATCTTTGCCGACACTACCTGCCTTTGTCGCATGTTCTTCCGGTGATAAATACGTTCCGTTCGGTCCGGCTTCCGTTAATCCATACAAACACATAAGTCGATTCGTGCGAAACTGTTTGGCGACAAATTGCACTTCATTTGCTGATAATGGTGCTCCGCCATACGTCCAATATTGGACGGACGATAAATCGTATTCGTGAAGTCGTGGATGTTTTGCGGTGAGTAAATAGGCGACCGGTGCTCCGAAAAAGTGGGTAATTTGATGTTTTGTAACAAGTTCTAACAACGCTTCTGGGGAAAACGTTGGTGATAACACATGGGTGGCCCCGACGTACATACCGCCGACAAAAAATAAATGAAGCGGCGCGGAATGGCTAAGCGGCATCATATGCAACAGGCGGCTATGCTTATCCATTTTCGTTTCTAGCGCCATCATCGTTGCGACAGCGAAAATATTGCGCGCTGTAAACAATACTCCTTTTGGTTTACCGGTCGTTCCGGATGTGTATAAAATCGTCGCTTCATCATCTTCGTTCAGCGGACAAACGATCGGGGAGGCATCGCCGTTTGCAATGAGTTGCGTGAGCGAACGCCAACCGTCTGCCGCTTCTCCTGTTTTCACCCAAATGACGTTAACCGTACGAACAAGCGAGGCAAGTTCTTGATAAATCCAATCGTGTGCGATGACTGCTTTTGCTTCGCTATGTTCGATAATGTATTGCACTTCTTGCGCTGTTAACCGCGCATTGACTGGTACAATGATAGCTCCAAGGCGCAAGACAGCAAAATACGCATATACAAATTCTCTCACATTTGGCATATACAATACGACTTTATCGCCTCGTTTGATGCCGAGCGAAGCAAGCGAAGAAGCGAGCCGATTGACCGTATCATCTACTTCTCGATAAGACAGCGACACGTCACCATCAATGAGTGCTATTTTATTCGGAAACTTTCGCGCATTACGCGCTAACAACTCGGAAATGTTCATTTCGTTCCCTCCATCTTTTGTAATCGTTCGCGAAAATCTGCCAAAATCGACTCCATTTCTTGTTTTAACTGCATTAAGTCTTCAATCCGCTCCGTCACCTCCTTTAACTTTTGTTCGCCGTATGCGATTGTTTTTTCCAGCTGTTTTCGGCCAGTGCGATCGTTATCAAACAAGCTAATCATTTCGTGAATTTCTTCTAACGAAAAACCGAACCGTTTCCCGCGTAAAATAAGCTTTAACACCGCTCGGTCTTTTTTCGTATACAGCCGCTGGCCCGACTCGGTGCGAATCGGGGAAATGAGCCCACGTTCCTCATAATAGCGAATCGTTCGCGTGCTAATATCAAACTGCTCGGCCAGTTGGGAGATCGTATAATACATCTTCTTCACCTTTATTTTTAATTTTCTGAATTTTATTTTAATTTACGTTTACGTAAAAGTCAAGTGGCGCACACCTTTAAGGCTGTTGCCAAACAGCAACAGCCTTGCTTATACGTTCGAATGTTCCCATTGTTTCGCGAGTTCGATAAAGAAAGAAAGTGATTCAGGGTTTGCCATTGAGCCAACGTTCACCGCTTTTTCGAGCGGGAAGCCTAGTAAAAGTTTGCGAATAGGAATTTCCATTTTCTTTCCGTTTAACGTTTTCGGAATTTGATCGACTTGATAAATGGCGTCTGGAATAAAGCGCGGCGATACGTGCGCTTTAATTGCTTCTTTTATTCGCTGTTTTAATGCGTCGTCTAGCTCTATCCCTGGCTGAAGAACGACAAACAGCGGCATAAACGATTTCCGCCCCATCACTTCTAAATCAATGACTAAGCTGTCAAGAATGCCATCGACCGTTTCCACCGCACGATAAATTTCGCTCGTGCCCATGCGCACGCCCGCGCGGTTAATCGTCGAATCGGAGCGGCCGTAAATGACGCAGCTTCCTTCGTCGTCAATTTTAATCCAATCCCCATGTTTCCACACGCCTGGATACGTATCAAAATAGCTTTCGCGATAGCGGCGGTCGTTTTCGTCGTTCCAGAAAAAGAGCGGCATCGACGGCATCGGCTCCGTGATGACTAATTCCCCAACTTCATTGATTAGCGAATGTCCATGTTCATCAAACGCCTGTACGTTTGCCCCAAGCGAACGGCATTGCAGCATACCTGCACGAACTGGCAAAATTGGCGACCCACCGACAAACGCGGTGCATACGTCCGTTCCGCCACTGCAGGAAACGAGCCAAACATCTTTCACATGTTCATACACCCAAAGAAACCCTTCGGTCGTCAGTGGCGATCCTGTCGAAAGAACCGCTTGCAAATGTGAAAAATCATAGGTTTCTTTCGGTTGAATGCCTTGCTTCATGCAGACGTTAATAAACGCTGCGCTTGTGCCAAAATGCGTAATTTTTGCCTTTTCGGCAAACTCCCATAAAACGTTCGCATCTGGAAACGTTGGGCTCCCGTCATATAACACAACTGTTGCCCCAACTAACAGCCCACCAATTAAAAAGTTCCACATCATCCAACCGGTCGTTGTAAACCAGAAAAATGTGCTATCGCGCGCAATATTGCATTCAATCGATAAAATTTTTACATGCTCTAATAAAATCCCGCCATGCCCTTGCACGATTGGCTTTGGCAGTCCGGTCGTCCCGGAAGAATATAAAATCCAAAGCGGATGAGCAAACGGTACCTGCTCATACACAAGCTCGCCTTCTTCTTGCAACATGTCCGTCCACAATAAAACGGAATCGTCCCACGCGCTTACATCGTCACGTAAATACGGAACGACAACCGTCTTTTTTAGCGACGGAAGTTTTTCTTGCAGTTCTTTCACAACAGGTACTTTATCAAACGTTTTTCCGTTATATTGACAACCGTCCACCGCAAACAAAATCGTCGGCTCAATTTGTTGGAAGCGATCGATCACGCTATTGGCCCCAAAATCCGGCGAGCAGCTTGACCAAATCGCGCCAATGCTTGCGCACGCCAAAAACGCAACGACCGTTTCCGGAATATTCGGCATATAAGCAACGACGCGATCGCCTTGTTTCACGCCGAGTTTTTTTAGTGCCGAAGCGACCGCTGCCGTCTGTTGTTTTAACTCTTTCCATGTCACTTCACGTAGCGAAACGCGTTCGGAACGAAATAAAAGCGCTGGTTTTTCCTGTATGTTGCGAAAAATATGTTCCGCATAGTTTAACCGCGCCCCCGGAAACCAGTTTGCCCGCGGCATTTTCCGCTCTTCTAACACACACGTATATGGCGCAGACGACTGAACATCACAATATTCCCACACCGTCTCCCAAAATTGTTCAAGTTTCTCAACCGACCATTTCCATAGCGCCGCATGCGAATCAAACACAATCCCTTTTTTCGCTTGTAGCCAATCCATGTACTTTTTCACGCTTGATTGTTCGATTTGCTCTTTCGTCGGTGTCCATAAAATATCCCCATCCGTAACCGCTTTCATTTTCCAACCCCTCCTTTTTAAAAAAAGAAAGAAAATTAAGAACATTTACATTATACTATATGATTATCCAAAAAATATATAAAAAGACGCATCGGCTTTATTGGCCATGCGTCTTTTTTATCCAAATACAATCTCTTGACGTTCGTCGTCCCATTTCATTTCAACGTGTTTTTTCTCTTCATAAAATGTGTAAGTCTTTTTACCAAATTGTACAACTGTTCCTTCCCATGCGTGTTCAATATAGATGGTCTCCCCTTTTGGCACAGCTAATACTGTCTTAATACCAAGCGAAGATCCAACTTCTTTAATTTTCATTCCTTTTTGCGCATACGCTTCCCCACCACGCAATACTCCATGAACAGTTAACATTCCTCCAGCATAAATGTTGCAATTGTAACATCCCTTTCCTGTTACAATCACATCGCCGTTTCCGTGAATGACGCTATTTAAAGCATAAGAAAGCTCAATCGCATCGTTCTCTTCACGATCGTATTGCCCAATAAATGTATTGAGTTCTCGAAGCAAATTTGCCATGCCCTCTAAACAGTGAAAATGATTCGGACGGTCGGCAAGTAAACAACCATCCAACTGTGAGCCAATATCAAACCATTGTTCACCAATTTGTTCGCGCTTTTGCTCACACATCGTTTTATACTGTTTCATCGCTTCCATTATCGTTTGAAACTTGCTTTCAAGCAATCTCTTTGTCAGCGGATAAATATCTTGTTCGCGAATTTTAGACATGACCATTAGTTGTTGAATCGCAACAATCATTCGCTCGAGCGAATGGCGAATTTGTTGTAATAAACCAACAAGTTGCGTAACAAGCATCTTATTCTCGCCTGATGTGACTGTTCCACTAATGACATTTTGCTGAATAAAAACGGATTGTTGCGCACGAATTTTAGCTCGATTGACATTTTGGAAAATCATAATGCTACCAAGCGCTTCCACGACCATTTCGTCTTGAACGTTACCTGTAATTTCAACATCCCCTTTAAAACGAATGTTCCCGACTGATAAATCAACGTCCCCTTCATGAACAAGCTTCGGAATAATGGAGATGGCAACTGTTTTTCCTTTTTTAGCGATTTGTGGTCGACCGCCTGTTGTTGCTAAAACACGGTTTTCATCCATCGTTACCCCTTTACCAAGTTTAACAGCAACGGGATGAACTTCGCGTACAGGGATCACTTCATTTGTTATAGTCAATCCAGGTTTTCCTGGCTGTGGTGGATGAACAATGGCGATTAAGTCTCCTTCACCAACCGTTGCGATCATTTCCATTTCACGATAGTCAACGGTTCCATCTTCGCGGGTTTTCGGTGTTCTTTTTCCCTCACCTACTTTTACTTCTACCCATCCGTTTTTTCCTTCCGTTGGCTCAATTCCTTTTGCGATGACGACGGTTACTTTTTTCTCGGAATGCAGTGCTTCACGAATCGCTTCCTCATTCACTCCATACACAATCCCTAATTCTCGCAGTTTCCTCATCACTTGCTCGTATGACACATCATAAATAAGCTCAGTTTCTATTCTTGCTTGTATACGTAACTTGTTAGAAGGGGATTGATCGTCCAATACATATCGACGCCGTACCCCAGGTGCAAACGTCAGCGTTGCCTCTAGCTTTTTAGCATCTATATCAATTCTCCAAACGGATTGAGCAATGCTTTCTTCTTTTGGATAAATACGGACATCGTCGCCTTCTTGTAACGTAATTGTTCTTTCGATGACTTCTCCATTATGTAAACAAATGACACCTTCACCAATCACAAGTGTTGGACTGACATCCAAACATTCATAATACAACGTACCGTCTTCAATCCATGCTTTTCCTTCTTTTTGTTGCACATCTTGTTTTATTTGTTGCTTCTTCGTTAGTCGGACAACGGCCGGTTGTGAAACGATACCAAACAACTTTTTGCGCTCTTGTTGTACGATTTCGATGACTACTTCTTCGCGCGCAGCTTGAAGCTGTTTGAGCCCTTCTTCAATCGCTTCTTCTATCGTTTGTCCTTTTACTTCGATGTACTCCATCTTTTTCCCGCCTTTTTCCTTATCATTTACTATTGTTTTTATTATAATAGTAAAAAGATAAAAGAAGTAGTGAAAAAAGTCGGAAAGCTTTATCATTTTAGAAGAAGGATGGTTGAGATGAAAAAACATTGGATGGTTGGCACAATGCTTTCTATTGGATTGTTATTTAGTGGATGTGCACAAAAAGAAAATGATCATACCGCTGATCATCAATCAAACGATATACGCGAGGAAACAGCTTCGATTCATCGTTTGCCGTCTTTTTTAGCCAAACATAACGAATCTATGGCACATTTGTATGAACAAGCTGCAACACATCAAAAGTTGTTAGAAAATATTCCTTGTTATTGTGGATGCGGTGAGTCAGTCGGCCATGAAAACAATTATGATTGTTTTATATATGAAAATAAAAGCAACGGTGCAGTCATTTGGGACGATCATGCGACAAAATGCGGAGTTTGTTTAGAAATCGCGGCTATTTCCATTGAGCAATATGAAAAAGGAATGTCGATCAAAGATATTCGTCACCTTATTGATGAAACATATAAAGAAGGCTATGCGAAACCAACGCCGACAAAGCCGATGTAAAAAACCGAGCATTTTGCTCGGTTTTTTACTTTTTCGTTAATTGCCATGCCCTCTTAAGATCTTTCCATGAAGACGCTTGATTGTACATAAGCACACCACCACGATATATTTTTGACCCAAACACAAATAAAAAAGCGATTGTCGCAATAAGCAAAGCAATGCTAAGGGCAATTTCCCAAATTGGAACATTTAACATTCCGATTCGTAAAAACATAATCATTGGAGCAAAAAATGGAACAAACGACATTGCTGTAATAAACGGAGATTCCGGTGCATTTAAACCAAACATCGCCATAATAAATGCGGCAACAACGAGCATCGTGACAGGTCCAGCCATTTGTTGTACTTCTTCTACTCGGCTAACAATCGAACCGAGTACTGCAAATAACATCGCATACAACAAATAACCGAACAAGAAAAAGATAATGCCATATATCATCAAAGAGAGCGGTAGTTCGTTCATTCCAAGTAACTGACTTAACATATCGCTATTTTTCAACGATGTATAACCGACAATGAAAATCACAACAAACTGCGTCAAACTCAACAAAGCAATCCCTAAAATTTTTCCGAATAATTGTTGAACGGGTGAAATGCTTGAAATTAAAATTTCCATAATGCGCGATGATTTTTCCGTTGCGACTTCCATCATAATCATACTTCCGTACATTAACACGAACATATACATCGCAAACAACAAAACATACACGATCGCTCTAGCTTGTTCTAATTGTTCTTCTGTTTTTGCGTGTTTTTCAAGCGCTACTTTTTCTATCGCAATCGGTGCATACAGTGCATTGATTTGATCATATGTTAACCCGATTTGTTTTGCCATCATCACAATTTTTACTTGTTGTAGTGCTTGCTCAATTTCATGAGTGACATCACTGTCCGCAATATTTTTCGCATAATATGCCACTTTTAGTTGTCCATTTTGCACATGGAGTACAATATACGCATACCACTTTTCTGTTTGAACATATTTTTTCGCTTGTTCTTCATTTTCATCGTGGCGAACAAGTTTTATTTCTTTATTTGACTGCATTTGTGCTTGCAACGTTTCATACCATCCGTTCGTCTGATCAATCACACCAATTGTTTTTTGACCATCATCGCTAAACGCTTCAATGATGCGATCTAACTGACCAACACCAAATATAATGAGAGCAGTAATCATGGTTGAAATAAAAAAAGATTTTGATTTTAATTTCGTCATATACGTATGAGCAAAAACAATCCAAAATTTATTGTTCATACGCCGCACCTACTTTCTCGATAAAGATGTCATTAAGCGACGGTTCTTCCAACGAAAACGTACGAATAAATCCTTTTGCATAAATATGTTCAAGAATGCGTTGTGATACACCTTCATTTGCTACTTGCAAACGAACTCCTTCAACCGTTTTCTCCATTTTCAATACGCCTGGAATTTTCCCTAACGTTTCAAACGGTAACTCTCCGTGAATGATCACATTTTTTTTACCGAAAGATCTCTTTAATTCTTTTATTGATCCGTGCACAATTGGTTTTCCTTTATGCATAATGCATATATGTTCACATAGTTGCTCGACATGTTCCATCCGATGGCTTGAAAAAACAATCGTTGTTCCTTGTTGCTGTAAGTCAATCACTGCTCTTTTCAACATTTCTACATTTACTGGATCTAGTCCACTAAACGGTTCGTCTAAAATAAGCAATGACGGACGATGTAATACCGCGGCGATAAATTGAATCTTTTGTTGATTACCTTTCGATAATTGTTCTACTTTTTGATGTTCGTATTGTGGTATTTTAAACCGCTCAAGCCAATAACGCATTTCTTTTACAATGTCTGCTTTATGTAATCCTCGTAATCTTCCTAAATAAATGAGTTGTTCCCTTACTTTTAACTTTGGGTACAATCCTCTTTCTTCTGGCAAATATCCAATGAGATGACTATGCTTATATGTGATGCGTTTACCGTTCCATGTAATCTCCCCTTTCGTCGGTTCAAGCAACCCTAAAATCATTCGAAATGTTGTCGTTTTTCCTGCTCCATTTGCTCCGAGAAATCCAAACATGCCTTGTTCTGGAATAGATAATGTCACATCATCTACTGCTGTAAACGAGCCAAACTGTTTTGTTACATGCTGTAACACTAGTCCCATGTTTCTCACTCCCCCTTTACTCCATTATAACGTATGAATTTAGGTAAAAGTTTCATATATTTACTTTTTCATGTTTAAAAATGATGAGAAACATACTTTTTTCTTGTCCGCCATTCATTTATAATGAAAAATAAAGAGGGGGGTGAAGCAAATTGGAGAAAGAAACGATTGTAAAAGAAATTGTGAAAGCGCTCGAACTATTCTCAGACAAAATTCATGATGGAATGCAAGAGATGGGCAGTCAACTCCGAACGGAAATGCAAGAAATGGGGCAACAACTTCGCTCCGAAATGCAAGAAATGGGAAACCAACTCCGAACGGAGATGCAAGAAATAGGGCAACAGCTTCGCTCCGAAATGCAGGAAATGGGAAACCAACTCCGAACGGAAATGCAAGAAATGGGGCAACAGCTTCGCTCCGAAATGCAGGGAATGGGAAGCCAACTCCGAACGGAAATGCAAGAAATGGGGCAACAGCTTCACTCCGAAATCCGAGATGTAGAAAGCAAATTAGAAGCGAAAATTGACGCTCTTAAACAAGAAATGGACAAGCAGTTTGAGCAGCTGAACGAAAAAGTTGATCAACTACGTGATGAATTAACCGACACGCAAGAAACTGTCGATCTGCTTTCTTCCAAAACACTCCAACATGAGCGAAAACTTCGTCTTTTATCCAAACAGTCGTAAAATCCGTTGACATTTCCATTCTTTTGTTTCATAATTCTGAAAAAAGGTATATATGGAATGAGGTACGGGACGAGTAAATCGATGGAACGTGCAAGAGAGTGGAACCCATAGGCTGGAAGGTTCCTCACGGAAAGTCGGTTGAACCTACCCTATACGGCCGCTTATGCAAACATAAGCCGTCTCCCCACGTTACAGGGCAAGAGGTGGGCGCATTGCGCCAAAAAAGGTGGTACCGCGGAAACAACGCTTTTCCGTCCTTTTCTATAAGGGCGAAAAAGCGTTTTTTATTTCTAGGGGGGGTGAAAACGTGAAAAGAAAACGAATCGTTGTGAAAATCGGAAGCAGCTCGCTAACCGAAAAAAACGGAACGCTTTCGGAACAAAAGCTTCGTGAACATGTTGAAGCACTTGCGTATATGAAACAGCTTGGGCACGATGTCATTCTCATTTCTTCTGGCGCAGTCGCTGCTGGGTTTGGGTTGCTTGGGTATCGTTCGCGTCCGAAAACAATGGCAGGGAAACAGGCCGCTGCTGCAGTCGGTCAAGGGGTGCTTATGCAAAGCTATATTTCCGCCTTTCGCTCGTTTGATATCGTTATCGGACAATTGTTGTTAACACGCGCAGATTTTTACGACCGCGAGCGATTTCGCAATTTGTTTGCGACAATTTCTATGCTGCTTGACCGCGGAGTGCTTCCGATTATTAATGAAAACGACTCTGTCTCTGTCGAAGAGTTGACATTTGGGGATAACGATTTATTGTCCGCCTTGGTGAGCGGTTTTTTACATGCCGACGCCTTAATCATTTTAACGGACATTAACGGGCTATATGACCAACACCCGAGCCACCCAGAAGCAAAAAAATATCATTTTCTCTCCGAAATTACTGACGAACTGATGGAACAAGCAGGCGGAAGCGGGTCAACGGTTGGAACAGGAGGCATGAAATCGAAGCTGCTTGCCGCCCAAAAGGCACTTTCTTTCGGCGTCAGCGTCTTTATCGGCACCGGGAAAGGAAAAGAAAAACTCAAACATATTTTAGAAGGAAAAGGCGACGGAACGTATATCGGCTCCCCTTTTCAAGAACATATGCAAATGCGTAAACAATGGATCGCGTACCATTCCGAAGTCGCAGGTACGATTGAAATTGATGAAGGAGCAGAAAGTGCGCTATTGCATAAAGGAAAAAGTTTATTACCTGCTGGTGTAACAAACATATTCGGCTCGTTTCAAGCGCTTGATGTCGTCAACGTCGTCAATCAAAAAGGCGATGTGATTGCTAGAGGGCAAGTATATTATGCGGCGGATGACTTACAAAAAGTAAAAGGAATGGCAAGTGAACACGCAAAACAATATTCTTTCCACCACCGCCCAGAAGTCATTCATCGCGACAACTTAGTATGTTTAAAAAAACGGGCGCCTGTCCGCTAAAACGAAAGGAGCGAAAACGGATGAGTGAATTACTAACAAAAGCAAAAAAGTTGAAACAAGCCGCGAAACGTTTAGCGATTTTATCGACGGAAGAAAAAAATGAGGCACTTTCGATGATCGCAGAAGCGTTGATTGCGCAAATGCCATATCTTTTACACGAAAATGAAAAAGATATGGCGATTGGAAAAGAAAACGGGCTCTCCCCTTCCTTGCTTGATCGGTTGCAACTTACCGAAGAACGCATCCATCAAATCGCCGATGGCGTTCGCCAAGTCATCGACCTACCAGATCCGGTCGGTGAAACGATCGAACAATGGACGCGACCAAATGGGCTAATCTTGAAACAAATTCGCGTACCGCTTGGCGTCGTTGGGATGGTGTACGAAGCGCGGCCAAATGTGACAGTCGATGCGGCTAGTCTTTGCTTAAAAACAGGAAATGCTGTCTTGTTGCGCGGCAGTTCTTCCGCCATTCACTCGAACAAAGCGCTCGTTTCGGTCATGCAAGCAGCGTTAAATCGGTCTGCCATTCCAATCGATGCGATTCAACTGCTAGAAGATACAAGCCGCGAAACGGCACAACATATGTTTCGTTTAAAAGAATATGTAGACGTTCTTATCCCGCGCGGTGGCGCTGGCCTTATTCAATCGGTCGTCGAAAACGCGACGATCCCGGTATTAGAAACAGGCGTCGGCAATTGCCATATTTTTATTGATGACTCTGCCAAAAAAGAGATGGCGATTGATATTGTCATCAATGCGAAACTGCAACGTCCGTCTGTATGCAACGCGGTCGAAACAGTATTGATTCACGAAAAGTGGCCATATACAAAAGAATTGCTTGAAACGTTGCATGAAAAAGGGATCGAACTGCGCGGCGACAACCAGCTTGCGGCTACATATCCGTTCGTTCGTGAAGCGACAGAAGCCGACTGGGCGACCGAATTTTTATCCCCAATTTTAGCAGTGAAGCTCGTCGAAACGGTCGATGAAGCCATTGAGCATATTGAACGCTACGGTACGAAACATTCGGAAGCGATTATTTCCGAATGCAAGGAACACGTGAAACAATTTTTCGCTCGCGTCGATGCCGCTGTATTGTACCATAACGCCTCCACTCGCTTCACCGACGGCGAACAGTTTGGATACGGTGCGGAAATCGGCATTAGCACGCAAAAACTGCACGCTCGTGGTCCAATGGGTTTGCGCG
>NZ_PEDM01000047.1 GCF_002742685.1 Anoxybacillus flavithermus
GCCTTCGCAGTTCGGGACTTTCACCCTATAGATTGCACCCATGCCGAGCACACCAAAAAAACAGACGAGAAGATCGTCTGTTTTTATACGATATTTTCCTTTACTAACCATGCCCCACCGATTACACCAGCATCATTTCCAAGGGTAGCGATAACAATGTCAGCAGCTTCAGCGACGCGCGGGAACGCAAAGCGTTTAAAATGACGAGCAACCGCTTGCGCTAACATGTCCCCTGCTTTCGATACACCGCCACCGATGACGATCTTCTCCGGATTTAAACCGTTTGCTAAATTAGCGAGCGCTAAGCCAAGATAAAACGTCACTTCATCAACAATTTGTAGCGCGAATGCATCATTTTCTTTCGCGGCATCAAATACATCTTTCGCAGTAACAGCTCCTACTTGTTTCCATACGTCTCGCAAAGAGCTTGGTTCATCGGTTTGTTGCAAGCGCTCTGTCGCGATACGTGCAATACCTGTCGCTGAAGCAATCGTCTCTAAGCACCCTGTTTTACCGCAATTACAAGATGCCCCTCCTTCTGGAATGGACGCAATATGGCCAATTTCACCGCCAGCACCGTTTGTTCCATGAACGATTTGACCGTTTACGATCACACCGCCGCCAACACCTGTGCCGAGCGTAACGAGAATTAAATTTTTCGCGCCATCCCCCGCCCCTTTCCACATTTCCCCAATCGCTGCAATGTTCGCATCGTTATCAACAACGACAGGAAGTCCTGTTTCTATTTCTAACCGATCTTTTAAAGGGAAGTTTTTCCAACCTAAGTTTACCGCTTCATAAATATCCCCTGTCGTCATATTAACAGGTCCTGGCGCGCCAATTCCAATACCGACAAGCCGTCCTTTTGATTCATCTAATTCACGCAGCTTCTCATCAATCGCTTTTGCAATATGTGTCGTAATATGTTTCCCTTGTTCCGATTTGTCTGTTGGAATTTCCCACTTACAAATGATTTCCCCGTACATATTTACGAATGCTAATTTTACCGTAGTCCCACCTAAATCTACGCCAACTAACCATTGTTCCATTGTTCCTTCATCCCTTTTTCTCTTTTTTCTCGTTCAATTTGCGCTTCATGACGCAAAATGAGAAGCGCCATTTGATAATCTTTTACGTCGATGAGTTGCGCTTGAAATAATTCTTTCAGTTCGTCTTCCATTAATTCTAAATCTGCGAGACGATCACCGACGTAAATGATCGTTCCATATTTTTTTAATAACTGCTGTACATCGTATACAGATTTCATTTTCTTCACCTGTCGTGTATAAGCGTTTTCAATTTACATATTCTAAATGTATAAAGAAAACAAAGAGTCGTCAAGAACTGAACAACGTCTTTGCGATATTTTTCACATTTTATCGATCCGGATCTTTTGGATGCAATACAGTCGGCCTTCGATTTTTTAACGGAATTGGGGAACGAATAAGCACATCGCGCATCCCACGATATGAAAATGGAATAAACGGCCATAAATACGGAACGCCAAACGATTGCATGCGTGCAAGCATGACTAACCATACGGTAATACCAACAACGTAGCCAATAACACCAAATAACGCTGTTACAATCAGCAAAGCAAGCCGAACGAGCCGATTGGCTAATCCAAGTTCATAACTTGGAGTTGCAAACGTCCCGATGGTCGCCATTGCAAAATATAAAATGACTTCGTTAGAAAATAACCCAACTTCAACGGCAATTCCACCAATCATCAGCGCAGCAACTAGCCCAAGCGCTGTTGCTAAAGCAGATGGAGTATGAATGGCTGCCATCCGCAACATATCTAATCCAAATTCAATAAGTAATATTTGACCAAATAACGGAATATTCCCTTCCGTCGATTTTGATACAAATGATAACGCATGTGGCACGAGCTCTAGTTTTTTCATCCACATATACCAAAGCGGCAATAAAAAAATAGATAACCATACCGCAAGAAAACGAACGAAGCGTAAATACGCACCAACAATCGGCTTATTTCTATATTCCTCTGCGTGTTGTAAATGATGCCAAAACGTTGCTGGTGTAATTAACACACTTGGAGATCCATCGACAAAAATAAGAACATGCCCTTCATATAAATGAGCTGCAGCCGTATCAGGCCTTTCTGTATAACGAACGACAGGATACGGATTGAAATGTCTACCAGAAATAAATTCCTCTACCGTTTTTTCTCCCATTGGCAAACCGTCCGTATCAATTTTAGCCAATGATTGTTTCACTTCTTCGACAATCTCTGCATTGGCAATATCCTCAATATAACAAACACATACATCCGTTTTTGAACGGCGACCAATTTGCATATATTCCATCCGTAACGAACGGTCGCGCACACGGCGTCTCGTTAATGCTGTGTTAAAGACTATCGTTTCCACATACCCATCACGTGCACCTCGAACGACACGCTCCATGTCTGGTTCTTGCGGTCCGCGTACTGGATATGTGCGTGCATCAATTAAAATCGCCTTTGCCATTCCATCTACAAACAAAGCTGTCGGCCCTGCAAGCACGCCATCAATGACCTTTTCAAAATCATCTGTTTGATCTAATTCAACATATGGAAGATGTGTTCTTAATAATTTATGTAACGGTTGTTCATCTAACGAGCCATCCGGTAATTCGGACAACAATTTCATTAAATAATGAAGAATGTCATCTTTGACAAACCCATCAATCATAAATAATGCCATATCTTTTCCAGCATAATGCACGTCTAAATAGATGACATCAAAACTTTTCCCTACTCCAAGCTTGTCCTTCATATATGAAACATTTTCTGAAAGACGCGCAGATACTCGCTTCACTCCAATCACCTACCTTACATTCACTACCATTCATCTTTGACACATGTATACGTGTTCATACATATTTTCTGTGGTACGCACATACATTTTTTATAAATGTAAGCTTGACCGGAGGAATGAGATGAAACGTCTATTATCAGTATGCATATTTTTTTTCGTATTTGTCATCATCATCCAAACATTTGAGCGGCCGACACGCGAGACGATTATGTTTTTTCCAATTGATCCGACCGTTCGCTTTACAACTGCCGCAACAAAATTATCACTACAACCCAAAAAGAAGGAAACACGCTATGTCGTCAATTGGATCGTCACTTCATCGCTTGATCGAACGGCTTACTTACGGCAAGATATTTCCTTATTGTTTGCTAATGGGAGACTAATTTCTACGCAATCAAAATGGAAAGAGAACGGAAAAAATATTATTCAACAAAAACAAATGAAACAAAAAGGAAGTCGATTATTTCAAGCCATTTCGTATCATCAAGGGGAGTTGCATAACGGAAACGACATTCGAAGCAGTCAAAAAATGAGTGGAGATGTGTTATATGTCATTGACTCGTCATTTGCACCTCTTCAATCGTTTCGCAAACCAACGACAGCGGAACAAAAAACATGGGCAAACACATTAAATAAACAAACTCAAACGATTGTAAACAAAGTTACCAATCAAATGGACGACATATTTGAAAAAGACGATTATTATCATTTGTATTTACCTGAGCTTGTTCAATATAATGAACAACCATTTATGGATTTAACGACAAATGAAACGGAAACGATGATCGGAAACTTATGGGAAGGTTTGTACAAAAACTATTTTTTAGGTATAAAAAAACAGAACGGTTCGATTGAATCACCAATCGGTAGTACCGTTCCTCTCATTTTAATTAAAAAAGATTACAGTAAACTGTTTGTCGTGACAGAAGCAGCGGATGGAGAGCTCGTCATATTAAAACAGCTGCTCGAGTTCACG
Source organism: Anoxybacillus flavithermus (assembly GCF_002742685.1). Classification (GTDB taxonomy): domain Bacteria; phylum Bacillota; class Bacilli; order Bacillales; family Anoxybacillaceae; genus Anoxybacillus; species Anoxybacillus flavithermus_E. The sequence continues at coordinate 3,799 of NZ_PEDM01000047.1, forward strand.
CAATAATTGTTTATATTGTTCATCGTCTGGGTGAATCTGCAATGCACGTTCTACTGCTTGTTTTGCTTTTTCATAATTTTTTTCTTCTGCATACAATAGTGCTAAATAATAAAACGCTTCATGAAAACGGTCGTTTTTTTCGATGGCATCATATAAATATTGTTTCGCACCGTCGTAATCTTTTTGTTGTATACGAATATAGGCGCGTAAAAAATCTGCTTTATATGCTTCAGCATCTTGTTCATGAATGAGTGTTAACATGTGTTCTGCTTCGCCGTATTCTCGTTCATCAATATATTGCTTGGACAACGTAAGAATGAGTTGTGCTTGATCTGCTGGCGGTCGTTGAAAGCCGATATACAAGCAAATGAGCGTAACGACCGCTGTAAATAGAGCAGCTAACCATTGACCGAGACGAACACGTTCTTTTGGAAAATGGACGATACTTGCAGCTAAAAATCCACCGATTAAGCCACCAATATGGCCTGCGTTATCGATATTTGGAACAACGAGACCAAATGCCAAGTTAACCCCAATAACTGTTATTACATTCATTCCAATCGTTCGAAAGAATACATGTGGATACGCTTTCCCAAAGTAAAGCAAAGCTCCAAAACAGCCGAAAATCGCTCCAGACGCTCCCGCGGATACGGACGGTGAAAATAAAAAACTAGCGAGCGAGCCTGCAAAACCGGCAAAAAGATAAATAAATAAAAATCGAAATGAACCGTACAATTTTTCGACGAGCGGACCTAAATAATAAAGCGCAAACGTATTCATGAACAAGTGTAAAAAACCGATATGCAAAACGATAGGGGTAAAAAAGCGCCACCATTCTCCTTGTAAAATAAGCGGGTTAAATTTTGCACCGTATTGAATGAGGGTCAACGTATTTGTACTTCCACCGTTCCATTCTAAAATAAAAAACATCGCGATTTGCAAAGCAATAAATACATATGTAAATCTTGCTTTTCCACTTTCAAATATGCGTCGCTCATTTTCATACATACGCTCTGCAAACGATAAAACATGTTGTTTAAATGCTTGTAACTCGTTTTGCAGCATCGGGGAATCATCGGGTACATATACTTTCAATGCGTGATGAAACAACATACTTAGTTCATGTAATATCGCATACATATTGTTTTTATGCATGACAAATGTTTGCATCTGTACTCGTTCAGTCGTAAATGAACGATGAACGTACCATTCCCAATCGTCAACAGGAGGATCCATCATCACATATATGTTGACGACTTGCAATTGACGGCGAAACTGGCTTCTCCGCCATTCATCAACAGCAACGAGCGCGCGCTCTATATCATTTTTTAACAATACGCTCCAATCCATGTCCGTACGAACGAGACGAATGAGCGGCGCTTTTCGTTCACGCGTAGGCTGCAACCAAACTTCTTGTTCATCAGGTGATAAATAGACGATAGCATAGTTTTCCTTTAAAAATTGAAATATCATTTGCCAATATACAAAATCGAAGCGAATGCTCAACCTTCCCTCTCCCTTCGCTATCATACCCTTCTTTTACCACACTCTTTTATAAAGCGCAACTATTTGTACTTTTGTAAAAATAATGTGGGTACAAGGCGCTGGCGAATAAACGGAATGGACATCCCCCATTGTACAACTCGCTTTTGAACAGCTTCTCGTTTCAATATTCCATTCAACAATCGATAGCGAAACCGGTAAAGAACGAGCGCTGCCACCAACGTAACGATGAATGTTTTTCCATTCAATATGATCACCCTCCTCACGTTTACCGTTCCCTTTTCTCATTGAAATTATAAAAAGGTTGCCTCATCATGAGACAACCTATTGCAATCCAACACGCTTCATTACATCTTTTAATACAGTTGCGGAGTGAGTAAATTTCTCTTTTTCCTCTTCATTCAGTTGTAGTTCAACAACTTCACGAATACCGTTACGATTTACAATAGCTGGTACGCCAATGTACATATCATTTTGACCGTATTGACCTTCTAAGTAAGCTGAAACAGTCAAAACGCTATTTTCGTTTTGTAAAATCGCTTTGGTTAAACGAACAAGCCCCATGGCAATGCCGTAATATGTTGCACCTTTTCGTTCAATAATTTGATACGCAGCATCGCGTACGTTCACAAAAATGTTATCTAAATCTTCTTGTTTATATTGCGGCTTTTCTTTCATCATATCGACAATTGGACGGCAACCGATAAATGCATGACTCCAAACTGGTAACTCTGTATCGCCATGTTCCCCAATAATATAAGCATGTACGTTACGTGTATCAATATCGAAATATTCACCTAGCAAATAGCGAAAACGCGCTGTATCCAAAATTGTTCCTGAACCGATGACGCGCTCTTTCGGTAATCCCGAAAACTTCCATGTTGCATATGTTAAAATGTCAACTGGGTTTGTTGCGACGAGAAAAATGCCATTAAATCCGCTCGCCATCACTTGATCAATAATATTTTTGAAAATTTTTGTATTTTTCTCAACTAAATCTAATCGTGTTTCCCCTGGTTTTTGATTGGCACCAGCTGTTAATACAACAATGTCGGCATCTTTGCAGTCTTCGTAATTACCAAACCAAATTTTTGTTGGCGACGGTGCAAACGGCATGCCGTGATTTAAGTCCATCGCATCTCCTTCAGATTTTTCTTTGTTAATATCAATAAGAACGAGCTCTTCTGTCACTCCTTGGTTTAAAAGAGCAAACGCATAACTCGAACCAACAAAACCTGTTCCAACTAAAACAACGCGATTCACTTTATTTGACATATTTCTTCCACCTTTCGTTTATATCATTTTACAATCTGTGCATTGTTTATCTGTTTCACACTTACATTGTACACTGTTTCACAAAGTTTATAGGGCATGAATTATTAACATTTTGTTAATTTTTTCTCCTGTATAATATGAAAGCGCTTATGCTGTTTTATGATTCGCTTTCACAAACAATTATTCCTTTATTCGTAATTATCTTTTGAACAGGAATATCATGTTTTTCAATCGGCAACGTAGAAACAATTTGACAATCATACGCAAGGGAAAGCGTATAGTTTGGGAAATCAACTAAGTAACGATCATAATATCCCCCTCCGTAACCAAGGCGATACCCTTTACGCACAAAAGCAAGACCCGGCACAAACAACAATTCAATTTCGTGTTTTTGTATTTCTTTCGTTTCTTCCACAATTGGTTCATATAAATCGAAAAAAGAGCGTTCCGTTTGTTGAAACGAACAAATTTCCCGAAACATCATTTGTTTTGTAGCTGCATCGCATTTTGGAATCGCAACCTTTTTTCCTTCTTGCCATGCTCGTTCAATAATACAAATCGTATCTACCTCGATTTTTCGTGAAATCGTAATACCGATCACATGTGCCGTTTGCCAAAGATGTTGCTGAAATAATATGTCGTGAATGACGTTCTCTTTTTTCTTCCGCTCTTCTTTTGTCATATGTAAGAGACGTTGTTTCATTTGTTGTCGTAAATGATTCTTATCCACTATCCTTCCCCCTCTTTCATAAAAAAATAAGCAGCAGGAAAAAATCCTACTGCTTACTTTGTTTCACGATGAACTGTTGCTTTTTTGTCTCGTGGGCAATATTTTTTCAATTCAAGACGCTCTGGGTTATTGCGCTTATTTTTTGTTGAAATATAGTTGCGTTCGCCGCATTCTGTGCATGCTAACGTAATATTTACACGCATCGTTCTTTCCCTCCAAACAAAAGTATTATAATCACACCTTTCCATGATATCATTTTTCTTAAACAATTTCCATATCAATTTTATACGTTTTGATATTGCCGAATTTTCTTTATATAGTATTTTGTATATTCTTTTGCTTTTTGAGCATTTGTTGCTTGCGAATAAATGGTCAACGTCGGTTCATCTACTTTTGGTAAAATGAGTGTCCATGCCCCGTCTTCATGATACACCTTCATGCCATCTGTAAAATCTACATGCTTGTCATACGATTCTTCTAACAATTTACGCATAACAGCCGCCCGTTCGTGCCACGGGCAATAAACATCACGGCATGATAAATGAATGGTTGGAATAGACGACACAATGGTGCGAAGCGAACAACGTTCAATAGACAACAAATGCAACAGCTGCACACATGCATACAGTCCGTCAAAATAAAAATGAAACGGCTCGTGATGATGTGCAAGCAAAAACTCCCGTCTCGTATCTTTTACATAAACAATATCGCCATATAGTCTTTCTGCCAACGTGTGTAACACAGACGGTGCCCAAGCAGGAACTGCTACTTTTTTCGTGTCACTACATAAAAGGGACACTAATACGTGTAATGAGATGATTTCCTCTTTCGTCAATGCGATCCCTTGCCCATCAAAAATACGAAAACGTTCACCTGAATGGTCAAACACAATCGCAAACTGCGCCTGTTCATTCTTTATTTGCTTCCGAATATGTTCATCATCGCGATTTTCTGTCCAAATCACTTCAATAGCAAACGACTGAAGCGTATGATGAATCGTGTCTCGAAATGAAAGAGGACTAGCGACGACAACTTTCCATTGTTCCGATGAAGAAAAAGCAATCCTGTGACGCAATGCGCGAATATACGTTTCATCGTTCTCCTTTTCCTTCATTGCTTCACCCATTTGAATTACTGACATGTAATGTTCATGATCCATTTGTTGTTCAATGGCTCGCTCCATCGTTCGATCAATGGGAAATCCGCATTCATCATGTATGTCAATAATAACCTCATCACGTTCGTCCATTGTTATAAATACTCCACCGTGATACCGTTTGTGAGGAATGATATAACGAAAAGCAGGCAAATATCCTCCATCGTATACATTTGTGTGCATACCGTACATATGCAAACATTGGGCAAACAACGTCCCGATTGCTTTAGAAAACAGATGATCGTCAAAGCCAATTAATATTCGACTTCCTTTTTCATGTAGACTGCTATACGCTGAAGCCAGTTGTGTGATAAATAGCGGATGAGCACCGACATGTGCATGCATGCTTATCCCATTTTGACGAAACAATACGTTCGGGCGTTGTTCCCCCCATACGACTGAATCTTTCACTTTTGTTTTTTCTGCGATTGTTTTATTTGGCCAAATTTTAGCAGCATGCTTTACTTTCACTTTATTTTCTAATTTACACTTCGTTCCAATGACCGCATAATCGAATATTTCATTTTTTTTACCGATGTACACATCATTTGCCACAACTGCTCCTCGTAATTCACTATGCTCGTCAATATACACATCGGACCAAACAATTGATCGCTTTAATGACGCGTATTTACTAATAACTGAACGTGGACCTACCACTGTGTATGGTCCAATTGTTGCATGCGCATCAATACGAACATCAGCCCCAATAAGAAGCGGTCCTTCTAATTTTACCCCTTGTGCAATGTGAACTCGCTCACCGATCCATACATCAGGAGCTATTTCCTTATAATGAGAGGAAACGAAACGTTGCTGTAATAAGTCGAGATGTGTTTGATGATATTGTTCAATGACACCAACATCAGACCAATAGCCGTCCACTTCACATCCGTATATCGGGTACCCTTGTTGAATGAGGTATGGAAAAAGATGTTGGCTAAAATCGTAAGGTGAATGTTGTGGCACATGTTCAAAAATAGCTGGATGGCAAATGTAAATACCTGTATTGACTAGATCACTGCACACTTCATTCCATTTTGGTTTTTCAACGAAATGAACGATTTTTCCGTGTCGATTTGTGACAATCCCACCGTATGAAAGAGGAGTAGCTTCGTGGTGCATAAGAACGGTAACTAATGCTTGTTTGGAGAAATGAAAGTTGATCGCTTGCTGCAAATCAATCGTCGTCAACGTATCTGCGCTGATGACGACAAACGTATCGTCTAAAAAAGACTGAGCGTGTTTTACACTTCCTGCTGTTCCAAGCGGCGTTGTCTCTTCAAAGTAATGAAGATGTACACCGAATCGACGCCCGTCCCCAAAATATTCAATAATTTCGTCACTTAAATATTGAACGGTTACAGCAATATCTGTAATTCCGCATTGTTTTAACCATTCAATATTATACTCCATTACAGGTTTATTCATAATTGGTACGATGGGCTTCGGAACATGGCAAGTTAACGGGCGTAACCGCGTTCCTCTTCCCCCTGCCATAATGACCGCTTTCACAACATATCCCCCCCAAGTGAAAGCACACTTTTTTCCATCATACCATGACAACTACATGCGGACAATATACGAAAATTGTCGATTTTACATAAAAAAGATGCATCATTGATATATTCCTATGTATAATAAAGTGGGGTGACAAACATGATCGAATATACATTTATTGGGCTCGTCTCTTTTGCTATCATACTATTGTTGATTTCTTTTTTCCAAAGAGATCGGATGAAAGAAGTAGAAGAACAAGTAGAACAGTTAACATTATCAACGATGCAACAATTATACGAAGTAAAAAAGCGCGTGAAAGCACTTGAAGAAGAATTGCTGATTGGAATCGAGTCGTTTTCAAATGAAGAGCAAATCGCTGACTTATATAAACAAGGATGGACAAAAGAGCAAATTGCTCGTAAGTTTAACATGCCGATAGATGAGGTGAATATCATGATCGCGAGGAATGAACGATGAAAAGGACAACACGTGCCTTTGCAACTGGGATATTATTTGCTACAACGATATTAGCTATCATTTATTATACAAATCATAAACAACTACAACCCAACAAAATAAGCGAAAAACAATATGAACAGCTCATGGCAGAACGAAATGAACTAGCTCATGCACTAGAAAAATTAAAAAAAGAAACGAAAAAAGCAACTCCGCCTCAAAAAGAAACATACATTTATACGTTGACAATCGCTAAAGGAGAAGCAAGTCAAGACATTGCTAGACGGCTTGAGCAAGCCCGTATTATTGATAATGCTCAATCATTTTTAACGTACCTTGATACACATCACTTAACGCGCGCACTGCGCCCTGGAACGTACATTGTCACCAGCGACATGTCATATGAACAAATTGCACAGAACATAACAAAATAAATCGAGTAGGAGGAGGTGATTAACCTCCGTCCTCTCACACCACCGTACGTACGGT
>NZ_PEDM01000048.1 GCF_002742685.1 Anoxybacillus flavithermus
TGAGAGGACGGAGGTTAATCACCTCCTCCTACTCGATTTCTCTTAATGAATTGCACGATATACACCTATGACTTTTCCTAAAATTGTAGCGTTTTGGACAATGATTGGTTCCATTGCTGAATTTTCTGGTTGCAAACGGATATAATCTTTTTCTTTAAAAAAACGCTTCACTGTCGCTTCATGCTCTTCAGTCATCGCCACAACGATATCTCCATTATTGGCGGTTTGCTGTTGACGAACGATCACATAGTCTCCGTCTAAAATACCGGCTTCAATCATGCTTTCTCCGACGATTTGTAACATAAATACTTGATCATCTGGTGAGACGAACCGTTCTGGAAGAGGGAAATATTCTTCAATGTTTTCAATTGCAGTAATTGGTTGTCCGGCTGTCACTTTTCCGACGATCGGAACATTAATGACATTGGTTTTCGGGATGGATTCGTGCTCGTCCAAAATCTCAATAGCTCGAGGTTTTGTTGGATCGCGTCGAATGAAGCCTTTACTTTCTAAACGAGCTAAATGTCCGTGGACGGTAGAACTAGAGGCTAAACCAACTGCTTCCCCAATTTCTCTTACTGACGGTGGATACCCTTTTGTGCGCACTTCTTGTTTAATAAAATCCAAAATTTGTTGTTGTCGTTTTGATAATTTCGTCATCATTATACACCTCTTCCTTTTCAATCTTTGCCTATATTATAACATAATTTTGCATGTTAATACAAACATAAGTTCGAAAAATAGTTGACACGAACAAAAGTTCTCGTTATTATATATACAAACAAATGTTCTGAGGGGTAGGTCGTATGGGGAAAATACATTATGTGATGACGGTTTTGTTTAGTGTACTATTTGTATGGGCCTTTTTACATGTAACACAATCTGTTGATAAAGAACGATATGTTGAGATTACCGTCTCAGCCGGGGATACATTATGGGAGATTGCAGATCAATATAAACACGAACATCAGTTGTCGCGCCAACAATTTATTGAATGGGTGATGAAAGTAAATGGGCGTTCAGATGACCAATTGATCGTTGGTGAGAAAATTGTCATTCCTGTGTTAAAATCAAATCATGAAAATCAACTTGTTGCTAATAAACCATAGGAAAGGGATGGCGGATGAACGCAATTATTTATTGTCGTGTAAGTACGACAAAACAAGCACAAGAAACGTCGTTACAAAGACAAAAAGAAGAGCTTGAAAAGTTAGCCCAACAATATGAAATGAATATTATCAAGGTCATTGCAGAACAGGCGAGCGGTTACGACATTGAACGTGAAGGAATTATGGAGCTGCTTGATGCGATCAAACAACATCGCATCGACGTCGTTCTCGTTCAAGACGAAACAAGGCTTGGACGAGGAAATGCAAAAATTGCTCTTCTTCGCTGTTTACAAAAAGAAGGCATTCGTGTGTATACCGTTAGCCATCGCGGAGAGCTTCAATTATCAGAAGCGGATTCGATGGTGTTAGAGATTATTAGTATTGTTGAAGAATATCAACGAAAAATACATAACTTAAAAATTAAACGCGGTATGCAACGGGCTGTTCAAAAAGGATATCGGCCCGAAAACAATTTGCGCAACATCGGTGAACATGCGGGCCGCGATCGGAAAGATGTACCGATTGAAGACATTATTCGATTGCGTCAAAATCGCTTAACGTTCGCTGAGATTGCTGCAACGCTTCGTTCATTTGGTTACGATGTATCAAAAGCGACTGTTCATCGGCGATACAAAGAATATGAGCAACTTGTCAACAATGAAAAATTTTTGTATGATGATACGAGCGAGAAGTAAATACAAAAGGATGAGGCTAAATGTTATCTTCTGAAAAAATAGCACGAATTAATGCGTTAGCTAAAAAAGCAAAAATGGAAGGTCTTACAGATGAAGAAAAGCAAGAGCAACTACAACTTCGCGCGGAGTATATTGCTGCCTTTCGAGCATCGATGATCGAAACGTTGCATGCTGTAAAAGTGATTGATCCAAATGGCAATGATGTCACGCCAAAAAAATTAAAGGATAGTAAGAAAAAACGCCTGCATTAATACGCCTATCATGGAGAACATACGAGTATAGATGTTCTCTTTTTTCGTCAGTTTGTCAAAAAAAATGTTGTGAAGCATTGTACATTTTACGAACTTTTCTATATCATAAAAGATGAAAATGTTTGCAAACGAAAGGATGAAGATGATGACACACTCTATTGAACAATTATCGATTGCAGCAATTCGTACATTGTCGATTGATGCAATTGAAAAAGCAAATTCAGGTCACCCAGGAATGCCAATGGGAGCTGCACCAATGGCGTATACATTATGGACAAAGTTTATGAACCATAATCCGCACAATCCAAAATGGTTCAATCGTGATCGTTTTGTATTATCGGCAGGACACGGCTCGATGTTATTGTATAGCCTGCTTCATTTAAGTGGCTATGACGTCACAATGGAAGACATTAAACAGTTTCGCCAATGGGGAAGTAAAACACCAGGCCATCCGGAATACGGTCATACACCAGGTGTAGAAGCGACGACAGGACCACTTGGGCAAGGAATTGCGATGGCTGTTGGAATGGCGATGGCAGAACGTCATTTAGCAGCTACGTACAACAAAGACAAATTCGAAATCATCAATCACTTTACATATGCGATTTGTGGTGATGGGGACTTAATGGAAGGAGTTTCTGCAGAAGCAGCTTCGCTAGCGGGACATTTGAAACTCGGTCGCCTCATCGTCCTTTATGATTCGAATGATATTTCGCTAGATGGCGAATTAAATCTTTCGTTTTCAGAAAGTGTAGAACAGCGTTTCAAAGCGTATGGATGGCAATATATTCGTGTAGAAGATGGCAATAACATCGAGGAAATCGCTCGAGCTATTGATGAAGCTCAAAAAGATTTAGAACGCCCGACATTAATTGAGGTAAAAACAACAATCGGTTACGGTTCGCCAAACAAAGCGGGAACAGCAGATGTACATGGTGCGCCGCTTGGGAAAGATGAAATTAAGCTAACAAAACAAGCATATAAATGGACGTTTGAAGAAGATTTCCATGTTCCAGACGAAGTGTACGCTCATTTTGAAAAAGTAGTAAAAGAAACTGGAGAGAAAAAAGAAGCAGAGTGGAGTGCTTTATTTGCTGAATATGAGAAGGCATACCCAGACTTAGCAAAGCAATTACGCATGGCGATTGACGGCAAACTTCCTGAAAGTTGGGAAAAAGCGTTACCGGTATATGCGGAAGGAAAAAGTTTAGCAACACGCGCTTCTTCAGGGGAAGTATTGAATGCAATTGCAAAAGTTGTACCGCAATTTTTAGGTGGATCTGCGGACTTAGCCGGTTCAAACAAAACGTTAATTAAAGGTGCAGGAGACTTTTTACCAGGAAGTTATGAAGGTCGTAACATTTGGTTTGGTGTCCGCGAATTTGCGATGGGAGCGGCGTTAAATGGTATGGCGCTCCACGGCGGTGTAAAAGTGTACGGCGGTACGTTCTTTGTCTTTTCAGACTATTTACGTCCAGCCATTCGACTTGCTGCGCTGATGGGATTGCCTGTCACATATGTATTTACACATGACAGCATTGCGGTCGGTGAAGATGGTCCAACGCATGAGCCAATTGAACAACTAGCTTCCTTACGAGCAATGCCAAATGTATGTGTCATTCGTCCAGCAGATGCAAATGAGACAGCTGCTGCATGGCGTTTGGCTGTAGAATCTACAGATCGTCCGACTGCTCTTGTGTTGACACGTCAAAACCTTCCTACGTTAGCGACAACAGCAGAGCGTGCGTATGAAGGAGTGAAAAAAGGAGCATATGTTGTTTCGGAAGCTCAAGGAGAAGTACAAGCATTATTGTTAGCATCTGGTTCGGAAGTTAGCTTAGCTGTAGAAGCACAAAAAGCATTAGCGAATGAAGGCATCCATGTTTCTGTTGTCAGTATGCCTTCATGGGATCGTTTTGAAGCGCAACCGGCGGAATATAAAGAAAGCGTCATTCCAAAGCATGTAAAAAAACGTCTTGCTATTGAAATGGGCGCATCTCTTGGTTGGGAGCGCTATACAGGTGACGAGGGTGATATTTTAGCTATTGATCGCTTTGGGGCTTCTGCACCTGGAGAAAAAATTATGCAAGAATATGGATTTACAGTGGAAAACGTTGTAGCGCGAGTCAAAGCATTACTAGGCAAATAATAAAACGGGGAGCACATCTCCCCGTTTTATTATCGAATAAAGATTTTTTACTGAACATATTGTACAAACCGTCATTGTTTAGTATAGTGTAATGTAGACAACATGAAGGAGGAAAAAATATGTGGGAAATAATTTTAGTAGGCATTGTAGCGCTTGCTGCTGGCGTTGCGCTCGGATTTTTTATTGCGCGTAAAACAATGATGAACTACTTAAAGAAAAATCCACCGATTAATGAACAAATGATTCGAATGATGATGATGCAAATGGGCATGACACCATCGCAAAAAAAGATCAATCAGATGATGAAAGCAATGAACAATCAGTTGAAATAAAGGTAAGGCACTCACAACGAGTGTCTTTTTTAGCACGGAAAGAAGCTGTTGCCCGTATTTGTATTTTTTTGATAAAATGTAGTTAAATGAAGAAGGAATGGAGTGCCAATGATATGGACATTCAACTGTTTGTTGCGTTTGGGGCAGGCGTGCTGTCGTTTATTTCTCCTTGTTGTTTGCCGCTTTATCCAGCCTTTTTATCATATATTACAGGAATTTCGGTTAGTGATTTAAAGTCTGATTATGCATTGTTACAAAAAAGAAGTTTGTTACATACGTTATTTTTTTTGCTCGGTTTTTCATTTATTTTTATTGCCATCGGTTTTGGTACGTCAATGCTTGGACGCTTTTTTCATATATACCAAGATCTTATTCGGCAAATTGGTGCAATATTGATGGTGTTTTTTGGGTTTGTTATTATCGGCATCTTTAAGCCAACCTTTTTAATGACGGACCGTCGTTTATCTTTTCAACAACGTCCATCAGGTTACATTGGCTCTTTTCTTATTGGTATGGCGTTTGCTGCAGGCTGGACGCCGTGTACAGGTCCGATTTTAGTATCGGTGATTGCTCTAGCAGCGACCAATCCAAGTTTAGGTGTTGTTTATATGACAGCTTACTCACTTGGTTTTGCTTTGCCGTTTTTACTTTTGTCGTTTTTTATTGGAAAAATGGGTTGGATTCGAAGACATCATGTTAAGCTAATGAAAGTCGGCGGATATGTCATGATAGGTATGGGGATTGTATTGTTTTTTGACTGGATGACGAAAATTACGATCTATATGACAAATATATTTGGTGGCTTTACAGGTTTCTAGTTTCTTAGGGTGTGGAGGGAAAGAAAATGGCGAGAATTTTAATTGTGGATGATGCGAAATTTATGCGTATGACACTAGCGAATATTTTAAAAAAAGCAAACCATGAAGTAGTTGGGGAAGCGGAAAATGGAAAAGAAGCTGTTGAACTATATATGGAGTTAAAGCCAGACGTGGTGACACTTGATATTACGATGCCGGTGATGAGCGGACTTGAAGCTGTCAAGGAAATTAAACTGTATGATCCGAACGCGAAAATTATTATGTGCTCAGCAATGGGACAACAAAAGATGGTCGTTGAAGCCATTGAAGCGGGAGCGCTAGATTTTATCGTAAAGCCATTTGATGAAAGTCGCGTCATGGAAGCCATTCAACGAGTGTTACAGTAAGATGGGAAAGGGAGATTGACTTTGGCTATTTTTAGTTCGGTATTTGCGGTATTTATGGCTGGACTTGTTTTCTTTATTCGCATGAAAGCAGCAGAAAAACCGACAAACGCCAAAAAAATTATATTACCCCCTATTTTTATGAGCACAGGTGCTCTTATGTTTCTTCATCCGATGTTTCGGGTAACGACGCTAGAATGTGTAGAAGCAGTTTTTGTTGGAGCGCTTTTTTCTATTTTGTTAATTAAAACATCTTCGTTTGAAGTTCGGGACAACGAAATTTATTTACAACGTTCAAAAGCGTTCGTTTTTATTTTTGTTGGTTTAATCGTATTGCGTCTAGCTCTAAAGACATATTTAAGTCGAACCATTGAGTACGGAGAACTCGCGGGAATGTTTTGGATTTTAGCCTTCTCGATGATTGTTCCGTGGCGCGTGGCGATGTATGCATCATATCGTCGCCTTCAACAAGAAATAAAAGAAAAAAGCTAATCAGCAACAGGCGATTAGCTTTTTTTTGCTAGTAAATGTTCGTATTTTGTAAAATCAATTTGTTTTTCTCGTAGCGCTTTAATTAAAAACTTATGATCACGTTTTGGTGTAGCGAGAATATAGCCACGAACAACTAAATCTTCTGTAATTCGATTCGCTTTCTCTTGTAACGCTAACTCTCCGATTTTTCCAGCGATTTTTTGGCGAGCCACATCACGAAATAGCTCAGGAACAGGGCGAACTAAATCTTCAAGTAGTTCTTTTTCTTTTTCAGACCATAAATGACGCGTTTGCTCAATGTAATACTGTTGCCAATCTAATTCGGATTTACCATCTTCTTTTGGTAAACGTTTTAAAAATTTCCGGAACATAAAAAATCCGCCGATTGACATTGTAACAAGAAGAAAAACGACCCAAAATAAAATAAACCATAAAAACCAACCTGTTAGCATACATTCCACCTCAACGTTTATTATGTAAAAAAATCATGGTGGAATCAAGCAAAAGAGCTGACAATGGTGTCAGCTCTTTTACATATCGTGACTTGAGTTATGCTTTTGACGGGTATGATTTTGATTTTTTACTTTTTTCGAGCCACTAAGCGGTTCTGGTTGTCCTGGGTTATCTCCTTTTGGGGCGTTTTTGTGCATATCTTTGCTTGTATTTTTGTTCATGCGACACACTCCTTTCTTTCATATGATGGCATGATAAACGATATTTATGCATATTTCGTCCGTGAATAGGCACGATAATAATTAAAAAGAGAGGAAGTGAATGAGATGCCTTATCATAAAAATAAGCAACAAGCGTTTGAAGCTGCCCAACAAGGAACAATGGAGGCGAAAGAATGGTATGATCATCTTGTAAAAAGTGATGCAGATTACGGAAGTCAATTGCATCATTTAAAACAAGAAGTAAACGAAGCGTTTGAGCAAATTAATAACGCGCTTGAAGTAGCTTCAGAAAAACAACGAAAACAGCTTGAACAATTTCGTCACGATTTGCAAGCAATTGTCGACGAAGTCAACATGTATGAATAATCCCGCTTCAAGCGGGATTATTGATTTTTCTTCCGTTTTTTATTATTTTGTTTTTGCGCTTCTGTCATTGGCTCATTTGACAACTCCTCATTGTAGCCAGCACCTTTTCCTTGTGCGCTTGCATCATTCATGCCAGGAATGACATGATTTGCTTTTCTTTTTACCATCTTTTTTCACCTCCTACAACTATTGTTGGAAAGAGGGCAAAAAAATATGCATTTATCTGAAACTTATAAACAATTATTATTTACTTATGTAGAGCATTGTATTAAGATAAAAGCGTAGGAATTTTGTGGGTGTGGGAGAAGATGATTTGTTAGAAGGGGGTAATACATAATGGTGAAAAATGATGTGTTTCAAGCGCGTTCTACTTTCGAGGTAAACGGGAAAAAATATCATTATTATCGTTTACAAGCGCTTGAAGAAGCAGGAATCGGAAATGTATCGCGCCTTCCGTATTCTATTAAAGTGCTTCTTGAATCAGTACTTCGTCAAGTTGATGGGCGTGTCATTACGAAAGAGCATGTTGAAAATTTAGCGAAATGGGGAACGGGTGAACTGAAAGATGTAGATGTTCCGTTTAAGCCATCTCGCGTCATCTTGCAAGACTTTACGGGTGTCCCTGCGGTTGTTGATTTAGCTTCCATGCGAAAAGCAATGGCGGACATAGGTGGGGATCCGTATGAAATCAACCCCGAAATTCCTGTTGATCTTGTGATTGACCACTCTGTCCAAGTTGATAAAGCTGGGACAGAAGATGCGCTCGAGTATAACATGAATTTAGAATTTGAGCGCAATGCAGAGCGCTATAAGTTTTTAAAGTGGGCACAAAAAGCGTTTACCAATTATCGTGCTGTTCCTCCAGCAACGGGTATTGTGCACCAAGTTAACTTAGAGTATTTAGCGAATGTAGTGCATGTCATTGAAGGGGAAAATGGTGAGTATGAGGCGTTCCCAGATACGCTTGTCGGTACAGACTCCCACACAACGATGATTAACGGTATTGGCGTACTCGGTTGGGGTGTTGGTGGTATTGAGGCGGAAGCAGGCATGCTTGGACAACCATCCTACTTTCCAGTACCAGAAGTGATCGGTGTACGCTTAACAGGAAAATTACCGAACGGTACGACAGCGACAGATCTTGCGTTAAAAGTGACACAAGTGCTTCGGAAAAAAGGTGTTGTCGGCAAGTTTGTTGAATTTTTCGGTCCAGGTGTGGCAACATTGCCGTTAGCTGACCGTGCAACAGTAGCTAACATGGCACCTGAATATGGTGCAACGTGCGGCTTCTTCCCGGTCGATGCGGAAGCGCTTGATTACTTGCGCTTAACAGGTCGTGACGAGCAGCATGTTCAAGTAGTTGAAGCATATTGTAAAGCAAACGGCTTGTTCTATACACCAGATGCACAAGAGCCTGTATTTACAGATGTTGTTGAAATTAACTTATCAGAAATTGAGCCAAATCTTTCTGGACCAAAACGTCCACAAGATTTAATTCCGCTTTCAAAAATGAAAGAATCGTTCCGTCAAGCTGTTGTTTCTCCACAAGGAAATCAAGGTTTTGGCTTGACTGAGGCGGATTTTGATAAAGAAATTACCGTTACGTTGAACGGTGAAGAAGTACAAATGAAAACGGGTGCGATCGCGATTGCGGCGATTACAAGCTGTACGAACACATCCAACCCATATGTGTTGATCGGAGCAGGTTTAGTAGCGAAAAAAGCGGTAGAAAAAGGATTAAAAGTGCCGAAATACGTAAAAACTTCGCTTGCACCTGGTTCAAAAGTCGTTACAGGGTACCTAAAGGATTCGGGGCTTCTCCCTTACCTAGAGCAAATCGGCTTTAACATCGTCGGTTACGGTTGTACGACATGTATTGGTAACTCTGGTCCGCTTGCTCCAGAGCTTGAAAAAGCGATTGCAGAAAACGATTTGCTTGTAACAAGTGTATTATCTGGTAACAGAAACTTTGAAGGACGCATTCATCCGCTCGTCAAAGGTAACTATTTAGCATCGCCACCACTTGTCGTGGCATATGCCCTTGCTGGAACAGTTGACATCGATTTATTAAATGAGCCGATCGGTAAAGATCAAAACGGAAATGATGTGTACTTTAATGATATTTGGCCGTCTACAGAAGAAGTGAAAGAAGTTGTAAAACAAGCAGTGACACCAGAATTATTCCGTAAAGAGTACGAGCGAGTATTCGACGATAACGCGCGGTGGAATGCGATTGAAACGACGGACGAGCCACTTTATCAATGGGATGAAAATTCGACGTACATTCAAAATCCGCCATTCTTTGAAGGATTATCGCCAGAAGTGGAAGAAGTCAAACCACTTACTGGTTTGAGGGTGGTTGGTAAGTTTGGTGACTCTGTCACAACAGATCACATTTCACCAGCTGGATCGATCGGTGTAAACACACCAGCAGGACAATATTTAATTTCTAAAGGTGTTGATCCGAAAGACTTCAACTCGTACGGTTCACGTCGTGGTAACCACGAAGTCATGATGCGAGGTACGTTTGCAAACATCCGTATTCGTAACCAAATTGCTCCAGGTACAGAGGGTGGCTATACAACATATTGGCCAACAGGCGAGGTTATGTCGATTTACGATGCATGCATGAAATATAAGCAAAATGGCACAGGACTTGTTGTCATCGCTGGTAAAGACTACGGAATGGGAAGTTCGCGTGACTGGGCAGCAAAAGGAACGTATTTGCTTGGTATTAAAACCGTTATTGCTGAAAGTTTTGAGCGTATCCATCGTTCAAACCTTGTACTTATGGGCGTATTACCACTTCAATTTAAAGAAGGGGAAAATGCTGAGACGCTTGGATTGACAGGTAAAGAAGTATTTGAAGTGCATATTGATGAAAACGTCAAACCGCGCGACTACGTCAAAGTAACAGCGACAGACGAGCAAGGAAACAAAAAAGAATTTGAAGTGCTTGTTCGTTTCGATAGCGAAGTAGAAATCGACTACTATCGTCACGGTGGAATTTTGCCGATGGTATTGCGTGAGAAGTTAAAACGATAAGAAGAGAGCGAGTTGCTCTCTTCTTTATTTTGGTGTGCTCGGCATGGGTGCAATCTATAGGGTGAAAGTCCCGAACTGCGAAGGC